>JANWYJ010000078.1 GCA_025055115.1 Gemmata sp.
ACGAGCCGACGAAGCTGAAGGTGCTATTGGCGTTCGAGCCGAGGGTGGTGATAGCGGCGATGCACACCACAATGATCAACGCCAACATCACGGCGTATTCCACCGCCGTCGGGCCATCTTCCGCTTTCAGGAACGAAACGATGCTCTGGGTCAGACCACGCATGAGTAACTCCTACGACAACACGGTTGAAGGTGAACCGCAAGCGGTGTCGGGTGCTCGACGCCGACGATCGAAATCCGTCGTGCGGTAACACTCAGTACCTAGTTCACAGGCCGAGTCGATGCAAACCCGATCACCATTTTTTCCACTGCTGGTCTGTCGCCATTTCCGACAGATGCAAAAAACGATCGGTACTCATACCCCTTGCTGAATTGGATTCGGATCACAGAAAAAACACAACCGACACACGCTACTGACGGAGCGAAACACATGTCGCCAAACGCCACGCGAACGAGCTTGATCACTACGGGGGGCACTGGGCGAGCGCCGAATCGCGCCATGCTGCGGGCCGTGGGCTTCACTGATGACGACTTCGAGAAGCCAATCGTGGGCGTGGCCTCGCTGTTCAGTGACATCACTCCCTGCAATGCTCATTTGGATCGTCTGGCGGCCAAAGGCCGGGAAGGCATTCGCGCCGCAGGCGGCGTGCCGCAAACGTTTGGTGCCCCCACGGTCTCCGATGGCATCAGCATGGGCCATCCTGGTATGCGCTACTCCTTGGTTTCGCGCGAAGTGATTGCGGATGCACTAGAAACGGTTTGTGGGGCCATGAACCACGATGGCCTGTTGGCCTTCGGCGGTTGCGACAAGAACATGCCGGGCTGCATCATGGCGATGGCTCGGCTGAACATTCCCAGCGTGTTTGTGTATGGTGGAAGCATTCTGCCGGGTGTCGGTCCGCAGGGCGACGATGTCGACATCGTTTCGATCTTCGAAGCTGTGGGCCAGTATCAAGCGAATCTCATTGATGCGAAAACCCTTCATCAAGTGGAGTGTGCAAGCTGTCCGGGTCATGGTTCGTGCGGCGGAATGTATACCGCCAACACGATGGCCAGCGCTATTGAGGCGATGGGGCTGAGCTTACCCTACGGAGCTAGTAATCCGGCGGTCAGCGCCGCGAAGGAACGCGAAGCCTACCTGGCAGGGCAAGCGGTCGTTCGGTGCATCGCTCAGAATATTCGCCCGCGCGACATTATCACGCGCAAGAGCTTGGAAAACGCCTACACCTTCGTGCTGGCTCTGGGCGGTAGCACGAACGCTGTGTTGCATCTGATGGCGATTGCCCGCGAAGCTGGAGTGCCGTGGACGCTGGACGATTTCGACCGCATCAGCAGCCGAACGCCCCACATTGCCGACCTCAAACCCGGGGGGCGCTTCGTCATGTACGATCTGTACCGCGTCGGAGGAACGCCGGCCGTTCTGAAGGCTCTCTTGGAGAAAGGCTTTTTGCACGGCGATTGTTTGACCGTCACGGGGAAAACACTCGCTGAGAACCTGGCCGAGGTATCGAGTGTGTATGCACGACCACAAAACGTCGTGCTTCCACTGGAGAAACCATTATTTGATCGTGGCATTCATGTGATCCTCAAAGGTAATTTGGCCCCCGACGGCGCGGTTGCCAAGGTAGCCGGACTCAAACAACGCCGCATCACCGGGCCGGCGAAAGTCTTCGACAGTGAAGAAGCCTGCTTCGCGGCGATTCAGGCGCGGCACATCGTCGCCGGAGATGTCGTTGTCATCCGCGGCGAAGGCCCGGTGGGTGGACCGGGTATGCGCGAAATGCTCTCCATCACCGGGGCGCTGATGGGCCAGGGTCTTGGTGCCAGCGTGGGGCTGGTCACCGATGGCCGTTTCAGCGGCGGTACGCATGGACTAGTGGTGGGGCATGTGGCCCCCGAAGCTTGGACCGGTGGCCCTATTGCCCTCGTACAAAACGGTGATTCCATCACCATTGACGCGGATCAGAAAGTGCTGACCCTCAATATTTCCCATGAAGAGTGGCAGACCCGCAAGGCGCAGTGGCAAGCCCCGGCACTGCGGGTCGAACGGGGTGTGCTCGCCAAATATGCCAAACTCGTCCAGTCCGCCAGTGAAGGCGCGGTCACTGGCTAGTCGTCCAGTCCGCCAGTGAAGGTGTGGTCACTGGTAAAGGTACAGCATCTATATGAACTGTGCGCAATAATTTGATGTTGTCAAATATTTCGAGAAGAATTTTTCGCCATAATCTTCAAATTCCGCCTATCGGCACACAAATGCGGCGCCGTTGTATGCGCGTGAGCGATCATTTGCCGCATTCTGAAACGTCTGAGGGTTGTTGTGGAATGCTGGGTTGATGTCACAGTGTGCCGAAGAGGCGTCCGGGGTTGAAGACATTGTCGGGATCGAGCGTCTGTTTGAGATGTTTCATAAAATCCCAGCTGGCGGGTAATTTTCCCCAGACGAAGCGCTCCCGTTTCATCGTGGGGGGGCAGCGACACAGGATCGCCTCCTGGGGCAGTGGCTCGGGATCGTGGAGCCACACTATGCCATTGAGGCCGTGAGCATGGAGTAACCCCCGCGGGGCATTATGGGTTAACCAGCCAGCCAGTTCGCTGGGGCGAAGTGACAGCTTGGCAAGACGTTGCGAGTCCAGTGGTTGCTGCCAGGCGGTGATCCTATCGAGAATGGCCGTATCGGGCTGCGTGAGGACCTCGCGAATTGCCAATTGGCGCAATTCTTCGACCAACGTGGCCACTTGCCACTGCACCGCGGCCGCTTTTTCTTCAAAACCGACAACGATGGTCCAGTCGTGAGCATGGGTTGTTAAGCCGATAGTCTGGGCGGCGAGCGGATTGAGCACTTCCACAGCCACCGGGCGTGTGGTGGTGGCGGCCAGGGCATCAAGAATGGCGGCCAGCGCAGTGGCAGCGCAGCCGAAGATGACCGCAGCCGTGGCCTCTGGTTTCGGTTTCACCTTGAGTGTCAGTTGCGTGACGATGCCGAGAGTACCCAAAGCACCAATGTGCAACTTCATCAGGTCATAACCGGCGACATTCTTCACCACCCGGCCGCCGGCTTTGACCTCGACGCCATCATCGGTCACAAAGCTGATGCCGATGACATAATCCCGCAGTGTTCCGTAGCCGTAGCGTCGCGGTCCGCACGCATTGACGGCCACGGCCCCCCCGAGTGTCGAGCGCTCAGGGGCGGGAATATCCACCGGCAGCCATTGCCCCTCTTTGGCCAATTCGGCCTGTAGCGCGGCGATGGTGATGCCTGCTTGCACGGTGATCGTCATATCGCGTGCGGGATAGTCGATGATGGAATGGAGGGCGGTCAGATCGCAGGCGATACCCGGTTTGAGCGGTGGACAGCCATAGTCGAGCGCAGTCCCCCCCCCGACAGGGTAGAGTCCACGGCGCTCACCTCGCACCGTGTGAACGAGGGAACACAATTCCGCCACCGTCGCGGGGCGTTGAACTTCCAAAGGACCGAACGAATCAATCGTGATCGCGGGATTCACTGTGACTGGGCCTATCAACGGTGTGAAATTGTCGTGATGGTGTTGTAGCAACACCGAGGATGTGTGGAGAGCGGCCCGGACGGGATTCTCGGGAGGTGCAAATCGGCCCCTCAGTTTCCAAGAGCTTGGTGTTCAGATGGCTGTGGTGTTTCGGTGACAGCGCGTTCGCGTTCCAGTTCCCGGCGGGAAAGTGTTTTGCTGCCAACTTGATGGAATTGTTTTTCGAGCGATTCGTTTTCGAGAATGCGTTCCACCTTGGATCGCGCACGCAGGAAAGCGGCGACACAGGTGGGGTCGAAATGAGTCCCGGCGGCGGCTTGTAGCTCAGCAAAGGCACGTTCGGCAGGCATCCCGGCTCGGTAGGGGCGATCGGAGGTCATCGCGTCAAAAGCGTCCGCCACCGCGACAATGCGTGCCGTCAGCGGGATGTCTTCCCCCGCGAGGCCATCGGGGTATCCTTGCCCGTCCCAGCGTTCGTGGTGCCCACGGATCACCGGCAAGGCCGAGGCCAACGCCGGGATCATTTGAATCATTTCCCATCCTCGTAAAACATGGGTCTGCATGAGAGTGAATTCGCGATCGGACAGGCGGCCCGGTTTTCGCAAAATTTGATCATCAATGGCGATTTTCCCAATATCGTGCAGCAAGGTGGCCATGCGAATCTGCCGCCGATCCTGTTCTCCTAACCCCAACTCTTCGGCCAAAATGAGGGCATACGCAGTTACCCGCTGTGTGTGATTGCCCGTGTAGGGATCACGCATTTCCACAGCTTGCGCCAGTGTGGAAATCAGTTGAATGAGTGTCTTTTCGTGAGTTTCGACCAATTGGTGACGGTCCAGCCCCAAAGCCAGATTTGCCGCCAACAAATCGGCGTGGTTGAGGTCGTCCTCGGTAAACGCCGGGGCCTCGGGGCCTCGATCGAAGTGCAAAACACCGATTTCCCGATCGGCAGCCCGCAGCAGAGAGCACAGGATCGAATTCATCTCCCCACGTGCGACGCTGTCGGGAGCCAGTTTGGCTACTTCGACACGGTCCCTGAAGAGTAGCGATTGGCGGCGACGCAAAGCGAGTGTGGCGAGGGTTTTTCCAGGTGGTCGCGGAGTGCTCGCACCGTGGCCACCAAACGCATAGTAGCGCAACGTGAGTTGACAATGAGTATCGTTGAGCAGAAAAAGCCCACCACGACGCGCTTGGAAGTAGGTTGTCGCCTCATTGATGATAGTTTGCAGAAGCTCGTGGTTCGGTCCGACGTCGGCTAACCGTTGCGATCGACGAATCAACCGAAGAAAAGTTCCCCAATTCGTCCCCGGCGGATCCGGGAGTGATGGACCCTCGACGTCCGGATCGGGAAACCAACGCCCTTTCGCCAGTTCAATCTGCACCGTCTGCTGCCCTAACCGCACCACGGTCGGCCGTACCTGGAGTTGCGAGACCTGGAACTTCAGGTTACCGACTTCAATCACATCTCCTTTCTGCAGTGGTTGCGGTGTACGGCCGATCCGCACACCGTTGAGAATCGTACCATTGGAGCTACCCCGGTCGCGGATGACCCAAACACCATCCGTGAGGCTGATTTCCGCGTGCAGCCGGCTCACGGAAATGTCTTCGACCGCGATTTCCAGTTCTGGAAGCCGACCAATCCGCAACAGATGCGACGACGTCCAAACCTGTGAGTTCGCCCCATTTCCTACGAGTGTGAGAGCGATGAAGGGTGATTGCATAGTGCATTCAGAAGGCTGCGAGGGAATCTGCAGCCGCTTGTTGGAATCCGAAGTTGGTGCTAGTGTTGGCAGAGAACTGTAGAACAAAAATATGCAACGAATGAACTCGTCATAAAAAATTCTGCTCGGAGCTGAATCCCTTTGCTTGATGAATCGTTGATTGCATCAAGACAATTCCCAAAACCGCAAAAACCCTGAAAACAACGCTCTGCCTGCATCGAGTGGCGGCGGATGACAGGGCCACGCCATCACCCCCGAAAACTCCGACAAACAACGCTCTGCCTAAGACGTACCTAGCATCTGGAAACAAACAACCTCGCGCAACCATAACGGTTGAGTGAGCCATGATTTGACTGAGCGATGATTCACACCGCGGCGCGGCGACCGGGTTTGGTCTGAATCACACCGTTGAGGCTGGATTCCGCGCAACCGCCGGCGGTGGGGAGCATTTTGCCTGGGCTGCAGCGATTGTCCGGGTTAAAGGCCGTTCGCAAGCGGATCATGAAATTCAGATCATCCGGGGTGAACATCAGGGGCATGAAGTCGATTTTCTCAACGCCGATACCGTGTTCGCCCGTTACGCTTCCCCCAAGGTTGATACATTCGGCTAAAATTTCATGGCTGGCCTCAAGCACTCGCTTCACTTGGTCCGGGTCGCGTTCGTCGAACATTAAAATTGGGTGAACATTTCCATCCCCAGCGTGGAAGACATTGCAAATGCCCAAGTTGTATTTGCGGGCGGTCGCGAGAATGTGCCGCATGATCTGGGGGAGTTTCGTTCGGGGTACCACGCCGTCTTGGGTGCAGTAACTGGGATAACCCAGCCGACCAATGGTGCCGAAGGCTTGCTTGCGTGCTTTCCACAAGGCCATTCGTTCGGCTTCGGTGTGGGCTTTGCGAACTTCCCGGGCGCGATTTTTCCTGGCAATCGCTTCGATTCGGTCCGCTTCGTCCTGAAGCCCGGCGGCCAAGCCATCAACTTCCATAATCACAACGGCTTCGGCATCGAGGGGGAAGCCGAAGTGAAAGGCGGCCTCCACAGCGCTGATCATCGTTTTGTCGAGCAATTCCAACGCCGCGGGAACGATTCCGGCACCGATAATGTCGCTGATGGTGTTGGTAGCGTCGTCAATAGTTTCAAACACGCCCAACAGCGTGCGGTAGGCTTCGGGATTTTTCGTCAGCCGCACCCACACTTTGGATACCACGCCGAATGTGCCTTCGCTTCCCACAATCGTGCCGACCAAGTCGTACCCCGGGGAATCCTCGGTCGGTCCCCCGCAAGTGATCACGTGGCCGTCAGGCAGTACCAATTCGACTCCCAGAATGTGGTTGACCGTAACCCCGTACTTGAGTGTGTGCGGCCCGCCGCTATTGGTGGCGACATTGCCGCCGATGGTACAAGCCCCCTGGCTGGAAGGGTCGGGGGCGTAGTGGAAGCCGTAGGGTTTGAGGGCGTTGGTCAGCCAGACATTGACCACCCCCGGTTCGACGACCGCGTAGCGATCGCGGATGTTGATTTCGAGAATCCGCTTCATGCGGGCCAGGGCGATCATCACGCCCCCACCGACCAAGACACACCCCCCCGCCAGGCTCGTGCCCGCGCCGCGGGCGAGAAAGTTCACGTCCAGTTCGTTACACGCCTTCACAATCGCCACGATCTGCTCGGTGCTGGTTGGGAAGACAACCACATTCGGCTTGGTTTTGGCAATCGTGAAGCCATCGCATTCGTAGGCGGTAAGGTCGGCGCGGGCCGTCAACACGTTGTCGGGACCCACGATGGCCTTCATCCGTTGTACCAAATTGGCTTGGGTCACTGGCGGCAGCTCGGTCGCCAGTGCGGTGGGAAAAGCAGCAGTTGGATTCATGCTATCAGTTTATCAAGAATAACCCCGAACGTGTTCGGGACGCGGGGAATTGCCGCCAGGGGCCGACCGCGAGCACGTTCGGGGAGAGAGGAGCAAATGTTCAGAAAGTGAACAGCTGTGTTAGCCGCGTTTGGCGGGTCGCTTGCCGGTGGTAGTGTACACGTCGAGCAGCCGGCTTCCGTTCTCCATGGCAACGTGCAGCCGCTGCGGGCCTTCGAGTTGCTGCACGGTCATGTGGTAGGCTTTGGCCACCTTGGCGAGATAGGGTCGCTTTTCCGGCGGCACTGGGGTACGGAGCTTGCCCCACGAACCATCCCCCAAATAGGGCACGCCGTACTTGTCGTACAGGCCATCGGTCAGGGGGTGGGTGCGCTTGAAGGTGTGGTCGTGGTGCTCCAAGACGGCATCCACACGATAGCGTTCAAACAATGGCGACCAATGGCGGCGTTGCAATTCGCCCACACCCAGGACTTTCTCGCGGCCCACGGGGTTGCGATACGACGGATACGCCGGTACATGGTTGGCGACGAACAGGTGCGGCCGATCTTGGCGTTCCCGTAAAACGTCTTCCAGCCACTGGGTTTGTTCCCCTTCGATCGGGGAGACATGCCCCGTATCCAGCAGAACGAGGCTCAGGTAATCACCAAAATCGAGAACGTTGTAGGTGGTGTCTTTGTACAGACCGTCGAACAGCGGGAGGTAGTAGGTGGCATCGGAGCGGCGGCCCTTATAACCGCCGCGGACTTCGTGGTTACCCATGCAAGTGACCAGCGGAATGAGCCGGCCTTTGGGGTCGATCATGTGTTTGGAATAATTGGCGATGAATTGCACGGCCACTTTGGCACTGGTGCCGTTGTCGTAGCCGAGGTCGCCAGCGATGAGCACGAAATTCGGCTCTTGTTTGGCCGCCAGGATGTTGGTGGCTATGGCGTCGGCCCCGATGCCACTATCACCCCCACTGACCCAGGTGAAGGTGTTGGTGGCCTTTGCGGGCATCGTGCGGAAGCAGTGGACTTGGGATGAACTGCCAATTTGGAAAATGTATTCGGTTCCGGGGGTCAGCCCCACAAACTCGCAGCGGTAGACTTTCAGGTCGGTATTGCCAAAGGGCTTGGTTTCCACAGTCCCGTTGGTCCAATTCGCCGGTCCGAAGCGCGGGGCTACTCGGACGGCTGGAATCTGTTCGCTTGGCGGAGCGATCCATTGGACCGTGATGGTCGTGGTGGGATCACGTTGCCAGGTGAGAAACAGCGTGTCTTGCGGAGTCAGTTTGGTGAAGTCGAGGGGCAACGCCGGCCGTGGTTCCGGAGCGACCTCTACAGGAGAATCCGCGGCCGAGCTGTGACCAACCCACCAAGTCGCCGCTAAACCGGCAGCCGATGCCCGCAAGAAACCCCGACGATGGAAAAGTGTCATAATGGCAGCCACACTACAAGGAATCGGATGGAAGAGACGCGACTGATGTTATGCTGCACACTTCGGCGGCGAAAGGAAGAGGCGGTCAGGAAAATTCGCACAGCCTTCGCGCTTCGCTCATATGAGAAAACGATGAGCGGGTGACGCCGCATTCTCGTGGGCTTCACCCGCTTTGGAAAAGGTCTTGTTGAAGTGATGTCGGTGAGCGACTCGAGAGGCTTATTTCTCAATCGCCGGGGCCACGGGTAGTATCACTTCCGCCGCGCGACGGCCTTGGAGGATGAGGGGTTTGGCGGGAAGTTGAATCGGCTTGGCCGGTTCCGCTGCCGGCGGTTGTTGGGCGGGATTGCTCTTTTTCTTGGTTTGATCGACAATCGGCGTGGGTAGGACCAGTTCTGGACTCACGAGAACCAAGATTTCGTCGCGGAAAGCCTTTAGGTAGTTCTCGTCCGGCAAGCGATTGTCGCCAGCCAGCAGAACCAGGCCCCCCGCGGACAACCGACGCAAGGCTTCCGTGCGGGAAATGAGCTTGCCACTGACCTCATAGGCGTCGAACTTGACATTCGCCAGCGGCTTGTGAACGATTTTGGCGTCGTCGTATTGGGGGTTGTGATTGTAATAGCCGTATTGGATGTCGCCGCGGATGGGGCGGGCACGAATGACTTGGCCCTTCTCGATGAACACATCGTTGTAGTAAATGCCAGCCGGGTTATCCTGAGGCATGCTGGTCGCCGGAGTCAGCAAAGTGCCATTGGCATCGGTCCCGAGCATGACCAATTGCGGGGCCGGGGTGGTGGGGAGGGGGGCCCCACCCCATTGCGGTTGCAGATGCGATAACCCTTCCGCCACCAGAACGACGGTATCCTCGCGCACGGCTTTTAACCACGCCGGGGCAATCGGCTTGCCATCGGCAGAAGCCAGCAGTGTCGCGCCGTTTTTGAGCCGGGCCGTCGCTTCGGCCAACGTCAGCGGTTGGCCGGCCGCCGTGGTGAAGGTACCGTTGAAATCTCCCA
Organism: Gemmata sp.; assembly: GCA_025055115.1. Lineage (GTDB taxonomy): Bacteria > Planctomycetota > Planctomycetia > Gemmatales > Gemmataceae > Gemmata. The sequence goes on from JANWYJ010000078.1 coordinate 9,522, forward strand.
AACTCTTGTTGACATGTTGCGCAGTAATGACGTCTTGATCGACTTGTTTTTGAACTTGTTTCTGCACCTGCTGACCGTTGATATTGGCCACTTCGATGGCGAAGACAGTGTTGGACACGGTGATTTTGGTGGGAATATAGCCGATCACCCGCACGGTGCCATTGGCATCGGCTTTCACAGCCAGTATCCGAGGGGCCGGACCGGAAATGTTGGGGGCCGCGTCACGTGGCAGGGGGGCAGCGGGCGTCAGCAGGGCCGCGGAAAGCATCAGTGTGGGATTCATGGAGCCAATCTCCGGGGAGAAGTTCAAACGCCCAACAGTTGAAGTTAGTCTACCGAGCTGAAAAGACGGGGTAAAGGTTGTATCAGCAGCTGTTACAAACCTGCCAAGAAATTGTTACAAACGTGCCAAGAAATGAACATCCTCCGCGCCGTCGGACAACGTATAGCCTTGCGGTTGGAGTGTCTTGGCAGCTCGATCAAAAACCCACCCCGCCTTGGTGGGAGACGGGGTGGTTACGCAATCGGGTGGAAGTATCACTTCGTCGGGGTCGCCGGGCGGTTTCCGGTCCGTTATTCCCAGTACCTCTCCGTTATTCCCAGTACCTCGGCGTTTCGTTTGGGAAAATGGCGTTACTTCTCGGGGGCCGGCGGGAGAGCTGGGAGGGCCGGGACGATCTCGATTTGGATGACGCCCGGTTGTACTTTGATTCCCCCCGGAATGGCGGGCAGGACGTTGCCTGGGATCGGAGCCGGCAGTGGCTGCACGGGGGCGGGCAGCGGTTGAACCTGAATCGGCGGCACGGGGCGTACTGGCGGCCGAACGATTCCGCCAGGCCGTGTCGTGGCGTTCAGCGCCGGCACCAATTCCGGCGAGACCAACACTAACACGTTGTCCTTAAAGAGCTTCAGATGCGCGGGGCTGACCGGTTTGCCATCGCTGGAAACCACCACCACACCACCATTTTTTAGGGCTTTCAGGGCCTCGGCCAATTCCACTTTCTGACCATCCGCCGTGGTGATCGTCAAATCTTTCACCTCGCCCAGTTCGACCATCTGATGCGTTACCACCTCCCGTTTGATCACCGCCGGCGCGTTGCCTCCCGGAGCCACCGCATTACCCCCAGGGATCTCACGAACTTCTTTGCGGGCCACCATGACCATGATCTTGCCGTTGGCATCGGGCTTCAATTCCATCAATTGCGGAATTGGGCCACTGGGGGCCGGAGTCGGCGCCGGCGGCGGCACCGGAGCGGCCAAAGCCATCGAGAGGACAAACGACGTCAGCATACCATGATCTCCCCAACAGGCAAAACGGGACGATTCCCACGTCAAACGCGGGATATATCATACGACGAATCGTAACACGAGAGGGATTGGAGAATTTCCAAGAATTCCTCGCTCACCCTCAAGGTTCAACAATTCACAACCTTCCCAGCGCAGGGGCTACCTCGGCCACGATGTGGCCCCCCAGGCGCCACACAGGAGCTGGCCTATGCGACTCCGCGGCATCATTCCCCCCGTTGTCACCCCCTTCACGGCGGATCACGAACTCGATCTTCCAAAACTGAAAATACACATCGACTTTCTGATCAATTCCGGCGTCCACGGTATTTTCGTATTGGGCACCACGGGCGAGTTCTACGCCCTTGATGAAGCGGAAAAGCAACGGGTTGTGGCCGAAACGGTGGCCCATGTGGGCCACCGCCGCCCCGTATATGCAGGGACAGGCGCTGAAACCACCCGCGAAGTGCTACGGCTGACCCAAATGGCCGAACGGGAAGGAGCCGTTGGCGTTTCCGTCATCACCCCGTACTTCATCAAACCCACCCAAGCGGAGCTGTTCGACCACTTCCGCCGCATTGCAGAAAGCACTTCTTTACCGGTGGTTCTGTACAACAACCCGGCCACTTGTGGCGGATTGAGCATTGAACCGGACACCGTGGCCCAACTGGCGGAGATCCCCAACATCATCGGGATTAAAGATTCTTCGGGGGATTTACAAAATACGATCGAAATCATCCGCCAAACACCCCGCGAAAAATTCAGCGTGTTGAATGGTCGCGATACGTTGATTTTGGCCGCCCTGCAAGCAGGGGCCCAGGGAGCCATTCCGGCCTCCTGCAACATCGCTCCTGAGCTGTGCGTTGGCATTTATGAATCGTTTGTCGCCGGAGAACTGGACGCGGCCAAACACTACCAAGCGCGATTGCATCCGGTGCGGATGGCGATGAGCTTGGGCACTGGCAATAGCGCGGTCAAGGAAGCGATGGCTTTGCTGGGCCGCAGCGCCGGTCCGATGCGCTGGCCGATTGCCCCTTTCGGTGACGCCCAGAAAGCGAAATTGAAGGCCAGCCTCGAAAAAGCCGGTCTTTTACCCGTGGAATAGGTCTTTTACCTACCAGTGGAATAGGTCTTTTACCAGTGGAATAGGAACTCTTCACCCGACTCGGGAATATCCAGAACCGGACCGGAAGGGAACGACACGAGAGGTAGATGGAATTCCCCGATCGGTGGTGCTGGTGGATCCCTCTGTGGTGCTGGTGAATCCCTCGCCCCCAGCATTGGGGGGCAAGCCGCATTGGGGGGCAAGCCCGAAGCGTTGGACCAATCCTTGGCTATCACCCCAAGGTACACAGCCGGTTGGCCAACGAACACAATGCGCGACTAACAAGAAACGGGGACCGACGGAACTCGGTGATCCATCCAAGGATCGTTTGTAGATCATTGAGGCCAGTAGCAACAAGAAATGAGGCCACTAGCAACAAGAAATGGGGACCGACGGAACTCGGTGATCCATCGGTCCCCCATTGGGTCTGTCTTTGCCGGCAGAGCCAGTTACGTCTCTTCACCAACCTGGGTTGAAAACGGTCGTGTTGATCGCTGCCTGGGGTGTTGGGCGACCTTGCTACGGCATCTCGGCGTTTTCCTTAGCGGCCCATTCACGCAGCATTTTCATCCCGCGGACGTTGATCTGCCGCACACGTTCTTTGGTGATGCCGAAGTGCTGGCCGATCTGTTCCAGGGTCATTTCTTCAGAACCATCTAAGCCGGTGCGCATGCGAATGACCTCGCGGGTTCGGGCGTCGAGGTGTTCGAGCAAGCGGTTGACACGGGCTCGCGCGGCATCGGCTTGGGCCAGCACTTCTTGTTCGTCGGAACGAACATCGGCTTTGGCTTCGAAGATTTCGTCGTGCCCCGTCATGTAGCGTTGCTTGTGCGTCTTGGCATCGGGAATCGACCGGGCGAAATTCTTCATGATCGCCCAGGTGGCATAGGTGCTGAACTTATTGCCCCGGGAGTAGTCGAACTTTTCGACAGCGCGCATCAGGGACAAGTTGCCATCGCTCACCAAATCGTCGATGTTTTCGCCCAGGGCGAGTTTTTGCTTCGCCTGCGCGTAGACCAGGCGTTGGTTGCAATTGATGAGCAGGTCGCGGCACTCACGAATACCTTCTTTCAATTCCTCAATTTTCATCAAATCGGCCACTTTGGCTTTGGCCGGATCGAGGGATTGCTGCAATTGATGCAGCTTGTATTTGAGGAAGTTCATTTTGCGGAACAAGTGCTGTTCTTGTTCCTTGGTCAAGAGAGGCCATTCGTACAAATGGGCCATGTGCGCGGGCACATCTTTGGGGGGGCTTTTCGCAGCCCGTTTCGCTTCGAATTCGGCTTTCCCCGGCATTTCCGCAAGGATGATCGCTTCGCGGGCGGGGTCATCAAATTCTGGGTTGTAGATAAAATCGACCGGCGTGCGCACCAATTCCTTGGCACGCACTTCGTTCACGACGCGATACATGCTGGATCGCGTCCGGTTGAATCGTTTGGCTATGCTCGTCACGGTATCCCCCGTGGGTTTGGCGTTCTGGATGTCGAGTTCGTGTTGGCGCTTTGCCAAATACATCTGCTGTTTGGTCGACTCACTCAATGGACCAGTCACTGTGGGAAACAGCGCGCAATCCGGGTGAGCGCGATCGAAATTCTTAATAGTGTAACGGACAGCTTCGGGGCTGCGGCCTAAGCGGGCTGCAATCTGACGGCTGACTTCCGTGAGCGTCTTGCCGCTTTCGCGCAGTTCACGAGCCAGACGAAGAATTTCTTCCTTCTCGGCATCGCTCAGGTGACTGAAACGCGAACCTTTCTCGACGAGGACTTTGTGTTCCGCCAAAAACTTCTCCACAGCCGCAGCGGGAAACCCCAACTGACTGCGGCCATTCACTTTTACCCGCCGTGCCGTCAAGCCTTTCACCCGCCAGCGGGAAATCGTTTTGGTCGAAACATTGAAGCGCTTGCTCACTTCCTCCAATGTGAGCATCGGTTCCACGCTCTGCTCCGCGGGAACCGCCGGTAACGACCGCTCCAGGCGGCGAATGAACAGTTCCAAATCATGCCGCAGTTGATCGCCGCGGATACACAAATCCGGATAAGCCTCCGAACGGTACTCCGTAAGGCGATAACAAACGTACTGATACGGATACGTCTTGTGCGGCTCGATTTCGCCCAGCAACTTCTGCGCATTGGCGATCTGCGCCTGCCGACGGGCCGTCGGGGCGTAGCGGGTTTGCTGTTCGGTTAGCTCCTTCAGGGCTGTGATTTTGAATTCGCTCACCGGCTCCTCCCGGCTGCGGGACTCAGCCCGCCGTTAGGTTGAACACAGATGGTAAAACACAAAACCAACTGGCGGCCACAACATTATCTGGACACCGGAACACTTGTTCCACGTGATACTATTCATCAACCAACTCTACCTTGTTATTCGCGACGCCTTGTCGCGAGTTTTGGAATTCTGCGCCCACATTCAGGGATACCACCCGCAGCGAGCGCTTCTTACCAGGATTGGCGAGAGGGTATCGGACTTGGCTTAATTCCTTTTATTTGGCGTAACTCCACTTATTAGATACGCCTCCGATACATCCGGGTTCGCATCTTTCATAAGAATTCCGTCCTTGTGACCAATAGGACAATCCGGAACCAATAGGACGATCCGGAGCGACTTTCTCGGCCCCTCCGGTCATTCCCGATGAACCGCCAAACCCCAAAGCAGCTTGTGGGCCAAATTCTGCTACCAATGCTGCCCTCAAGGGCGAATTTCGCCTAAGTCCTTATGGAAAAGCAACTTGGGTTAGCAGAAACTTCCCAGATACCGGTGCTGACCCATCGCCGTGAACTCCACCCTGTTCGTGACAAAAAGTTCACTGTGACGGTCACTGAAGTTCTTTTTTTCAATCCCTTCAAGAAAATGGCGGTTATGGCGTTCGATTCGCTACATCCTGCCTAAATTTTTTAACCGTCAGAGTTTACGTTATTCAACAATCGAACGTGGCTGCGTCGAAACTTTGCGCCAGAGCTTGTCGCCAGCGGCATTACAATGAACGCGATCGGAGTTTTCCCGCGGCCAAGCCTCGGCAGTAACGACGGCCCAACGAACGCGGCTTAACCGGAACATTCCCATGCTGAATGCCTACGGTCGAATGTTCAGTTTGATTATGACTTTTGGAGTGATGCCCCCCTCACCGATTTGTGCCCAGGATTTCCAACTGCAGGAGCAATTCCCCGAAGGGCACACCTCCAAAGTGGAGGTTCGGGTGAAGATCAGTGGCAAATTGTCCGTTCCTTCAACCGAAAAGGGGAAACCGGCACAACTCGTTCCTCTAGTTGGGACAAGTCATGGGATTTATGACGAACGGCTGTTGCCCCCCGACGATACCGACCTGATCAAAACCATTCGCATCTATCGCACTTTCGAGTTGGAACGAACCCTCGGCACGGTGAAGCAAGAAGCTAGTTTGCGTCCGTCGGTTCGCCGTTTGGTGATAATTAAAAGCGGGGAACGCAAAGCGCCGTTCTCTCCCGATGGCCCATTGACGTGGGGGGAAATAGATCTGATTCGCGCCGAGGTTTTGAATCCGGCTCTCATTCCTGGCCTGCTCCCCTCCCAGCCGGTCCGTGTGGGGGCTTCCTGGAAGGTCTCGGCCGCAGCTGTCCAGGAACTGACCGATATGGAGAAGATCGACGAAGGGGACATGACCGTGGAATTTGTCGGGCTGGCCCGACCCGCGGGGCAATCATTGGCTCGCCTCCGCCTCCGCGGCAGTGTGCGCGGAGTCAATGAGGATGGCCCCAATCGGCAACAATTCGACGGTACCGCGTACTTCGATCTTCAGCTGCAAATGCTGACGTATCTATCATTGAAAGGAACCAAAGAACTTCTCGACGGCCGCGGGGAAACGGTAGGCATTGTCGAAGGGCATTTCACCATGACCCGTTCGCCGCTGGAGAAGAAGCCTGCCGAACTGTCCGAAGCTTCTCTTCGCGATCTAGACTTGAAACCCGGTCCGGAAAACACACTTCTTCTCTACGACAACCCCGATTTGGGCCTCCGTTTGCTCCACCCACGGGGATGGCGCATTGGGGCGGTTCAGGGCCGTCAAGTCACGCTCGACCATGCCCGCGGGGCAGGCCTGTTGCTGACCGTAGAACCAGCATCCCAGGTTCCCACGGCCGAAGATTATCTCAAAGAGGTTACCGACTACTTCGAGAAACAGAAAGCGACCATCACGGTCCTGGAGAAACCCACCCGTATTCGCGCAAGTCCAATCACCCTCGACCGCTTCGCCATTGAGGCCACAGTGGGGAAAAACCCTGTTCGGATTGAGTATGCCGTGCTGAAACAAACCGACGGCGGCATCACCGTGGCTGCCACTCTCCCCACCGATGCCAAGGAATTGCGTGCCGAAGTAGATCGCATTGTGCGGAGTTTAAGTGTTACCAAAAAAATTGTTGCCCCAGCAGAACCCCCAAAATAGCGCACAATAGCATTGAACAGTCGATGGCATGCCCGCGGAGGGTGGAGGAGCCGCGATGGGCGTCGGTCAGGCGCCCCAGCTCGCGCGGTCGTTGGGAGAGGCGGTTTTTTGTTTTTCGGATGTTTTTTGTTTTTCGGTTAGATAGGGTGGGATTGGGGAGTGTCTGTGCCGGTACGGGTTCTCTTGGCTGCCAGTGAGGTTGCCGGTTTCGCCAAAACCGGGGGGTTAGCCGATGTCGCCGCCGCCCTGCCGCGGGCGTTGGCGAAGCGGGGGAATATGGCCGCGGTGGCGATGCCACTTTACAACTCCTGCCGCCGCGCCGGGGTGCCCATCGAACGGACGGGAATCGTACTGCCAGTGCCCAATGGCGATCGTGTCTTGGCGTGTCGCGTCTTCCGGGCCACCTTGCCGAGTTCCGGTGTGCCGATCTTTTTCATCGAACACGCTCCCTATTTCGAGCGCGACGATGGGAAAAGCCGCGGCTTGTATCAAACCATCAACGGCTGGGGGGAGAAGGAAGACTATTGGGATAACGGGGAGCGGTTTGTCTTCTTCAGCCGAGCGATTCTCGAGTTAATCCCCCATCTGGGATTTGCCCCCCACATCATCCATGCCAACGACTGGCAAACCGGGTTGGTCCCAGTATACCTCAGCGAAGTGTACCGGCAGCAACCGGGCTACCAGCGGATCCGCTCGGTCTTCACGATTCATAACATCGCGTACCAAGGTTCGTTTCCGCGGGAACTGATGAACTACACCGGGCTACCCGAACGGCTGTACAACCCGGCTCAGCTCGAACATTATGGCCTCAACTTGCTGAAAGCGGGGATCGTTTTTGCCGATGCCGTCACCACGGTCAGTCCGACCTATGCCCGGGAAATTCAAACGGCCGAGTTTGGTTGCGGCCTGGAAGGTTTACTCAGCAGCTACCACTGGAAACTGACCGGCATCGTCAATGGTTGCGACTACACCCATTGGAACCCGGAAACCGACCAGTACATCATCGCCCCTTACAATGCCGAAACGGTTTTCGAGAAAAAACCCCTGTGTAAAGCCGACTTGCAACGGCGGTTTCACCTACCGGTCGATGCGAACCGCCCGGTGTTGGGCGTCGTCGCCCGGTTGGTCAGCCAAAAGGGCATTGATCTGATTATCAGTGCGACACCGGGGTTTATCGATCTGGGTTGCCAGTTGGTCGTCCTGGGCGATGGGGAGCGGGAGTTCCAAAACCAATTGCAACATCTCCGCGACCGCTATCCAGACCGTATTGGGGTTTATTTCGGCTTCAACGAACCGTTGGCTCATGTGATCGAGGCCGGGGCCGACCTGTTTTTGATGCCCAGCCGCTACGAACCGTGCGGTCTGAACCAACTGTATAGCCTCAAATATGGGACGCCACCTGTCGTCCGCCTGACGGGTGGGTTGGCCGATACTGTCGTCAATGCCACGGTCGAAAACCTGGCGGATGGCCGTGCCACAGGTTTCACGTTCGGGGACTACTCCGCTTATGCTCTCTATGAAACGGTGAAATGGGCGCTAACCCTTTATCGCGACCGGCCCGCTGATTTCCGGCAAATCATACGTACCGCGATGGCTCAGGATTGGAGTTGGGATCGTAGCGCCGAAGCCTACGAAAAGCTCTACCGTCAGATCATCGGCCCTTGATGGCCCCCAAGCGGCGGCGGCTTCGAACTGCCGTTGCGTTCTCCCCTCCACTTGCGGCACAATCGTGCTATTTCCGTTCGGACCAACAACCACGGGGAAGGAACCCATGCCTCGGCTGCACGTGGCCGTTCTGGACGAAGAATTGCCATTCCCACTGACATCGGGAAAGCGCATTCGGAGCTTTCAACTGCTAGCGCGGCTGGCGACGCGGCACCGGGTCACCATCTTGTGCCATCGGAACCCCCAGCGCGACGAAGCCCTGGCTGCGGAAGAAGTCTTCCGCGCTTGCGGCATCGAAACGATTGTGGTCGATCGAGCCATTCCGGCCAAATCGGGTCCGGGCTTCTATGCCCGCTTGGCGGGAAATCTTTTTTCCCACCTGCCCTACTCCGTCGCAACGCATACAAGCCAAGCCTTGATCCAAGCTGTGCGCGAATATGCCCACCGGCAGGCCGTCGATCTGTGGCATTGTGAATGGACCCCCTACGCCCAAGTTCTACGCGAAGCATTAGGCCCACAACTGCCCGCCACGCCGTGGTGCGTGATGGCTCACAATGTCGAGTCCCGCATTTGGCAGCGGCTGGCGGCCACTGCCGAAAACCCGGCTAAACGATGGTACATCCAGCAACAGTGGCGGAAATTCCAGCGCTTCGAACGCTGGGCCTATTCCCACGCCCCAGCGTGCATCGCGGTCAGCCAGGACGACGCCGCGCTGATGCAGACGGAATTTGCCGCCCGGTCCGTGTTTGTTGTCGATAATGGCGTCGATGGAGCCTACTTTCAGCCGCAACGCGATGTCGAACGTCATCCCGCACAGATGTTGTTTCTCGGCAGCTTGGATTGGCGGCCCAACCAAGATGCGGCCGTGCTGTTGCTCGAAGAGATTTTGCCACAAGTGCGCAGGAGTGTGCCAAATGCGACCGCGGTCCTGGTCGGACGCCGCCCACCCCCGTGGCTGGTAGCTCAGGTCCGGCACACACCCGGGGCCGAGTTATATGCCGATGTCGCCGACGTTCGACCGTTCTTGGCCCGGTGCGGCTTTCTCATCGTGCCCTTACGCATTGGTGGTGGATCGCGGCTGAAGATTCTCGAAGCCCTCGCGGCCGGAACCCCGGTCCTCAGTACCCGCGTCGGTGCGGAAGGACTGGAACTCACCTCCCCTCGCGATTTGTGGATGGCCGCAAATCATGAAGAATTGGTGAGAATGGCCATCACGGCGATCCGCCAACCCGAGGTCGTGGCGGAAACCGTAGAATCGGCACGGCCCCAGGTCTTGTCCCGGTACTCGTGGGATGTTCTCGCCCAGCGCCTCGACGATGTTTGGCTTCAAACGGCTCGGCAACCGTTGCGACGCTGACCCCTGACCGTCCATTGGCACTCTGTTTGCACTCACAACCCAACGGTTTGCATTCACAACCCAACCGTTGGGAACGGAAAAAGAATGTAACATCGTGAAAAGCGCAAGCCAAACCGCCTGTCCATTCGTCGATAGAGTGTCGGCTACTCGAAGTTTCTTCCGTTGCAAGGAGTTCTCCATGTTGAAGAAATGGCTGTGGGGCCTGCCCGTGTTCGGGGCAGTGGGTTTGGGTGTGGGCCTCAATAGCTTACTTGAGGCCAACGAAGCGAAGCAGGATTTGAAGCCGGCGGTGCAACTGCCCATCACCCGCGTGGTCCTGTTCAACTCCGGTGTCGGCTACTTCTCCCGCTCCGGCACCATCACCGGCGATGCCCGCGTCGACCTCACCTTCCCCGAAAACGAC
>JANWYJ010000065.1 GCA_025055115.1 Gemmata sp.
CCAAGGTGGCCAGGGTGGCCAACCCGGCAGCTCTAAAGGAGGCGGCCAACAAGGCGGTGGCGGCCAGCAAAACCCCAACCAGCCCCGCGATCCTGCTCAAGAGAACGTGCAACAAGCTGTTCCGCCGCAGCAACAAGCCGAAGACGACTTGAAGAAAGGCGACAATAAACAAGCGTCCAAGAATCAGGACAAGGCCATTGACCAGCTGCAAAAGGCCATCGAAGAACTCGAAAAACGCCTCAAACAATTGCGGGAAAAAGAGTTAGCGAAACTCTTGGCCAACCTTGAAGAACGTGTCAGCCGCATGTTGCGGATGCAAATCGAGGTCAAGGCAGCTACGGAGGCCATTCACAATACCGTCCAAAACCTCGGGGGCAAACCGGCCGTGGCCGAAATTCAAAAGAGCCAGGCCGAAGCCGAAAAGGAAGGCCAAATCATCGCCGAAGCCGACAAAGCCCTCAAGCTGATGGAAGGTGAGGGCACCGCGGTTGTCTTCGCCGGGGTGCTGCAGTTGGTCAAAGGGGATATGGAATCGATCAAAAACCGCCTCAACGAGGCCCGCGTGGGCGAAGATACGCAGCAAATCGAGCAAGATGTCATCGATCAACTCAAGATGATGCTCGAAGCGCTCAAGAAAGCTAAGCAAGACTTGGAAAATAAACCGAGCGATTCCAAACCCAGTGACCCCAACGCCAAGAAACAAGACCAACAATTGGTCGAGCTGATCAATCAACTGAAGCTGGTCCGGGCCCAACAGGAACAGCTCAACAAACGCACCATCATGTACAACAAGCAAGACCCCGGTGAGCAAGCCAAAGATCCGCTCGTGCAAAGCGAGCTGAAAAAGCTGGCTGATCATCAGAAGTTCTTGCAAGACCTGATCCACAAGATTGCGACTCAGGCCAACCAATAGTCTCGTCCCTCCCCGTCGGCGGGATCTCACAGCTCGCCGACCGCGGCGTTTCTGTCCGGAACGCCCGCTCTTTGGATGACCGTGATCGAACGCCGACAAACCTCTTGGACCTCCTCATGAAGGATTGATGAGGAACACAACTCGCTGAGCTATCGCGAGTTGTGTTCAGCCAAGAGAATAGCTAAACTGCGGTTAGAAATCCCGTGATTGGTCGTCTTTTCAGATGTCCGGTCGCGTTGTAGGGGAAAACTCTCCAAACGGGTCTTATTCCTAACTTGAGGAGCGATGTCGTGAAGATTCGCACACTACTCGCGATAGCTGCCGTCACGACCGGCTTGGCCGGCTTCGCGACCCCGACCTTGGCCGCCGAACCGGCGAAAAAGCCCAGTTTTGGCTTCAGCACCCTGAAGTCGATGCCCGCGGAAACGGCGAAGGCCAAGGCCGCGGCATACCTGAAGTCGATCGGCCAATTCGATCAACAAGCCTTCGACGCGATCTGGGCCAACGAGAAGCGCTCGATTCTCGACCGGACCGCCGATGCCCTGGCCCTGGGCAACTCGGAAGTGCAGGCGTTTCTGGCCCATGCTCGCAATCCCCAAGCGTCAGCGCCGGCCGAAGTGCCCGCCATTCTCAAAGACGATAAACAAGATGTGTTCTTCCGCACCAACGTGGCCCTGGCTTTCGCCAAAGCCGCGGCCAGCCGCCGGGTGTACGAAGAGGCCCTCGAAGCCCTCAGCACCAAAGGCATTGACCCCGAAGTCGCGGTCGACCCCGCCAGCTACTACTTCTTCAAAGCGGTGTCGGCACACGCCACGATGAAGAAAGAAACGGCCATCTCCGCGATCGTGAAACTCCTCGATGATGTGGCCGATTCCCCAGCGCGTTACACGATGGTCGCGACCCTGATGTTCTTCGACATTCAAAACTGGTCGCCGGACCCCAAAGACCTCACCAACATCGAGAAGTTGATGGATAACAGCGGTCGCCGGCTCGATCTGGCCCGGGGCGGCGAAAAGACCCAAGACATTCAAAAGAAGATCATTTTCCGCCTCGATGAACTCATCAAGGAGTTGGAAAACAAGAACAAGGGCGGCGGCGGCCAGTGCAATGGCGGTAACTGCCCCGGTGGTGGCCAGAAGCCTGGTAATAGCCCCGGCGGCGGCACGGTGAACCCCACCAGCCCCGCTACAGATAGCGTGATCATGGGCGGTAGCGGGGCCGGCAAAGTCGATGAAAAACAACTGCGGCAAATCGCCCAGCAGTGGGGTTCGATGCCTGCGGCGGAACGGGCCAAGGTGATCAATGAAATCACCCGTGACCTGCCGCCGAAGTTTGAACCAATGATCCGCAACTACTTCGAAGCCCTCGACAAGATGCACGGCTACAAGAAGTGAGTGCGCGGTTGCTGGTAAAATCCTCACGGCGGTGGCCGCGTGCATCTCCGGCCACCGCCGCTGTCTTCCACCTGGAGCTTTGGTGTTGATATCCCAACGACCGTGTGATCTTGCGGATTGCTCCCCCCTTGCGAGATGAACCATGACGTTGACCCGGAGATTGCTTCGCCCAGCGGCAACTGCTCTTCTGGCCGTCGCCCTGACCGGTCCGGTGGTGTGGCTAGCCACTGCCCGTGGCGACGATGTTACCACGACGGCGGGCAAGAAAATCAGCGGTCAACTCGTCCGGGTCGATGCCAAGGGCATCACCTTCGCGACGCAGCAAGCCCAAGTCGAAATTCCTGGGCGCGATCTGGTCGTGGTCGATTTCGGCAATAAATCCCTGCCGCTGCCCGCCACCTATGCGGAAATCGAACTGACTGACGGCTCGACACTGCGCATGACCAAATTTGTCATCAAAGACAAGGCCTTTGAGATGGAACCGCTCGCCGGCCCCAGCTCCTTGCCCGCTCCCACATTCGAAATTCCTCTCCGGAGCGTCTTTTCCGCTATCAAGAAAGCTCATGATCCGAAAATCCGCACGGCCTGGAAGAAAATGCTAGCCACTCGCGGCAAGCGCGATCTGTACGTTCTGGAGCGCGAAACCGATCTGACGTATGTGCAAGGAACGATCGAGTCTGGAAGTGCGGATGGCCGGGAACTGAAGTTTCAAAATGAAGCTGGCGATCGCACCGATATGCTGTTGCAATCGCGCTCAGCGGGCTATGTTTTCGCCCAACCGCAACCTACGCAATTGCCGCCTACCCTTTGCCGTGTCCACGATGTCTACGGCAACACACTCACGGCCACTACGATCACTTTGGGTACGGATGGCCGTGTCAGCATCACGACGGTGGCGGGGGCGAAGGTTCTCTATCCCTCGGTCGCGGCCCTCGTGCGGCTCGATTATGCCCAAGGGAATGTCGCGTATCTGTCGGACCTCGATCCGAAAGTGGAGACGGCAGAACTGCCCGCGGACGAGCTGAAATTGAACGTGACAGTGCCGTACTTGCGGGATCGTTCGCTCGCCAACGATGCGCTCAAGCTGGATAACACCATTTTCCCCAAAGGATTGTGCATCGCTCCGGACACAGTGCTGACCTTCGACCTCAAAGGGGATTACAGCCAGTTCAAGGCGATGGCCGGCATCGACGAAAACGGAACCAACGCCACCAGCAGCGCGAAATTGACCATCGAAGGGGATGGCCAGGTTCTCCTCGCGGCCACCCTGAACCGCCAAGAACGGGCCAAGCCGATTGTGCTGGCCATCAATGGCGTCAAACAGTTGCGTATCATCGTCGAAGCTGAGACGCCTTTCAACGGCAACTACGTCACACTCGCCGATGCCCGCGTACAGAAGTAACCGCGGTGGGGCTTGAGAATTGTTGGGGTTGGAACATCGGGGTGGATGACCAACTGTGGCCGGAAAAGCGACTTTCCTCCCGCGAATCACCCTTCAGGGTTGCATCATGATGCGTGTTCTGATTCGTTTGTGGCACCATACGACACGACTGGTACCGGTGGTGTTTCTCCTGGGATGCGGCGTGATAGTGCCCCTGGCACCAGCCGCGCCGCTCGATGTGGATCGCGCGGTCATCGATGAGCAAAACCAACGGATCGCCACGATCCAGAAAGTTCACCCGGCGATTGTGGCGGTGTGCATGCAAGGTGGGCAGGGTGTGGGCAGCGGTGTGCTGATCGACCCGGAAGGGTACGCCCTGACGAATTTTCACGTGGTGCAACCGACAGGGCCGCTCATGCAAGCCGGGCTGGCCGATGGTGTGCTGTACGATGCCGTGGTCTGCGGGATTGATAAGGTCGGTGATGTTGCTCTCATCAAGCTGCTGCCCAAAGAGAAGGGCAAACCATTCCCGTATGTGAAACTTGGCGATAGCGACAAAGTCCGAGCGGGAGATTGGTCGCTGGCGATGGGTAATCCCTTTTCTCTGGCCATGGACTTCACCCCTACCGTCACCTATGGGATTGTCAGTGGTGTCAACCGCTATCAACCTCCCGAAGGCAAAGGGTTGCTGGAATACACCGACTGCATCCAGATCGAAACCTCGATCAATCCCGGCAACTCCGGCGGTCCACTGTTCAACATGGACGGCGAGTTGATCGGGATCAACGGCCGGGGTTCGTTTGAAAAACGAGGCCGCGTCAACTCGGGGGTCGGCTACGCGATCTCCATCAACCAGATCAAAAATTTCTTAGGGCATCTGTATGGTGGCATCGATAGCGACCATGCCACTTTGGGGGCTGCCATCGGTACCGCCAACGAAGACGCCCCGTTGACGCAGATGGTGGTCAAGCAGATTCTCGATGAAAGCGATGCCTATCGCCGCGGCTTGCGCGAAGGGGATCAGCTCCTCGAGTTCGCCGGGCGGCGTGTCAATAGCACCAATGAATACAAGAACATTCTGGGTATCTTCCCCAAAGAATGGCGGCTGCCCTTGACGATTCGGCGCGGTACCACCACCAGCGAAATGCTCGTTCGCCTCATGGGCCACCAAGCGCAGGTGATCGAGCGAAAGGAACCCGTGCCGGGCCAACCCCCACCTCCGCCGCAACCGATCCCCAAAGGCCCTCGGCCCAGTGGCGAGGCCGCCAAAATGTACGAGGCCCGCAAAGGCTTCTCGAATTGGTATTTCAACGTCATCGAACAGAAAAAACTCCTCGATAAATTCCGCAAACACGGGGACTTCACGGAACTCGTTGGCACCTGGACCCTCGAAGGCCAGTACGAACAGACCGACCGCAAAGGGCCGATGAAGATCGTGCTGACCGAAGGCCCCGATGGCACAAAAGTCGCCATGAAGCTCAACATCGAAACCACCCTCGAACCGCTGCGGCAAACCGATCTGCGCTTGCAGCAAGAACCGATCGGCAGCGGCGGGTTGATGATGGCCTTTTACCACTACCGCCGCTTCCTGACGTTGGGAGCCAAAGGCTTCGAAGGGCTGTTTGCCTATGGCGGCTACGCCCCGTTCTACCCTTTCCCCCGCGATGGCTCGGAACCGAAGTCGTTGGCCGCCTTGCGTGTCGATTGCGACACGATGATCACCAAACACGGTTCCGTGGAATGCCGCTGGTATTTCGCCCGCACCGATGCCACGCTGCTTGGCTTTGAAACCTACGTGGCCAAAGATGCTGACAATCTCGACGATCGCGACCCGTGCGAAGTGTACTTCCACGACTACAAAGATGTCGGTGGCCGCAAATTGCCCCACACCATCGACGTCCGCTTCGGCAACAAACGCTACGCGACTCTGACCGTAACGAACTACAACCTCGCCAAATGAATGACATTTGCCAATGGAGTGTGGGTCGGTGCTGACCGACCCCCCCGGCGCCTTCTTCCCACAACTACGAACCGCTATGTTGACACGCACAATCTGGGTCGGAATTGTCGCACTCCTGGCCCTTCTGCCAGCTCCGGCCGTGGGGCATGCCGCCGATCCTTTGGTGGACGTGGCCCAAAAAGCCAACAAGAAGCTGGTGAAACTCTTTGGGGCCGGCGGTTTTTCGCGGCTGAATAATTACGCCACAGGGATTATCGTCAGCCCGCAAGGCCACATCATCACGGTGGCCAGCCAAATTCTCGATACCCCGGATTTGGTCGTCCATCTCTACGACGGCACGCGCTTGCAAGCTCAAGTACTGGTCACCGAACGCGAACTGGACATCGCGCTATTGAAAGTAAAGTCACCGGGTAAGAAATTCGAAGACCCCCTCGATGAACCGCTCGAATACTTCGATTTCCTGGCGGCCGCCAAACGCCCCCCCGCGGAAGTCGGCGACTGGGTCATCGCCCTGAGCAACACCTTTGAAATCGCCCTGCGCGATGAACCCCTCAGCGTCCAACGCGGGGTCATCGCCGCCTATACCAAAATGGCCGGCCGCCGCGGCGTTTTCGAGTTCCCCTATACTGGCGATGTGTACATCGTCGATGCCATCACCAACAACCCCGGGGCCGCCGGCGGAGCCTTGCTGAACCGCAAAGGGGAACTCATCGGGATTATTGGCCGCGAACTGAAAAACACCCTCAGCGAAACGTGGATGAACTACGCCATCCCCGTCACGGGCAAGGCCGAAGTGGTGCAACGGGTGCTGCTCAAGGATATGAACGGCAACATCGTGAAGGACAAAGATGGCAAAGAAGTCTACGAAGAGAAAACCGTGACGGTCACCATGGCCCAATTTGTCGAACTCGGCATGCAAGGGAAGTACAAACCGATCGAGGGCAAAACCACCATCGGTGGCATCGGCGGTTACCACGGTATTCTCTTTGTGCCCAATATCCTCGAACGGACCCCCGCATACATCGAAGATGTCGTCCCCGGCTCGCCCGCGGACAAAGCCGGTCTGCGGCCGGATGATCTGGTCAGCTTCATCGACGGCGAACCGGTCATCAGCATCAACGCCTTCCACGACTACATCAAGAAGCGCACGCGCGCCGGAACCGTCATTCGCCTGGAGGTGCGTCGCGGCGAAGTGCTAGAAACGGTCGAGCTGACCCTCGAAGCTCACCCCGCGACATCACCCTCTGCCCCCGCGCCGGCACCGCCCAAACAATAAGGATGCAGTCCCCCAAAAGGATGCAGTCCCCCAATTCCCCGGGAATAGCTCATCCGCGGATGGCCTGGGGCATTGGCCGCGAAGGAAAAGGCTGTTGATAGGGTGAACCGCTTAGGGTGAACCGCTGACCTGGGGCATGATCCGTCGCGGGCTGAAGCAGGACGACAGGAAACCGTACAAGTTGATATTGTCAACCGATGACTCAGATATTGTGAACCGATGACTCAGGGCATGAAACCGTTGGCCCCTTTCAGAACAACTCACGGAATCACACCGATGCGTACTACGGCTTGGCCATCCACACGAGTTGCGGTTGCGATTGTGGCCACTCTGTTCACCTCGGCCGCTCCCGCGGTCGCTCAGCAACCCACCACCGACCTCAATGAAGCGATCGAACGAGCGCTCAAAGCGGCCTCGGCCAAAGTGGCCCCCACCATTGTCAAAATCGAAACTGCCGGGGGAGCCGAAGTGATCGGGGGGGGCAAGAAAGGCGGCCCGCCCGGACCGATCATTCGCAAAGGCACCGGCCCGACCACAGGGTTGATTGTCTCGGCCGATGGTTACGTCATTTCCAGCAGTTTCAACTTCGCGAATAAACCAACAGAAATCTTCATCACCGTACCGGGGCGGCAACGCTACGTGGCCAAAGTCGTCGCTCACGACCAAACACGCATGCTGACCCTCTTGAAGATCGACGCCCATGATCTCCCCGTTCCTGTGCCATTCCCCAAAAAGGACATCCAAGTCGGCCAATGGGCTATCTCGCTGGGCCGCACTCTAGATATCAACATCGACCGCCCCCCGTCTATGAGCATTGGTATCGTCAGCGCCACCAATCGGATTTGGGGGAAAGCGATTCAGACCGATGCCAAAACTTCTCCGGTCAACTACGGGGGGCCGCTGGTGGCCATCGACGGGCGGGTGCTGGGCGTGATTGTTCCCGCCTCCAATCGTGCCGAAGGTGAAACCGCTGGCGTGGAAGTTTATGATGGCGGCATCGGTTTTGCCATTCCCCTCGAAGACATCAACCGCGTCCTGCCGCGACTCAAGGAAGGCAAAGACCTCAAACGCGGCCTGTTGGGCATCAACCCGCAAGGCGCGGATGCCTACAACCTCCCGCCCACGATTGGCGCCATCCAACCCGATTCGGCGGCGGCCCGCGCCGGTTTGGCCATCGGCGACAAGATCATCGAAGTGACCGTCGGTGGTGAAACCAAAAAAGTCCCCAACTACTCCACCCTGCAACACATTCTTGGCCCTCTTTACGAAGGCGACGAAATCTCCCTGAAGGTGCTGCGCGGCGATCAAGAGCGCGAGTTCAAAAACATCAAACTCATGGGCACCGTCACCGCCTATGTCGCGGCGTTTTTGGGGGTTCTGCCCATGCGTGATGATCCGGGGCCAGGTGTTGTCGTTCGCTACGTTTATCCCAATAGCCCGGCCGCCGCCGCCGGTATTCAAGAAGGCGACCGTATCATGAAGTTGGCTCCGGCCAACGTACCGGCCCTGTCCCCCATTCCGAACCGGGCCGCACTCCTGACAACCATGCAACGCCTGACACCCGGAACGGAAATCAAAATCGAACTGAAACGCAAAGACGGCGACAAAATCGAAACCGTCACGACCAAACTAGTGCCCATGCCCGACACCCTGCCGGAACGGCTGCCGCTGCCATCGTCGGCGGGCAAAGCCCTCGAAGGGCAACCCAAACCCAAAGACCCGTTCCCGCCCGGCAAAGACCCGTTCCCCCCCAAAGGCCCCGGCTTCTTCACGATCCATACCCTGCAACCCGACGACAAGAAAGACGACAAACCCAAAATCGAAACCGGCTTCCTGACACGCACCAACGAGGCCCTCGGACGCGAATACTGGCTGTATATTCCCGATAACTACGACCCCAACGTCTCCCATGGGCTACTCGTGTGGTTCCATCCCGCCGGACAGAGCAAAGATGGTGAGAAGATGATGAAAACCTTCCGCGATTTCGCGGAAGACCATCACTTCATCATCATGGGACCCAAGTCGAACAACAACGACGGCTGGGTGGCCAGCGAAACCGAGTTGGTCATGCACGATGTCAAAACGGTTCTGGGGCAGTACACCATCGATCGCAGCCGCGTGGTGGCGCATGGCATGGCCAAGGGTGGCGAGATGGCATCGTATGTCGCCTTCAACGCCCGCGATGTCTTCCGCGGGGTGGCGATTGTCGGTTCACCCCTGGGAACTGCCCCCAAAGATAATGTCGCCAATCAACCCCTGTCGTTCTTTATCGCCGTCGGCGACAAAGACCCCCTGCTCAAAGAAGTCCTGGAAAGTCGCGACCTGTTGCTGGAAAAGCGGTTTCCTGTGATCTATCGAGAAATGAAAGATAGCGGCAAAGAATACTTCGATCTGAAGACCTTCACCGATTTCCTCGCCTGGCTCGATTCGCTCGATCGGGTTTGACTCTGGCCCAGTGCGTATGGCGCGTTCCCCAGCGACATAGCGAGGGCGTTCTTCGCGCCGCGGAAACGATACGCGGCACACGGATGCGGAGCGTCCGACGCAGCCACTGCAGTTTTTTCTGGGATACACACGCGACGATGAAAAATCCACGACAAGCGCCAACAGTGCTACTCCGGTCGCGGGCTTTCGAACGTGTTTTTCTTCGCATCACCCAAGCGGTGCTTTTCGATCAAGCGGTAGAGAGTACGCCGGCTGACGCCTAAGGCCTTGGCCGCCTGAACCTTGTTGCCGTCGTGCTTGCGCAGCACCTCGGCAATATGTTTGCGTTCGATGGCTTCGAGATCATCGGGGTTGGGATTGATTTTGGCGGGCCATGCGTCTGCGGTGGGGGTCGGCTGGCTGAGATGAATGAGGTTTTCGGGGAGATCATCGACCGTGATGGTGTTCCCTTCGGCCAGAATTTGTGCCCGTTCGATCACGTTGGCCAATTCGCGGATGTTCCCGGGCCAATTGTAACCACACAAAATGGCCATGGCGTGGTCATCCACTTTCATCAGGCCGCGACCGACTTGGCGCGTGTGCAAAAAGTGGTCAATTAACGCGGGAATATCTTCACGGCGATCACGCAGGGCTGGAAGCGTGATGGTGATGACGTTGAGTCGGAAGAAGAGGTCTTCCCGGAAGCGGCCTGCTTGAACCTCGTCTTCGAGGGGTTTATTGGTTGCGGCCACAATGCGGACATTGGCATGCCGTTCTTGCGTACTTCCCACGCGCCGGTAGTGCCCGTCTTCGAGTACCCGTAAGAGCTTGGCTTGCAGAGCCGGCGTCATCTCCGCGACTTCGTCGATGAACAGTGTTCCCCCTTCGGCGACCTCAAAGAGGCCGGGTTTGGCCCGATCGGCTCCCGTAAAAGCCCCCTTCTCGTGGCCAAACAGTTCGCTTTCGAGCAGGCTTTCTTGCAAGGTGGCACAGTTGATGGTGACCATCGGTTTATCGCGGCGGGGGCTGTTGCCATGAATGGCCCGGGCGACCAACTCTTTGCCACTGCCGCTGGGGCCACGCACCAGGACCGTAGCATCACTGGGGGCCACTTTGGCAATCAGTTGCACCACTTTTTGTACCGCAGGGCTGGTGCCGACGATCTGATACCGCGGCGACGCATACGTCAGATCGCTGACCACCTGGCGGAGGCGCCGGACCTCGGTGCGCAAGCGGCGGACTTCCAAGGCCCGCTCAAGGACAGGCAAAATCGTCTGTAGTCGGAAGGGTTTCAGGATGTAATCGAAGGCCCCGGCCTTCATCGCCTCGACGGCCGTTTGAATGGTCCCCTGTCCGGTCATGATGATACCGACCATGGTCGGGTCAATTTCTGAACACTTGCGAAGTAACTCAATGCCGTTGGTTCCCGGCATCATCAAGTCGGATAGAAGAATGTCAAAAGTTCCTTCGCGAACCGCTTCGATCGCTAACGCTGGCTCGGTGAGTCCGTGTGTGACAAAGCCCTCCTCGGTGAGCGATTCACACAACGCCCGCATCAGCTCGACTTCATCATCGACAATCAACAACTGACCGCGAACAGCAGGCTTTGACATGGAAATTCACACGACTCCCAGAGAGTTCCGGTTAATGATTCCGCAGGCTGGTAACGTTGGTATCGGCCCGGAGCGGCAAAATGATCCGTACGGTTGTGCCCTTACCGACTTCGCTTTCGATTACCAACCGGCCTTGGTGCTGTTCAATAATGCGTCGGCAAATGGCCAATCCCAAGCCGGTGCCTTTGCCTTCTTCTTTGGTGGTGAAGAAGGGATCGCACACCCGCGACAGCAATTCGGACGGTATCCCGACGCCGGTATCGCAAATTTCGATGACAATTGCTGCGCGGCCATCGGGCAGTTGGCCGGTTTTCACCCGGGTGGTTAAGCGGCCGCCGCTGGGCATGGCATCGGCGGCGTTGGTGGAGAGATTGAGGAATACTTGCCGCAATTGTTGCCGATCGGCATGGACGGGGGGTAAGCCAGGGCTGAATTCCGTGTAAACTTCAATGCTGCGTTTTTTCAGATGATGCGAAACGAGTTCGATGGTCTTAATGAGTTCATCACATACATCGACGGTGGAAATCTGATCCCGTCCTGGGCGGCTGAATTGGAGCAAGTTCGATACGAGGTTGCTCATCCGCTCGACTTCGCCCTGAATCACTTCCAACGGGCGGCGGCGCGGATCGTCCGGTGGGGTTTTGTTCAATAGCCCCTCGATACGTAAACTCACGGTGCCCAAGGGGTTATTGAGTTCGTGGGCGATGCTGGCGGCCAATTCGCCCACACCCGCCAGCCGAGCGGCTTGCCACAATTGCTGCGTGGTGGCACGCAGTTCCTCCGTTTTGGCCTGCAGTTCCGCCAGAACCTGTTCGCGTTGCCGGGCGGTTTCCTGCAGGGCTTCTTCGGCTTGCCGCCGTGCGGTAATGTCCCGCAGGATCAGCGTGTGAACCAACTCTCCGCCCAACTCCGTGGTGGCCGTGGACACTTCGAGGGGCACATATTGGCCGGTCGAACGCCGTCCGCGAACTTCGGTGGCTGTTACGGTGCCATTTCGGGGCGGCAATCCATCGGGTAAGAAGCGGGCGAGCGGAGAACCTAGAGCCTGTTGGGCCGGGCAGGCGAAGATGTCCTCGGCGGCGGGGTTGAAAAGGGTAATACGCAATTGGGAATCCAGGACGATGATCGCATCGTGCGCGGAGCGAATGATGGTATCGAGCCGGGTTTGGGTTTTCACCAATTCGGCTTTGGCCCGCAGTTGTTCGATTTCACGTTGCGCGGCTTCGTAGCGTTTGCGTTCCGTAACATCGCGGATGATCGCGGTGAACAGCCAACCGGTGCTACTTGGAAACTTGGAGATCGAAACTTCGGCCGGGAATTCCGTGCCGTCTTTGCGCAAACCGTAGACTTCGCGCCGTTGCGCCATGAGGCGCGAACTTTCCGGCGCTTGCGCAAATTCTTCAACCTGTTGGGGATGCGTCGAGCGGAACCGGGAAGGCAGGAGCAATTCGAGTTCCTGACCCACGGCTTCTTCCGGCGAATAACCAAAGATTTTGGCCGCGCCGCGGTTGAACAAAACGATCCGCCGCCGCTGATCGACGGTGATAATCCCATCCTCGGCCAGATTGATAATGTCCGCGAGTTGATCGGGTGTAATGCGATGCAGCACGAGTTCTCGCAGGGACAGCGCGCGTGGTTCGCGCAGGTCCCTTCTCTCCAGGTCGGAAGGAAATTGCCAATCCCCAGATGATTGTATATCTGCGGCCATCGTTTCAGATCACGTCCGGTCTGTCAACAGGGAACTGTGCGATTTTGGCACAATCACGCACACCCGCATGTTGCTATGTGGCACACTCACTCCGCGGATTGCCGCATATTCACTGGTCAATGCATCTCTGTGATGTGCAGAAGTCATTCCCGAATGCTAGAGATGACGCGGCAAATCTTGTTTGTGGGGAAGGTCCGTTTCGGGGTGAGCGGCGATTTTCCGCTAAAAGCAAAAAATCTGCCCATTCAGAAATGTTCCTGCAGGGAATTCCAACACGTTTTTCATCACTCTCCCGTCAGCTGACCTAATGTTGAGACGAGCCATGAGGTTTTTGTGCAGCACACGGCGACCCCGAGTGACTGTGCGGGGATCTGGACGAAATGAGATCGGTGATGAAATCGCCAATAATTCTTGGGACGTTTGTGGCGCTGTGGTTCGTGGGGATTTTGGTTGGGTTCTACCATTGGGAGCAATACGAAGCGACCCCCGGGGCCGTCGGTACGTTGCCCGAAGCGGTGGAATCGGTTCCCCCCGGTTGCTGGCGCTTGCTGTTCTTTGCCCACCCGCACTGCCCCTGTACGCGCAACGGTTTGAGTGAACTGGCCGCAATCCAGCGGTCCTATCCGGCGTTGGTGGTTCACATTTACTTCGTTTTGCCGCCCGGAGTAACGGCGGGTTGGGAACAAGGACGGAATTGGAACAGCGCTACGCAAATTCCCGGCGTGGCGGTGGACATCGACCAAGGGGGCATGATGGCCCATCGCTACGGCGCCGAGACGTCCGGATTCAGTGTGTTAATTGCGCCCAACGGCTCAATCGTCTTTCGGGGGGGGCTAACACCCGGACGCGGGCGAAACGGCGACAATCCCGGTCGGCACGCCGTTCAGCAGTGGCTGGACGGCCAATTGGCAGCACACGAAGCCCCCGTGTATGGCTGCGCCATCTTCACCCCCAACGAGTGACAACCGATGACCACGGTGTGCGATACGCCATGGATTCAAAACCGGGCCGAACAGCTCGCCACGATCGCACGGCAGCAGATTTACCGCCGCACCGATCGCATGTTTGCGGTGTTGTTGCTGGTCCAGTGGTTGGGGATGATCGGCTTGGCCCTTTGGGTTTCTCCGCTCATATGGGCCGGTGTGAATAGCGCCATCCATCCCCATGTAGCGGTGGCGGTGGGCCTGGGTGGACTGATTGTGGCGTTGCCGATGTACCTCGTCCTACGACATCCGGGCGAAACGCTGACACGCTTTGTCATCGCGACCGCCCAAATGTTGTCGTCCGGATTGCTGATTCACCTGACGGGTGGGCGTATCGAAACGCACTTTCACGTTTTCGGTTCGTTAGCGTTTCTGGCCTTTTATCGGGATTGGCGGGTGCTGCTCACAGCCTCGGCCGTTACCGCGGCGGACCATCTCATTCGAGGCTATCTTTGGCCCGAATCGGTATACGGCAGTGGATGGGGGGCGGACTGGCGTTGGTTGGAGCATGCCGGTTGGGTCGCATTTATTAATATTTTTCTCATTCTCGCGTGCAGTTGGGGCAACCAGGAATTGATGAAGGCCGCGGAGCGCGAAGCGGCGTTGGAAGCGGCGCATGCGACCGTTGAGGCGCGGGTTCAAGAACGCACGGCAGAATTGTGGCAAAAAGAAGAGCAGTTCCGCCGGGCCTTCGACGACGCCGCCACCGGCATGGCCTTGATCGACCTCAACGGCCGTTTTCTCCGCGTCAACCGTACCCTCTGCGAATTGTTCGGTTATCCCGAGGAGCAGTTGCTCCAGCGGGATTTTCAAGAATTGACCCACCCGGATGATCTGGCAGCTGATTTGGCGGAAGTGCGGCGCTTGCTCCGCAACGAAACCCGCACCTACCAACTCGAGAAACGCTACCGCCACAACAATGGCTCGATTGTGTGGACGCTTTTCAGCGTCTCATTGGTCCGCGACACGCAGGGCCAGCCACTGCATTTTGTCGCGCAAGTGCAAGATATCACAGCTCTCAAGCGTGGCGAACAAGCGTTGCGCGAAGCCACCGCCGCGGCCGAGGCGGCCAACCGAGCCAAGAGTGAGTTTTTGGCGAATATGAGCCACGAGATTCGCACGCCGATGAACGCGGTGTTGGGCATGACGGGGTTATTGCTGGAAACGCCCCTAAATCCAGAACAACGGGACTTTGTCAATACAATTCGGGTCAGCGGCGATACGCTGTTGAATTTGATTAAC
>JANWYJ010000047.1 GCA_025055115.1 Gemmata sp.
GGCGGACCTCGTTCGTTCCCGAACGGGTGAGAAGTCCGGATGTCCCGACCGACCCACTTGTGCCCGTAAAGGCGTCCCACGAACCGACCGTTTCGACGGCAGTCGCCGCTGTGACCCGCATCACTGTTTCTAGGCCGGTGACGGTGCGTTCAGAGGCGACCGACTCGAAGCTGTACGAGTACCCGGCATACATACCGTAGCAGTACCACGTCGTCGTCGCGTTACCTGTCACGTCCACAGACGTGACCTCGTGCACCACGGCCGGCGGCTTTGACTTGTGAACTGACCCTGACGGCCAAACGGGTCGATCGTGCCGACTCGGTCGGTCGAGGTGACATCGGCCGAGGTGGACCGGACGTGGCGTTGCTCGAACGTGTATGTCCCGTGCCCCTCTTCGATCAGGGCCATGGCAGTCAGTGTCAGATTCCCGTCGTAGTGGCCTTCCTGCCAGAAGTGGAACGAGCCTGTGCCCTGTTCAGCGTACAAGTACGATTGGGTCGCGATGAAGTGGGCATTCGAGTATTGGTCCGCCGACAGAGAGTGGGCCGCATCCGCATCATAGTGGTTTGAGAACGACTCCAGACCCAATCCCTGCGCTGTTACCAGCGCGGTTTGGGTGAGAGTAAAGGTCGTCGTTCCCGTGTCATCCCCAGTGACCAACCCCACCAGTGCTCCGGACCCATTGCGCGTACCTGCCAACGTGACCGTAAATGTTCCCGCGGCTGACTGGCCGAACGTCGTCGTGAATAATCCTGTCAGCGTGTAACTCTCCTGTCCCGTGGACAGTGGATGGGGGTTGGCCTCACGCTGGACGACGCCATGGGTCCAAGTGAGGACCGAGGTTTCGTCGTAAGTCCATGCGTAGCCACCGTCCCCTGTGAGGCTGACGGCTGCACCGGCGACACCGATAGGCAGTGCCGCCAGGATGGCCAACTCGTCGATCACATCCCGCCAAGCCACAACAATCGGTTGCACCGGATCGAAGTCATCCAGCGAGAACGTCAGGGTGAAGCTCAAAAAGCCAGTGGCTCCTGATGTGACCCCAGCCATCGTTCGGTCGAGTGTGTAAGTGACGTGGATCGACTGCTCCAACGCGGCGGAGGCGAAGGCGAATGTGCCCAGACCCACCCTGCCTGCAGCCGTCACCGCGTACTCGACATACCCAGTTGCTACGAAGACATAGGTGTCGGAGCCGAGGACATCGATCTCTTCGTAGACGAACGAGTAATGACCGGCTTGGCCGTAGGAAAATTCTCCTGCGCGCTGCTCATCGACCGAGCGCAGCCCCCGCTCGGGCAAGAGTTCGCCGGTGACAGGCTGAAAGGTCAGCCGGGTGGATGGGGTGACAGAAGTCCCTTCAACAGGCGCGATCTGGCGCGCCAGCCATGGCGCAGCATTGAGCATCCACCGCGTCTCGAGCGGTTCAAGAAGAGGCCTGAACTCCGGAAATGCTTTGCCAGAGCGAGAGGGTGCTAAAAGCCGGCGCAGCTGCGCGATCATGTGGCTTTCTGAGGGCTTGGAAACGACTCAACAATATGGTCGTGTCACTCCTGATTTGAGTGAACCTAAGCTGCTCGCATTCGTCCAATCTCTTTTAAGCTTGTTCGGTTGGATGAATAATCGCTTAAGCAGCGAAGATTTCAGCGAGCTGTCAATCGTTGTCAAGAGTCAAAGAATTTTTCACTCAAGGAGATGGTCTGTCTTCATTCCCCTCACACACAGGGGATGCCAATTCGGGATGGTTGCGGAGTAGTAGACTGAGGTTGTGATTCGCCTCGGCATGGCCCCGCTCAAGTCGTAGCACCTGTCGCAAAGCGACGGCAGCCGCCTTCCAATCCTTCCCCTCACGGAGGAGTAAATGAGTCAAAAGAATCCGTGGACCGACAAGATCGGGAAACCGCTCGATCAGGTCGGAGATCCGGCGACGGGCCGTGGCGAATTCACTTTGTGCCACAAGCAGCCGACACCGCATCACTTCGGCGTTGACCGCGTCCCCGCAGACCTGTTCTAGACCTTCGGCCATGGCAGCGACCTCGGCCCACCGGCGCTGCTCGAGGAACAACTCTCCCAAACCAAGGCGTGCTGGGATGAACCCTGGTTGCTCAGCTAGCGCCGTTCGCCACTGCAGTTCGGCCTCGACGGTGCGCGCCTGATCGCGATACAGCTCGGCCAACCGGTGACGTGTCCGGTAGCCCCGCGACCCTTCATCCATGCTTCCGAAATAGCGAGTCGGTCGACTGGCCAGAAGTTGCTCCAGCGCCTGGATGGCCCCGGTTGGGTTGTGGCGATCGGTTTCGATCATAGCCCGGTGAAGAAGCAACTCGCAGTCGTCAGGGAATAACGCAAGCCCCTTTTCGACCCACTGCCGCTCTTCGTCCGACTGGCCAAGCATGCGGCTGGCATGACCGAGGAGGTCGTAGAGCTTGCGGACGATCGATGAGTCGGGTGTCGAGCGCTGGAGACTCTCTTGGAGGTGTTTGTAGGCCTCCTCCGATCGCCCCACGTCCAGCTTGGTCCACCCCAGGTTGAACAGCGTGAATGGGTCTTCCGGGTGGTCTTGGGCATCCTGTTCCAGCAGACGTAAGTTACGCTCGAGTTTGTGCTGACGCAATGCGGCATCCTGATAACCCGTGTGATCAATGACAATATCCGTCCAGCGCACCCCACCCCCGCGCGGCGTACAGCGGGCAGAATCTGCTCGTGGACCCGGTACTCCCACTGCACACCTGGACGGTTTGGGAAGATACGTACCTGATCCAGCAGGCGGAAAACCGTTCGGGCCGGGTCCATAGCTGACCGCACACGCACTGCGAAGGCGTCGGGTTGGTCACCGAGCTGGTCCAAAAGCGCGCGGAGACGCTGCCGGTTAGGTTCGTCGAGTCGATCATCAGCATCGAGCCACATCACCCACGGTGCCGTCACAGCAGCGAGGGAAGCGTTCCGCGCTGCAGCGAAACTGTCCCTCCAGGGAAACTCGACGACCTTGGCACCAAAAGAGGCTGCGATCGCGCGGGTTTGGTCGGTCGAGCCGGTATCGGCAATCACCACCTCGTCGAAGAGGTCGGCGGCCGTCCTCAGGCACTCGCCCAAGTTGCGTTCCTCGTTGCGAACAATCATGCTCAACGCATGCCGCGGGCGTGCCAGTGTCGCGGGCACAGTCGGGTCGGGCTGATCGCTGTCGGCTGGGCTTTCAGCGACCGATGACTCCTCAGTGCTGGACGTGGTCGTCGCTGGATCGAGGCTGACCAAGCGGTAACCATCAATAGCCTCTGCGCCCCACTTGTCCTTGAAGACCGTCAGATTGGTCAGGAGTTGTTGCCGGGTGTCAATGCCCAGTGCTCGGAATGTTTGACTTCCAAAGTGGTGGACGTAGGTATCAGCGGCCACAAACAGTTTCCACCCGGCAGCGCGGATGCGCAGGCACAGGTCATCGTCATCGAAAAAGCCGATGCCGAAGCGCTCGTCAAAAGTCCCGATACGGTCGAGTACTTCGCGCCGCGTCAGCAGGCAGAAACCTGTCACTCGTCGCACTTCGAGCATCCGTCCCGCGTTCGCGGCCCGGTGGCGGACCGCAAAGGCGGTTAACTCTTCCAGGTGCTGATAGCCAGCGGCGACCTGTTGCGCGTCGGGAGCGTAGTTGGACACGGGTCTGACGGCACCGGTTTGTGGCCAGGACGCCCGCAGCACACCCCACAGCCCCTCCAACCAGCCAGGGGTCAGGACGACGTCGTTATTAAGAAATAAGATCAGCCGGTCAGGGTGAATGGCCGGGTTGAAATTACCGGTGACGAGTACATCAATCGGCCGCGACCGTTCAGGCGGGACGAGGGGCGGAACGCTCTCAGGGCCGGCGAGATAAGCAGGGATGGCGAAAGGCATCCCAACCTGGCGGAATCGCTCAACCCAAGTCGGTGGACAGAGAACGGCGTCAAGGTCCTGCACGCGGAGGCGGTACAGGTGCCACAGTAGTGGACAGTCGAGAGCAATGCCAACCAATCGGTGGGGGGAGTTCCAGATGGTTTCTGGGATGCTCTGATAGGGGAGATAGAGGAGCAGACCCCGGACCTCCGAGACGGTGCCGCTCGGGGTGACATCGGCCGGGATGAGGGCGTGTACATAGGGCAGGGGAACGGCGGCCGGTGTAGCCGAGGCGAGCCGTTGCGCGGGATAGTAGGCGATCGTCATAAGATGTGGCAGGTGCAAGCTTCAACGGTGTTCTGACCCAGCGCATCTGAGGATTTGTCAGTCCTGTTGCTGGCTCCAATTTTCATTTTTGCGTGACGAAATAGTATTCGATTTTCCCCGACTGTTCAACAGCCTCTCGAGATTCGATCTTCATTGTCTGATCTCTGAGAAGAGACAGCGATAAGAGATCGTTGATAGCATCACTCTCTGATTCTCAATGGAACTGATTCTCAAAGAAAGCCGCTTCGTGGAGTCGCAGTAGCGCCCACGTTGTATAGCCCGGTCTGCTCGAGAACTTTTTCCGACACATCAATACATTTTCCGACACATCATAGCGCAATCACGAGCCGCCAAGCGCAATCACGAGCCGTCAAGGCCCACGATCGCCCGCTCCGCGCTCATCCCTACGCGCTGCAGGCCCGGCCGATGCTCGAGGGATTTTTGAAAGGCTCGGGTTTTGTCAAGATTTTGGCTTGACTTTTCGGCAGAGCGGTGCGTACACTCTTCGTTCAGGTCTGGATCAGGGGTCGGCATCTGGCGGTTTCTTCCGCGAGCGGGTGAAACGGATTGTGACGCCACTTCCTGGTACACCCAAACTCCCAACGGCGCTAACCGCCACCTTTCAGTAACAACTCCAAACGGGGCAATAGGTCAGGTTGGTGCCGCTATGGGCACCAAACCACGCGGTGGAAGCTATCGTGCAGCCGTTGGGCCGTCGCACATTTCCATATCCCCCGGGTGGACGAATGTTGAGGGCGACATGACACCATCATTGCCCGACCGGGAATTCCGACTCGGCACTGGCTTTCCCATTACGATCATCGTCGGCACGGCCATTCTGGTTTTTGTGCTCCTGCTAACCGACGGTTTCTACCCTCTTTTCGCGAAAGATTCGTCGACTCTGGCCCTTGCCATCACGTGGGCGTTGTATATCGCCGGCGGCATCCCGGCAGTGCTTGCCGTTTGGACGCTTCTCGACCGCCGCCCACGCCTAATCACCGACCGATACGGTCTGATTGATTTCCGGCAGCCTGGTGGACCGCTCGAACTGTTCTGGGATGACATCTGCACTATCGCGCTCGATTTGCGCGGAGGCCTTGGCAATGCCGAGCTTGTGATCACGGCCCGAAATGGCGATGACTTTTTTGTGTACCTTATCGGAGTCGCAAACCTCGATGCCGCACCGGGGGTGGTGTTCGACCATGTCTTGCGGTGCCACTCCCTGATGGCCCCGGTTGCGGAGGAAGTCGACGAATCCGTCGCCCCGTTGCCCGAGCCGGCTCGACCGTGGAGCCCATCCGAAGGCGAACAGACGTTCTCCGGACGGAAAGTATTCCGGCCGGATCTACGCATCGTCGGCGGCGTGTTGGCAGCATCCGGCATCATTGGCTTCTGCATCATGTACATCATCGGTGATGACTTGTTGAGACCGATCGACAAGTCAGTGTCGGGGGTGTTTTGGTTCGCATCGATAGTCGCCAGTTTCGTTGGTGGGATGCTTGTTACAACGAACGTGGAAGTATGGGGATTCGGTCCGCTGCCGCCGCATGGATACCCGATTCTGACCGTGAGCCGGTCCAGGATCACTTTAACGAAAACTCCCGAAGACGACCCGCTGGAAATTCCCTGGAGTCGCGTGCGCAAGGTGGTCTATCTGAACTTGGAGCAGCCGCGGCGAACGCTGGTCTACGGAGTGTTGATTTATTACCTGACCGCTGACGACCAGGTGGAGCAACTATGTATATCCTTGGAGAGCTGGGCCGATCCGAACGGCGTTTTACAGGCACTGAGAACCATTTCATCTCATGCCACCGATCCGGAATTGCTCAAAACCGCTACTGAGATTGAACCCGACGCGGACCACGGAGATGATAGGAACGGATACGACGGTCAGAATCGCCGCGGTTCGTACCGTTGATAGTTGGTTTCGCGGCTCATAGAGGAACGTCGGGATGGTGGAGCCGTCGCCACATGGGGGATTCCTTTTGCTGGACAATCCCGCGTCGCGGTGGCGATAGGAGCGAGAATGGAGAGCCGCCGAGCGTCGCGCTGACCACCACGGACAGAGCCTCGCGCTGTCCCCCTGCCAATTGGCTATCGGAAAATACGATACGCCGTAAGAGCGTATCTTCCGGAGGGGTGGTGAATCCCAGGGGGAGGAGGTCGATCATGTTCCGCGCGTGGGGAGCTGTTACGGCTCTGTTGTTCACGGTGACCAGTATCACGGCAGCCGACAAACCCAACATCATCGTGATCCTGGCCGATGATTTGGGCTATGCCGATGTCGGTTACCACGGCTGTCGTGATATCCCTACGCCTCATATTGATGCACTGGCCAAAGGCGGAACCTACTTCACCAATGGCTACGTCAGTGGGCCGTATTGTTCACCGACCCGTGCTGGCTTATTGACCGGTCGCTATCAGACACGTTTTGGCCACGAATTCAACCCTACCTCAGCCAACGCAGGGTTACCTCGCAGCGAACTTACGCTCGCCCAACATTTGAAATCGGCTGGGTACGCCACCGGCTTGGTGGGCAAATGGCATCTGGGCAGTACGGAGCAACAGCATCCCCAGCAACGCGGCTTCGATGAATTTTTCGGCTTTCTCGGTGGTGCCCATTCGTACTTTCCCCAAAAGAACAACAGTGAAACCATCCTCCGCGGTCACAAACCCGCCGGCGAGACAGAATACCTCACCGATGCCCTGGCTCGGGAAGCCGTTGCCTTCGTAGAGAAGTACAAAAAACAGCCCTTTTTCTTATATCTGGCATTCAATGCGGTCCATACCCCCATGCAAGCGACCGAGGAGCGGCTCAAGAAATTCGCTTCGATCGCTGACGAACAACGTCGGATTTATGCCGCGATGACAATGGCTATGGACGAAGCCATCGGCCAGCTCCGAGCGAAGCTCAAAGCGGAAAAACTCGATGAGAAAACGCTGATCTTCTTCTTCAGTGATAATGGTGGTCCGACGATGAAAGGCACCACGATCAACGCTTCATCGAACGCACCGCTGCGTGGCTCGAAACGGACCACACTCGAGGGTGGGATTCGTGTACCGTTCATCGTCCATTGGCCGGGGAAAATCCCCGCGGGCCGCAAATACGATGGTCTGGTCATCCAACTCGATATCGTCCCTACGGCTTTGGCCGCGGCGGGTGTTCCCCTGAAACCTGAGTGGAAGATCGACGGTGTGAATTGGCTACCCTATCTGACTGGGGAAAAAACGGGCAGCCCCCATGAAACGCTCTACTGGCGCTTTGGCTCACAAATGGCCATTCGCCAAGGTGATTGGAAGCTTGTCGTGTATGATCTGGCCGCGGAAGGAGGACGGGGGATGTCCCCGCCACGACTCTACAACCTCGCCCACGACATCGGCGAAGAAACGGACCTCTTTTCCCAACAACCCGACAAAGCCCGACAACTTCAAGCGGCCTGGGACGAGTGGAACAAAGCCAATGTCGCACCATTGTGGGGCGGTGGGAAAAAATGAGAAATTCATGACTCCCCATAAGGTCCGTCCGTGTGCTCGTCCGGATCGAGTTTGATGTTTAGCCGTAAGACTCGCGGGGGCCGCCGGTACATGGAGTGTATGATACATGGAGTGTATGAACCGTGGGACCGATGGCTCAGCCCCGTTCAGTCGATGAGGAATCGGGTATGCACCGGTTGGGGCTTACATCACTGCTGGGTTGGATGGTAGCTACCATCGCGGGTTGTGGCGGTGGCCAGTCGGAGCCGCCCAAACTGCCGCCTCCCAAAGTGACCGTCATTTCACCGGTGAAGTACCCGGTTCGCGATTACTGGCACTATAACGGCTATCTGGATACGACCGAGTCGGTCGAAGTCCGCTCCAAGATTCGCGGCTTTATTGCCAAAGTCGAGTTCAAAGAAGGGACCGAAGTTCAAGAAGGGGATTTACTGTACCGCATCGAGCGGGTTGAGTACGAGACGGCCCGCAACAAAGCCAAAGCGGAACGGGACCGCGCCGAAGCAGACATCAAAAACCTCGAAGCTCAGATCAAACTCGCCAAGGCCGACCGCGACCGCTATGCCGAAGCAGTCCAACGCGGCGTCGAAGCTCGCCCCGAGTTGGATCGTGCTCAGGCAACTTATGATGTTCGGGTGGCCGAACATCAAGCCGCCATCGCCACCCGTGATGCTGCGGAGGCTGCTCTCAAGACTGCCGAAATCCAGCTCAACTATACAGAAATTCGCGCCAAAATCAGCGGGCGCATCAGCCGTACCCTGGTGAACAAAGGCAATCTGATTCAGGCCGACACGACACTATTGACCACCATTGTTCGCGTTGATGAGTTGTTTGTTTACTTCGATGCTCCCGAATCCGACTTCGCCGCCTATCAGCGCGCTCAAATATCCCGACTTCCGCTGCGTGCCGGGGTTCTGATAGCCCGGATGTTGCTCGGACAGGGGTTTTCGGAAGTGGGCAGCCTCCCGGTGGAAGTTGGCTTGCCTGGGGAAGAAGGCTACCCGCATGGGGGCTACATTGACTTCCGCGAAAATCGCATTGAAACGAGCACCGGCACCATCCGTATCCGGGGACGGGTCGACAACCCCCCCGTCCATGGCATTCGGCTTTTGTTCCCCGGCATGTATGCCCGCATTCGGGTACCGAAGGGCGAGCCGGTTCCACAACTGACAGTTCCTGAGGACTGCCTCATGACTGGGCAGGAAGGGCGATTCGTTTACGTTCTCGATGTGAACAACAAGGTGGAGAAGCGACTCGTAACGGTCGGCGCGACGGTTTGGCGTGCACCGCCGCCGACCACCGGGGTTTCCGTGCCCAGTTGGGTCGCCGTCAATCCGCAGCCCCTCCCGCCTCCGGAGGGGCAGCCCCCCAAATCCACGCGACGGCTCATCAAATCCGTGGTCGCGATCACCGCGGGACTGCAACCCGCTGACCGCGTTCTTCTCGATGGACTCCAACGGGTACGACCCGGGGATGCGGTGGACCCCGAATTATGGACGATTGTACCCCCCGAAAATCCCTGACCGACCCGATCCAGACTCACGGAAACCATTAATATTTGGAATCGAAGCCGCGTCCCGACCAGCCATCCAACCGCATGATACCCCGTTTCTTCATCGACCGACCGATTTTCGCGAATGTCTTGGCCATCGTGACGGTGCTATTCGGCGTGGTGGCCATGTATCGCCTTCCGGTGGAACGCTATCCCCCGATCACTCCACCCACGGTCCAAGTCAGCGCAACCTACCCAGGAGCCAACGCCAAGGTCGTCACCGAGACAGTGGCTGCTCCTTTGGAACAGCAGATCAACGGGGTGGAGAACATGATGTACATGTCGTCCACCAGTTCCGCGGACGGCTCGTACAACCTGACAATTACCTTTGAAATCGGCACGAATCTCGACGATGCTCAGGTCTTGGTGCAGAATCGCGTCAGCGTGGCCGAACCCCAATTGCCCGAAGAAGTGCGCCGCCAAGGCGTGACGGTGCGGAAACAATCCTCGAATATTATCCTGGCTATCTCGCTCACATCACCACCACCCAAAGACAAATTCGACCTCACCGTCGATCCGTACGCCCTCCGCGCAACCGGTGTAACCCTGGAGCAGGTTCTGTCGACCGTTCAAGCTGCGGGGGTAGCAGCACAATCGCATCCGAACGGGCAGCCGTTGTGCTATCGACTCTTTGCTTCTGAGAACTTTGCCAATGACGGCCCGGCGGGTGCCGATAAGTTGCGCCGGCTGGCTCTGAATCGGGGCGGACAACCACCCATTCCCTTGGGGGATGTCGCGCGCGTGGAAACCCTGCCAGGAGCTTTTGATTCGCTGTTTCTGTCTAATTACGCTACTTTGAGACTGCGGGATGTCCTCAGTCGCGTCCCCGGAGTCGGCGATGTGCTGGTGCGTGGGGTCGGTGCGTATTCGATGCGCATCTGGCTGGACCCCGATAAGCTCGCCGCGCGGCGGCTGACCACCAACGATGTCCTCTACGCTCTCCGACGACAGAATGTGCAGGTAGCGGCTGGTCAAGTGGGTCAACCGCCCAATCCCTCCGGTCAGCGTTTTCAATACACGATCACGACACTGGGGCGATTGACTAACCCGGAAGAGTTTGAGCAGATCATCGTCAAATCCGGCAGT
Organism: Gemmata sp.; assembly: GCA_025055115.1. GTDB lineage: Bacteria > Planctomycetota > Planctomycetia > Gemmatales > Gemmataceae > Gemmata. The sequence goes on from JANWYJ010000047.1 coordinate 10,316, forward strand.
GCTGGGCAAATTGTTTATCTCCGAGATGTTGCAGAAGTGGAGTTGGGTGGGCAATCCTATGACTCATTCGCGTCGCGCAGTGGCTTCAATTCAGCCAATATTCTGATCTATCAACTGCCAGGTTCCAACGCCTTGGAAGTGGCCCGGGGGGTTCGTGCTGCGATGGAACTCATCCGACCGACGCTCCCGCCCGGCATGGAATACAGTATCCCGTTTGACACCACCAAGTTCGTCGATGCCGCGATTACCGAGGTGTACAAAACACTGTTTGAAGCCGGGGCGTTGGTGTTGGTAGTTATCCTGGTGTTTCTGCACAGTTGGCGCGCCCTGTTGGTCCCCGCCACAACGGTTCCGGTCACGATCATCGGCGCGTTTGCCTTCATGCCGTTTCTCGGCTTCTCGATCAACTTACTCACACTCTTTGGTTTGGTGTTGGCTATTGGTATTGTTGTGGATGATGCCATCGTGATTGTGGAAAATGCCGCCCACCACATCGAACGGGGTTTGGCTCCACGACAGGCCACGATTCAAGCGATGGATGAAGTCACAGGGCCGATCATTTCGATCACTCTGGTTTTGATGGCTGTCTTTTTGCCGTCGGCCTTTTTGGGCGGCATCACAGGGCAGATGTATCGGCAGTTTGCCCTCACGATTGCGGCCACAGCCCTCATCAGTGCAATCAATGCTCTCACATTAAAACCTGCTCAATGTGCAACCTGGTTAAAACCGGTCCACCAAAAAGGTTTCTTGACACGATTGTTTGAATCCATCTACCGACCGATCGAAAATGCGTACACTTGGTCGGTACGGCAATTGCTTCGTGTCTGGTGGTTGGTGTTGGGCCTCTTTGTGGTGGTCGCGCTGATCACGGCGTACCTATATCAGAAAACCCCCCGCGGCTTTTTGCCGGAAGAAGACCAAGGCTATGTCGTTATCGCGGTGCAATTACCCGATGCGGCATCGATCGATCGGACGCGCGAAGTCACCGATCAGATGACGACCATTCTGCGCGACACACCCGGTGTCGAGAGCTGGTTTGTGCTGGGCGGGTTTTCGCTCATCGAAGGCACGGCCGCCCCCAATTCCGCCACCGCCTTTGCAGCCTGGACCGATTGGAAGAACCGCACCGATCCGGCCCTAGCGCAAGAGGCCCTGAAAGCCCGTTTGCAGCGGGAGTTTGCCACGATTCGCGAAGCGGTCATTCTCGTCTTTGTGCCACCGGCCATTCAGGGGCTGGGGTTTGTTGGTGGCTTCCAGATGCAAGTCCAAGATCGGGAAGGGGTGGGCTTGGAGATTCTCCAGGAGCGGGCCCAAGCCCTGGTCGCTGCCGGTATTCAGTCGCCGCTGATCGATGCTCGCGGAACGCGGACGAGCTTTCGCGCTGGGGTGCCTCAAATTTACTTGAACATTGATCGGGAGAAAGCGGAAAAGATGGGCGTGAAGATGGACGACATCTTCGCGACCCTGCAAGCTAACCTCGGCTCAGTTTACGTCAACGACTTCAATAAGTTTGGCCGCGTTTGGCAAGTGCGCGTTCAGGCGGATGCTCGATTCCGCGGTGATACAGAAACGATTCGCCGGCTCGAGGTGCCCGGACGGGAACCCCCGGCCAGCACCGAGGGGGCAAACCGCAACAACCTGCCCACGCGTGTCCCACTGGGTACGCTCCTGACCAGCGATATTCAGCTCGGGCCGCAATCGATTATCCGCTACAATCTGTATCCCACCGCGCAGATTCTGGGTAGCGCGGCACCAGGGGTGAGTTCCGGAGCCGCCATTCAAGTGATGGAAGAAGTGGCTCGTCGTGAATTACCACCCACACTGGGCTATGAATGGACAGGCCTTTCGTTTCAAGAAAAGCGGGCCAGTGGTGATGCCCTGAGTCTCTTGAAGATGCCGATCACCGAATCGATAGTGGTCTATACTCTGGCGGTGCTGCTGGTCTATCTTATTCTCGCAGCCCTCTATGAAAGTTGGTTGCTACCGTTGGCAGTTATTCTGGTTGTACCCTTGGGACTGCTTGGTGTCGTTGGGGCTGTGAACCTGCGGATTTGGTTGCACAGCATCGATCCGACTATTGCTACGACAGATAACAATATCTATACACAGATCGGAATAGTATTGATCATTGCCCTGGCCAGTAAGAATGCCATTTTGATTGTCGAATTTGCCCGTGAGTTGCGTCTGGCCGATCGATCCATCCGGCAAGCCGCCATCGAAGCCGCACGGCTGCGTTTCCGCCCCATCATAATGACCAGTTTTGCGTTTATCTTGGGTGTACTGCCGCTGGTGTTTGCTAGCGGGGCCGGCGCTGCCAGCCGCCAATCGTTGGGGACTGCGGTTTGTGGAGGCATGATCACTTCGACGGTTCTGGCGGTGTTTTTCGTTCCCGTCTTTTATGTTGCCATTCAATCATGGATCGAGTGGATCAACGGTCCGCCGGTAGCGCCACCCGGTTTTCATGCCATCGGCTCTGTTCCCGAACCGGAAATCCGCGGTGATAATCCACCACCAACTCCACCGCCATGCGCCTCCACTGAACTTCGTGAAGCCACGGCAGTGGCAGTCGAGTCACAACCCACTCCGCCAACCCCCTCGGCACACGACAAGCCTTCGACCGAGGCACAGACCGGAGCATCCCCGACTGCACACAATCCCGATCCACCAGCCACCCCACCCCCTTCGTCATAAACCGCGCTGATTCTCGTAGCGGCCGATGTATAATGAGACTACGGGCAACAACACCCCCGCCTGCTCCCCGCGGGGGTGTCGTGTTTGAACTATCTTGGCTTCCCGGGAACGTGGGCTGCTTATGACCGCTGAGGAAATCCGCGAACTCCGGCAACGACGTTACAACGCCACGGTGATATCCTTACAGCGGATCAACCCCGACCTGATGATTCTCCGCGTCAAACCGGATTTTCCACGCCCTCCCCACCAACCCGGTCAATATTGCACCCTCGGCCTAGGATATTGGGAACCGCGCGTCGCGGGATGCCAAGCTGAAACACTCGCTCCGGGTGAGGAAACCAAAGTCGTTCGCCGCGCCTACTCGATCAGTTGCTCCATCTTGGATGCTACGGGGGAACTTCTCCGCATCGAAGAAACGGATTGGCTGGAGTTCTACATTGTACTAGTTCGCGAAAACCCGGATGGTCGAGTACCAGCTCTCACGCCCCGATTGTTTGCCCTCCAAGAAGGCGACCGTTTGCAAATGGGTGAACGTATCACGGGGCACTACACCTTAGAACCTGTTCGCCCTACCGACACGGTCATCTTTCTGAGTACCGGCACGGGTGAAGCCCCGCACAATTACATGACGTGGGAACTGCTGCGGCGACGGCACCCAGGCAGAATTGTCAGCGTCTGTTGCGTTCGCTATCTCCGCGATCTGGGGTATTCTGCGATTCATCACGAGCTGATGAAACGCTACAGCAACTATACCTATCTGGCGTTGGCGACACGCGAGCCGGGGATCACCCAGAAAGTCTACATCCAAGACCTCATCACCAGTGGGGCTTTGGAAGAACGCTTGGGGCACCCTCTCGATCCGGCAAACACTCACGTTTTCCTCTGTGGGAACCCCAAAATGATCGGTGTTCCCACGCGCGATAAACAAACCGGAACAACGACTTACCCGTCGCCGACCGGAGTTATTGAGATTCTGGAAGCACGCGGTTTTCAAGCCGATGTCGCGGCTTGGAAACGGAAAGGAAACATTCACTTTGAAGAATATTGGTGAGGTTTTTGGATGGCTGATGTCAATGATGTGATCAATGGGTACCGCTTGCGCTCATTGCTGCAGACGGGTCAAACTTCGCAAGTCTTTGAAGTGGTCGAAATTCAAAGCAACCGCCACTTTGCCATGAAATTGCTCCTGCCGGAGGCCGCGGAGAAACCCGAACACCGCAAAGCGCTCTTCAATGAAGCGGAAGTTGGGATCAAGATGACTCATCCCAACGTCGTTCGCATTGTGAAAGTCCACAAATCACCCACACAGCCACATTTCATCATGGAATTCTTTCCCTCGGGAAGCCTCCGCCTGCGGCTGCAAGCCAAAGACTTTGCGTTCATCAAGGAACACAGCCGCAAAATTTTCAAGCAAATGGCCACTGGATTGGCCTACATGAATGCCAGTGGCTTTGTTCATCGTGACGTCAAGCCGGACAATATCCTCGTCAATTCTCTCGGTGATACCAAGATCATCGATTTCGCCATCGCCAAGCGCATTCCAACCGGCCTAGCCAAGCTTTTCTACCGCAAATCGAAGCCCCAGGGCACACCAAGCTTCATGAGTCCTGAGCAGATCCGCGACGAAATCCCTGATCCGCGCATGGATATTTATAGCTACGGTTGTACTCTCTTCGAATTGCTCACGGGTCGCCCGCCCTTCCGCGGCAGTTCGACCAATGACCTACTCAGCCGCCACTTTGCCGAGAAACCGGCCCCACCCTCGGCCTACAACCCGGATGTCACCGATGAAATGTCCCAGTTTGTCCTCAAGTTGATTGCCAAAAAGAAAGAAGAACGCCCTAGCAATTTCCATGAGGTCTTGATGGAATTCCGGAAAGTGAAACAGATTTATAAATCACTCCCCGAGCAGCCCACACCGGATGAATATCTGTGAATTGAGAAGGTCTATAAGCATCTCCAATATACGGGTTGATCTATGATCCGGCCACTACCCTTTGAATCAGACTTGCATGAGTTAGAACTGGAGATCGCTCGGCTCGAGACTCAGTCCGATGGCGAATCCACCGAGACTTTGAAACGACTCCGCAAAGAACTGGCGACGCTCCGGAAGGAACGCTACAACCAACTCACACCCTGGGATGTCGTTCTCGTGGCTCGACATGAGAACCGACCGCAGTTTCTCGACTATGTCGACATGATCTTCGAGGAGTTTGTCGAGCTGCACGGTGACCGCTCGGTGGGTGACGATCGCGCCATCCGCACGGGCTTCGCTCGCCTTGGTGATTTCAAGGTGATGCTCGTGGGTCACCAAAAAGGCAAAACTTTGGCCGAGCGGCAGCAGTGTTATTATGGCTGTGCGCACCCGGAAGGTTATCGGAAGGCTATCAGCAAGATGCGGCTGGCGGCCAAGTATCAAATCCCTGTGGTCTGTCTCATCGACACACCCGGGGCTTTCCCCGGTGTGGGCGCGGAAGAACGGGGGCAGGCGCAGCTCATCGCCACCAGCATCCTGGAGATGACGCGCCTGCCGACTCCGATTGTGTGTGTGGTGATCGGTGAAGGTGGTTCGGGCGGGGCATTGGGTATCGGAGTCGGGGATTATGTCGGAATGTTGCAGTTCGCGTATTATTCCGTAATCAGTCCGGAAGGTTGTGCCGGAATTCTCTGGAAGGTGGCCAGCGATGATACCAAACCACGGGCCGCGGCGGCCTTGCGGCTGACTGCGCAGGACCTCTATCAAGTGGGAGTCATTGATGAGATCCTCGCCGAGCCGCCCGGGGGTGCCCACCGCGACCCGCGGGCGATGGCCGCCACGCTCAAAAGCTCTATCACTCGGCAATTGCGTCACTTGACCCAGCGCAGTATTTCGGAATTGTTGGATCAACGTTATGCAAAGTATCGTCAGATGGGCATCTACTCATAATAGATATCCCCACTCATAACAATATATCATGCTTATAACACCGCAAATGTTGCTTGATAAGAATCACGGGCTGACTACTCACGGATGTGTCCACATCCTTCCACGATGTATTTGTAAGTGGTCAATTCGCGGAGACCACAGGGACCGCGGGCGTGGAACCGATCGGTGCTGATGCCAATTTCAGCACCTAAGCCGAATTCATATCCATCGTGGAATCGTGTACTAGCATTGATCATCACCGCCGCAGAATCGACCCGCCGCGCGAATTCACGAGCCGTTCTCATATCATTGGTGATGATCGCATCGGTGTGATGGGAGCCAAACGTGTGAATGTGGTCGATGGCTTCATCCAGATGGGAAACCACCTTGACTGAGAGAATCCAATCGAGATATTCGGTGCGATAATCCTCGGTAGTGGCTGCCTTGGCTGCGGGAATCAGTTGACATGTTTCCGGACAACCCCGCAATTCGACACCCTCGCTCAAGAGTCGCTTCCCAATTTGTGGCAGAAAAACCGCAGCAATGCTGCGATGCACCAATAAGCATTCGGCCGCATTGCAGGTTGCTGGCCGTTGGCATTTGGCGTTGATCACGATGTGCTCGGCCATTTGCAGATCCGCGGCAGCATCGACATAAACATGGCAAACACCGTCGAAGTGCTTGAGGACGGGCATCGTGGCTTCCGAGCTGACGCGTTGAATGAGTGACTTTCCGCCGCGGGGGATCACCAGGTCGATCCACTCCTTCATGCGGAGGAGAGTTCCTACGGCCTCGCGGGCCGTTGTCGGCACCAATTGGACCCCATGTGGTGGCAAGCCGTGGTGGGCCAGTTGGGCCGACAACAGTTCGTGGAACAGCGTATTGGTATGAAAAGCTTCACTGCCGCCGCGGAGGATCACCGCGTTGCCGCTTTTGACACACAGAGCCGCGGCATCGACAGTGACGTTAGGTCGCGATTCGTAGATGAAGAAAATCACGCCCAGTGGCACGCCCACTTTGAAGACAGACAGACCATTGGGGCGTTGGGTCACTTCGCGGATTTCACCCACGGGGTCGGGAAGAGCGGCGATTTGCCGCAAGGAATCCGCTAGCGCGGCGAGACGTTGTGGGTTTAACGTCAGGCGGTCGATCGTGGCAGCCGTCAATCCTTGGGCCGCAGCAGCGCGAACGTCTTTTTCATTGGCTGCTAAGATATCTTGTTGACGCTGTTGCAGTATCTCCGCACACGCCAATAGCCAGCGATTTTTCTGGATCGCGGAAGCCTGTGCCAGGTGGCGCGCGGCGGTGCGGGCCTGGCGTGCAAGTGCTTCGCACAGAGTGTTGAAATCTGTCGCCAAGTCAGTTGCTGCGGTCGCCATCAGGGCTTGTCCTTCGGTGTTGGTCAATCGCTTCGAGGAGCCGTGCGGCGTCGCGTGTTCCGCAGACCTCGTGAACGCGCAGGATGTGCGCTGTTCTCCGTGCAGCTGCGATGCAAGCGACGGCGAGCGAAGCCGGGTCACGCTCATCCCGTGGCCGCTGGCATATCTGACCCAAAAAACCTTTGCGTGAAACGCCCAAGCACACCGGGCGTTTGAGCTGGGCAATGCGTTCCAGGTGGGCCAAGAGGGTCAGGCTGTGGTCAAGATTCTTGCCAAAGCCGATACCCGGATCGACGCAGATCGCTTCTCCAGCGATACCCGCTTGTTGCAGCATTTGCAATCGGTCTTCCAGGTAATTGGCGACTTCCTCGACGACATCGGTGTAATGAGCGTACTGCATCATGGTTTGCGGATCGCCGGGCATATGCATGACGATGCATCCGGCCTGAAAGCTCTGAGCCACGGCCACCATCATGGGATCGCGAAAGCCTGACACGTCATTGATGATGGATGCTCCGGCGGCCAGGCACTGTCGTGCCACCTCAGCCTTCATCGTATCTATCGACAGGGGGATCGACGTGCGTTGTGTGATCGCTTGAACAACAGGGACGACGCGACGTAGCTCTTCTTCGAGGGGAACGGGCGTCGCTCCCGGGCGCGTCGATTCACCGCCAATGTCGAGGATGTCCGCGCCCTGTTCGACCAGTTGCAGGGCATGGGCCACCGCCGTGCGGTGATCAAACCACCGGCCTCCGTCCGAGAAGCTATCAGGTGTGACGTTGACAATTCCCATCACCAACGGACGATGGTGAATCGTCAGAGTGCGATCCCGGATTTTCCAGATAATCGGCTTCATAAGGCTGGGTGAGCAAAAAAGTCCGGCTCGTCGGTGGCACGAGCCGGACCCCTTGCAATCCACTTCCGCTATTTGGCAGCTTTATCGAGTTCCGCCTTAATGGCTTTGACGAGAACATCGCTTGTGGGTTCAACACCCGATTTGAAACGACCAGCGACTTTGCCATCGCGGCCGATGAGGAATTTCTCGAAGTTCCACCCCACTTGTTGGATTTCACCCTTGTCGTTGCGGGTCGCGTCCAACAGCGATTTGTAGAGTGGGATTTGCTGATCCCCTTTGATGATGGACTTCGACATCATGGGGAAGGTGACTTTGTATTTGGTCGTGCAGAATTCTTTGATCTCTTTATCGCTGCCGGGTTCTTGACGGCCGAATTCGTTCGAGGGAATACCGATGACAACCAGCCCATCTTTTTCATACTTCTCGTATAGTTCTTGCAATCCCTTGTATTGGGGAGTGTAGCCGCACTCGCTGGCCACGTTGACAATGAGCACGACCTTGCCTTTGAGTTTGGCTAAATCGAATTCTTTCCCGTCGATGTCGGTGAGTTTATGTTCCAAAGGTGATTTCACAGGCTTGTCCTCCGCGTGGCAACTGATGGTCAGGCCGACCAAGGCTAACACTGTGGCAACGGATAGAGTTTTCATCAGTCGATTCCTCACTGGGCACTCTGGAGACGGCATCCATCTAGATGGTTTAGGGAAGTTGTCTATTCACTCGTGGGCTAGATGGTTTGGGAATATTGTCAATGCACTCAGGGGGCCAACCGTTCGCGCTTCCAACCGGTAGGAGTGCGGGTGAAGCGGATGCGATCGTGGAGCCGGCTGGGGCGGCCTTGCCAAAACTCGATCACTTCGGGGATGACCCGGTAACCACCCCAGTGGGGAGGGCGCGGCGGGTTACCGTCGGGGTATCGGGCGAGTAACTCCGCGTGGGCTTTCTCCAGGAATTCGCGGTTGGGAATCACGGCACTTTGAGGAGAAGCCCACGCCCCCAAGCGGCTGCCCAACGGACGCTTGGCGTAATATTCGTCCGATTCCGAGGCCGACACTTTTTCGACCACCCCCTCCACACGAACTTGCCGTTCCAGTTGATGCCAGAGAAACACGAGCGCCACATGAGGATTGGCGGCCATTTCGTGGCCTTTGCGGCTCTCGTAGTTGGTGAAGAAGGTGAACCCCCGTTCGTCGAGGGCTTTGAGCAGCACAGCTCGGGCCGATGGCCGGCCCTGTGGCGTACAGGTGGCCAGGATCATCGCGTTGGGATCGGTCAATTCCGCAGCCACCGCTTGGCTGAACCAACGGTGGAATAAGGCAAACGGATCGTCCCCGGCGTCGGCTTCCGACAACCCGGCCAACGAATATTCCTTCCGCAGATCGGCAATGTTCGGTTGCACAGTACCAGACACCGGCCACTCCACCAATTCTCGGACTACTTCACCCGCTTTCAACCGTATTCCCCGCGGCCAGATCACAGTCGCGCTCAGAACTTCGGGGCAGCGTCACACCTCCGCGGCGCAGCTGACACTGGGGTGTCGTGGCATGGCATCAGGTGGATGGGGTCCGGATCGCAAAAATAATCCTAAGCCTATTATTAGCATATGTTTATTTCTCGAGAGGGGGTGCGAACACACCCAGGTGACTGGCAGCGACCCGTTCGGTGCCCGGTTGACCCCCGTGAATGGGGCGATTGACGACGTGAAAGCCGCCGGCTTTCTCAATCACGAGCGTCGTCGTGCCGCCGCCATCGAGGTTGATCCCGTCGAAAGCCCCTAGAGCGGCCAGCCATTCACCGACTTCGCTGGTCGTTGCTCCTTCGCTGTACTTGGGTTGCCGCCCATCGATCACAAGAAAGTAGAGCGTCTTCCCATCTTGGGAAATGCCCGCCGCGGTGCGCGGGTGAACATCTTTTCCCCCTTTGATCACCTGGCCTTTCTCCAAGACTATCCCAAATCCGCTGACCGCCGTGTGGATATCCTCCAATTGAAAGGGTGGACGACGGATCGCCACGCGGTTATCCTTCGTGATGAGCAAAGCCGGGTAAGCCAACCGTTCCGGTGAGACAACTTTTCCTTCGGAGATGGTCAAACCTTCAATCTTCTGGGGTTGGCCTTCTTCTTTGTGAATCGGACTGAATGGCGAGGCATTGATCGCCAGTTGACACTTGTAGCGTGTCAGGAATGTGCTGGTCTTCAGGCCATCGGTGTGATCCGGACGCTCGCCGTTGCTGGGTGTGGCAAAAAAACGCAAACCCTTTGTGGTCAAGTCGATGCGCACGGCGTGCCCACGCATAAGCCGTGGTTGTTCGGCTTGCAGATCAACAAGATCAATACCGCGAAATAGGGGCTTCCAGTCCCTCGCTTTTTCAAATGGCTGCTGCGCGGACGACGAAACGCCCCCAACGGCCAGCAACACCAGCACCAATGGCCCAACGCGAAGCCACGGATTCATGAAACCACACCTTTGGGCGACGATGGTTGAGGCGATACCCGGAACTCCGGCCTTCTCGCCAGGAAGCCCTCACTGGCAGAATTCTCATTCTTCCAATCGCATTGTTCATGGTAAGCATGTGCTCTATCGTCGTAAATGGCGCGCTGATCTGTGACCATTCGCTCTCAGCGAGCGACTTGGGTTGCGATTGCCCGAGCTGCTTGGGTTGCGATTGCCCGAGGTGCTTGGGCGAGCTGCTTGGGTAGCTGTAGCGGCCACAGGTGCTTCAAGGGACAGGTGCTTCAACGGCACGCCGATCTGATGACCATTCCTTCTCAGCGCATGGGAAGTTCGTCTTTTCAGCATCAATACCGCTTTCCATCACCGCTTCCGGGTGGTTTTTGCCATCCTGGCGGCTTGCCGATGTAAACTGGCAATGGGGTGCCCATTTACCTCATGGAGAAGGGGCTATGCCGGCGGAACCCGCTGTGGCTTTGGTCGTACGCGGCACCGATTGGAGCGAAACGAGTCGGATTTTGACCCTTTTTACCCGCGAGTTCGGGAAGGTCCGGGCTTTGGCGAAAGGGGGGCGACGAATCCGCTCGAACTTCGAGATGGCCTTCGATCTGTTGAGCGTCTGCCGTGTGATGATTTGGCGTAAATCTCATGGCAGCCTGGACTTAATTACCGAAGCCCGCTTGGAGGAGCAATTCGCCGCCCTACGCACCGACCTCCACGCACTCCATGCCGGCTACTACATCGCCGAATTGCTGGCTGATGGCACACAGGATTACGACCCACACCCGATCCTCTTCGACCACGCGATGGCAACCTTACGACGCCTCAGCGGGCGGAATGTTCTCCCCGCGATTTCGGTATTTGAACTTGTTTGGCTCCGCGAGCTGGGTTATAGCCCACGACTCGATGCGTGTGCCGCGTGTGGCACAGACTTAGCGGCGGTGGCGGAGCCACTCCACTATAGTGCCGCAGCCGGAGGAACGATCTGCCCAGCGTGCCTCGCCACAGCCCCGGATCGCCGCCGGCTGTCGCGGGAAGCCCTGACGACGCTGTGGCGATTGGCTCAAGATGGGTCCGAGGAACAAACTGTTCCGATTGTGAATAGCGAAGTTCGGTCACTTTTAGGATACACCGTGAGCCATGTGTTGGGGCGGCGTCCGCGGACGTTGAGCTACGTTGACGGGCGTTAATGGCCAGGGGGAGTACGCAAGGATGGCGCATCCGACCGACAGGAAGTTCCGACGAGGTCGCGCTGGAGCATTGATCGCGACGGTGGCACTGCTGGTCGTCGCCCCGAGTTGTCAGAGCTTTCGCACCTTCCGCGAACGTGCGAACACTTCAGTCGCCAAATTGATTGGCTCCAATTACGACGATCCCGAAGCCGAAGCAAAATTGCAACAAGCCGAAGAGCTTTTCAAAGCGGGAAACTACGAAAAAGCCCAAGAGATCTTCCGTACACTGGCGGACAACAAAGGTAATCCTGCGGCCCTGGCCGAACGCGCCCGCTTCATGCAAGCGGAGTGCCGCTATGCCCGTGGGCACTACCCCGAAGCCGCGGACACCTACCATAAATTGCTTCTCGATTTTCCCACCGGAGCCTATCGCCGGGATTGCTGCGCCCGGATGTACGCCATTTGCGACTATTGGCTCGACGATTACCGGGCAGAATTGCAACAGCGCATCGGCGAAAACGGCATTTTGCATTGGAAACCCAGCTGGCCAGAGATCGGCAATCGCAAAAAACCGTGGATCGATCAAGAAGGTCGCACTCTGGAAACGCTGGAACGCATCCACATGCACGATCCGCTGGGCCCTACGGCCGACAAAGCCTTGTTCTGGTGTGGTCATGTCAACTTTGTTCGCGGCAACTTCAGCGAGGCCGATCACTACTTCAGCCAATTGGTCGAGTTACACCCCGATAGCCCCCTGCGGCCGCAAGCGATTGCACTGGCGATTCAGGCCAAAAACAACGCCACTGGGGGGGCCGTCTACGATGGCCGCAAATGCGCTGAAGCACTGCAGTTAGTTCACATGGCGGAAGCCAGCGTACCCGAGCTAACCCAAAATGACGAGATGGCCGCCAAGCTAACACGAGCCAAATTCGCCATCCGCGCACAACAAGCGGAAAAGGATTTTGCGATGGCGGAATACTACCGCCGCACCGGGCATGGCGGTTCGGCCGTCTTCTACTACGAACTGGTGAAACGACGCTATGCCGGTACACCCTACGCCGACATGGCCCAGCAACGGCAAGCCTACCTCCTCCAACGGATGCAAGAAGGCCGCCCCGACCCCGGGATCGATCCGTTCGCCATCGCCAAAGACAAAATGCAGGAACTTCTCGGCCGCAGCCAACCCATCGAAGAGAAGAACCGCCCCCGAGCGGATCCGAATGTCGTTCCTGCCGGCGGTGCCATGCCACCCATGAGGGGGGCCTACGATCTGCGTCCTTAAAGCCTTTTGTGTGATACGGTTAGCCAACGGAAGTTCTTACTAAACCAGTAGTTGTGCTCTATGAACTCAATATCCCCGCATCGTCGATGGGTTCTGTACGGGGCCATCTTCGCCCCCTTGGCGGCCCTCTGTGGCTGTCGCGGCGGGTTTAATCTTCTGGGGTATCAGGTCGGAGCCGATGCCCTTTACGACGCCAACATCAAGACCGTCTATGTCCCCCTGTTCAACAATCGCGCTTTTCAAACAACCCCCTATCGGGGGTTCGAAGTCGATGTCACACAAGCGGTGATTCGGGAAATCGGCAAGACCACCAGTTTCCGCGTCAGTTCGGATTACACGACGGCCGATACAGAACTCCTGGGCAATATCGTTTCCATCCAACACAACTTACTCAATCGCAACCAATTGAATCTGACCCGGGAGGCCGAGTTGGTGGTGGCCGTGGATGTCGTTTGGCGCGATTTACGCGATGGCACGATTCTCTCCAATCCCCGCAAACGTCCTGTACCCGGCCGCACCATCCTCAACCCCACGATCGATGGCCCACCCATTCCCTTCGATCCGACAATTGAGCGACCTCCCGAACTGCCCGAACTGGAGGCTCCGGTGCCCATGCGGATCGTGGCCACCGGACGAATTCTCCCCGAATTGGGGGAAACGAACGCCTCGGCATCAACCCGTATTCACAATCAAATCGCTGTGCAGATCGTCTCAATGATGGAAAAGCGTTGGTGAGTGACCTCAGCGGAGCGGGGGTGCACCGTCCAGGGAGATACGCCGGTACAGATCGTCGACCACCCAATGAAAGGCCGTCAGGTGGATCGACTCGACCATGCCCATATCGTCCAGAGGAACGTGGAGTCCATAGTGAGCGAGGGTTTTGAGCTGGCCGCCCTTGAAGCCGGTGCAGCCGAACGTCGTTAGGCCGTTGGCATTGGCCCATTCGACCGCACGCAGAATGTTGGGACTATTGCCACTGCCACTGATGGCTACCAACAGGTCGCCGGGCGAGGCGAGATTCTTCAATTGCTCCACAAAAACCCGGTCAAAGCCCTCGTCGTTACCCCAAGCCAAGATGTAGGGTGTATTGTCGGTGAGGCTGAGCACCTTGAGGCGTTTTTTCGAAGGATCGTCGTAAAACGAACGGGCCAGTGTTCCTTTCCCCATGTCTTCGCAGAAGTGGGATGCGTTGGAACCGCTGCCGCCGTTGCCAATGAGAAATACAAACCGGCCTTGAAGGTAGCGTTCGTAAATCAAATCGGCCAGTTGCTGAATTTCCTGGGGATCGACACGCGCCAGTTCCTCGGCCACACGAGCCAGAAACTGCCGCGGATTGAGTTGAGTTCCGATCATTGCTTGGATCTCATCAAGTTGCCGGCGTTTGGTGATAACCTACCCGAAACCATGGGGTTGTGGCTACAGCAACTGTGTCGGCCCGCTACAATGGGGGGCAGCCAGTGGAAAAGGGACTACGGATCATGCCACGCGACCTGATCCTGGGCACGGCCGGGCACATCGACCACGGGAAAACGTCTCTGGTCAAAGCACTAACCGGAGTGGATTGTGACCGGCTCCCGGAGGAGAAAGCCCGCGGCATCACCATCGACATCGGTTTTGCTCACCTGGAACTCGATGGTGTCCGGCTTGGTATTGTGGATGTGCCGGGGCATGAGCGGTTCATCAAGAATATGCTCGCGGGGGCCACCGGAATTGATTGTGCCTTGTTGGTGGTGGCGGCGGACGACGGCATCATGCCGCAGACTCGCGAACACCTCGAAATTCTTCAACTTCTCAATATTCAGCATGGAATCATTGCTCTCACCAAAGCCGATTTAGTGGACGAAACCACTCGCGAAGTGGTGGCGTTGGAAATTCGCGACCTCGTCCAGGGAACGTTTTTGGAAAAGGCCCCCATCATTCCCACGTCGGCTCACAGCGGGTTGGGATTGGCGGAACTGAAAGCGGCTTTAGCCGCGCTCTGCCAGCGCATCGAGCAGCACCCGGCGACGGAATGGTTTCGCCTAGCGATTGACCGGGCGTTTGTCGTCCAGGGGCACGGTACTGTCGTAACCGGTTCTGTCGTCAGCGGTTGTGTTCGTGTCGGTGATGAATTGGCGTGGCATGTGGGCCAAGGCCAGATGGAAGTCGTGCGTGTCCGAAATTTGAACAACCACGGTCAACCGGTTGAGGCGGTGCATCGCGGGCAGCGGGCAGCGATCAACTTGGCCGGTGTGCCCCTGGAACGGGTCCGTCGTGGTCAAGAATTGGCCACTCCGGGGTATTTGTGCCCAGCACGGGTGTTGACCGTTCAACTTCAGGCTGCGTCTCAAGCGCGCCATCCGTTGAAACACCGCTTGCCCGTCCGATTGCACCTGGGAACGGCTGAAGTGATGGCCACACTGTCGCTCTTGGATGGCAATTCCCTCAATCCGGGGGAGCGTGGCTTGGGGCAGTTGTTTGTGACGGAGCCAGTGACCGCCGTTTGGGGGCAGCCTTTTGTACTGCGCGACAGTTCGGCGGAACATACGTTGGGCGGTGGCCGCGTTCTCCAACCCACCGCGCGGAAAATTCGCCGCCGTCATCTGGAAGCTATCGAGCAAATCGAGCGCTTGGGTGCATCGTCGGCCGGCCAACGGGCTTTGGCGGTGGCGTGGTTTGCCGGCTATCGTGGTTTCACGCCCAGCGATCTGGTTCGAGAAGCCGGCGTGCCGCCCAACGAGATTCTCAACACCCCGCAAGAGCTTCTCAACACAGGCCAGTTGGTGCAATTGTCGCTCAGCTCCCATCGCGGCGTGCTTGTTCATGCGGATCGGGTTAGCGAGTTGGAACAGCTCGTGATGCAAACCCTGGCACGATTGCATACCGAGCAGCCACTGTTGACCTCCCACGATCGCCAACAGGTGCTGGCACGTTTGGATTTCGTGGGTGACTCGGAAGTGCTTCAAGCTGTCATCGATCGACTGATTGCCAACCGCCAGTTGGTGGGGGATTCGCGGCGGATGGCTCGGGCGGACTTCAAACCCAAACTCAGTGCCAACCAAAGAAAATTGAAAGATAAGATCGTCGAAGCACACCGGACCGCTCGGTTCACCCCGCCTGAGCCGAAGGAATTTGCCCCTCAAGCCGGTGGTCATGCAGCTGCCCTCCACGACATCTACGAGGTGGCTTGCGCGGAGGGGTTGCTCGTGAAAATAACCTCGGACATCTATTTGGCTGCAGAGGCCGAAGAAGAGATGCGTCGGCTGCTTCGCGAGCGGCTCGAACATAGCCCCGGATTGACTGTCGCCGAAATACGCGACCTGCTACAAACGACCCGCAAATTCGCCGTTCCGCTTTGTGAATACCTCGATCGAATCGGGTTGACACGCCGGCAGGGAGACCTCCGCGTTTTGCAAGCCTCAACCACGGAGAGTGTCGGGTAATTCATCCCCCACCATGTGGCGCAGCCGTTGGCAGGCTCGCGTCCAACGCCGACGAATCGTTCGTTCGTCCACCCCGAAAAGCTCCGCGATACGGGCTTGGTTCCACCCGTGATAAAAGATCAGGCCTACCACTTCGCGTTCACTGACAGGCAACCGATCTACTGCTTGGTGAAACCGCACCCACAACTCAAAGTCGTCGGAAGGCACGATGGCCATGGGGACAACCGGATGGGGCCGGGGGCTATCGCTGTCATCCGGATGTCCGAAACGGAGCGTGGTTTTATGGCGACAACGCCGGGCCAAATCAAGTAATTCGCGGCGAATGTGGACTGCGGCCAGATTAAAGAAGTCCCGAGTTGAGGCCGGTTGGAGTTTCTTCAGACTCGTTAACAAGCGAATGATGCTGTTTTGAAATACATCCCCGCTGTCGGCTTCATTATGAATGTTCGGGAATGTCCGATACATCCGGCGCGCCAGTTTTTCCAATCGCTGGCCGGTGGCGCGAAGGAGTTCATCCGCGGCGGTCCGGTCCCCGGCTTGCCAACGTTGGATGTAACGGATGAGGCAAGAATTGTCGAGGGGGGGATCGGTCATCGAACCCGCTCTGCTATCCATTTCGTGAATCCGTTAAACTCTATGATACCTCAATTGAAAAAACGCTTTCAACCGCGAAATTGTCATATTCTTAATGAATTTTTGGAGTAATAAACTGCCGCATCTGCTCTCCGCTGGCCCTCGGGACGAATGTCCACGCAGAGAGCTTTCTGGTAGTAATTCATTGAGGAAGTCGTCCGCGATGTGGTTGACGCTTCTCTCGCGGTGCTTTATAAATCAGTAAGTTGTGGTGATCGGGCAGTTAGCTCAGTTGGTAGAGCGAGCGACTGAAAATCGCTAGGTCCGCGGTTCAACCCCGCGACTGCCCACTCAGCGTTTCACAGAAGGATGTCATTTCACGTCGAGCACATTTCACGCCGAGAATCGGCTCAGTCGGATTCCCTAGGGATATCGCCGCCCGGCGTAACCTCATTCTTTAGCTTTTGGTCGCCAAACAGACGCTCACAGAACGCAACGTCTTGAGTGTTGCGTGGTCTGTAGCCCAAAATGCCTTCCAAGAAAATGCCAACAGACTGGCCTAACGGCGTACACAACGGACGTGGCCAAGAGATGATTCTCTTACTTTCGCGTAAAGAGCATTGTGCCGACGGGCTTGGCCAGCGCGTCGGCACAACGACGGAGAGCAGAGTAGTTTCATCTTTCGAAGAATGTCCACAACGGCGGCTGCGCGCTGAGGATGGTGCACTGCCGTAACCGAACCGTGGCTGCGCGTCTATTGAAGAATGTCCACAACGGCGGCTGCGCGGGCCGGGGGGGGATACTAGCGTAAGGAAGAGCCTAAAAAGCGCTGCCGTCGATCACTTCTCCCCCCGCGCGGGTGGCCAAGGCCCGGAATGTGTTGAGGTCCACGCTATCAGTGATCAAGCGTACAGAACCATCAACGTTCAAGAAATTGCAGCCATTGGTGTGCGGCGACATGAACCCACTGGGGCTATTCGTCAGGACGTTCGGTTTGCTACTGCGGATGTGGCACGTGACGTGTAAATTGGCCGGACGGTAGTTGTACGAACGGTGAGGATAGCCCATCCGTTGCCACCAACCGTCCGCATGAACCACCTCGCTGCCGGTGATCGTGCCCAACCACGTCGCTTCGGCCATGCGACTCATGCGCTCGCCAATGTACAGAGTGTTGGACGTTCCATCGGCAATGTCTTCAAAGCGGATGCGGCCATTGCGGAAGACCATGCCATTGAAGGTTCCGTTCTCCTCGTGGTCGTTCGTACCAAGCACTCCCGTGTAGGAAGAAACGGGCGCACGCGTGATGAGAGTACCTGTGCCAGAGAGTGTTACGTTGGTGCTCGATTCACCAAAATCCCACACGTCGATCAATTTCGGGCTGGTATCGCTCGGGCAGACATATATTCGCACCAAGGCGGCTTCGGTACGGGCGAGGGCATTATTCGTGTGCATAATGGGCAGATTGAGGTCTAATTGCCGATAGAGATTGTCCTGTTCAACATATGGCAGGATGTAGACAAAAAAGCTCCAACCTGGCTCGTAATAGCCTGGTACGGTGGTTGTGAGAGTACGCCAATTGACATTGCCAGGATGGCTCACCGTAGTGAAACCCGGTGGGAAATATCCGACGGCACCGTGGTAGTTATGAAGGGCCAGGCCGATCTGCTTAAGATTGTTCTGGCAAGTCATACGGGCTGCAGCTTCCCGAACTTTTTGCACCGCCGGAAGGAGCAGACCAATCAGAATCGCGATGATCGCGATTACAACCAAAAGTTCAATCAGTGTGAATGCCACCGGTGATTTTCTCGGCGCAAAGCGGGGATTCGCAAACATCGGCAGATTGCCTCACAATCATTCTATCGTTATCGGTTGATCGCGACCCCATGTGGTTTAACCGTGGTCATGTGGTCGAACTGTGGGCTTGAAGGCAAATGATGTGCCATGACAATCCGGTGCCCAAATCCGCGGGATTGAAGGGGAAGGGCAGTGGCCTTCTGCTCATGTTTTGACCAATCGCGGTCGTCGTGTAGCCACCCATAAGCCGTGCACCTCCGCCATGGGCCAGTAACGGAGGTCAGTTGTGGGCCTGGGATTGTTCGGGCACACCCGTGCCGCCCGCGCCGACGAAGCCCGACCGAAGCGAAGGTCAGTTGTTGGCGAGGATTGTTCGGGTGAAGTTAGTGGCACGAAAAAAAACGGCGACAAAATCGTTCTTTTTGTTTGCCTTTCGCGAAAAATCGCTCATATTCATTAGTACAGATATTGATGCCCAGCGAGCCTCGGCACACAAGGCACGGCTGGGCTGATCTAAGCATCGGCCGTTGGGCTTCAGAAAGGTGGGTGATACTCGTTGACGGTTCTGAGCGATACACTGTTGGCAAGGAGGTGCGGTCATGTCCTTGGCCGAGCAGTTTCCGGCAATCACTCAACGCAATCAACCGCTGGCGCCATACACTCACTTGAAAATTGGTGGACCGGCGCAGTATCTGGTTCAGCCGCGCACGTTGGAAGAATTGAATGCTGTGTTGGCGGCGTGTCGCCAGGACAAGCTGCAAGTGCGAATGTTGGGTGGCGGATTCAACCTTCTTGTGCGGGATGATCCGCTGCCTGGGGTGGTCATTCGGCTCACAGCCGAGCCTTTCACTTTCCTCAAACGTTCTGGTCGCCGCGTGGTTGCTGGCGGCGGGGGCCAGCTTTTCGATCTGATTGCCTTTTGTGTGCGTGCTGGCCTTGGTGGCTTGGAAACGCTCATTGGTATTCGGGGCACTGTCGGTGGGAGTGTCCGCTGCAATGTCGGCGATCGGACTGCGGAAATCAGTCAAACTGTTCGTAATGTCACGGTGTTGACAGAAGCAGGTACGGTGCAGGTGCGTAGTCGCGATGAACTGACCTTTCGCGAACACGCCAGCGATATCGACGAACCGGTGATCTTGTCAGTGGAGTTTGAATTGGAAAACGATCTTCCGGCGGCGATTGTCAAACGAATGCGCAAAGCATGGATTCTCCGCAAGGCGACCGAGCCGCTGAGTTTCCAGGCGGGAGTGCGGCTGTTCCGCAACCCGCCGGGGCAAACCGCTGCCTCGCTCATTGACCGCGCGGCTATGACCAAAGCCAAGGTCGGGGCGGCCGAATTGAGTGAACGCAATTCCAATTACGTGATTGCTCACCCTGGCAGCACGGCCCGCGACATTCTTCAACTGATTGCACTGGTTCGCGACAAAGTTAAGCAACGCACCGGTGTTTTACTGGAACAGGAGCTGCATGTTTGGTGAAACAGAAACGTGCTGCTGCATCGGCGGCAACGGCCAGGTGGCGTCTGTGGCCATCATTCCTGACCATCGCAGGCACGTTGTGCGTGGTTGCGTTGATCCTGTATGGCGTGTGGTGGTTGAACCAACAGGCGCAGCATCAACTGGCACAGCGGCAACGCTACAACATTTCCTTTGGCGACATTGTGTGTCAAGTACCACCGGGAATGACACGCGAAACGTTTCTGGCTGAAGTCCGTTATCTCTCCGATGCGTCGGCGACGATTTCGCTCTTTGATCCAGAATTGGATGCCAAACTTCGCACGATTTTCGCGCTGCATCCGTGGGTGGAGAGCGTTGAAGGTGTGAGTGTTGAGCCACCCCGGCAGCTCAGCGTTTCCCTGCGATTTCGCACGCCGGTATTGGCCGTTGGCACCGATGATGGATTGCGACTGGTCGATCGCCACGGCATCGTATTACCGCGTGTAGCCATCCCCGATCGCGTGCCGCAGTTTCTCACAGAGGTCGCGCCACCGGGGCCGGTCGGTACGCCCTGGCCGGATACTCGCGTGCCACGAGCGGCACAGTTGGCCATCGAGTACAAACCGAAAACGATCGAACACCGACCCCAGGGTTGGGAATTGATTCTCTGGGATGGAAGGAAACTTCTGGTTGGTGGCTAAGGCATTCCACGTCGTCAGGCGGCAGTACTAGACTGCCGGAGATAGTCGAGTGCGAACTGCGACCATGTTTCAAATTCGTCTCGGTGGTTCCACAGTGATAAGAGGCTTGCAAATCCTGCCTCGGCGATGACTTCTTCGCGTGGCAAGACTGTCGGTGCAGCCAGTTGGCAGAGATGAACCACGCCCAAATGCACACGGCCAACCAAGGTCCGGTCGTCGTTGATGAAACCAAGGCAGCGTTCCGTGTAGTGGCAAGGGATTTCCACTTCCTCCGCCAGCTCGCGGAGCATGCCTGCCCGATAGGCATCGGCTGGAGCGATGGCATCGTCGGTGCTGATGTGACCGCCCAAGCCAATGGAGCGGAGTGATTGTAATCGTTTCTCTGTAGCCGTAGAACCGCGGCGATAGTGGAAGACTTCATCGCCCCACTGGAGGATGATATAGGGGATCAATTGCTTGAACGCGGGGTCGGTTTCCACTTCGCTACGGGGGCGAAATTGGAAGCCGACAGGGTCCAGCAAGACTGATACGTTGACTTCCGAAAGGGGCCGGAAGCCCACAAAATACCCCGCGGCATGAAATCGCTCGGTGGGGATGACTAACACTCGTTCGTC
Organism: Gemmata sp.; assembly: GCA_025055115.1. GTDB lineage: Bacteria > Planctomycetota > Planctomycetia > Gemmatales > Gemmataceae > Gemmata. Next base: position 31,588 of record JANWYJ010000047.1, read on the forward strand.
GTTGGCCATCCAGTTGTTACCTTCATCCGTAAGCCATGGCATCATTCACAGGAGCCATCGTGATACCACAGCGACGATCACAGCAAAAGCCAGCATGTATAACCCCAGACGGATCGTTTCGTCTGTAGTTCGGCGGGCCAACAATTTTTTAAGTGCCACGCGATCTCCCGATTCGATAGCAATTTGCAGATTCAGTTCGTAGCTACTTTGGGGGTAATCGCGAAGGGCATCTTCGACCAACACTGGCACTCCGTGTCGTCGTGTGGGCAGGTTTGGCCCAACCGCGGCATGGAAGCCGAGTGCATCGCAGAACGCGAAACTCGCCGGCCATAAGTCGCAGCGCGTGCGATCGGGCAAAAGCTGCCACAAGTCGCGGAGAAACTGTTCATCCGGTGCCTGGCGTTGTAGCAGCACCCGATTACCATCGACCAAGGCCTGGGTGGAGCCTAAGAGTAAGGCTCCGTCGCCGTGCTTGAGGATGGCGTCGAGTTTTTCCAGCGTGCGCTCGGGAAGAAGTTCCATCGGCCATTCGAGGTCTGGAAGCCAACCGCTGACATTCCAATTGACCGGGTAACGATCGGAGATCGCGAAAGGATCACCCAAGTACCGATACAAGTCCCGAGTCAGGACGAGAAAGCGAAAGCCGAGTAAGTCGTTGGGGCGGTCTTCGACGCGCACCACCGCGACGTGGTTGCGCCCAAACGGACAGGCAAAGTGCGCCAGCGGGCATTGCACGCCAGGCGGGCGGCTACCAAAAAGGACAGCAATCCGTTCTGCTTCCGGAACATCGAATTCGTGACTGCAAGCGGCCACACGCACTGTGCGCGCATCGGCCAGTACGATTGCCTGTGAGATGCGACGATCGGGAATCATACAGTCCCCATCACGTCGGTCAGAGCTACGACGCGGTGTTCTGTTGCGGCTGTGAACACGGCTTCGCAGAGAGCGATGGTGGCCAGATTGTCGCGGCCACTGATTTCGGGTTCGCGATCGTTCTCGATAGCCACCAGCAATTGCGCCATCGTCCCGACGAAAGCATCGGGGAACCAAACTTCCTCCCAGTGGGGGCGAATCCAGCAGTGGGGCTGCTGACGTGTGCTGAATTCGAGAGTACTGGGTTCCCGAGCGGGATACTTCGGCCAGCCGATTGTGCCTTGCATGAGGCCATCGGTGCCTTCGATACGCCAACGAATGGCAGTATCACCGGCCACGCCCTCTTTGCATGGACCAGTCCAAACGTCGTCCCAAGCGGCGGCACGGGCACCGTTGGCATACTCGAGAATGTACAAATTGATGCCATCACGATGCGGAAACTTCGTCCGTGGATCGGGCCGGGTGGATGCCAGCACACGCTCCGGATTGCCCAACCAATACCGGAAGCAATCGAGGTGATGAATGGACATCACAAAGGTTGTTAGGGAGGGCAACTCTTGCGCCCAGGGCATCCAATGGGGCACAGCGCGCATGTCGATCGTTGCCAGAACCGGTTCACCGATCCAGCCGCGTGTGAGCAGGTCTTTGGCGGCACGCACGGATTGATCGCAGCGCATGTTCTGGTTGACAGCCAGCATGATTCCTGCATCGCTACACAGTTTCACCAGGCTTCGCGCTTCGTCGAGGGAAAGGGCAAGGGGTTTTTGTGCCAGGATACCGCGAAGGTGGCCTTTGCCCAATTCGACGGCGCGGCGAATGATGTCGGGCTGGGCCGTCGGCGGAACGGCGATGTCGAGAACTTCAATGTCTGGATCGGCTAGCAGAGCCGTGATCGTATCGTATGTTTGGGGGATACCGTGGCGCAGCGCGACATTGTGAGCGGTCAGAGGATTCCGGGATGCGATCGCCACCGGGTTGAAACCAGCTGTGCGATAAGCCACCAGGTGACAATCGCGCATGATGAAGCCGGCGCCGACACAACCGATGCGCCAATCCCGACGGCGGGGCAGGGGAGGATGGATGTTGAGTGTCGGAGGGAACATCGCCCACACCTCACAACGAGGACAAGGCTCGGCCGGATTACTGCAACACGCGTAACTCCCGCGGGAGCGGAAAGCTCACGTCTTCTTCGCGGATGGTTCGAGTCTCGACTGTGGCTCCGAAGCGTTGCGCGAGGTAGTGGATGCAGTCCTGCACGTTCTCTTCGGGGGCACTGGCCCCGGCGGTGACGAGGACCGTATCGTTGGGCTGAAACCACTCATCCTTCAGCTCACTGACACGGTCAATCAAATACGCCGGGCGGCCGCTGCTGCGGGCGATTTCCGCCAGCCGCTGGCTGTTGGAACTATTCTGGCTTCCCAAAACGAGGACCACATTAGCTTCGACGACGAGTTTTTTCACGGCATCTTGGCGGTTTTGGGTCGCATAGCAGATGTCATCTTTATTAGGACCGACGATGTGTGGGAACTTGCGTTTCAACGCGTCGATGACGGTTTTGGCTTCATCCACGCTCAGGGTCGTTTGCGTCAGAAAGGCGAGTTTGGTGTCCGGTGGGAAGGTGAGAGCTTCAACATCAGCGACATCTTCCACCAAGATGATGTTGTTGGGAGCTTCTCCCATGGTGCCAATCACCTCATCATGACCTTCATGACCAATGAGGATGATGGTGTAACCTTCACTGGCAAACTTAATCGCCTCTTTGTGCACTTTGGTGACAAGCGGGCAGGTCGCGTCGATGGCGTTGAGATTGCGGGCACGCGATTGCTCCCGAATCACTGGGGAAACACCATGTGCGCTGTAAAGTACGGTCTGCCCGGGAGGAACTTCCGAAATATCGTTGACAAAGACGACACCGCGTTTTTCAAACCGTTCCACAATCGGCCGATTATGAACAATTTCGTGATAAACGTACAAAGGGCTGCCGTAATATCGCAAGGCGGTTTCTAGTGCCTCAATCGCCATATTGACACCGGCACAGAACCCCCGTGGGTTGGCGAGAATGATTTTCATGCGTCCTCCTCCTGCCGAGAATAGCATACCGTGGCCGCTATTATTTCGCCAACCGCAGCAACCAACACATGACCAACGGGAAATAAAAATAAAAGTCAGAACGCCACCTTTCCGAGGTGGCGTTCCGGCAAGCGACTGGGGTTACCGAGGTGCTGGGGACGCTATTTCTTGACTTCCACCTTGGGTTCTTCGATGATCTTTTTGCCGTCTTTTTCGCCGGGTTTGCCGGTGATCACGGCCTTGACATCGGCGGTGCAGCATTCTTTGTGGTAAGGCTCTTTGGCCCCTTTGTCTTGCAGGTAGTATTTGACGTCCTTATCACCTTCTTTGACGATCAGGGCGTGGCCGCAGGCTTTGGTTTCACCCAAGGCGCATTTCGTGCAGGTGAGGGTGCCTTCGAACTTCTTGACTTCGGCCTTTTTATCCTGGGCGGAGATAGTGGCGTTTTGGCTCAGACCGATCACAGCAAAGCCGAAAGCTACCAAGAGTGCTATCCGGACCATGAGAATGACCCTCGTAAGGGGGATGGCGTACGAAGGGAGGGTGGAAGCCTATTTCCCTTCAATCGGAGTTAGTGTAATCATCGGTTGTGTCGCGTGCAAGAAGCGATACTATTTTGTTTTTCTGCTGAACTTGTCGCGGCTGGGAATTGGAACTTGAAAGTAACAGATGGGGTGTTTAGTTTGAGCGCGATTCGCGTGAAATACCGGTGCTGTTGCGTCGAATCACCCCACAGCGAGCGGCTCGCGTGGGCCGGCTGGTCTTTGTATAACCCCGAGTGAGCGTATCAACGATGTCCACTTCGCCATCTGCCAGTGCGTCAGGGACTGTACCCGCAGCCATCACTCCCCCCAAGCGCGAAATCACTCTCATCAGCCACTCGATGTTGTTCTACTGGTGGCCGATCTGGGTCATTGGCTTCATTTTGGCCTTGATGACGTACTTTGAGGATCACCGGCTGGCCCATGTTCCTAGTGGAACGACCGTTTCCAAATTGCGCGACGAGGAAAAAAGTACCTTCTACGAGCTGGGAATCCGCAAAGGATCGGAAACCAAATCGTTACTCGATGCAATCGAGGCCACCAAAAACCCCGGCTCGACCCGCGGCACTTTCCCCACACGGGTTTCCCAGAAAGCCTGGATGGGGCCGGTGTTCTGCGTGATTTTGTTGCTGACGGTGGTGATTACGAACGTGCCGTTGCGTGGGTTGTGGTCGTTCTTGGTGCTCCTGATGATGGTGGTGATCGCCTTGATTATTTCGCTCATTCCCAACGGTTGGGATCAGTTACTAACGGCGATTGGCCATTTGCACATCTATATCAACATGGCTGGCTATCTGTTCATTGCGACCGTGGTGTTCATTTTGTGGGCTGTGTCGGTGTTCATCTTCGACCAACGAACGTATCTGGTCGTCACACCTGGGCAAATTCGCGTCTGCGAACATGTCGGAGCGTCGATCCGCACCTTCGACACCATGGGTATGACCTTCGAGAAGCAACGCGACGACCTATTCCGCCACTGGCTGTTGGGTTTCTTCTCCGGTGATTTGATTGTTCGAACTGCGGGGGCCGAGCGGGAAACGATCCGGCTGCCGAACGTATTGTGGATCGGCTGGCGTTTGGAAGAAGTGCAAAATCTCCTTCGCGAAAAGGCTACCGTCCCAACGGCTTGAGTCAGTGACGATTGGTGCCGTGCCGAGAAGGGAAGGGGGCCAAGAGGAGACAACTTCTTGGCCTCCGAGTTTTTGCCTGAAAATAGCTCGTGGCAAGATCGACCAGACGACGCAACTGAAGGAGACGACTTCTTGGCGTCCGAGTTTTGGCCACAGGCTATTTGATTCCCAACATGCGGTCGAGGGAGTCGGCGGTTTGGTAAATCAAAGCTTCCGGATAATGTTGGTAGGGATGGAAGTATTCGAAAGTGAGGTAACCGCGATAACCGATGCGGTCGAAGGCCTCCATGACCGCTGGCCAGTTCGTGGTGCCATCCAGCAAGGGGCGAAAGGCTTCGAGGGAAACGTCGGTGCCCTTCTTAGTGAATTCTTTGAGGTGTACATTCTTGATTCGCCCGCCCAACATGGCGATCCAATGTTCGGGGAATTGATATTGCATGATGTTGCCGGTGTCGAAGTGCACTCGCACCCGGTCGCTTTGGAACGAATCGACAAAGTCGATCATCTCAAAAGGCGTCATCAGATAGCCGTTGAAGAAGATGTTTTCGATATTCAGGTAGACTTTGAGTTTCTCCGCCAAGGGGATGAGTTTGCGGACGGCGTCCTTGGCCCGTTGGTCGCAAACATCGTTGGGCACCGGGTCATGATCGTTCCGCCAGGGGATGTGAACAGCCCCCGGTACGACCAAGACGTTTTCCGTGCCTAAATCCGCCGCACAGCTTGCGATTTTTTCGGCTAATTCCAGGCCGCGTGCCCGCTTGGCAGCATCGTTACTGGTCAGTGGGTAGGGCCAAAACAGAAACGAGCAGACCCCGCTGATAGCGATGCCGATCTTCTCCGCCAGGCGGCGAATCGCGGCATATTCTTTCGCTCCGTTTTTCGGCGAAAGATCATTTTCCAGGTCATAGTTGAGTTCAATGCCATCGAAACCAGCGTCTTTGGCCAGTTTCAGGCATTGCTCGAGGTTCATCTTGTCGGGGTAGGGGAAGGCCCAGAGGTTGATGGACTTGCGAAAGGGGTATTTCTTGCGAACGGTGGCTGGCTGTCGGGCGGCGGAGCTCCAAACGGCTCCTGCAGCCGCGGTGGCAGCCAGCAGTTCACGGCGGTCAGGATACGGACCAGACATCACAGGAAACCTCCACAGGGGGTGTCGGGTTCCCGTTATCTTCCGCGAACTGGGTCGTAATGCAACAGTTCGATGTCACGTTTTGTTCAAACCGGGGCCGCGCTGGGAGGAACGCGCACGACACCCTCCGGAACGACGATTCCGCCGCGTTCGAGGGCCGCAAGCGCCATCTCCACTACCCACCACTCATGCGACCGACCGATCGCTTTTAATCCGTCGACCAACGTGATGCTGTTGAGGTAGGGGTTCGGATTGACTTCCAAAATATAAAACTGCCCATTAGTGTCTAAGCGTACATCGAGCCGGGCATAATCGCGGCACTGCAGGGTGTGGTAAGCTTTGTGGGCGATCGGTTCGAGTTGCGCCTGCAATTGGGGTGGCAAAGTGATGGCGGTGCGAATGTCGGACTTGGCGAATTCCTCGCTGTGTTCATGCCATTTGGCGGTGAAGGTGTAAACCGGCCAGAGGGCTTTGTCATCGCCCAAAAAAACCACTTCTGTCACTGGTAAGACCCGGGGCCTCCGACCTGATGACGAGGTTCGTTCCTCGATGATGTTGACATGGAATTCGCGGCCAAAAATGAATTCCTCAATCAGCACTGGAGGGCCAAAACGCTCCAGCAGATAGGCTGTGCGTTCGGTCAGTTGCCGAGGGGAGGTAACAACGCTTTCTTGATCAATCCCGACGCTGGCATCTTGAAATACCGGTTTCACAATCACCGGCCAATGGCCCGGCCACGGTGGGGCAGGCAAGGACTCAATCACCATGTAGTTGGGGGTGGGAATACCGGCCGCTGCCAGCAAGTGTTTCGTGCGCACTTTGTCACGCCCGAAGGTCAAACTGGCCGATGGGCATCCGGTGAAGGGCACATTCAGCCATTCGAGCAACGCGGCCACACTCACCTCGGTGCCCGTTTGCGTGGCCAGGCCTTCAAAGAGGTTGAAGACCGCGTCGGGCTTATTGTGCCGGAGGGTGTCGAGCAACGGTTGCGGGTCGTAATGAATGCCCAGTTTTTGGACAGCTAAGCCGGCATCACGGAGAATCTGGTACGTATCCTCGGCGGTTTCCAGAATGTCGTGTTCGGAGTTGGCTTCCGGGTGGTCGAGGGGCAAAACCGGTTGGTTGTAGAGCAGCAGAATCGATGGGCGTGTCATGGCATGGCTCGTTTCATCGTCAGTCCCAAGAAGCTTTTACCCACAGTAGCGACAAAGCTCATATCGGTAATAACCCGTCACGAACCGATCCGATTCGCCGAATCTACACTTGTGCTGTAGTGTTGGCGAGGCGAAAAGCCCTAGGAACCGCACAACCGGGCGCAATTGGGCAGACGAGGAAAAGCACGTCAACACCACGAGCAAAGCCTCAGCCAAAGTGACTGGGTATGAATACACCAGAGTGGTTCATCCGCTCTGGACACGACTTCCCCAACGTGGCATATGCGGTAGGAGGAATCCGAATCGCAAGCGATGAGGGCGGGGCGATGCGCCGCGTGCTGGCGGTGAGCCTGGTTGTGATGGTGGTCATCGAGGCGATGGGCCAACCCCCCGGTCCAACACCGGTGCCAAGTCCTCTTCTACCATCGGCTCGCCCAGCCCAGGAAGCCGACTCCGGCGCCGCAGAAGCGGCAGGGCTTCTGGACTTGCCGGGCGGTATCCCCGTGTCGCAACCACTTCAGCCCACCGGACCCGAGCCGATGCCGGTGGTTGCCCCTCCTGCCAGCGGAAAAACGGATGATGTCGTTTTGGAAGTGAAAGTCGAACCGCCCTCAGCGTGCGGCCCTCTCGGACCTTGTTGGCATTCCCTCGAACTGCTTTATTGGTGGCCGGCACGACAACCCATCCCACCGTTGGTGTTTGGGCGGCGAGCGGGTTCGGCACTTTCAGGGTCCGGCCACCACCTGCAATTGCTCGCGGGTGGGCAAGCGATCGATTCCCAACCGAGTGCCGGAGGCCGATTTCGTCTGGGCAGTAGCTTAAACACCGAACAAACACTGGGTCTGGAAGTTGCGTACTTTTTTTTAGGCACGCGGAGCTTTACTCAAAACGTGCGTAACTGGGGTGGCCATGGATTGTCTTTCTTCGGCTTGGGCTACACCGATGCCACCACCGGTACCAATGAGCTACTCACCCTGGGGCAAACGGGTTCCCTCTTTTCTACACTCGATCTTTCCACCAGTGTTCGCGTTCAAGGATGGGAGGTGAACACGGTGGCCAATGCCTTCGCTGGCGCGCTGGTGCAGCTCAATACGATTCTGGGTTATCGCTACTTCATGGCCAACGAGGGGCTGCGCATCGAACAACAGCAGTATCGTTATCGCGGGATCGGGGGAATCGCTGCAACCGCCGATCAATTCGATGCTCACAATCGTTTTCATGGGGGGCAGGTGGGTTTGAGTGCCGATCTGCGCGGCCGGGTGGTTTTCTGCGAGCTGGTGGCGAAAGTGGCGTTTGGTCAGAACTATCAAGTGGTGAAAACCGAAGGGATGACGCATCTGTGGCTTTCTGGGACTGGCGGAACGACGCTACAAACCTATGGGGGCAGTGGTATTTTGGTGCAGCCTTCGAACTTTGGCCGGGAGCTGCGCGGAGTCTTCGCCGTTCTGCCTGAAGGAAGTGTCAAATTGGGATTTCGCTGGGGCGAAAGCGGTCGATTGTATGTTGGTTATAACTTCATTTACCTCAGCGATGCCGTTCGTCCGGGTGATCAGATCGACCGAACACTGAATCCGGCGCAAATTCCTCTGGTCAGCGGAGCGCCCCCCGTTTATGACGCCGATCGTCCGACACGGCTGTTCCACCGGTCAGATTTCTGGGTCCAGGGTGTAGTGATAGGTCTGGAAACCCGCTACTGAGGATGCGGGCGCAAGGGGTACGTCGATGCGCACCCCCAGTTGTACCGACCGGCTCAGTTGTACCGACCGGCTCATCGAGCCGATCCGCCGGTCGGTGTCGTGATGCTCATGGGCTTGTCGTGATGCTCATGGGCTTGTCGTGGTGCTCATGGGCTTCTGGGAATCTTGCCTGGGCGGGGGCGGTCGCGGTGGACCCCGCGTTCAGCCTCATTGAGTGGTCAGCCTGATTTCCATGCTGGGTCTACATGCTAGGCCGCGGTGGCGTAGACCTCTTCGGCGGCGGCCACTCCGGCCCCGGCCGTCAGCTTCACCCCGGCCGAGAGCAAGACACTCTCCAGTGCGGCCAGAACCTGCAACACGCAACTGGGGCGACTGTTGTGGCCCATAATCCCAATCCGCCACACTTTCCCCTTGAAATCACCCAAGCCGCCACCAATTTCGATGCCGAATTCCTGGAGTAGTTTCTTGCGGCTAGCCACATCGTCCACTCCATCGGGAATGCGGACGGCGTTGAGTTGAGGCAATTGGCAATGCGGTGCCGCGGTGTACGTCAGGCCCATAGCTTCCAAGCCCGCTTTCAGCGCGCGGTGGTTGCGAACGTGCCGTGCCCACCGGGCCTCCAAACCCTCCTCCAACACAATCCGCAGACCTTCGCGAATGGCATAAACCATCGTGATCGGTGCGGTATGGTGGTAACTGCGCTCTCCACCCCAATAATTCATGATGCTGGTCAAATCGAGATACCAGCTTCGAACCTTGGTTTTTCGTGCTTTCAGGGCGTCAACAGCGCGAGGGCTGAAACTGAGCGGAGCTAGCCCCGGCGGACAACTTAGCCCCTTCTGCGAGCAACTGAAAGCGGCATCCACCTCCCATTCATCCAATTTCACCGGTGTGCATCCCAAGGAGGTCACACAGTCGGTGACCAACAGGGTGTTGAATTCGTGACACAGCCGACCCAGTTGAGAAATATCCTGCTGAGCACCGGTGGAAGTTTCGGCGTGAACGATCCCCAAGACTTTCGGGCGAACCGCGCGCAGGGTTTCGCGAATCCGCTGGAGATCAAAGCTTTCGCCCCACGGGGCTTCGAGAACCGTCAGCTGTGCTCCACAACGGTTGGCGATGTCCACCATCCGGTTGCCGAAATAGCCCATCGTGCAGACCACAGCCACATCCCCCGGCTCAATGAGATTGACCAAGCACGCTTCCATGCCGGCGGTCCCGGTGGCCGATATGGGGAAGGTTAGAGGGTTTTTCGTCTGAAATACTTCCCGCAGCATGCTTTGCGTTTCGGCCATCAGCTCCAGAAATTGGGGATCAAGATGGCCCAGAAGCGGGGTCGTCATCGCCGCCAGAACACGCGGGTGGGCATCACTGGGACCAGGGCCAAGAAGCAAACGCGGTGCGGGTGTCAGTTGACCGGGCAGAGTTGGCATGAATCGACTCGCAAAGAACCCAAGGAAGTATCAGTGTGTTGATGACTGAAGTATCAGTTTGTTGATGACTATTGTCGACGTTTTTTGTACAGTTCGCTGGCGCGGAACAAAATCTCACGCTCTTCCGCGGTCAGGCTGGCCTGACCGAACTTGGCAACTTTCTCCAAGACTGCGTCCAATTGGGCCTCGAGGTATTCATCGGCAACCACGGAACGTCCGCGCGCTGGAGCAGGCTCCCGCAAGCTCCCGGTTTCCACGGTCGATTCCTCGGGGGGTACGGTCACACGCAGTCGCGGTCTTGCTGGCCACGCGGACGCGTGGGTGAAGAACCGCGTCAAACGAAGTCCAGTCTGGTAGTACACAAAGCCAAATCCCGCACCGGCCAAGTGAACCACAAAACCGATGTTTTCATTAGGCCTGGCTCCCAACGCCCCCACAAGGTCGAGGACGGCAAACAGTACAACCAACAACCATACTGGCATCGGCAGGATGAAGAACAATAGCACTTTCTGATGCGGAAAATGACACGCAAAGACGACCAGAACCCCCAGCACCGCGCCACTGGCCCCTAGGGCCTGCGAATTTGTTCCATTCAGCAATTCCACAGCGAGGTTAACGAGATTGGCCACTAGCCCGGCCAGAAGATAAAACGCGGCCAATTCGCGCGCGCCGTAAATTTCTTCCAAACGCCGCCCCGCCCAGTACAAGCACAGCATGTTAAAGAATAAATGCCACAATCCAGAATGGAGAAAAATCGACGTCACAAGACGCCAAATCTGGCCGTGGAGAATCAATCGTGTGTCGTAACAGCCCCCCTCGGTGATGGGGCTGCTCGGCGGCGCGGGTTGACCCGTGATGGCCTGAAGCAGGAAAACGATTACGGTGATCCCGATCAGCCAAACGGTGGCTCCCTGTTGCCCGACGCGATCCAGAAGGCTCGGTCCATCGCGGTAGTAGTCCCGATCCTGGATGCCCATAACACTCCTCACACACACACCGGCACAATGGCTGTTGTTAAGTTACCAGAGCAAAAAGAGAAGGGGAACGGATCGCTCAATAGAAATCGGCCTGTGGAGGCGGCAAGAAACGCGCATGCATCCCAACCGATGGATACGCGATGTTCCAGTGGTCCACAGTTCGCCTCTTCTTCGGACGCGCGCTAGTATTTTCTGGGTTCGATGGGGCTATCGTCGATCCGGCAGAAACTCACCAGAGTGGAAATTGCATCGGCCCCGATTGGTGGTACGATAGAACAATGATCACGGGCTTTTCTCAGGTGAAGTGAGAAGTAAATCTCAGGAATGACTCTCCCCGGAGACCTGTTGATGGCTCGCCGCATCGGATTTACCCTCATTGAACTGCTCGTCGTCATTGCGATCATTGCGATTCTGATTGGGCTGTTGTTACCCGCGGTCCAGAAAGTGCGCGAGGCTGCCGCACGCATGCGGTGTAGCAACAATCTGAAGCAAATCGGCCTAGCTATTCACAACTACCACGATCAGTTCGGTCGAGTACCTCCCGCCTATGATGGTCGGACCGGGCTGAGTTGGCACGTTCTCATCCTTCCTTTCATCGAGCAAGGGCCACTGTTCAATCAATTCGACATGACCAACCCCAGTTTCAGCCACGGTATCGTCGGGCGGAATAACCCCCATGGATTGGTCGTGGTCTCGACCTACCACTGCCCAGCGTCGCCCGTTACGCATCAACTCTTCGGTGCTCCCCACCATACCAATGGTGATGTGGACCGTATTCCGGGTAATGCCTCCGGTCAACCGGCGGTTGTACCGCATTATTACGGCGTGAACGGTCCTCGAGGGACCAACCCTGCGACCGGTTTGCCCTATCCTACTGGTACCGCCCTGCATGAGGGCGTCCCGGTGGCCACCAGTGGCATGTTCCAACGGGATATTCCGGTAACGTTCGTAAATGTTTCCGACGGTACTTCCAATACGATGATGATCGCGGAAATGTCGTGGATGTCGAATACCTTCGGCACCCGCTACCGCAGTTGGGTGCGCGGGGGCCAGGAATACGCCGGAGTGGTCCCAGGACAGCCGAGCTTTGTGGTCAGCGGTCGCAATCTGACCAACGCCATTAACTCGATCTTCACGGCCAACTTGATTGTGCCGTTCAATGACATGCCCTTCGGCAGCATGCACCCCGGCGGCATGAATGCCGGCTTTGGTGACGGCTCGGTTCGATTCTTGCGTCAGACGCTCGACATCACCACCTACCGGGCTTTGGGAAGCCGCGACGGCGGCGAAGTTCTCACAGCGAATTTCTAACCCCCCAAGCTGCGATGGCCGTTCCTGTTTCCCGACTGCTTCCGTTGGCGGCATTTATCCTGGGTGTGGCCTGCGTGGGCTGCGGTGGTGAGGAGAAGCTCTACGACATCTCCGGAACCATTACCTACCAAGGCCAACCCGTGGCCAAAGGGCTGATTTTCTTTGATCCGGTCGATGGTGGCCCACAAGGTTTTGCCAACATCGAAAACGGCCGTTACGACACCGCCCTCGCTCAGCAAGGGCGGGGCATTCGCGGTGGCAAGTACAATGTTCGTATCAACGGCTTCGATGGCCAAGTTGGCCCAGACGCACCCTTTGGAAATGCCCTCTTTCCAGAACATATTTTTCCTGTGGAACTGCCCCCTCAGAATCAGACGTTCAATTACGAAGTGCCCACCAACCCGACGAAGCGGCGCTAAACAGCTTGGTCAGCAACTACGAGTTTCGGACCCAGCGAGCTAGCATCAGCTCGGATCACGCATCAGCTCGGATTTCGTGAGTATTTGCTCGAATTGAGCCGACATGATTGTGGCTGCTCTGAGTGTTTTGTACTCAGCGATCCCGCCTTCGATGGGATTTTGGTCAGTTTTTGCTCGAATTGAGCCGGTATTTCGTATGCCCACACCGCGGGCAATTCATCCGTCGTGGGTCACTCGTGCCCACCGCAACGGGCTGCACAAAATCTGAACAGGCATCGGCTGTGGCTAGGCTGTTCATGTCCGCAAGGCTGCCGCCAAGGGGGATAATTGGCGCGTTAAATACTTACGCTGTAGACACTTCGGCAATGATACGGCCAACTGTACAACTTCCGTTCTTGGCAACGGCACAAGGAGTAGGTAAAAATTTATCGTCGACCTTCATGGAAGAAGTGCAACGACGGGTCGGCCTCGGCGGCAGGAAACGTCGAGCCGGGTTTGCTAAGGAATCCACTTATGGCGCGCCGTAGCGCCGAGACGGAGAATTGTTCCGGATCGAAATCCGCCTCCTCCGGGGGGTTACGTCGTTCCGATCGCTTTCTCAGTGGGCTTCAACCCTACGATCGCGTCATCTTTGTCTCTCACGTTCAGCCCGACCCAGATAGCCTTGGTAGTATGCTGGGGCTGTCGCATCTGGTCGAAACTCGCCTCGGCAAGCGCACGCTGATTACCCGCGACGGTCTCATCAGCCGGGCTGAAAACCGGGCCATGGTGGAAGTTCTGGACATCGACCTGGTTCCGGTGGAAGAAGTGGATTGGCGCGAAAACGACGCGGTGGTGATGGTCGATAGCCAACCGCGCACTGGTCGCCACACCTTCCCTGATTCTGTGGCCTTGTATGCCGTCATCGATCACCACGACACGCCCGGCGATCTGGAATCGGTACTCTTCACCGACATTCGCTGCGCCCACGGGGCGACATGTACCGTGGTGACCAAATACCTGTTGGAACAAGGTGTGGAAATTCCCGAAGACGTGGCTACGGCGCTGCTGTACGGCATCGAAACCGAGGTCACAGGCTATCCGCGTGAGGCTAGCGCCGCCGACGATGCCGCTCTGCTCCAACTCTATCCCCTTGCCAATAAAGACCTTATTGCACAAATCCGCAATGCTCGCCTGCCCCATTCCTACTTCGAGTGCATGTTGCACGCGATGCAAAGTACGTTCATCTACGACCGCTTGCTGATGAGTTGGGTCAATCCGTTGCCACAACCCGAACAGGCTGCAGAAGTTGTGGATTTCATGATCCGCTTTGAGCAAATCGATTACGCGGTTTGTGGCGGGGTTTATGAAGACACCTTGGTCCTGTCGGTTCGCGCGGCCATTGAGAACGCCCGAGCAGGGGAGATTCTGCGGCAAGTCGTTGGTAAGATGGGTCGTGCCGGTGGTCACGACCGCCGCGCCGGCGGGGCCATTCCCCTCCAAAGTACGGCTCCCAGCGCCATTGAAGACCTCCAAAGCGAACTCCGCCGCCGGTTTCTCAAAGCTCTCAAGCTCGAAGATGTTCGCGGACAACGACTTGTGCCGCTGCGTGAAATGTTGGAGAATCTGCAATCCTAGAATCTGTGATCCTGAAGGTAGTGTTGGAGAATCTGCCATCCTGAGGTGTACCTCAAGCCCGCCTACCCTCTCTCTGGACAGAAATCGAAATCCGACCAACATTTACGATTTTCCGCCAACAAACTTCAGCCTCCTTCGTCAGAAAAGAAGGCTCGTGGCGATCGGCTCTTGAGAAGAACCCTCTGAGAGGATGTCTGAACGGAACGAACGGATGCCTGAACGGAATTCATCCCATTTGCCCAAAAATTGAGCAGATAGGACACTTGCTCCCCGGCGATTTCAACAATCCCGAAAAACCCGGCACAATTGATGTTGTGCCGCAAATTCCCCCAACCTAGCTCTTGCCGATTGTTGAAGCAATTGTGACGAATCTTCGGGCCAATCGTCGGAAATTCTGAAACTATTTCAGGTTGCCGACGATCATATATTTCAATACCGCAGCGCAACCGATTGTTTCGGCACGAAGAATGCTCACCGAAACGGAAAAATCGGCTCCTCGGATGCGGATTTGATGAAAGATTGTTGGAAACACGGCCTATAGTACCTCAACAGGAAATGGGACACCTGTTGAGCGATTTTCCCCGTCCCATTCCTACAGGAGATTGTGAAACTTAACCCACGACGGCTCCCACGGTTATGACTTCAAGCCCAGCACGAAGTCGCGAAACAAGTGGTTGCTGACGACAACCGGGGAGGATACACCATGGCACGCAAAGATGCCCTGTTACGACTGCATAAGAACTTGATCGCCCGGCGCAACGAATTGCGCAAACGGCTGGGTTTGGAACTCGAAGAACTGGCCCAAACCAGCCAATCCGCAGCGTCCGGCGATGCCGCCGACGCGGCCTTCGATGCCAGCGGCGAAGAAATCGCCTCCACGCTGGCCGAACTTGAAGCCAAAGAACTGGCGCAAATCGAGCGGGCCTTACGCCGCTTGAAAGCCGGCACCTACGGCAAATGCGAGATTTGCTCCGTGAAAATCCCGGTGGCCCGGCTCAATGCCTTGCCATTCAGCACCCTTTGCATCAAGTGCCAACGGGAAATGGAAGCCGAAGGAGGCTGGAACAGCGGCTATGGCCACAGCGACTGGGGTCGCATCCGCGACAGCAGCGAGGAAGATCGGGAAATCGATCTCGCCGACCTCGAACGCTCCAGCTAACCCGCCGGGAGATTCCACCGGCATCCCATGCCTCGATCGTCCCATACCCAAATCGCTCGACGCGATAGTCAATGGGCCGGCGATTACAACCTCGAAGCCCACAACCGTGTGCGGTTGTGGGCTTTCCTCATCAATTCCCCATCTTTTCCCATTCCGAATCTTTTTTCCGAATCTTTCCCAGACTCACCCCTTCGAGCTATTCCGCCAGTCCGATTGCGGGTTTTTTTCGGGTTCTAAGCAGTCCAGCCATCCTCTCCTACCGGCTAATTGCCCAGATTCCACTCGGCCCAGTCCCAAGGAAGAGTAAACTGGTAGCGGTTATCCGACACCGCGCTGGCTTTGCGGTCGTCGATGGAAAAATTTCCCTCAAGGTTGGTTGTTATGCTTTGCCGTGGGGTCATTGCAACGGGGATCGCGGTTTGTGCGTTTTGGGGTGGTTTTGCTGCCCAATCCCTCAGTTCAGCATCGCTGGCAGTGGCTCAAAATAACCCACCATTACCGCCGTTGTCTCCGGAACGGTTGCCCTCAGCGGTTGCCGCACTTTCCGAACAATTTCAGGATGTGGCGCAGAAAGTCAGCCCGGCGGTGGTCGCGGTCGATGCCATCAAACCGGCCAATGGGTCCCCCAAAGAGGAGGAGGAATCAGGTTCGGGTGTGCTGGTGAAGCTCCTCGGTACCCGCGGCGTGGTTGCGATCACCAATTATCATGTGGTTGGCGATGCCGTGCCCAACAAGGTCTTCGTGACACTCAGCGATGGCCGGATTGTCCAACCGGTGCGGATTTGGAGCGATCCAGAATCCGACCTTGCCCTTTTGCACATCGACAACGATTCGCTACCCACCATTCCTTTGGGCGACAGCGACCGGGTGCAACGGGGGCAGTGGGTTTTAGCATTCGGTAGCCCGTTTGGTTTGAATCAAACCGTCACCCACGGCATCATCTCCGCGACCCATCGTGGGCAAATCTCTCTCGGCTCGACGATACGGATCAAGGAATTTTTGCAGACAGATGCGGCCATCAATCCCGGCTCCAGTGGCGGCCCGCTGGTCGACTTAACCGGCCATGTGATCGGGATCAATACGGCTATCGCCTCCAAAAGTGGCAGTAGCAGCGGAGTTTCGTTCAGTATTCCGTCAAACATGGTCAAACGAATCGCCAGTCAACTGATCGAGAAAGGGACAGTGACGCGGGGATACTTGGGGGTTCAATTGGCCAGCACATTGGCCCCAGCCGAGGCGCTGCGCTTGGGGTTAGACCGAGTTTGCGGGGCCTTGGTGGAGATCGTTCATCCGCACACACCAGCGGCCAGTGCCGGTTTACGCGTAGGGGATGTGATCTTACTGATTGAAGATGTCCGGATTCGGGATGAGAATCACTTGATCAACGTTGTCTGCGCATTGCCGCCAGGCCAACGGGTGAAGCTGACCGTCTGGCGGGATCGGAAACCTCAAATCGTGGAAGTTGTAATCGGGGAGTATCCGGGATCGAAAGGGCGTACGATGCGGTAGTTCAGCGTGGGTAATAAGACAACAACCTACCGGCCGCTTTTTCGTAGCCATCGGTGACGGAGAATGCGGTAGTTCAGCGTGGAGATTAAGACAACGGGGGTTTCAACGCAGTCAGCACGATCAGAAGGACAACGACTGCCCGAGAACGAACTGTTGGCCTGACGAATCGCAAGAGTTGTTTCACCTGAGCGCACAATATCAGAGAGGCGGGCCGCCGAGGGCATAGGCCCGCGTTGGTCGTTGGTTCAGGGAAGTTCGTTGTCGATGTCTCGCCAGTCAGGCGCTAGCGCGATGGGGGGTTAATCTTCGTCCTTGCGATTGTTACGCAAGAACAGGTACAGGCCGATCAGCACAATCAGCGCGACGATGCAGCCACCCATGAAGTACCAGGTGTTCATGAACGACATCATCTTATCCCACATACTAATCCCACCCTTTCTGAGTAAATGGTGAAGGGAACGAACCGGAGATGCGGTTAGGTGATTGCGAAAACCGCACCGCATCGGAGAATTCACCCGTGTTCTACTCTCCCCCCCCGCCGCTTGCAAGCGGTTAGTCGCGGAATTCTTGCGGTTGCTTCTCCGGCCTGGGTCTTGCCGTAATCCTTGCTGCCAAGCAAGATAAGTGATCGTATGGCGTTCCGTTGGAGTACCTGTTAGAATTTTCGAGTTCGAGAGAATTCGGACGGCTGATCAGCATAATACCCATGAGCCACACCGGTTTGTACCGCTTACGTCTCGGCAACCTTCTTTATACCGATGAAGTGGGCCACGATGCCTGTGGGATCGGGGGCATTGCCGCCCGGGATGGTCAACCGCACCCCGAGGTGATGAAGAAAGCGATCGTGGCGTTACGCGCGATGGAACACCGCGGTGGCGTGTGCGGGGAAGCTGGAGATGGCGCCGGGTTATTAACCACGCTCCCCCAACCATTTTTCCGAGAAGAAGCGAAACGCCTACGCCTCGAAGGGGCACAGGCCTTGCGCTCTGACGATACCCTGGCGGTGGGGGTCATTTTCGCCTTTGAAACCGATCCAACGCGCATGGAGCAGGTCCGCGCACTGATCCGGGATGTCCTTTCGAACGGTCCTGTTCGCTTTCTCGGCTATCGCCCCGTGCCCATCAACGACGATGCGATTCCCGCCCAAGCGCGCCTAACCCGACCTGCGGCCATCGAACAGGTTCTTCTCGCCGTCGATGGCGACGTTATGGCCGCCGAGCGCTGGCTTTATCTGCGCCGCTTAGAACTCCGCCAGCGCTTCGGTCAAGCCGGATTGCAGGTTTATCTTCCCTCCCTATCCACCCGTTTGATCAGCTACAAAGGCTTGATGACGAGCGGTCAATTGGCCGAATTTTATAGCGATTTGCACAATCCCGCGTTTGAAACGGGCATCGTCACCTTCCATCGCCGCTACAGCACCAATACCTTTCCCAATTGGACCCTGGCGCAGCCCTTCCGCATCAGCTGCCACAATGGGGAAATCAACACCATTCGCACCAACCGCAATGCCGTTCATGCGTTTTGTCGCGGCTTACAACCGCCGTTGCCTGGTGGCGAGCTGCTCACCCCCAAAATGAGCGACTCGGCCAGCCTCGACGAATGGATCGAATACCTCATGCTGCAACGCGGTTGGAGCTTATTGCGGGCCTTGCGGCTGAGCATTCCACCGGTGTGGGATACCGAAGCCGATGTGTGGGGGCCGGAGGCCTTCGACCTGTTCACCTACTACCGCCGCAGTTTCGGCAGCCTCTGTGCGTGGGATGGCCCCGCCGGCATTATCGGTACGGATGGACGATTGTTGGTAGGTCTGGTCGACCGGATGGGGCTTCGACCAGTCCGCTGGTGTTCCGACCACCGTGGCTGGCTGTATATCGGCAGCGAATCGGGCGTTTTTGGCCTCGATCCGACCACGATTGTCGCCAGTGGTCAATTGCAACCGGGCCAGATGATCGCCTTAGACACCGCCACCGGCGAACGAATGGATAGTTATCAGATCGTCGCCCGTGTGATCGCTGAGGTACAGCAAGAACTCGGCGACATCCGTGAGTTGAACCGGCGGCAGATCGTCATTCCCGAAGGTTTCGACTATACCCGGCAGACGGATGATACCGTCGGGGCGATGCTCGCGGAGCGGAATTGGTCCTTGGATCATCTTCTGCAAGCGGCTGGATGGGATTTCGACCGCGCGGTGTTTGTCCGAGAAATGGCCAAACTCAAAAAAGAACCCCTCTCAAGCATGGGCCACGACCGGGTTCTGACGATCTTCTCCGTGCACCATCCGACTCTTTTCAAATATCTGCAACAGACTTTTGCGGAAGTGACCAACCCGCCTATCGACCCTTACCGGGAAGGCGGGGCCATGTCGCTGGCCACATATCTGGGGCGCGGTCCTCACACCCCGGGAACCGACCCCAGCTCACCGGAGCGTGATTTGCCCGTGCGGCAAATGGAACTTCCGTCGCCCGTGATTTCCGATGCTATCGTGGAGGAAATCCGTCAAAACGAACTTTTGGGCTTCAAACTCTTAGATGCCACCTTCCCCCTCCAAGGAGGGGCCGAGGCACTGAAAGCCAGCCTCATCGCCCTCCAGAGCGCCGCGGAGAAAGCCGTTCACGATGGCTACCATGTTCTGTGCATCTCCGACAAGGAAGCCTGCAAACGGGGCATTTTCCCCATTCCTTCCCTTTTAGCCCTCGGCGCGGTGCACCAATACCTCTGCCGACAAGGCCTACGCGATCGTTGCAGCCTGATTGTTCAAGCCGGAGACATTCAAGAAGGTCACGATGTCTGCTGCCTGGTCGCCTTTGGGGCCGATGCCGTTCACCCTTATCTCATGCTGCGGTTGGTCAAGGATGGGCTGACTTTCAAAGACCCCGACACCAAGCAAGAATACCGGCTCGAGCCGCGAGAAGCCCTCGAAAATCTCTTTGCCGCCTTGGAAGACACTATCAAGAAAGTCATTTCCAAGATGGGCATCACCACCATCGAAGGCTATCGGGGGGCACAATTGTTTGAAGCGGTGGGCTTTGGTCCCGAATTGATGGAGTTTCTCGGTGATTTTCCCAGCCGCATCGGCGGTATTGGCTTGTCGGAATTGGTCGAAGATGCCCAATGGCGTGTCCAACAAGCCGAAAAGATGACCGTTCTGGGTCGTAACCGCGACTACCACGCCTTCAATGCCAAAGTCCGCATGGCTTTGCGAGACGCCGTCAAGGAAGCGCATCCGGAACCAGAGCAGGGCGGTGGGGAAATGGCGTACACGGCGCCGCCGCAGCATCCCGATGAGGCCGCCATGCTCCGGGTGGGTGAAAAGTTCATCAAGTTCAGCGACATGGTGAACAATCGTGTACCCACCGTCCTTCGCGACTTGTTTACCCTCCGTTACGCTTCTGAACCGCTGGCACTAGCCAACGTTCAAAGTGCAGAAAGCATCATCCAACAGCATTTCCGCGGCGCGGCCATGAGCCATGGAGCGCTGACGGGCGCTTCCCACATGACTATCGCCGCGGCCCTCAACGAATTGGGTACCATGTCCAATTCCGGGGAAGGGGGGGAAGCCCGGTGGCGGAACGACATTCCCGAACGAGCCTATGGACCGTTTTGGGAGAAAGTCCGAGCGCAGCGCCTGGCCCATCCGGAAATCTACACTCTGGGCGGGGATATCGCGAAAAGCCGTTTCCGCAGCCGGATCCGTCAAGTGGCCAGTGGTCGTTTCGGCGTCGATGCCGAATACTTGGTGAATGCCGATGAACTGTCCATCAAAATGGCCCAGGGGGCCAAACCCGGTGAGGGTGGTCAGTTGATGGGTAAAAAGGTCACGGCCGAAATCGCGGAAATTCGCTTCGCCAAGCCCGGTACGGACCTCATCAGCCCCCCCCCGCATCACGACATTTACAGCATTGAAGACCTCGCCCAACTCATCTACGACCTCAAAGCTGTCAAACCGGGGGTTCCGGTGTCGGTCAAGTTGGTCGCGGTCGAAAATATCGGAACCATCGCGGTCGGCGTCGCCAAAGCCGGGGCCGACATCATCGAAATCGACGGCATCGATGGCGGCACTGGCGCGGCCATGGTTTCAAGTAAGGAACACGCTGGTTTGCCCAGCGAAATGGGTCTTGCTGAGGCTCATCAGGCTCTGGTTCTCAACGGTCTGCGGACGTCAGTGAAGCTCCGCGTCGCGGGGGGTATCAAAAACGGCTACGACGTCGTCAAGTACGCCCTTTTTGGGGCCGATGAGTTCAGCTTCGGCCAAGGTTTGATGGTGTCGGTTGGCTGTATTGTGTGCAAAAGCTGTCACATCCCCAACTGTCCCACGGGCATTACGGGTAGCCCTGAGATTTTCAAAGGCCATCCTGAGCATACCAAGGCCTATCTGTTGGCTGTGGCTAATGAAGTCCGCAACATCTTGTCTCGCATGGGTTTTCGTCAATTATCGGACATCACCGGCCGGTCGGATTTACTGCTCCGGCGGACCGATTTACCCAAAGTGAACCCGCGCGCGGCCCTTCTCGATCTGTCGAAGTTCATCCAACCCGATATGGCGTTGTCGCGTTTGGCCGAAAACTATCCCCAAGTTCCGGCCCAACGGGGAATGTGCGACCGATCTGCCCATAGTCAATCGCTCAATGAACGCATTCTCGCGGCCGCTTACGACGCGATCGACACCGCCCAGAATGCCGATTTGGTCTTTCGCGTCAAGAACTCCGATCGCGCGGTGGGGGCGACCGTGGCTGGAATGATCGCCAAGCTCTACGGTCGCGAAGGAATGCCCCACCACCGCAAAGTCAAGGTGCGGCTTGAAGGTGAAGCCGGGCAAAGCTTTGGCGCTTGGTGTGTCAACGGGTTGGACCTCGAATTACGTGGCTTCGCCCAAGATGGTGTCGCCAAAGGGATTTCCGGCGGAACCGTCGTCGTTACCCTCGACTACAGCGCCAGTAACTACGGTGGAGAAATTCAAAGCGTCGCGGGCAACAATGTGGGCTACGGGGCTACTGGCGGAACGATCTTCATCGGTGGTCGAGCTGGGCACCGTTTGGGTATCCGCAACTCGGGAGCGACCATCGTCGCCGAAGCCGCCGGAAAGTACGCTTGCGAATATATGACTCGTGGCAAAGTCGTCATTCTCGGACCTGTGGAAAACGAAATCGGCTCGGGAATGACCGGGGGCGAGCTGTTCATTTACGACCCGAAGACCGAGGTTCCGGCCAAGCTGCACAGCAAGAGCGTGACGGTCATCGATTGTTCCCACGTCGATTATGAGTGGATGCACCCCCTGTTGCATCAGTATTTTGCCCGCACAGGCAGTCGGCAGGCAGAGTACATCTTGAAGAATTGGGCCGACGTTCGCCGTGGCCGCCGACTGCGGAAAATTCTGCCCTTGGCGGTGGCCCGTGCCATGGAAGACCTCAAAACCGCCGGCACCAACGCTGGCTAAGCCTCTGTCGGTCCTAGCGTCACTGCCCAGCCAATCCGATCGTCAGTTTCTTCCAAGAAACGACTTGCAATCGGATTTGGCTCGTATCAGCCTCCCTGAACAAGCTCTTTTTCCACAATCAAACCCGCCGCGGCGGAGGCTTCACTTTCTCATGAATCAGCTGCACCAACTTTTCGAGGAACTCGAAATACTCGGTCCGGGCGATATCCTTGACGCGGTTGATCACATGCCGCCGACGCTCTAATAACTCGACGCAGTGTTCGACTCCCAGGCGTTCCAACGGTCCGCCAGGGGCTTGCATATCGAGCAGTTCGTGAACTTCGTCCGCGGTCAACTCACTGGCGCGGTCACGATTGCGATCGAGCCACGCGATTAACTCGGGCAGAGTGGCTCGCTCGTAGAGGATTTTAAGAGTGTCGTCGTCAACCGGGGGCTTGCCATGCATCCGGGGGATCAGACGCTCCAAAGGCAGATGACGCAACTCGCTGACGGTCAGATTCAATCCTTTGGCGCACTTACTGATTGTGATGTTGCGGAGTTGCCGTTTGCGGCCGCCATGAAGGATTTGGTGGACTGTGTGACGGTTGAGACGGGTAATCCGCGCAAAATCCTCTTGATTCCAGCCTTTTTCTTCGACCAGCCGAGCGATTTTGTACGCGAGTTCCGACCCCGGCCCCGGAGATGCCTCATTCATCCTTGCGACTCCGTTGGCTCGAATCCCCCTCTGTCAATCTAATCGGTTTGGCCAATGGTGGAAGTGTGGAGTTGCGTGGGAAAAGCGAAAAAAACCGACCACTGGCACGGCGGGATCAGGAACCAGTGGTCGGTGTAAAAAAATTCAGTTTTCAAGTTGCATCCAGCCCATCAATTGCGCATAATCCTTTACAATGGGTTGATCAGTAAGGACTGGTCGCAAGAATCGGGGGAGTCGGTAGAACGACTTCGGACCCCTCCTTCTTGTCCTTCGGCTTGGGCGTTTCCTCCTTGTCCTTCGGCTTGGGCATTTCCTTGGGTGGAGTTGTGCCACTATGCGGCGTTGGAGTCGCAGGTGTCACGGGTATGCCAGCGCATGGATCGCAACAGTCCGTGGCTC
>JANWYJ010000053.1 GCA_025055115.1 Gemmata sp.
TTCGTTCTATTCAGGAAAAGTCCCCACTTCTCGCCGGACAACTCAGTTTCGCCAGTTCACATGCAATTTTCGGGCCAAATTCCCTAGTAATCCGCTTTCCTGTGGCCTATACTACCCAACGGGAGGCATGCTCCACCGAAGCGAACATGCAACGGATCCTGGAAGTCCTTCACCATCTGACGGGCCAATCCTGGACCGTTCGATTTGAAAACGATGGGAGTGTGCCCCACGAACCCGAGGCCTCTCCGACAATGGCCATCGCGGCAGCGGCGGACCGTAAGAAGGCACTGTTGGCTTTGCCGCTCATGAAAAAAGCCGCGGAAGTGTTAGGGGCCCAAATTTGGCACGTGGACGACGATTTCAACCCCACGTCGCGGCCCGCTCAAGCGACCAACGAATCATCGCCAACACCCACCGACGAGGAGTAGGGCATGTTAAAGGAACTGGGCGCACTGATGAACCTGATGGGTAACAGGTCGAAAATCCAGGAGGAAATTCAGAAGTTTCAACAATCGGTGGGCAATATTGTGGCTGAGGCCAGCAGCGGCGGCGGCTATGTCACCGTCAAAGTGAACGGACGTTTGGAAGTGCTCAGTGTCCGCATTGCGGAGGAGGCGTTGCAGTTGAACGACCGCGAAATGCTTGAAGACCTCATCGCCGCCGCAGTCAACCAAGCCTTCGCCAAAGTTCGTGGTCAGTTGGCCGAAGAAAGTGCCAAAATGGCGGCCAACATGGGTTTGCCCCCTGGTTTGTTGGGCAATAGTTTCCCCGGCCTGGGATAACATCGCTTCGGCGGCCGAGGGTGTTCGGATGGGTGTGAATGACGAGCGACCTGAACTGCCACCTGGTTGGGTGTATCCGAAACCAGAGTGGGCGGCGTCGCTTATGGCCGAGTTCCGTCGGGAGTTACCGCCCGGCCACTTGCTGTATGGCCGCCGGGTCGGGTCGAACTGGTGGCGGCTCGCGAGGGCACCGACGACATACTGTTGCGACATGCCGACGAACCGGACCGATTCACGGTTATCCACCTATCTTGGTTGGGGCGGGAGGAAATCAACGCGGACTACCCGTGGCTGGAGTACGACGGCGATTTCGCTGGGTTCACGGCCTCAGAGTGGCATATGCTCGGCACGTCGGCCCAAACAGACGCCCAACCCGACGCTCGCACCGACGATGGGGGCCGAAAGGCTTTCCCGAATGCGTAGCCCACTCGGCCTTCGCCCGCGGCTGGGTTGGGTCGATAGGAGTTGAGCGGAAGAATGGGTCCACGATGACGCTAGCTGAGGAATTGTTGTGTCGGAAGCACACGGGGTGATGGGTGACCTCCTCCAAGAGCTGACGAAGCTCCCAGGGATAGGTCCGAAAAGCGCGGAGCGGATAGCCCACTTCCTACTGTCGGGGGATCGCCGCCACGCCAAGGATTTAGCCCGTGTGTTACTGGCCGTGGCTGAGAAAATCCGTCCCTGCCGCGAATGCTTCAACCTGACAGAGGAGGAGTTGTGTTCGATCTGCCGCGACCCGAGGCGTGACGCAGGGTTGATCTGTGTCGTTGAAACCCCACGCGATGTGAACAGCCTGGAACGGGCGGGCACTTACCGCGGACTGTATCATGTTTTGGGTGGACGGCTGGCCCCGTTGGAAGGGATGGGACCGGAGCGGCTGACGTTTTCTGCACTGGTCGATCGCGTTCGCCGCGGCGGTGTGCGAGAAGTGATTCTCGCGACCAGCCCCACCTTAGAGGGGGATGGCACGGCACTGTTTGCTGCCAATGTGCTGGCCCCGACCGGAGTCACCATCACCCGCTTGGCACGCGGCTTGCCCAGCGGAAGCTCCTTGGAACTCGCAAATGCCCAAATGCTCGCCGAGGCTCTCGCCGGACGACGAGCCTTTTGAGTGCCCAAGTCGATCGCGCGGCCCCTAGCCTGTTGGGCTGTGCCTGAGAAAACTTGCAAGCGCTGCGGCGGCTGGGGGTATTTCGCTATGTGGTCGATGGGTGAATGGGATTGGAGAAGGAAACTATGAGCGGATTGCGAATGGGCATGGATTTCCAACAACGGCCGGACCTCAAACAGGTGCTGGCGCCGCGGATGATCCAGTCCATGGAAATCCTGCAACTTCCCATTACCGATTTACAAGCGAAAATTGAAAGTGCCCTGCAAGAAAACCCCTTTCTGGAACTCAAAGAAAAACACGGTGAACCCGATCTGGACGAACACGACGATTTCAACCCCGACGCCCCCCTCCAGCACGACGAAACCGGGGACCTCGAATTCAAACGTCTCGAAGAACTCAACCGCGATTGGGACGATCACTTCAATGAAGAACACCGCGTCAGCCGAGCGGCTCTCGAAGAAGATGCCGACCGGAAACTGGAAGCGATGGCCAATATGCCCGACCGGCCGCCCTCGCTCCAAGAATATCTGGCCGATCAACTCGCGGAAATGGAACTCGATGAGCAACAGCGCCGCCTGGCCCGGCATATCTGTAGTTTCATCGACCGTACCGGCTATCTGGGCACACGCCTGAAAGTACGTAAAGAGAAAAAAACGCCCGACGACAAACCGACATCATCCGCCCGCAAAGATGACGACGACGAAAAATACCACGAAGTCTTCCGCCCCGTGCCTCTGTCGGAAATTGCTGCCTTGTATGATCAGCCCGTGAGCGTGGAGGATGTGGAATATACGCTCGTGCATGTGGTGCAAAAGCTCGAGCCGGCCGGTGTCGGCGCTCGCGATCTGCGGGAATGCTTGCTGCTGCAAATCGCCCCGGATGCACCCCTGGCCGAAGAGATGCGGATCATTATTCGCGATCACCTCGAAGATGTTGGGGCCAACCGTATTCCCGTCATTCAGAAGGCGACTCGCTTCGACCTCGAAACCATTCACCAAACGATTCACGCGATCCAACATCTCGACCCCAAACCGGGATTGAAGTTTGGCGACTCTGGCATTCGTTATGTGATGCCCGATGTCATCGTCGAACGCTCCGACAATAATGACTACACCGTGCGCCTCACCGACGAATGGATCCCCCGAATTCGGATCAGTAAACGCACCGTGGAGTTGTGTAAACGCCAAGACCTCGACGAGAAAGTTAAAGAAGAACTTCGCAAAAAACTGCAAGCGGCTGATTGGTTGGTGAAAGCGGTGGAGCAACGTCGCAATACACTTTTGCGCGTCACCAAGGCGATTATCGACCACCAGCGCGACTTTCTCGACTACGGCCCCGAACACATTCATCCGCTCAAAATGCAACAAATCGCCGACCAGGTGAAGGTTCACGTCACCACTGTGAGCCGGGCCGTCGATGATAAATGGGTGCAAACACCCCGGGGGGTCTTTCCCCTCAAACGATTCTTCGGTGGCGGCAAGGCCAACCAGCAAACGGGCGAAGATGTAGCCTACGAAGTGATGAAGCAAAAGCTTCTCGAACTGGTCGCCAATGAAGATAAGGCCAATCCGCTGTCCGACGAAGAACTTGTTACGCTCTTACGCAACGCCGGCTACCCGGTGGCACGCCGTACTGTGACCAAATATCGCAAGATGCTCAACATCCCCTCCAGTCGGCAACGCAAAGATTGGAAGTTGGCCGCCACCTCATGATCGCCACGCGGTGTGTTGGTTCAAGACAGGTCGCCGACTTGGGCCGCGCGGCTTTTGGGCGGCACGACCAGCGCTCAGTGCCAGGCAAGGACCGCCTCTCGCCCGCGTCCCGAATCCACGCATCTAAAATCCACGCATATAATGCGCGGCATGTCCACCTTTAACCTTGCTGCAGAAGAAGCCGTCATTCGCTTGGGTGGCGGCCCCAAAGCGATTGAACGACAGCACGAGAAAGGCCGCCTGACGGCCCGTGAACGTATCGCGCAACTGCTGGATAGCCCGGATGATTGGTTGGAGATTGGGTTGTGGGCCGCATGGCAGATGTATTCGGAATGGGGCGGGGCACCATCGGCCGGCGTGGTCACGGGGGTAGGGGTCGTCCAGGGTCGCCGCGTCATGATCATCGCCAACGATGCGACCGTGAAAGCCGGGGCGTTCTTCCCCATGACCTGTAAGAAGGTTCTCCGTGCCCAGCGCATCGCGATGGACAATCGCCTGCCACTGATTTACCTCGTCGATTCCGCGGGCGTCTTTCTCCCCCTGCAAGACGAAATTTTTCCCGATGAAGACGATTTTGGCCGCATTTTTCGCAATAACGCCGTCATTTCGGCCGCGGGTATCCCGCAATTGGCTGCGATTATGGGCAATTGCGTCGCCGGTGGTGGATACTTACCCGTGTTGTGCGATACTCTCTTGATGACCGAAGGCAGCGGTTTGTATCTGGCCGGCCCGGCCTTGGTGAAAGCCGCGATCGGCCAGGTCGTCGATTCGGAAACCCTCGGCGGAGCGAAAATGCACGCCGCCATCAGCGGCACCATCGATTTCCGCGAACCCAACGACCCGGCTTGTCTGGCCCGGCTCCAGCGGCTTGTAGCGGCCCTTCCTGCTGATCCGGTCGCTATCCCCATGGATGATCGTGGCGGCGACTTTGCCCCTTTTCAAGAACCTGAATACGATGTTCGCGACCTGCTCCAACTGATCCTCGATGACGCCCCTTTCGATGAGTACAAGGCCGAATATGGGCAAACGCTCGTGTGCGGCTTTGGGCGGCTGGGGGGTAAGCCCATCGGTGTGGTTGCCAACCAAAAGAAACGGGTTAAACCGCTCGTGCCGGCTCCTGCGGGCGCGGGGAGAACCGAACCATTCGTGGAAGGTCCGCTCCAATTTGGTGGGGTGATTTACGTCGATTCTGCCGATAAAGCCGCACGGTTCGTGATGGATTGTAACCAACTGCGGCTACCGCTTCTCTTCATTCAAAATGTCAACGGTTTTATGGTCGGTAAGGAATCGGAGCATCAAGGGATCATCAAAGCAGGGGCCAAGCTGGTCAACGCCATCGCCAATAGTGTCGTTCCCAAGATCACCTTGATTGTAGGAGGGTCGTATGGAGCGGGGAATTATGCGTTGTGCGGAAAAGCGTTCGATCCACGATTGATTTTCGCTTGGCCGACCGCCGAGTATGCGGTCATGGGCGGTAACCAAGCGGCGGGGACACTGCTGGATATTCAAGTTCAGGCCCTGAAACGAGCCGGTCAACAGCCGAATGCCGACGAGCTGGCCGCCCTCCGTGACCGGGTGAAAGCCAGCTACGAGGAACAAACCGATATCCGCTACGCCGCAGCTCGGTTGTGGGTTGATGCCATTGTGCCCCCCGAACGAACTCGCTGGGCGCTGCTCCAAGCCCTCGCCATCGCCACCCGCTACGACGACGGCCGACCCTTCAAAACCGGCGTGCTCCAGGTGTGAGAGTTACGAGGTTTCTCATTATTTTTTCATCTGCGCCCGGTGTTAGGGAGGAATTCTCTCGTTTATTTTCTTCTTCGCTCAGCGTTGGGGAGGGATTCGCACGTCCCGCGGCTGCGACCAACAGGATAGGGGGGCGTTTTCCGGCTCCCACGGGGCTGAACAGTCGCTACATTGATGATGGATAGACGCTTCCTCCATACAGACCCAAGACTATGCCAACGCATTCTCCTTTGGTGGGTCTTGTACCCGCCGTATTCACACCGTTGACTGCGCAGGGTGAACTTAATCTGACGGTCATCGAATCGTACGCGGAATTCTTGGTTCGTGATGGGGTTTCTGGGGTCTTTGTGGGGGGGACCACGGGGGAATTCACATCCTTGACTCTGGACGAGCGGCTGGCCTTAGCGGCTCGGTGGGCGGCCGTCGTCAAAGGAACGTCGCTGCGGATGGTTGCCCATGTCGGTGCTCATTGTCTAGCTGATGCCAAACGTTTGGCAACGGAGGCTCAGAATTGGGGTGTGGCGGCAATTGCGGCGTTGGCCCCGACCTACTTGAAGCCGAAGTCTTTGGAAGCATTGATCTTATGGTGCCGTGAAGTAGCAATGGCCGCTCCGGAAGTGGCCTTTTACTTCTACGACATTCCTTCTCTGACCGGGGTGGCGTTCCCTATGGCGGAATTTCTCGAGCAAGCCGCCTCCACGATCCCAAACCTCGTGGGCATTAAATATACCAACGCCGATCTGATGATGCTGCAGCGGATGCTCCGCGTCGAGGGGGGGCGATTCGACATTCTTTACGGCATGGATGAACAATTGTTGGCTGCGGCGGTCCTGGGTGTTCGGGGTGCCGTGGGCAGCGGCTACAACTTTGCGGCCCCAATTTACAACCGGTTGTTGGCCGCCGTTGAGCACAATGATTACGCTCAGGCTCGCCACGAACAATATCAGGGCGTCGAATTGGTCGCGACCTTGTCGAAATACGGCTATCTTGCGGCGGCGAAAGAGTTGATGCGGCTACGCGGACTTGATTTGGGCACGGTTCGACTTCCGTTGATGCCGCTGAGTGCTGCGGAGAAGGCGGCTTTTGAGCAGGAAATCAGCCAGTTGGGTTTTTTCGAAAAGATCGGCGCTGCAGGAACGTTGCAGGGTTAAAAGAATAGCTAGAGATGGGAACTCCCAGAGGGGTGGGTTGTTGGGTTCCTGATGTTTACCGCGACAATCGGATAAGCTATACTTCAATTTTAACAACGACCATAATCGGCGGTCGCATTGCTCAGAGAGTTCGGCGTGAAGGCAATCATCAGTGATATCCACGGCAACTTGGAAGCTTTGCAAGCCGTGTTGGCGGACATCCAATCGCTGGGAATTACCGAGGTTTATTGCCTCGGGGATGTTGTAGGCTACGGACCAAACCCTCGGGAATGTATCGACATGGTCATGGATTGCCAACTGGTCTTATTAGGCAATCATGATCAGGGGGCGATGTTCGATCCCGACGGATTCAATCAATCGGCCGAGCGGGCCATTTTTTGGACACGCGCCCAGTTAGAATCCGCCAGCGAGCCACGGGCTGTCCGCGAGCGGCGCTGGGAGTTTCTCTCCGAACGCCCGCGGAGCCATCGCGAAAACGGGTACTTGTACGTGCATGGTTCGGCGCGCAATCCGCTCAACGAGTACGTCTTTCCCGAAGATGTCTACAACCAACGGAAGATGGAACGCATCTTCGCGTTGGTGGAACGCTATTGCTTTCAAGGACATACGCACGTTCCGGGCATTTTTACCGAGAATATGCAATTCCTTAGTCCGGAAGAAATCGATTTTGTCTACAAATTGGATGGCCGCAAAACCCTCTGTAACGTCGGCTCTGTCGGTCAACCTCGGGATGGGAATTGGCGAGCCTGCTATGTCATTCTGGATAACGACGTGATCCGCTTCCGCCGCGTGGAGTACGATTGGCAGAAAACTCGCGACAAAATCTACCAAATCCCCGACTTGGACAATTTCCTGGGCGATCGCCTCGGGGAAGGCCGCTAGCCGAGCGCTAACCCATCCATTCGTTCCAACCGCGTACCCTCGGCGTGAGTGCGGAAACGGACGCTCGCACGCGGCGCTTCGCGCGAGCTGCAACCGTGTAGCCCCGGCGTGAGTGTGGGAGTCGCCGGTCCATTTCGACTTGGATCGATCTCGACTTTGTTGATGAATGATCTGATTAAATGTTTGTTGATGAATGAACTGATCAAACGTACACAGGCTCTGAACCCCTCTAGGGAAAGGTTCAGAGCCTGCCGGCCATTGTGACCAAGCACCGTGGGTTAGGTTAGTGACGGAAGAGGAATTCGCGGGTGTTGATGAGCGCCCACATCACATCTTCCCACGCTTTGCGCTTGTCGTTGCGTTGGGCGACGTGTTGCAAGGCAATCCGTTTTTCCTCCTCAAACGGTGCGCGAGCCAGGGCCGCGAAGTACAACTCGGTGAGAATGTCCTCATCCGAGCGTTTCGCCGCTAGCAATTGTCCGAGCCGGTTGTTCGGGTGGCGGACTTTGTCGTTGACGGTGGGTCCGTTGATCAGTTGCAGGGCTTGGGCGAGGTTGCCGTCGCTTTCGCGCTCGCATTCGCAGGCCAATTCCCGGGCCGGCTGACCAAAGGCTTTGAGGAAGGGGTGATTGATTTCCCCATCGGGCAGTTGGATAGCGCGTGTGCCCGTGGGCAGGCCGGGGAATTTCTCAGGAACCGCTGTGAAATCGCATATCGCATCCAGCAGTTGCTCGGCTGTCAGCAACTTGGTGATGGCGCGGGAGAAGTATTTGTCGTCGTCTTTGTTGAAGTCGTTCGGCTGAGCAGACAGTTGGTAGGTCCGCGATTTCATGATCGTTGTGACCAGCCGTTTGAAGTTGAATTTGTTGGCTGTGAAATCTTTCGCCAAGGCTTCGAGCAAGGCATCGTTGCATGAGGGATTGGAGTCGCGGAAATCGTCCACCGGATCGACAATCCCTTTGCCCATCAGATGGAACCACACGCGGTTGACGACCGACTTGGCAAAGAACGGATTGTCGGGGGATGTTAGCCACGTGGCAAGGACGGCCCGGCGGTCCTCGCCGGGGGCAATGGTGGCATCCGTGGCACCGGCATGCCCACCTAAGTAGCGAGGAGCCATCTGTTTACCACTACGCGGTTGTGCGACTTCTCCCGAACGGGCGACATACACCACCTCCGAGGCCGGTGGATTGCCCCCCGGGCGTGTGCCGACCACCGGAGCTGGCTTGGTTTTTACGCGGGCAAACCACGCCGAAAAACCATAGTAGTCATCCTGTGTCCACCGCTCAAAGGGGTGATTGTGACACTTGGCACATTGCATCCGCACGCCGAGGAACAATTGCGCGGTCGTTTCGGCCAATGAGGTGGGGTCTTTGGCGATCCGGAAGTAGTTGGCCGCAGGATGGCTGAAGGTATCCCCCGTGGCGGTGAGCAACTCTTGCACAACCTGATCGAACGGGGTGTTTTTCAGGAAATGGCCCCGCAGCCATGCCTGCATCCCGTAGCTACCTTTGGTTTGAATGGTTTTGCGGCTCGAACGCAGAACATCGGCCCACTTCAAGGCCCAAAAGTCGGCAAATTCCGGCATGTCCACGAGCCGGTCAATGAGCTTATCGCGTTTCTGGGGGTCTTTGTCGGCCAGGAAGGCTTGGGCTTCGCTCGCGGTGGGCATGCGCCCAAGGCAATCGAGATAAGCCCGGCGAACAAACTCGGAGTCGGTACACAATTCGCTGGGCAGAAGGCTCATTTGCTGGAGTTTAGCGAAAACGTGGGTATCGACGAAATTGACTTCCGGCGGGTGGGTCCAGCGGAAGTCTGGCCGCTGTTCCAGGTAGGTGAGTCGAACTGCCACCATCTCCTCCAAGTAGCGGCACAGGATCGCGACTTCGCCAGCCCGCTTGAACTCCACCAGGCCTGTGGGTGTGACATCAGCAATTGAGGGGTCACTGCTGCTGAAGACGCTCAGGCGCGTCACGTCGCGGGTCAGGCCGTCAGCGTATGTCACGTTCACGGCCAGTTGTTGCCACCGCGCGGGGGTTTTCAGGATGCGGCCCGCCGGAGTGACTTCCACTTTTTTCACTGCAGGCAAGTTCGGTGCATCGTCTTTCAAACCTTCGCGCAGCCAGGCCGTCAGCATTTCTGCCGGCACACTGGATGGTCCAAAGCGTTGCCCCCCTTCATGAGGCACCCGACCAACCCCTTTGAGAAGAAGTAGACTGGCTTCTGGGTTATGCTTATCCGTCCGGCGACCGAATTGCTCGCGTGTCAGTTGAATGAAGTCGGCCGCAGGGTCAAAACCGCGCAGGGAGAGTTTGAAACCATTTTTGCCGCTGGGCGTACCGTGGCAGGCTCCCATGTTGCACCCGCCGACGTTCAGCGCTGCGATCACATCGCGACGGAAACTGACCGGTGCTGGCTTCTCCATTCCCGTAACCGTCACGGGAACTTGGAGTTCCTTCTGATTGGCTCGCAGCAACAGGGTGGCCGTTCCATTCGTCTTCGGGCGAAGATAAAGCCCCTCGTGCAACTCGACGATACCCTCCGGTTCCACCTTGGCATCAACCACACGGGTAAGGTCGCGGACGGCATTGTCCGCATAGTGGCCCGTGACAACCAATTGCCGGGCATCCCGTACGCCGTTAAGGGTGACGGCGGCAGGAGTGACCTCAACACGCAGCGGCTCGGCTATCACCGCTTGGCGTTCTTCAGCGCCCTGTGGGGGTGCGGCGGTGAGTGTCGCTTGGGTGATCCAACTAGCTGCGATCGTCAGTACCCAGGTCCGCAGAAATTGTTGTGTTGTAGAAGGCATTGATGACCCTCGCGAGTCGGACGCGAAGTTGGAGGTAGGTTCGGTATGTGACCATTTGCGGTAGGTATCATTAGATTAACCACAACATTCCCAGAGGGCGAGAGAAAAGTTCTCGATCGCGGAGCGAACGATTTACTCACGGGCTGTGTCGCGGTAGCGTGGTGGAGACGATCTCGATTGCGGAGTGAATCCGATCCTATGCGAACGATCATGATTTGGGGTTTTGTCGTCAGTATGGGTTGTTGGTGGGCGGCCCAAGCCGCACTGCCCCAAGCCCCACCGGCACCCAAGCCCCCGCCACAAGCCCCACCGGCACCCAAGACCCCGCCCCAAGCCCCACCGGCATCCAAGGCCGCCCCTGCCGATGTGGTCGTCTCAGCGGAAGCCTGGACCATTCACCGGGAGGCT
>JANWYJ010000005.1 GCA_025055115.1 Gemmata sp.
GAGCATGTCGGGGTCGTTATCGCGATCCGCCGAGAGAACAGTCGCGTGAATTTGCACTTCGTTGAAGTAATCGGGGGGGAATAGGGGGCGGGTGGGGCGGTCGATGAGACGGGAGGTGAGGGTTTCTTTGATCGTTGGTCGGGTTTCGCGTTTGATGAATCCGCCGGGGAATTTGCCCGCGGCGTAGGTGCGTTCGCGATACTCCACTTGCAGGGGGAAGAAATCGCGCCCGGGCAAGGCAGTGCCTTCCACCACGGCACACAGCACGGAGGTATCACCGTAGGTGACGAGAACGGCCCCGTGCGCTTGTTTGGCAAGTTTGCCTGTTTCGAGAATCAGCCGTCGACCACCAAATTGACATTCCACGCGAGCAGGTTGTACCGGCACGGATGAGGCCCTTTCCGTTGCTAGCCGGCAGGAGCAGGAACGCGGACGAGTTGCGGCCGCCGCCCGTTACTTCATCCTCAACAGTCTATGACGCAGCCGGTCACTTCCGCAGGCCGAGTTTGCCGATGACCGACAGATAGCGGTCGCGATCGGTTTGCCGCAGGTACTTCAGAAGGTCGGCCCGCTGGCTTACCAGTTTGAGAAGCCCGCGACGGCTGGAGAAATCCTTCTTGTGTGCCCGCATATGCTCGGTGAGGGAGTTGATCCGCTTGGTGAGCAGCGCGATTTGCACTTCCGGCGAACCGGTGTCGTTCTCGCTCCGGCGGAATTGCGTAATGAGTTCGGACTTCTCTTCTTTGGTCATCGACATTGCGTCCGTCTCCGTCTCCGCTGATTCTCCGCCGCGTCGCACTCCTGCCATTCAGTTACGAAACGACGTCAACAACCACACATCAGCTACCTGTATGCACTTTATCGCCTCCTGACCAGATGGCAAGAGGCGAAAAAACACCACCGACCGCACCGCCCCCCGTTTCGCCTCCCCACCGTTTCGCAGCAGAAATTCCTGCGGCATCTGGCCTTCCCGTCACCCGAAATATCTACATTGAAAGCAAGTCACGAACTCCTCAGGTTCTGGCAGAGGGTAGCCATGCACCCGGTGTATGCGTTGTCGGATGTCGCTGCGGTTTTCAGTCCGGCGTTGGTGTTTTACCCACAGTGGATTCGCCACAACATTGCCCGCGTGGTGGCGATGGCCGGTGGTCCGGAGCGGTTGCGCCCCCATGTGAAAACCCACAAAACCCGCGAGATTGTCCGGTTGTTGCTCGATGCCGGCATCACCCGGCACAAGTGTGCCACCATAGCCGAAGCCGAAATGCTCGCCGAGGTCGGTGCCCCGGATGTTCTGATCGCCTACCCGCTGGTGGGACCGAACGTGGGGCGCTTGGCCCAACTGATTCGCCGCTTTCCACACACTACGTTTTCGACACTCATCGACAACCCGGAGGCCACCCGCGCGCTGTCGGCCGGCCTAGCGGCCGCCGGGGTGCGGGTGGGCGTGCTGCTCGATCTCGATGTCGGCCAACATCGCACCGGGATTGCCGTCGGCGACGCAGCGCTGGCCCTCTACGAACTGGCGGCCCAACTGCCCGGGCTGACCTTGGCCGGCTTCCAACTCTACGACGGCCACAACAACCAACCCGAGCGCGCCCTACGCGAACAGGCGGTGCGGCAATTCCTGCAACCCGTCTTGCACCTGCGCGCACAAGCCGAAGCGAAAGGGCTGCCTGTGCCGCGCTTGGTCTGTGGCGGCACACCGAGTTTCCCGATTTACGCCGCCCTGACCGAGATTCCTGGGATCGAATGTTCACCCGGTACTTTTGTCCTGCACGACGCCGGTTATGGTGCCAAGTACGCCGATCTGAGCGGTATCACCCCGGCCGCGGTCTTGGTCAGCCGCGTGGTCAGCCGCCCTACGGCCACGCGAGTCACGCTCGATGTGGGCAACAAAGCCGTCGCCGCCGACCCGGTACTGGAGAAGCGCGTGCAATTGCTGGATTTTCCCGAATACACCGTTGTCGGTCATAATGAGGAGCATTTGATCGTTGAAACGGCCGGGGCCGCGGCCTATCGCCCCGGCGATGTCGTCTACGTGTTACCGGGGCATATCTGCCCGACGGTGGCTTTACACAAGGAAGTTCTGGTGGCGGAGGAGGGCCGGATTGTCGGCCGTTGGACGGTCGCGGCCCGGGATCGATTCTTGAGCCTTTGAATCAACGCGGCCCCTGGGAGTTCTTTTGAAGACGTTGCATCAGTTATGCCGATTGTTTCGTTGTGGGAAACTCGGCCGTGAAGTTCTGGGGCGCTGTCAGCGTACTGGCGGCGTTAACAGTGTCCGGTTGCCGCAGCCCGGGACACGTTCTGGGGCGTCGAGCGCCGGCCCCGGTGGAATTGCCCGTTGTCGGCCGTGCGCCCA
Organism: Gemmata sp.; assembly: GCA_025055115.1. GTDB lineage: Bacteria > Planctomycetota > Planctomycetia > Gemmatales > Gemmataceae > Gemmata. The sequence continues at coordinate 2,363 of JANWYJ010000005.1, forward strand.
TCGAACCGGATGTTGCCGCCATCCCCGCCACATCAGTTCGGCCCCTGCAACGACCTGAGCAATACCGCCAGCTCACCGCGGCGGAATGTCGCCACCTGGCGATTCGGCAGGCCCCGTTCGCGACCGATCTCGACCAGCATGCCGACAATCACCCCCCCGCGTTCCGACGCATTCAAAAGAATGCCACGCGCCAGGCGGAGGTCAGCCGCTTGGTGCGTGGCTACGCCGCCGACGAACTCCGCAACCGCGCCGCCGCCGACGCTCTGACCGAATTCTACCAATTGCTCCAGGCGGAAGGTCAATGGGATCGGCTCCGCAGCGCTCATCACGAGTTACACACGCAAATCATGGCCGCGGAGAAAGCCGAAGCCACCGGATTCAAAGACCGGGCTGACATTCCCGCGTTGCGTCGTCGTCTTCTCGATCTCGAAGCGCAGCTAGCGCAGGTGCAAGCCACGATCGCCGCGCTCAATGCCAGCCTCCGGTCGCGGCTGGGATTACTCGCCCACGATCCGCTGCCGCTGTGGCCCAGCGATCCGTTGCGGGTGAAACCGGACGATGTGGATGCGGACCAGGCGGTACTGATCGGGTTGCACTACCGGCCCGATCTGAACCTGTTGCGTGTTCTGGCCGATGGCACCGCCGGAGAGCTGACCAACGCCGTGCTGCAAAGCGTCAGCCCACTATTGGCGAGCACGAAGTCGAGCCATCCGCTCACGGCCCTCCTCGGCCCGATATTCGCACCCCTGCTGAAGGAACCGCACCGGCAACAAGCGGAGGCCAATGCCCGCGTGCGCAGTGCCCTGTTGGCTCGCGAACGGCAGGCGGAAGCCGAGATTCGCGCCGCCGCGGTGCTGCTCCGCGGCCATCGGGCCACGATCGCGGCCCGAGCGATGGATGTTCAACACATCGACCGGCGTATCGCCGAACTCGAAACCCGGCAGCAATCCGGTCTCAACGTCAGCGCCGAGTTGGCCACGGCCCGGCTGGAGCGTCACCAGGCCGACAGCGCCCTGTTGAGGGCCGTGATCGATTGGCATACCACCGAAGTGAAGCTCCGGCAGGCGATGGGCCTACTCATCCGCGAATAGCCCACGGTCAGCTCTGCCCACGCGATCAAGGCCAACGGCGACCACCACCCATCCGTGTGATCTGCCCTAGTGGGTTTCAAAAACACGGAAATTCTGCAAGACACGATCAATGAAGGGTTTGCTGACGGAGCGGAAGCGGTCGAAGGTAGCCCGGTCGATGGTGTAGACTTCCACGGGCGTGACGGCCCGCACGGTGGCGTTGCGCGGTTGATTGAGAAGCAAAGCCACTTCGCCGAAGTAGCGGCCGGGTCCCATTTCGGCGAGTTTTTGCGTCATGGTGCCGGTTTCGCGCAGCACTTCGACAGTACCGCGGCGGATCAGGTAGAACTTGCTGTGTTCGTTCACCGGTTCGCCTTCGCGAATGATGTGTTCGCCGGGTTGGTAGATTTCCAAGCGGCCCGGTCGCGCGGCGAGCTGATCGGGGCGTACCGGATCGTGGGGGTGAACGCCGATCAGCAGCGAATCCGCCAGCTTCTCTTGTTCTTCGGGCAGAATCGCAGCAAAGGCCGGGCTTTGCCGCAAGCCTTCCCGGACGAACAGCCGTTCCGCCACCACCACGTTCGATTCGATACGGCCACGTTCCATATGAACGATGCGATCCGCGAGGTTCATGATGCGGGCATCATGCGTTACAATCAGGCTGGTGGTACCGTGTTCATGGGCGATAGCTTTGAGCAGGGGAATTTGCCAGGCGGCCAGCCGGCCGTTTTCGCCGGCCTCAGCGGCGCTGCGGACCCGCTGGTGCAGTTCGGCCTCGGGGCGGGCGCGGGCCAGTTCTTGTAGCAATGTCACGACGGCCAGGCCGCTATTGGCATCGAGGGCGGCGGTGGGTTCATCGGCCAGAACCAGCTTGGGCCGGTTCACCAGTGCCCGGGCGATGGCGACCCGTTGCCGTTGTCCGCCCGAAAGGGCCGCTGGCTTGTAGTTGAAGCGGGATTTCTGCGTGCGACCGTCGAGATCGGTTTCGCCCATCAGCAGGTAGGTGAGCATGTCGCGGGCCTGCGCGTCGGGATTGGCGGCGGCCTGGGGCTTAAGCCGTTGCGCCATGCGGATATTCTGCAACGCGGTGAGCGAATCGAAGAGATTGTGCCGCTGAAAGATAAAGCCGATGAGCCGGCGAATGCTCACCCGTTCGTCTTCGCTGATACCGCGCAAGCGGCGGTAATCACCCCGATCGGCGTCCCACACTTCGATCTCACCTTCTTGCAATGTTCGCAAACCGCCGATGAGTGTGAGAATCGTGGTTTTGCCCGAACCGCTTGGGCCACTCATGATGACCATCTCGCCGGGCATCACTTCCAGTGTATTGTCGAACAGCACTTGCGTGCGGGTCTCGCCGGTGCCGAAGTAGTGATTGACTCCGCGCACACGCAGGACCGGTTCGCCAGCAGGCGGCAGCTTAGAAGACATCGGCAGGGTCCACCTTCTTCACTTTGCGAACAGCCAGCCATCCCGAGGCGATGCACATCAGCACGGTCAGCCCACCCATGAGCGTTCCGCGTGCCAGCGTCAGTCGCATCGGTAAGCCGGTCAGGTCGGTCAGCAGCCGGTAGGTGCCCAGTGTTACGGCGAGACCCAGCAGGAACCCGGCACCGGCCAGAATCAGCGCTTCGTGCAGGACCACCCAACTGAGGTAGCTATTGGTGTAGCCAATGGCTTTGAGGGTGGCATATTGGGACAAGTGATCGGCCACATCGCTGGCGAGAATCTGATAGCAGATCACCAGACCCACGATGAAGCCCAACAGAACGCCGGCACCGAAGGCAAAGCCAATGGGTGTATTCTGCCACCAAAACGCTTTCTCGCGGGCGATCATCTCGGCCCGGGTCAGCACCAGAACATCGCCCGCGGGGAATTTGGCTTGCAACGCCTCTTGGACCGCCCGCACGGAAGCACCGGGTTCGAGCTGGATGGCGACCAGGTCGACTTCGGCCAGCGGATTGCGGGGAAAGAGTGGCGCTCGCACCCAATCGGCGAACGTTCGATCACTGACAACCAGGCTGCCATCGGTGCCGAAGTCGAAACCCATATCGAATCCCGCGACAAGCGTGATGGCCCGCCCGGCCAGTTCCGTGCGTATTCCCGGCTCGAGCGGTCCAAACACCGATTGGCCGGGGTAGTTCTTCTGATCCGGGTGGGGGCGGCTTTGCCGGTCGAAAAGCGCGGTGCCCGGCAGATGCAGCCGCTGCCAATCTGCCGGCGAAACTTCGGGCAGATCGAGCACATCGGCCGCCGGATCGATACCAATGACCCGCACGCGGCGGGTGTGCGTGCGCTGGGCCGGATTAGCGGCCGTGTGCCGCAAACCAGCGGTTTGATACTCCAAATACACCGGATAGACCCGCCGCACCCCCGCCACGCCTTTGGCTTGTTCCACACGGCGTGCCGACACGGCATCGCGGAAAATCAGCGACGCCCGGTTGGGATTGACCAGAATCAGGTCACACTTGAGCCGCTCGATGAGCACGGTATTGCTGTCGAGCATGGCATTCATGATGCCATATTGTACACCCATCAGCACCACGGCAAAGCCGATGCCCGCGGCAAAAAGGGCGAAGCGCACTTTGTCGTGCGTCAGGTTGCACCACGCAAGGGGGACGGGCGGCGGACGCATCAGCAACGGTTCCATGGCTGGTCTTAAAACAAATCGGCCGGATCGGCGGTGTGCACTTTCCGCAACGCCAGTACGCCGGAAACCAAACACATGCCGCCGGTCAGTACCAGCACACCCAGGGCGATTTCCGCCGTCATGCCGGTGGGGATGCCGCCATAGCGTGTGGCCAGTGCGTAAAAGCCCAGCGCGGCAACAAACCCTGGCCCATAACCGAAGCCGGCCAAGAGCACGGCTTGCCACAGCACCGCCGCCGTCAGGTACGTCGACCGATAGCCCAGGGCTTTGACGGTGGCATATTCCGGCAGCATGTTGCGGATATCGGCGGCCATCATCTGATACACGAAAATGATGCCGACAACGACCGCAAGAATGACCGCGACCACCAAGAACTGCCCGACAGAGGTCAGGCGCAGCCAGTAATTGCGTTCGGCACGGTTGATTTCGTCCCGTGTGAAAACTTGGACATCGGATGGCAGCACGGCTTGGAGTTGCCGTTGTACGGTGGCTCCATCGGCTCCCGATGCCAGCGTCACCAGGCCGAAGGTGACGTGGGACGGTGGCTGCAAGGTGAATTCTTCGTAGGTGGTTTCGCTGGTCAGGAGTAGTCCGTTCCAACTGAAGCCGGTACCGATGGTGAAGCGCCCCCCGATGCGGGCACGCCGCCCGTTGACGCGGATCAGGTCGCCGGCGCGGCCATCGGGCGGAATCATCAGAAGATCGTCCACATTCCCAAACTCGGGTTTGCAGCGTTCGTCCATGAGGAAGGTTGCGTGCTGGGTCAGTTCGCGTCCTGCGGCGCGGGCTGCTTCTGCTGTGGGAAAGACTTCTCCCGGGCCGATGGTGAAGAGGCGTTCGAGTTGTTCGGGTGGTGCCGCCACGATGTTGATACTCATCTGTTCGCCGGCGGGGATGGTTTGGCCCCACAGGGAGCGTCGGGCAGGCGCGCGCCAACTGGCCGCCCCAAACGATAGCGGCAGTACCCGTTCTACGCCGGCAATGTGGGCTTGCGCCAATCGCAGGCGTGGGATTTGTCCGGGTCGGCTCAGATCGAGATATTCGGCTGAAGTCAATAGTAGATCGAATTGCAGCTTGTCGTAGAGCATCGTAGCGGTGCGGCTGACGCCACGCAAAAGCCCCAATTCCACGAAGATGAGCGTGACCGCAAAGGCCACCCCGGCGGCGGCGATGAACGTCCGCGTGCGTTTGTGGATCAGGTTGGCCCACGCAAGTTGCAATGGCGTCATGGATTGGTGTGTGACGAAGACGACACAGTTGGCGCCCCCGGTTGCGGCCCCGGCGTGCGACCCCGGCGTGCGACCCCGGCGGCTTACGGAGGGGCGAACGCGACCGTCACCTGCAAGCCGACGAAGCGGGCCGCCGCCGCGGTGCTGGCGGCATCAAGGTGCACGATCACTTCGACCACACGCCGGTCGGCATCTTCCCGGGGTCCGAGGGGGAAGATTTGGTTGCGTGCAATCATGCGGGCAATCGCTTGTTCGCCGCGGACCGTACCACGCAGTGGCTTCGACAGCGCCGGGTGGGTCGCTTCCACCATTACCGAACCCGCTTGGGTCCATGCGGCCAGTTGTGTCACATCGCTTTCGTAGACTTCCGCAACGATGGTCATTTGGCTGAGGTCGGCCATGTGCAGGATCGGTTCGATGCCCGTGGGTTGGCCTTCGCGGCCGATCACCTTCAGCACCGTCCCGCTGATGGGGGCGGTGATGATGGTGCGTTCGGCGAGTTGGCGGGCCAGCGCCAGTTTCTCTTCCGATGATGGAATCGGCACGCGCGCCAAGGCTTCTTCCAGCTCGGCTTTAGCGGCATCGATTTTGGCCCGAGCCGCGGTTTCCGATTCGTCGTAGGTGGTTTCCGTTTTGGTGCGCAGGGCTTTGGTCGCCGCCCATTCCGCCTCCGCTTGGGCCAGCAGCAATTCCGCTTTCTCCAGGTCTTCAGGAGCCACCTTCTCGTTGATCTGAGCCAGGCGGGAATTGAGTTGTTGGAGCCGCTGGAGGTGTTTGGCGGCGGCTTTCACTTGCCGTTCGAGGTAATCGAGTTTGGCTGATAGTGCGGCGAGGTCGCTGGTTTTGTTGGCCCGGGTCTGATGAAGTTCGGCTTCGGCCGCACGAATCTTCTGCTGCCCGGCACGTTCGGCGGCCGCACGGGCCGCGCGGGCTTCGTTGAGTTGCGTGGCGGCGACTTGCACTTCTAAGAGGCGATCTTTGCGACTGGCCAGTTCCCCGATTTTATCCCCCACTTTCAGCACGCGACCGGGGACAAGCGGTTCGAGTTGGGCGAGGCGATCGCCCGGCGGGCCATACACCGGCACCACACCGCCTTCAGGCTGAATCCGTCCCAACGCGCTGATGCGGTCTTTTGTCGGCACAAGCCGATCCGCCACGGGAACACGCGTCGTTTCCGCTTCGGTCTGCCGCCCCAGCCAATAGCCGCCCCCACCGCCGATGGCGGCAGCCACCAGGACGATGAGGACCATGGTGAGGGTTCGACCCGATCGTGCTGCACAATAGCGTTTCACGCGTCTTGAGACTACTCTTACGGGCGACGCATCTACAGACCGATGGGCTTCACCACCTCGGTGGCCACAAACGCCCACCAGACCATTTTACACAGTATGTGAATCGCCTGATCGACGAGTAAAGAATACCAATTCTCGCATTTCCCAAAATCGACGAACCAATGCACCACGGTTTCCGCAGCGGCGAAGAGAGCGACAATGTGCCACTCGAAACCCATCCACCGAAACACGATACCCACCGCGGCCCCATGCAACAGCGCGTGCGCAGTCAGCCAATAATACCACGGCACGCTGATCGCCAGCGGGGCTTTCGATTTCCGGCATTTGCACACGGCCATGGAATCGTTCTGCAACGAATAATCCATGAGAGCATGGCCGGCCAAAAGGAAAAAGAAGAGTGCGAATAGCATTCCACAACCCAATTGTGGTGCGAAATTGTACCACGCATCCCCGTTGGATGATAGCCGGTTCGACTTGCGCGAAGGCTGTCGCAAGGTTTCGCCGATCGTTACAGCCGTTACAGCCCGTGCCGTTGGTTGTAGGAGCCGGTTTCGCGGAAATGCCGCCGTTGGCTGGCGTGGTGAATTTCACGGCCACAGCGGTTGCGGCCGGGGGAGGGAATGTCATGCGGACGAAACAGAATGTCGTGCGGACGAAATAGGCAGAATGGAAGACACGACAGGCGTTCTAGCGCCGAGAATGTCGACTGTTGTTGCCATGTTCCCCGTGGAACGTCAGCGCTTGTCAGAATGTCGCGCCGAAGTGCTGGCCGTTTTTGAACATATGAATACTCAGCGCATTTTCACCATTTTCCCCCCCGAATTGGCACGCGACATGGAACTCCACCAAAGGCGACATCGTGTGCGGCCCCGTAGCGATGACGCCCAGACGAGCGCGTCGGCCGCCCGTCCGTGGCGGGCAGCCGGTTATTTCACTTTGGGTCGGGAAACTTCCACCGTCACCGGTGCATTCACTGCGGCTTTCATGTCGATTTCCAACTCGTTGGCCAGTTTGGCCGCGATGGCCCGGGCATTGTTGGCCTCAACATCGTCGGGTGTGACCAAGAGGGTGGGCGGGGTGGGTTTGATCGCTGGCGGTCGGGCCGCTGTGGCGGGGTAGGCCGCTGCCGGCAATGGCTGACCCTGTTGCGTGATCGGCATTTCGGGAGCCAGCGGTCCCACCGGCTTAAACGTGGTGCAACCCATCAGCGACAGGATCACGACCGCGAACAAGATCGTTCTCATGGTTGCACCTCCCGCACTTCGGCGGTGCCACTGACGGGAACTGGAGCTGCCGGTGCCACAAGTCGAGCCGCGTTCTCTTTGGGATCGGCGGGCTTCTCGGGAGCCAAATCCAACGAAGCCGCAAAACTGCCCTTGTTCATCACCGGCAGGGGAGCGCGCACCGATTTGGAAATCCCCAGGGCAGCCACACGTTGATCGTAAAGGGCTTTGGCTTGCCGTTCGAGTTCGTCGACCTGCCGCAAGAGGGATTCGTCCTGGCGTTCGAGGGCAATCTGCCGCAACTTGACGCAAACATCCAGTCGGCGGAGATATGCTTCACTTTCCGCTTGAAACGCCGCTTGAACCGTCTCTGGGGTCAGCGGTCGGCTGAGGGGTGGTTGCCCTGGCGGGGCGGCCACCGCGCCGTGGCGAACAACCGGCCCGGCGGGTTTGGGCGCAAAAAACAGCCGCTGATACCATGGCCGGGTATCCATCGGAGTGATCGGCGGAGGGGCGGCCACAGCCCCCCCGTTGCCCACGCCACTGAGCGCCGCAACGATTGCCCAAGCCCGAAATCGGCTCATGGTTCCCCCCGTCTGACCCCCTTGTGCAGGCTCGTTGGCCCTCCCAACCGACTCCCCCAGCCGACTCTTCGCTCGGCCTCGCAACGCTGGCCGCGATTTCCCCACCGTTCGCCGTTGGAGCCTGGGTTGGGCTGCCACCAGGGGGCATATGCCAAGCTACCGCGAGAATGTAAAGACCGATTTTGGCCGTTGCCGACCACAGACCGACACCGACGCGGGCCGAAAAGGTGAATCCAGGTCGATCTTGAAGCTCTCCGACCCTCATCGCCGCACGCTCAGAACTCATCGCCGCACGCGCAGAGAAAGCGACGCCGGCCACAACGTGTTATCCATCATGAGGTTGCGACGCGTCAACATTCCACCCACGCAACTTGAAGCACCCCACCGGTCCAGGAGGGTCGAAGGGAGGTGTTGCAGCGATGGGTCGTGCGGTAGAGGGGAGCGCGGAGTACGGGAACACTAGATGGCGGTCTTCGGCAGCCGCTGTACCGATGCAGGGTGTCGCCGTGAAGTGGTGTTCGGGTGGTTGGTGGGCTTAGCTACGGCTTCTGGGGAGCCGCGTCATCAGATTGACCATTTCGATGGCGGTCACAGCTGCCTCGAAGCCTTTGTTGCCAGCTTTTGCCCCGGCGCGGTGCAGGGCCTGTTCCAAAGTTTCACACGTCAACAGGCCAAAAATCACTGGAATGCCACTATGAAGGGCGGCATGGGCAATGCCGCTGGTTGCGGCACTGGCGACATGATCGTAGTGGTCGGTATCGCCGCGGATGATGCAGCCCAGGCAGATGATGGCCGCATACTGCCCGCTTTGGCCCAATTTTTGGGCGACCAGCGGAATTTCGAAGGAACCTGGGACACGAACCACGTCGATTCGTTCCTCCGCCACACCATGACGCTTCAGGGCATCGATGGCGCCGGCGGTCAATGGTTCAACGACAAGGCTATTGAACCGGGCCGCGACAATCGCGAACCGCCCCGCGGGAGAAGAACAATCGCCTTCGTAGAGCATGATGATGCCGTTGGCCGCAACAGAAAACCGTTGCTTTCAGCATAGAGGTGGCCGAAGGATCGGGGAGCCAGGAAATACCCACCGCGGCTGGTGCGAAGGAAGAACCCAGGGCCTGGTTGGTCATCATTTGGCCTCCGTCAACAACCGCATCGGCTCCGTACGGCCGTAGCGCGACAGCATCGGCTCCTTATGGTTGTGCCGCGACAGCATCGGCTCCGTACGGCCGTAGCGCGCCGTTGGAGGCCTACCCGGTGGGTAGGCCTTGGCCCCCCACCGGAAAGCCACACCCAATGGCTTATTTCTTCGCCTTAACGTTTCTTCGCCTCAACGGTCAGTTTGAACGCCCGTCTCGTCACCAACACGTCTTCCAACCACCGTGGTGGCTTATTTCTTCGCCTCAACGGTCAGTTTGAACGGCGGGCTGGTGAGGGTGACGATGCCAAAGCCATCCATACCTTCCGCCGAACCTTGCGGAGCGGGGCTGACACCGGTTTTGAACGTTGCGATCAGTTCATACTCGCCCGGTTCGGTCCAATACGCCCAATGGGCCGCGCCGCGGAAACCACTCATCAAGGATTTGACGGGGATTTCGAGAGTTTTGCCCGCCCCGACCTCCGCGGCCACCGGCGCGCGGAATTCCTGGGTGAATGCCAAGAGCGGGGCCACGTTGACCGCGCCAGGGCCTTTGAGGGTGAGGGTAAGAACGACCGGATCGCCGCCTTTCCACACTTGCACCGGTTTATCCGAGGTGTTCTTGATCTGAATCGTCAAATCGACCGCGGGAGCCGCCGGCGGGCGTTGGCCAGCCTTGGCAGCCGCTTCGATCGCTTTTTTGAATTCCTCCGCCGACTGAGCGCCCAAATCCAGCGTGTATTTGGTCGTTTTGCCCGTGATCGTCATTTCCAAGGGAGTGGTTGCCGGGTCGGCCTTGGGCTGAGCCGGTTTCTCGTCGGCCCGCACACTCGTTACCGGCACGGCCATCAGCAAAATCGGCACCATCGGGACCACAATCCGTTTCATCGTGTTTCTCCTTTGGCCTTGTGGGTAAAGAATCCGGGCAAGCCCTCTCGTCCATACCGATGAAGACCGGCCCAGATTCCGACGATGTAAGCGATTGTGGCGATTGTTCCCAAAACGGCAACCGATCTATATTCTTAACAGCAGACGGTTGCAGAACATGGCAGCCGAAACCCCAGCGGTGATCGATTCCTCACCACCCCGGCGGTGACCATGGACGAGTTGCACCACGAATGTGGCGTGGCCGCGTTATATTATTTGCCGGGCCGGGCGGAGAAATCCGCCATCTGGACCGGTGCCCCCGATCAAGTATCGCGGTTGATGCCGCGGATGCTCCTCGACCTGCAAAACCGCGGACAACTCGCCGCCGGCATGGCGACGTACAATCCTGAGCGCGATAAACTCGTCGACACTTACAAAGAGATCGGCACCGTTATCGAAGCCTTCCGCATCAATGATCCGGCGAAATACGCCAGCATCATGGAAGATTTCGCCGGTTATGCCGCGATTGGCCACACCCGCTACGCCACCTGCGGCGGCCAAAGCCGCAGCTATGCCCAACCGTTCCAATTCCGGCACGGGCGCAAATGGAAATGGTTCGCCTTTGCCTTCAACGGCCAACTGACCAACTTCGCCGCTCTCCGCGAACACCTCCTGAAAAACCACGACTATCACCTGACCCGCGACAACGATACGGAAGTCATCATGCACTACATCGCCCACGAAATTCGGGGCGATGCCCGCCCGGACTGGGTCGAAGTGTTCCGCCGTTTGGCAACCAAGTTCGATGGGGCGTACAACATCGTCTTGCTCAACGCCATGGGCGACATGGTGGTTCTCCGCGATCCGGTGGGGATTCGCCCCTTGGTGTATGCCCTCGATGGCCCCTTGTTTGCCGCGGCCAGCGAAAGTGTTGCCCTGCAGAATCTCGGCTTCCGCACCACAGCGATTCAATCGCTGGAACCCGGCCACTTGATCCTCATTCAAAATGGCCAACTGAGTCGGCACCGTTACGCCGAAAGCCCCCGCACAGCCCATTGTTTCTTCGAGTGGATTTACTTCGCGAATGTCGCCAGCACACTCGATAATCGCAGCGTGTATTTGAGCCGTTCGCGGCTCGGCCAGGAATTGGCCAAGCAAGAACGGACCTTGGGCCGTGTTCCCCTCGACCCTCACCAAACGGTCGTTGTTCCAGTGCCCGATACGGGCAAAGCCAGTGCCGACGCGATGGCCTTTGCCCTCGGGATTCCCAGTGTCGAGGGCCTCATCCGCAACCGCTATATCGGCCGTACTTTCATCGAAGGCAATAACCGGGCCGATAAAGTGCGGCTGAAATTCACCCCTCTGCGCGAAGTGCTGCAGGGCAAAAAAGTGCTCCTGGTGGAGGATTCGATTGTCCGTAGCACCACCCTGCAAAGCCTGCTCAAACACCTGCGGGAACAAGGGGGAGCCGCCGAAGTGCATGTCCGCGTCGCCTGCCCGCCGATTCTGGCTCCGTGTTTCTACGGGATTGATATGAGTACGGTGCAAGAACTCTTCGCACCCAAATTCATGCACGGCCCCGTGCCCACCGTGGCGGAACAGGACGCGATGGCCCAAGCCCTCGGTGCCGATTCGCTTTTCTACTTGCCAGTCGATGCCGTAGCCCGCTGCATCGACTTACCGGCCGACCAGCTCTGCCGGGCCTGCATCACGGGGGAATACCCCACCCCCGCCGGCGCAGAGTTGTACCAGCTTTCCCTCCGCCACGCGACGCCCGGCGATAGACGCACCTACGAACGCCCTCCCGAACCGCTGATGTGCTCCGTCAACGACAACGCCCCCCCAAACTGACCCCACAGCGCCCTACTCATCGCCAACGCGAACCCTCTGTTCCGTCTCAAGACTTCATCCGTCTCAAGACTTCACCCTAAGCGTCTTAAGACTTCACCCTAAGCCGCGGTGGCTGGCGCTGGACCGACAGCGATACCGAGGGTTTTGCGGTAGGCGGCGAGGGTTTGTTCGGCACACCGCCGCCACGTGTAACGCCGCGCCACCGCCTCCGCACCCCGACGCAAACTCCACCACCACTCCTCATCCACACACACCCGATGCATCGCCGCCCGCCAACCC
>JANWYJ010000038.1 GCA_025055115.1 Gemmata sp.
AAAAGTTCGACCGACTAGTCGAGCGGCTCTTCGACAAGGGCTATCCCAATGAAACGTCCATCGTCTTCGTTGGCGACACGGCCTATTGTCTGCTTCGGCGAGACGGTGAAGGGGCGGGTAACGAGACCGCTATGCTGGGCATCGCCCAGGCTCCGTTCACCAAATGGGAATGGAAGGATCTCGGCGTACGGATCGGTGGGCCGCACATGATCCGTCTTCCCGATGGCCAATTCATCGCCGCTGTGAGACTCTATGACAAGAACGTTCGCACCTCCCTGTGCCGACTCGACCCGGTCGCGGGGAAGCTCACGGAGTTCCTCCCCCTGCCCTCCGGCGGTGACACCAGTTATCCCGGTCTGGTGGTGTATCGGGACGAATTATGGATCAGCTACTACTCCTCCCACGAAGGCAAGACGAACATCTACCTGGCTCGGATGCCAATAGACCGGCCTGTTCGGGACATCGGCTCACGACGTGAGTTGTTCGTCGATCATTATCTGATTGAGCGATTAAACAATCTCACCTTGAAACTCCACGAGCCTTGCCCCGCCCCGCCGATGACTCAGCCCGCGGATAACATCGAATATGGCACGGTCATCAAGGATGGCGACCTCTACCGCTTCTACACTCGTGACGGCCGCGGGGCCAAAGTCGATGGCGACCCGGCCGAGGTGACCCGTTATTGCGAAAGCAAGGACGGCATCCACTGGACCAAACCCAAACTCGGTTTGTTTGAGATCGACGGCTCCAAGGAGAACAACGTCATCCTGCACGAGGCCCCATTCTGTCATAACTTCTCGCCTTTCCTCGACCAGCGGCCGGGGGTTCCTGCGGAGCAACGTTTCAAGGCCCTGGCCGGAACGGTCCAATCCGGGCTGTTTGCGTTTGTCTCCGCCGATGGCATCCGCTGGCGAAAGCTCCAAGACAAGCCGGTGATCACTTATACCAAGGAATATGCCTTCGACTCGCAGAACGTGTCGTTCTGGTCCGAGGCGGAGGGATGCTACGTCTGCTATTTCCGACACTTCCTCGATAAGCAACTCCGTTCTGTTTGCCGCACGACCTCGACCGACTTTGTGAACTGGACCGAGCCGGTGCCGCTCAAGCCCAACTTCCCCGGCGAGCACCTGTACACCACGATGACGCATCCGTACTTCAACGCACCGCACATCTACATCGCCTTGCCGACCCGCTTCCACCCGACCCGTGGGGAGAGTACCGACATCCTGTTTATGACAGCTCGCGGGGATGGCCCATTTGACCGCACGTTCCGGCAGGCTTTCCTCCGGCCGGGCCTGGACCCCGCTCGCTGGGGTAACCGGGCCAACTACGCCGCGTTGAATGTGGTACCCACTGGTCCTGATGAAATGTCCATTTATGTATCGCCGTTTCGTCGTTTCACCCTGCGGACCGACGGATTCACTTCCATCCACGCCGGGGCCGATCCAGGCGAAATGCTGACCTGCCTGCTCCGCTTCACGGGCAACGAATTAGTCGTCAATTACTCCACCAGCGCGGGAGGCGGCTTGCAGGTGGAAGTCCAGGACGATTCTGGCAAGCCGATTCCCGGCTTCCGCTTGGATGAGTGCGTCCCCCTCGTGGGGGACGCGATCCAGCAGCCGGTGCGCTGGAAGAGCAACCCCGATCTCGCCCGCCTGGCCGGGAAAATCGTGCGCCTGCGGTTCGTGCTTTCCGACGGCGACCTGTACGCGATCCAGTTCTCAAAAGGCGGCTCATGACGGCGATCTGAATACCATCGGATTTCCCCCCGCCGCTGCCTGACAGCCACCAGGAGACCATCCCGATCCGCCAAGGCCGTTCATGAGGCTCTCACTGACAGAGAATGCGTCGTCGCCGGTGCGGAGCAACGGCTCGGAGGGTCTGCCCCGCGACCACTAGAAGGTTGGAGGCGGGACGACGCGGTAGAGGGAGGCCTCATCCCCCTCCGGCAGTCTGGCCCGCGGCCACCGGGGGGAGGTCACAGTAACCGCTATCAAGAGGGAAGCGATGTTGACAGCCCAGTTTCTCATTTCTGGAGAAGCTCCGCCGTCATAACAGCCACTATGCGGTCACAACAGCCACTCTGAAGAGGAAAGTCTGAAGAGCTGGTGACGGTGTACGACGTTCCGACTCGCCGAGTCACAACAGCCACTCTGAAGAGGGAAGTATGAATCTGAAGAGGGAAGTATGAAGAGGGAGGCGATGTTGAGAGTCTGGCCCGCGGCCACCGGGGGGTTATCGAGAAACGACCAACCGTCTATCCGCGGGGAGCGGAGAGGGCGGGATTCGAACCCGCGGTACGGGAATCCGTACACAGCATTTCCAGTGCTGCACAATCGACCACTCTGTCACCTCTCCGAGAGGCGCTGACCACAACGACAGCGTCGCGGTCGTTGTGGTTCGCTCATCGATTTCAGCATAGCAGACAATGACCGCTGCGACAACCGACGGCACAACGGACCAGACCCGTTGGAACGGCACAGGCGGGCCTTCAGGGTCGCGATACCCCGCGATGACAGGTCGGAATCTTCCCGACCCGGTGCCGTGGCAACGGTCGAGTGGTTGCAGCCCGGAGGAGGCTGCTGCCGGCTACGACGAGAGGATGGCCAGCCAACGACCCGCCGATGATGTTGATAACGCCCAGTTAGGTCGGGCATTTCTGACGGTGACGATGGCATCTTGCTGCCGCTGGATTGACCCCAATTGGATGGAGAAGCAATCAGGTCGTGCATTTCCGACGGTGGCGATGGCATGGCCAGCCAACGATCGACCCTCGGCGAGCCGTATAATGCTGGCATGCAGGTGATTTATCTGGATCACAACGCGACAACGCCGCTGTTACCGCAGGCGTGGGCGGCGATGCAGCCGTTGATGGTGGACATTTTCGGCAATCCATCGTCGGCCCATGCCTGGGGCCGGGCGGCGCGCCGGGCTCTCGACGATGCCCGGGAACAGATCGCGGCCCTCCTTGGGGCGGAGCCGGATGAAGTCACTTTCACCAGTGGAGCCACTGAGGCGAATAATCTCGCCATTTTTGGGCTGGCAGGCACACCGCGGCCGTTTTCCACCGCCATCTCCGAAAGCCAGCGTGTGCCCGTTTCGGCTTCTCGGCCTTCCCCCTCCGTTGCCCCGGAAGGCGGCAAGTCGGACGGCGACACGAGGGCAGGTCAGCTGCGCGTTTTCACTTCACCCATCGAACACCCCTGTGTCGTTGAACCGGTGAAGCAACTCGAAGGGGCGGGGGTTCCGGTGGTGTGGCTGCCGGTCGATCGTCGCGGCATCGTTCAGACCGACGGCCTGACGGCCCAGCGTGGGGATTTGGTGTGCGTGATGCTGGCCAACCACGAAACGGGAGCTGTGCAACCGGTGCGGGAGATGGTGTCGGCGTTGCCGCCGGGGGTGCGGTTCCATTGCGACGCTGTGCAGGCTGTGGGGAAAATCCCGGTGAACTTCCGCGAACTGGGTGTTGCGACGCTGAGCGTCAGTGCCCATAAGTTCGGCGGTCCCAAAGGGATCGGCGCATTGCTGGTCCGCCGTGGTGTGGAGCTGCAACCGCAGACGTGGGGCGGCCATCAGCAGAAAGGGCGACGGCCAGGCACCGAACCGGTGGCCTTGGCCGTTGGAATGGCGGTCGCACTCGACCACACGCTACGGCATCGGGAGGACCAGCGGGCGCAACTGGAATTGCTCCGCGAGCGCCTCTGGGCTGGCTTGCAGCAACGCTGTGCTCCGGTCGTTCTCAATGGTCCGCCCGTAGGTGCCTGCGACGTGGTACCCACAACCCTGAACGTCTCCTTTCCCGGCTGCCGTGCCGATGTACTGCTGATGGCCCTCGATTTAGCCGGCGTGGCGTGTTCGACGGGCTCCGCCTGTTCCAGCGGTAGCCTGTTGCCCAGCCCGGTGCTGCGGGCTATGAACATCCCTGACGACCTCCTGCGCTCCGCCATCCGTTTCAGCCTCAGCCCCCGGCAAACCCCGGCCGAAATCGACGACGCCGTCGAGCGGATCGCGGCGTGCGTCCAACGGATTCGTCGGGCCTTGTAAGGACATTGGCACCAGCGTGGTTCAAGTCGGTGGAATCCGTGGCTATTGTTCCACAAGTCCTTTCTCTAAAAAGACTTAAGCACGGACTACTGGCCTTTACCCCGTGAGCAAAATGGCTAAAATAACACCAGAATGAAGACTGCGACGCGATCGCCGTGGGTACTCTCTGTGAGAACCGCGGCACAACCGCGACAGGACTGCCAATCCTCCAGGCATGAGGCCGACCTGAACGCCCCCTCACTCCACCGCTGGAACGACTTCCTGGTACTGCCGGAGAACCGCCTGGCGGTTCGCGCGGTTCGAAGCCTGTGTCGCGCCGTGGAAGCTGGGAAACGTCTTCCCGCCAACCCTCTGGTTCTCCACGGCTGTCCCGGAACGGGTAAATCGCACCTGCTCGCTGCACTCACCACACAGTTGGCCCGTTCGCCGCAGGGGTTTTCCATCCGCACGGTCGCCAGTGGTGATCTGGCCCGCACAAGTGAAGACGACGGGGCGGATACCCAGAATTGTGATGTCCTCGCCCTCGAAGATGTTCAACATTTGGACAGCCACTGGGTGGCCGTGGTTTGTGCTTGGCTCGACCAGCGCTTGGCACGACGGCAAGCAACAATTGTGACAGCGCACGCCGGCCCAGCTCGGTTAACCGAGCTGCCCCGCCGCTTCACCTCGCGGTTAGCTAGTGGCCTGGTGGTTCAACTGCAACCGTTATCCGTCGCCAGCCGCCGGTTAATTGTCGCGGAGGCGGCGAAGGAGAAAAACCTGTCTCTGACCGCCGACGCCCTCGATTGGCTGGCTGCCCAGGCTGGTGGTGGAGGCGTTCGTTTGGCCCTGGGCCTGCTCCAGAACGTAGCGCTGGCTGCTCGGCGATTCCCAGGTCCGTTGGGTCAGGCGGAGGTGGAACGGATTGTGGCGGAGTCAGGCCTGCCGACTTCGTCACAGCCCGATGTGAGCCGGATTGTGAAGACGGTGGCCGAAGCGTTTGGTATCAGCCACCAGCAAATACTGGGCACCAGCCGGCTGCCGGGTGTGGTGCGGTCGCGGCAAGTGGCTATGTATCTGGCCCGCGAGCTGACAACGCTCTCGCTCCCACGATTGGGCGCAGCGTTCGGCCGGGATCACTCGACCGTGCTGCATGCGTGCCGCAAAGTGGAACAGGCGATGGGGTGCAATGCCGCCTTGGCTCAGCTCATCCGCGAGTTGCGTAGCCGCTTGCAGTAATTGAGCCAGGCGACGGTTGGTGGGGTGGGAACAGGGCTGTGGAAAACCCGGCGCGCCGCTGGCGCGCCTCCGAGAGTTGTTGGCGCCACAATTGCAGAAAGATGGTTTCGCCCCCCCGGGTTTGGATTGGCGCGGCGCGTTATCACTGCGGCGCGCCAGCGGCGCGCCAGGTTTTCCACAGGTGAAAAAGAGCCGAATGGAGCGAGAAATCCGCACATGCCAGGACGTTGGTGACCGAACAACTGAAGACCTTACTGCTACTTCTGGATGTTGACATCAAGAGAAGGAAAGTATTGCAAAGGGCGTTCGACGGGAAAAACCCTCACTCTCAGACGGCGAAGGAGGACGCGCCATGAAGATAACCTGTCCGCGGGAAAGTCTCCAAATGGCTTGCCAATTGGTATCTGTCGCGGTACCGGCCGCGACGACCATCCCCGCCTTGAAAAACTTCAAAGCAACGGCCCAAGACGATGCGCTGTTCCTTGTCGCCTACGACCCGACCCAAGGGATTGGCATTCGCTATGAACTCCGCGGCATTACGGTGGCGCGAGCGGGGGCGTGCATTCTTCCCAAAGACCAACTGATCGACATTCTCCGCGAAAGCGCCGAGGCCGAAATCAGCATCGACGCGGGTAAAGAAGCCGTGGTTGCCAAAGTCGGTGGTGGTCGCTTCGAGATGCTCAAGCTCGATGTTGAGGAGTTCCCCGACATTCCCGCATTCGATGCTGGCGGTCACTACCACGAAGTTACTGCCGGCACCCTCCGCACTCTCATCAAACGCACCGCCTTCGCTGCGGATAAGAAAGATACCACGGCGAAGTTTGCCCTCAGCGGCGTTTTGTGGGAGACCGACACCAACAAAGTCCGGCTTGTGGCCACCGATACCAAACGGCTCGCCCTTGGGGAAGGACCGGCCACCCGGGCTGGCACCCCAGGCGATGTGAAAGCGGTTCATCTGATTCCCCTGAAAACCGTCAACTTGCTCGAACGCAACCTCACCGACGATAAGGAATTGGTCCGGGTGAGTCTACGGACCAACGATGCTTTGTTCCAAACCGAACGAGCGATGATCTACACCTCGCTGGTGCAGGGGAAATTCCCGCCCTACCGCGACATCGTCAGCAAAACCCGTAACGACGCCACGCAAACGATCTCGCTGCCGGTGGCGGCGTTTTTAGCACGGGTACGGCAAGCCGCCATTATGACCGACGACGAGAGCAAACGCGTCGATCTGACGTTCAGCCCCGGGCAACTGACGCTTGAGGCCCGCGGGGCCAACACCGGCTCCAGTCGCGTAGCGCTGGAGTTGCCCGAATACACCGGTCCTGAATGGAAAATCGCCTTCGACCCGCAGTTCCTCATCGAGTTCTTGCGGGCCTTAGAAAACGAGCCAACTGTGATTTTAGAAGCCTCCAGCGGCAACCGCGCGGCACTCTTCCGCTGCGGCGACGATTACTTGTACCTGGTGATGCCGTTGGTGGGTTGATCGACCGCGTGCTTTTGCTGTCCGCTTCGCCCCTGAGGATGAGCTGTGTTCCTCAAGCGCTGGGATAACCGCAATGAGTGAAGCGAACCAAGGTCCTGAGAAGCTCGCCGATATTCTCGGCCGGTTGTTTACCGCCCGGGGCTGGGGACGCAAAAGCGAACGGCTCCAGCTTGAATCGGCCTGGGCGGGAGCCATCGGCGAGGAACTGCTCCAGCAGACGCACGTTCTGGGGCTGCGCCGCGGTGTACTCGAAGTGGCCGTACGCAACGCGGTGCTGCTGCAAGAACTGACACAGTTCCACAAACGCCGCCTGTTAACCAAGCTGCGTGCGGCCATGCCCGGTGTCACGGTCACGGATCTGAAGTTCCGCGCTGCCGTCTGGTAGCAGGACATGGACAACACCCCAGCCGCGGAAGAATTCCAGCGGCCTGCCGACGGTTTGTGGGACGATGGGTGCAATCACCAGGTTTGTTCGAGGAGAGGATCGCAACACGATGAGCAACGATACGCTCGGTATGGTGGCTTACACCGAAGAGAACATGAAAACCCTCAAGGATGCCGCCCACATCCGGCAGAATCCGGGTATGTATGTCGGCAATACCGACATCGAAGGGCTGCACCATCTTGTGTATGAAATCGTCTACAACTCGGTCGATGAAGCCCTGGCGGGTTTCTGCCGGCGGATCGACGTGACGATTCACCGCGATGGCTCCATTACCGTCGCCGATGATGGCCGGGGCATTCCCGTGGGCATCAAGAAAGATACGGGCAAATCGACACTCGAAGAAGCTCTGACGGTCGCGGGTACCAGTGGCAAATTCGATAACGCGGCGTATCGGGTTTCGGCGGGATTGCACGGCATGGGAGCCAAAGCCATGAATGCCCTGTCGGAATGGTGCGAAGCCGAAGTGCACCGCGACGGCCGCGTCTGGCGGATGGAGTTTGAACGCGGTTACGCCACCAGTGAATTGCAAGACACAGGCCCAGCCCCCGCGGGCCGCACCGGTACCACCATCACGTTCAAACCCGATCCGGAAATCTTCGGTACCCTCACCTTCGACTACGAAAAACTCGCCAACCGCTTCCAACAAATCGCCTTTCTCAACAAAGGCCTGGTCATCACCATCAAGGATGAACGCGACGGCCGCACGGATACCTTTGTTTCCGAAAAAGGCATCCCTGAATATGTCGCCTTTCTCAACGCCGGGGAAGAACCCGAGCATCCGCCGATTTACATCAACAAGCAAGTCGATGGTGTGACGGTCGAAGTCTGCCTGCAGTACACCACCGGCGAAAGCAAGTTGGAAATGTGCTTCACCAACAATGCTTACAACAAAGACGGCGGTACCCATCTCAGCGGCTTCCGCGCCGGCCTGACACGCGCTATCGGCAACTACGGCAAACGGGAAAACATCTTCAAAGACCTTGACATCCGCGGCGACGACTTCCGCGAAGGCCTGACGGCCGTTATCAGCATCGGTCACCCGGATCCGAGCTTCGAGTCGCAAACCAAAGTGAAACTCACCACTCCGGAAGTGGAAGGCTTGGTGGCCAGTGTGGTCTACGAGGCGTTGCAGGAGTACTTGGAAAAGAATCCTAAAGACGCCAAGCGGATTTGCGAGAAAGTCCGCCTGACCGCCGAAGCCCGCATTGCGGCCAAAAAAGCGCGGGATGCCGTCAAAGAACGCAAAAATGCGCTCTCCGGTGGCGGCTTACCCGGCAAACTCTACGACTGCACCTCCCGTGAACGCGACAAAAGCGAACTGTTCCTCGTCGAAGGCGATTCGGCCGGCGGCAGTGCCGAAAGCGGCCGCAACCGCATGTTCCAAGCGATTCTGCCATTGCGCGGCAAAGTGCTGAATGTCGAGAAAGCCCGCCTCGAAAAACTGCTCGACAACAACGAAATCTCCGCCCTGATCGCCGCCATCGGCATCGACATCGACAACGTCGAAGATGTCAGCAATGTCCGCTATGGCAAAATCATCATCATGACCGATGCCGACGTCGATGGACAGCACATCCGCACCCTGCTGTTAACCTTCTTCTTCCGGCAGATGCGCAAGTTGATCGAAGCGGGGCACGTCTACATCGCTCGGCCGCCGCTCTTCAAAGTGACGCAAAAGAAGGAAACACGCTTCATCCAGACCCGCGAAGAAATGCTGCAAGAACTGACAGCACGCGGCCTGAAAGGCACAACCTTGCACATCACCCCACCCCAACAAGCGGCCAAAACGGTCCGCGGCGACGAGCTGGCCGAACTCCAAAAACTCGTGGCCGAAGCGGAAACGTCGATCCTCGGCATCGAGCGCCGCGGCAAATCCCTCGATGATTTCCTCGCGCTGGCCGTCGAAGGGACTTTACCCGTCTATCAGGTGCATCTGCGCGAATCGGGTCGCGACCACTGGTTCCGCAACACCGAGGAGGTCAGTGCCTTCAAAGCGCAATTGGCCGAACAACTGGGACGCGAACCGGTGCCCGGCGAGGACTACACGCTCGATGAATGGCACGATGTCAAAGCCCTCAATCGGGTCTTGGCCAAGCTGAAAAGCGCTGGCTTCGAAGCCAGTGATCTGGTGCCACTGCCACGCATCGCCGGGCGCGAACCCCCGGTCCGCTTCGCCCTCGAACACGAGGGCACGACCAAGCCGCTGGCATCGCTACGCGAATTGGTCGCCGAAATCCGCCGCTTGGGTGAAAAGGGTATCTCGATCACCCGCTTCAAAGGGCTAGGGGAGATGGACCCCGAAGAATTGTGGGCCACCACGCTCGACCCCGCCCACCGCACCTTGATGCAAGTAACCCTCAACGACGCCTTCAAAGCCGAGGAGATGTTCCGCACGCTCATGGGCAAAGAAGTCCACGAGCGGCGCGAATTCATCTTCAAAAACTCACTGAAAAGTGTGGAAGAAATCGACTACGGCGCGTAAGGGAATGCCCCTGCGGGGAAAAAACAACCCCGCAGCCGGGGTGAAAGTGACCGGCTCAAGCCCGTGGGTTTCGTGCTTGGCCTTCTTCACTGGGGAAAAATAAACAACCCCGCAGCCGGAGTGAAAGTCCCACCTGGGGCAACGCTCAACTCCGGAGAACGCCAGCGGAAATTGGCGGCGGTTCGTCCGTGGCGTGCGGCCGCGGCTTGGCAGTCGTGGTCGGTGCGGGTTTCCGCGTACTTCGTGACAACCTCGTTGGTGCAGCGTTGGTCTGGCTCCCTTCTGGTGGTTGCGGCCGGAAAACCAAAAAGCCAATTCTACACCTGCTCGTTGGTGCAGCGTTGGTCTGGCTCCCTTCTGGTGGTTGCGGCGGGGGACGGTGTACTGTGTGCCAGAATATCGTGTGGGTGCTGCCCATCAGCAATTCCTCGCCGGCACGACGTTCCGCCGTCCCATCCGGAGGATGTCGCGTTTGGGCCGAACGTTCCCCGGGGAACGTCGGCGAACGTGAGAACGTCACGCCAAAGTGGTGATGGTTTCTGAACTTATGAATACTCATCCATTTTCCACGATTTGCCCCCTCGAATGGGCACGCTATTCGCACTAAACAAAAGTCAACATCTTATCGCTCGCCGCAATCTTATCGCTCGCCGCACGATGGTCGCGGTAGCCGGAAGTGATGCTGTGGTCAGGATGGCCACGGCGCGGGCGGCCGCCGTGGGTGCCACCTTCGCGGTTGGGGTACAATCCGCGGTCGCGCTGTTACAGCGCCTTGTTTGGTGTACCAACTGCCCGACGAGCCATCTTGCGGCGGGGCGCAATCCGCGGCGGCGCTCGGGCAGAGGCAGCTTTGGGGCTACCTTTTCAACAGGTCGTTGATGACCAGCGGTGGTAGTTCCTCGCCGCCTTCGAGTTTCCAGCGGATTTGGGCCTCTTCGAGCCGTTTTTTGACCGCTTGGAGTTGGTCGTTGTAGCGGTCGAAGAGGTCGTCTCGTTGTTCCGGGGTGAGCTTTTCGCGATTGAGTTTGTCCGCAGTGGCGTTGGCCCGTTCGATGGCTCGTTGAATTTTCTCCCGCGATTCTTTGCGTTCGATGAGGTCAGCACACAAGTGGAGATTGGCCAAAAATTCGCGCATCAGCGAATCGGGACCGCTACAACCGCTGGCCCCCAGGATTACCAACCCCACCCCGGCGATCACCATAGCCCGCTTCATACCCACCTCTCCGGCAGCACAGTTCACGCGTGCGATTCCTCGCGCGGTAGCGACACTATACTGCAAGCGTAGTCCGTCATCAGCGGGGGACGGTCAAAAAACAACTGGTACTGTGCCTGAACGTTAGGGCATTTTCAATTCCGTCCCCGCGGGCAGTAGGGCTGAGGGTGAATACTGGGGGTTGAGGTCCCAAATTTCGCTCCAGCGCTGTTCGCTTCCGAGCATGCGGCGGGCAATGTCCTTCATCGTCAGTCCGCCGGGGGGAACGACGAAGGTATTGCGGACGCTGGGAGATGGGTCCGCGCGGCTGGCAGAACCCCATTGCACGCCCGTGTTGGTGCTGGCGTCGATGAGTCCGGGGAATTGCTTGCGCAGAATATGCAGGGGGGGTACTTCCACCATCCGGCCACCTTGGAGCGGGAGGTTGCGGTTGAATGCGCGCAGGGCATTGGCAAAGCGACGATCGTTGTAGAATTCCAAACTGATGGATTCATAGGTGTCGGTGGCGCTGGGATGATGCAGATCAACGTCGAAAGTCGTTCGCGGCTGGGATTCGGGCAAGGGCGGTTTGACCTCGGTGGTGGCCGGGGGTTTGGTGTACGACGCTGGCGTACCGGGCGTGGTTGGCGGTTGGGCCTGTGGGGGGTCTGATTAGCCGGGGGTGTTGGGAGCTGGGTGGCCGGCTCGACCGACGGGGGGAGCACGCTCGGCGGACTCGCTCCCGGCGCGACGGTCGCTTTCGGTTCCGGTTGCGGCACCGGGGGGAGCAGGGGGGATGAACCTCCACTGGCCGGCTTCGCTTGTGGATCGACCGGAGGAATGGCCGGCTTCGCTTGTGGATCGACCGGAGGAATGGCCGGGCTATTGCCGCGCGGGGTTGGTTCGGGTGGTGGTGTGGGGGTCGGAATCGCTGGTATGGGGTCTGAAGACGGCGCGGGCGGCAATGTCGGAGCCACCGGTTCCACATTCGGGACCGGAAGGGCTGGCGCAGGCGGAGTGACAGTCGGCGTGGTGGGCGGATTGGTCGGTTGTGTCGGAGGAAGGACCGACGGCGGTGGCACACCCGGTGCGGCGGCTGGTGCTGGCGGAGTTCCGGACGTTGGTGGTGCGGGCATGGCTGGCAACGGTGGCAACTCGGGGGCTGGTCCTTTTGGTATTGAGGGGGGATTCGTGCCACTGGCCGGGGCAACGTCGGGAATCAGTGGCAGCGCGGCTCCCCCCGGTGTGAGGGTGGCGGGTGGAGCGATCGCCGGTGGCGGTACCGCGGGTGATCCCGACTGGGCCGTGGGATTGGCTGGAAGATTCGCCGGTGGAACCACAGTTGCTGGCGGCACGGGGGGGACAGTGGGTTCTAATCCGCTGGTAGGCGTGATTGTGGGTGGCTCGATCACTGGGGCAACGGGCAGCTTGGGCGGCTCGGGTGAAGGAAGGATCGGTGCCGCACCGGGTTGCGGCAGACGCGGCTCGGCGGGTTCTGGTGTCACCGTTGGGGCGGATACCGGGGCAGACGTTGCCGCTTTGGTTTCGCTGGCACGGTTGCGGCGGATGACGGTGTCCTCATTGGGCCACTCGGCACTGGCCGACGGTGGCGAGGCGGGTTCCCGAGGGAGCACCGCGCGTACCACGACGATCCCGGCGACCACACTGACCACCGCCAAGGCTGCGATCATCGCGGGTTTTTGGCCCCAGAAGGCCAACCGTCGGGGCGAATCCGCGGCGGGATTCGTCGTGGCTGAGGGCGCTTGGGTATCCGGAGTGGTGGTGGCCGTTTCCGTGGCAGCCGGGACCTTGGCTTCTGGAGTGGATGGTGGCGTCGATGGTGCTGCAGCGGGTGTATCCACGGCGGCCTTCCCCGGAGCCAGAGGAACGCTCAGCGTCGGGGCCGGGGATGGTGCCACGACCGACGCAGCAACGGTGGCGGTCGCCGGAGGCATCGGTGTTGGGGTTGAGCGGGAGAATGCCGGTTTGCCCGGGACATCCACAGCGATCGGTTCGGTCATCCTTGACCCTCAAAAAGGTGCCGGTGTTTGCGGTGTGTTCACACATCGGCTATCCGCTGGGCCACACGCAATTTCGCGCTGCGTGCCCGTGGATTGCGGTGAATTTCCTCCGCGGTCGCTTCCACGGGCTTTTTGGTCAGCGGTTGCCAGACGCCGGGAGTACGGAAAGCCTGTTTCACCCGTCGATCTTCCAGCGAATGAAAGCTGATGATGCCAACTTTCCCGCCTGGGCGAACCACGCGCGGCAGCACTGCCAACAGCCGTTCCAGACAGCCGAGTTCATCGTTGACGGCAATCCGCAAGGCTTGGAAAACCCGCGTTGCCGGGTCGATACGGCCCGAGCGGGGCACACAGCGCCGTACCAGTTCAACCAGTTCTCCAGTTGTGGTGAACGGCTTGTCGCGGCGGCGTTCGACGATGTGCCGGGCCACCCGGCGGCTGTATCGTTCTTCGCCATACTCCCAAAACACATGCGCCAGGGCCGCTTCGCTGAGCGTATTGACCAGTTCGGCGGCAGTTGTGCCCTGGGTCGGGTCCAGCCGCATGTCGAGTGGGCCATCGTCGCGGAAACTGAATCCCCGTTCGGCACACGCCAACTGGTCGGAACAGAACCCCAGATCCGCCAGAACGCCGTCCACGTGAGCGATCCCGTGGGTGATCAAAATATCACTAAGTTGATCGAAATTCGCATGAATCCATGTAATCGGTAACGACCGGTCGGAACACTGTTGCGCCAGTTCCAGCATGGCCGGGTCTTGATCCAGGGCCAGAACGCGGCCCGTGGGAGCCACGCGTGCGGCCAATAAACGGGTGTGCCCGCCGCTGCCGACCGTGCAATCGACCCACGTTTCACCGGGTTGCGGATCAAGCCAGGACACGACTTCGGCCGGTAGCACACTGGCATGCACTGGCATACGGGGAGCGGACATAGGCAGCTTTGGAAATGGCGTCAAGATGAAGGCCGCGGACCGCGGCTGTTGGGGGTATTCTACGCCGCGGTGGGGGTCCGGGGGCATGAGACGCGGGTTTCGTAACGCCGGCGCGTCGGCCTGTCGGTGGTTGACCGGCGCGGGTTTCGTAACGCCGGCGCTGTTGCGGAGTGCGCGGTGGGCTGTTACGGTGTGAAGCCGGCGGTCTACCAGCGGCTGAGGGCTGGGTTGAGGGGCCTGCGGAGTTCGGCCCGTTGGAGAATGGCATCGTGGGTGGCGAGTTTGTACAAGTCGCCGAGGGTGGGGTAATTGAAGCAGGTGCTGAGGAAGAGGTTAGCGTCGCCGCCGGTCATCATGGCGACCAGGCCGATGTGAACCAATTCGGAGGCTTGTTCGCCGATGACATGAACGCCGAGCAGTTTCAGTTCGTCGCGGCTGAAGATGAGTTTCAAAAAGCCGGTTTTTTCGCCGATGATCTTGCCGCGCGGGTTTTGTTCATAGCGGGCACGGCCGACAACGTAGGGAATGCCTTTGTCTTTCACTTCTGTTTCGGTCATTCCCACGGCACTGACTTCGGGAATGGTGTAAATCCCCGCGGGTAGGAACTTCGCCAGCGCTTGCTTGGCATGGGAACCGAAGGCATGGCAGGCGGCCACGCGGCCTTGCTCGGCGCTGGTACTGGCCAAAGCTGGGAAGCCGATAACATCGCCGACCGCGTAGATGTGTGGCACCGTGGTGCGGAAATGTTCATCAACGGGGATCAACCCGCGCGAAGTCACGCCCAATCCGGCCAACTCTGGGCGCAGGGCGTTGGCGGCACTGGTTCGTCCGGCACACACCAACACATGATCGACGGCCAATTCCCGGCCAGATTTCAGGCGTAATTCGATTTCCCCGGCTCGGGGTGCATGGCACGCTTCGACGGCATCCTTCCACCAAAACACAATGCCTTCATCTTCCATAGCCCGACGGAGGGCTTTTGATAAGTCGGGGTCGAGAAAGGGCAGCAGGGTATCGCGGCCGTCGATGAGATGGACGCGCACTCCCAGAATGGCGAACATACAAGCGTATTCGCTGCCAATGACCCCCGCGCCGATGACGGCCAGCGAACGGGGAATCGACGTGATGTAGAGCAATTCGTCGGAATCATGAACCCGGGGATGCTCGAAGGGGAAGACCGGGGGCCGGATGGGTTTGGAACCGATGGCGATGATGATTTTCTCAGCCCGCAGATCGGTGAAGCCGCCCGGGGGTGTGGGGTGCTCAACGCGAATCGTGTGCGGATCGAGGAATCGCCCGGTGCCGTGAAAAACCATCACACCGTAGCGATCGAGCAGGGTCCGCATTTGCTGTGATTCCGAGGCTTTGACGGCCCGCTCATGCCGCATCAGATCTTCCACTTTGGCTTGGCGTTGCAGCGAGACATCGACGCCGATGAGGGCCCGGGCTTTCACCCCCGCAATCGCCAACGCTGTTTCACGCAAGGTTTTGCTGGGGATCGTGCCCGTGTTGACGGCCGCACCACCCACCATGGCGTTTTTTTCCACCACCGCCACGCGCTTGCCCAAGAGAGCGGCTGTGTCGGCGGCCGCAACGCCCCCCGGTCCGGCCCCAATCACCACCAGGTCAAAATGCTGGACGTTGGACATACGGCGAACTCCCGATAGCTGCGGGGTCTGACGGCATCTTATGCGCAATCCGGCGGGTTTTCCCGCTCGTTTTCGCCAGCTCAGGGCGTATGATGCCAGAAAGCGATTCTGCGTTGCGTGGGTTGGCCCTCCGCCACACAAAAAACAAGGAGCCGATCATGCCCGCCGTGGCCCCTGTCGTCGACGACCTTTCCGCCGAGATTCTGGAACTGAAAAAACAACTCGGTGCCACGATCCTGGCCCACTACTACCAAGAGGGCGACATTCAGGCCTTGGCCGATGTCACCGGGGATAGCCTCAAACTCGCCCGCGCCGCGACCCAGGTGAATTCCCCGGTCATCGTCTTCTGCGGCGTGTTGTTTATGGCCGAAACCGCCAAGATGCTCAACCCCAGCAAAACGGTCCTGCTACCCGACCTCCAAGCCGGCTGTAGCCTTGTCGATGCCTGCCCGGCCGACAAACTGGCCCGCTACCAAGAGATGCTCCGCGCCAACGACCGCAAATTCCAAACCGTCTGCTACATCAACTCGTCGGCGAAGGTCAAAGCTCTGTCAGATTGGGTGGTCACCAGCGGTAATGCCGTCGAAGTGGTTCGCGACAAAGTTCCGCCAGGCTACGAGATTCTGTTTGTCCCCGATAAGCACCTCGGCCGCTACCTCCAAGAAGTCACCGGCCGCCCCATGATTCTCTGGGATGGCTCGTGCATGGTCCACGAAATTTTTAGCGTCACCGATCTGATCAAGCAGAAGAAGGAACATCCCCAGGCGGTGACGATTGCCCATCCCGAGTGTCCCAAGAACATTTTGGATTTGGCCGATTTCGTCGGTGGTACCGAGGCCATGATCCGCCACGTCGGCACATACACCCAGCCCACCGAGTTTCTCGTGGCCACCGAAGCCAACATGATGTGGGAATTGCAACGCAAGTATCCGCAGCACACCTACCTGGGGGTACCGGGGATTACCTGTTCGTGCAACAAGTGCCCGCACATGGCCCGCAATACGCTCGAAAAGGTCCGCGATTGTATGAAGAATCGCTGGCCGGAGATCACCTGGCAGCCGGAGTTCGACAAAGCCAAAGAAGTCTTGGAGCGCAGCCTGCTCAACCCACCGTGGACCGCCCCGGTCCAGCCTTTGGGGGATTGAACCGATGCCCAAGCCGACCAAAACCCGCAATTCCACCAAGGCCGCCCCGGGCGCGCCAACCGCCACGCCGACTCCGCCATCGGCTTTGACGGCCCAGGAGGCGACCGCGTCGGCCCCGTCAGCCCCGTCGGCCCCGCTGTCGGTCTCGGCCACCCAGGAGGCGACCGCGTCGGCCCCGCCGGCCACATCGTTGGCCCCGGCGGCCGCAATGTCCGAAATTCTGACACTCCCTGAAGCCGCCGTGTTTCTTCGTGTTCCTGAGGAGGGGCTGAAGGCCGATGCGATGGCCGGCCGCATTCCGGCACGCTGGGTTGCCGGTGACTGGCGGTTCAGCCGGTCGGCTTTGATAGCGTGGCTCAGCCAGCCGGAGCGGCCCCACAAGCGATTCCCCACCGGAGTGGAAGTGGCCGCACAGCTTCACGAACAGCCCCTGCCTCCGACCTATGCCGCCGATCCGCAACAAGTCGAGCAGGAAATTGCGGAACTCGCCACAATCCGCAAAACGATGTGGTTGGTGGAGTGATGGGCGATGTTCATCCTCGATACGGACATCGCAACGTTGGCATTCCACAACCACCACCGGGTGATGCAACATATGATGCAAGCCGAAACAACACCCGTTGTCCTGAGCGTGGTAACCCGTTTGGAAATGTTGTATGGGCGGATCGAGGCAGTCCGCAAGGCGGCCACAGGAGCAGAACTGCTCCGGGCGACGGATCGGTTGATGCAAACAGAGGCCTTTCTCGGACGGTTCGCGATCGTATCGATCCACCCCGGTGTGGCCGAGCAGTTCGACGCCCTGCGGAAATTGAAGAAGCTTCAGACGATGAACGCTGGCGACCGGTTGCAAGCGGCCATTGCGCTCGCCGGCGGGGCCACCCTGGTGACACGCAATACCAAGGACTACGCGAACGTGCCGAATCTGCCGCTGGCGAACTGGGCCGCGTAAAGCGGCCGTGTCCCCGCCGGCGGCCCCACCCACCGTGGACCGCCCCGGTCCAGCCTTTGTGGCGGCCTCACCCACCGCAGACCGCCCCGGTCCAGCCTATGGGGGATTGAACCGATGCCCAAGCCGACCAAAACCCGCAATTCCACCAAGGCCGCCCCGGGCGCGCCAACCGCCACCAGGGCTACGCGCCCCCAATAATGGAAAGCCATTCGGCGGTGTCAGAATGTCTGACACTTCGGCCTCCGGTCGTTGTCCGGTCGTTGATTGAGTGTTCGGTGCTGACCGATCCTCACCAGTGGTTCGGGGGCCGATGATTCTCTGGCCAAAATGGCACTATCACTTGGGAAGGATTACCGCGATGCCATCCATCATCCCCCATCGTTTCTTGGTTCGCATCAGTCATCCGTGCCCGTTTGTCAAGGATGCCCCACGCGATGCCGACGACGATGAACACCTCCTCGAACTGCCCGAAAGTGCCCGGATTGATAACTTCGCCGCCCTCGATGGCCAGACGAACTTTGCCGATGTCCGCCTGGCCTGGAACGACTTTGGGCTGGCCGTACAGGTCGAAGTGACCGGCAAACGGCAAGAACCGGTTGGTGATGCCGAGAAACCCCTCAGCACCGACGGGCTGCGCCTGTGGCTCGACACCCGCGACGCTCGCACCAGCCACCGCGCCAGCCGCTATTGCCATCAGTTTCTCTTCAGCCCTACAGGGGGCGGACCAGACAAAGACGAACCCTTTGTGACGCAGTTGAAAATTCACCGAGCCTTGCACGATGCCCCGATGGCGAATCTGGGCGATGTGCTGTTCCGCGCTCACCACCGTCAAGGGGGCTACCGGCTCGAGGCGTTCCTGCCGGCGGCTAGTCTCTACGGCTTCGACCCCCACGAACACCCGCGGCTGGGCTTCTACTACTGCCTGCGCGATCACGAACGGGGTGACCAGTTTTTGAACGTCGGCTGGGATTTCCCCTTCGCGGAAGATCCCTCCCTGTGGGCCGTGCTGGAATTGGTGAAATCCTCACACGTTCGGTCGTGATCCCCCCTGTTCGGTCGTGATCTCCTGAGCGGGTCAATTGAGGTGAATGTCGAAGGCGGCGGGTGGCGGGAGGGCGAGGGGGGGCGATGCCGCTTCAAGCTGAATTCCCAATCGCTCCGGGCTTGGCACGACCACAATCGGTTGGGGTGTGGGACGAACGGTGGGCGCCACCGGTTGGGGTGTCGGACTAACAGTGGGCGCAACCGCCACCGGCTGCGACTGTGGGGGTGCCAGGGGCCGCACAGGTGCTGGCGACGGCTGCGAGCGCGGCGCGGGCCGAACCCCATAGGGCGCAGGCATCGCGGTACTTGCGCCATATCCGCCCCAACCACCGAAGGGATCGTACAGGATCGGCGAACCACCGATCGGGCCACAGCCCGTGGGTGCTCACCCCGCCCCCGAACGACCGGGGATGAGCGTGAACCACAGGCCCACACCCACCACCACAGCCGCCGCGGGCAATCCAGCCCAGAGCGCTACCCTGCGCATCACTTGCGTCCTTGCGTTCGGCGGGAATCCGTTCCCACCACTGGAGAGCGAAATAGCATTCCCGCAGCGAAAGAAAAAGCCCAATTTCGCCCCGTGCACCATTTCGCGCCGAGAGTGCGGATTCACAACCAACTAGTCGTTCCCCGTCCTGGAGCCGCAGTTCGGACCGTACTCTGGTGCTCCGGGAATGCCGATTCGCGTCTGCTCAATCGTTTCCGTTCGCGCAAGTCGGACTGTGCCGTTGTGCCCCGATCTTGCCGGTGGGTGGCTTCACTCGCACTGCTGCGCGTCCTGCTGCACGTCCGTGGCGGATGGCTTGTTGGCTCGGTTGTGGCGACCGTGATATGCACTGCCTTCGCGGTGCGCGCGGCGGTCCGCGGCTTGCCCGCATCGTGGGCCACGGTGGATGAAACCCGCGGTGTTGGGGGGGATTATTCTTCTGGACAGAATTCGTGCCCCGTCAGCGGCTCGGTTCCTCGGTGACGGTGGCCACGGAAGCATCGAGGGCGGCTGGCGCGGGGTCATGGTGGGTTTGCGGTGGCTCGGCCGCTGCGAGAATGGCGGCGACTTCACCCTGAATACGCTGGCAGTAATTCTGCAGCGGCAGATCATCGACATCGTGGCCGAAGGGATTTTCGATCTCTTCGGCGGTCAGTTCGATGCCAAAAAGGAAATAAATGATCAGGGCTTGCACGGGTAACGCCCACAACCCCAGGGCATGAATGAGATGCCACGGTGCCAACACCAAGCTCAGTAACAACCCGTGGCGGAGCAAGGCATGAAACGAGGGGGGGACCGGTGGCTGGATGATCCGTTCGCAGTGCCCGGCGGCGTCCATCAAGGCACGAATGTTGGTTTCGATGGCCCACAGCCCAGGCAGATCGAGTTGGCCTTCGGTGTGCCAGAGGGCGGCTTGGGCGTACAGGCGACCGGCGATGTCAGCGGGAAGAGGGTTGGGTGGGGGCGAATTGGTTGTGAAACGGGCGACCGAGGGCCGGCGATGGTCGCTCTGCAGGTGATGGATCACGGCGACGGGGAAGGCCGCAACAAGTTGCTGGGTGCGTTGGCGGTCGTTGGTCGAGGCCCGCGTCAGATAAGCGACTTTCAGGGCCAGATTCCGGGCGTGAATCATCAGTTCAGCCCACAAGCGTTGGCCCTCGGTCCAACGATCGAATGCCGCCCGCGTGCGGATGGCCACCAACACCCCCAACACGATACCGTTGACCAGCCCGAACTCGCTGGACCACCCGGGTAACGCCGCGATCAGCTCGCCGCCGAGCAGGTAAACGGCCAGCGAATAGAGGCTAGCCCCGAGGATCGTGAGCCATAAGCGACGGGCGACCGGCGGTGGGGGCCAAATCCACGTTTGCAGTTGAGGCCGGGAACGCATAGCGGTTCCTTCACAACGGAGTGGCATCGCCCAGACGGGGCAAATCGTCGAGGGAACTGAGGCCAAAAGTGCTCAAAAATCGGGCAGTGGTGCCATAGCGGACTTCCCGCGCATTCGCTTCCGCCCGATGCTGCACCGCGACCAACCCCAGCCGCACCAATTGCCGCAAAACGGCCCCCGAATCAGTACCACGCAAGGCATCCACTTCCGCTTTACTGACCGGTTGCCGATAGGCCACCACCGCCAGCACGTCCAGCGCCGCCTGGCTGAGCCGGGTTTCCCGCGGGCTACCGAAAAGCCGTTCGCGCAAAGGTCGGTATGCCGGACGCAACGCCAAGACAAAGCCCTCGTGGCGGGGTTCGATCCAATAAGGCCGCCACTGGTCGCGGTAACGCTTGTTGAGAGTATCGATGGCCTGTTGAAATTGCTCCGGTGTCAGCCCGCGAATGGCCGAACAGGCCACCGCCGCCGTCAGTGGATGACCGCCAACAAATAGCATCGCTTCAATGATCTGTTCCAGGGATGGGGGAGCTTCGCCGGCTGGCGCCGCCGCCGTTGCTGCGACCTCCGTGGGTCGTTCCCCCTCGGCTTGCCGTGGGGGGGGGGCCGGCGGGCACAGCTCGGGGAGGGCTTCCACGGCTTCGGGGAGGGAGGAAATATCGGGAGTGTCCAGTTGCCACGCGCCACTCAGTTGCGAGGCCGCGCGGCGACCCAGGGCAAGCGGATCGGTTTCTTGCGAACCGGAGTCCGAATTCATCATTGGCTTCATCAGTTAAGTGATGATTAATGCGGCAGCCCCAACCCGGTGATGACGGTGCCTGTCCACAGAATACTGAAGATCACCGCCAGTACGATATGGAGCTGGATTTTCCGCATCTTGCCGCTAAGGAACATGGCTGGCAAGACCAGAGCCGCTGGGACGGCGAACCACAGGTGGGTTCGCAGGGCTTGTCGGGCGTCGTCGTCGAAGGTGGCGGAAACGTCGATCCACTGCAACACCGCTTCAAAAGCGGCCACGGTCAGCAGGGTGAGGATGAAAAAGACGGTGTTGATCTGCCCATGCCGACGCGGCTGCTGGCGGACCAACGCCACCAATGAGGCGAGCAACAGCAGCGTGACGGCTACCACGAGAACCTTCAATGTCAGGATGATTTGAGGTCCTGTCGGCATGCCGGCTCCCGGAGGGGCGAAGGATCGTCGGGGGGTGAACGGCCTCAGCCGAGGGCGGCGAGTACGGCGTCGCCCATCTGCGTGGTGGTGTTGTGGCCGCCGAGGTCGGGCGTTTTTACCTTCCCTGCGGCCAGAACCGTGGAAACCGCCTGGCGAACAACCGCCGCGCTGGCCTTCAACCCCAAATGATCGAGCATCAGAGCGGCAGACAGGATCGCGGCCAGAGGGTTGGCGATGCCCTGACCGGCAATATCTGGAGCGCTACCATGAACCGGCTCGAACATACTGGGGAATTGCTTGGTGGGGTTGATGTTCGCCGAACTGGCGAGGCCAATGCTGCCAGTGACGGCCGCGCTCAGATCGGTGAGAATATCCCCAAAGAGGTTACTAGCGACAACCACATCGAACGATTCAGGTTTTCGGACAAAGTCCATCGCCGCCGCATCGACCAAAAGCGAATGGCTTTCGACATCGGGATATTCGCGGCGGACGGTGTGGAAGACGTCGTCCCACAGCCCCATACCGTACACTTGGGCGTTCGATTTGGTAATACTGGTGAGTTTTTTGCGGGGGCGTTGGCGGGCCGCCTCGAAGGCGGCGCGGAGAATCCGCTCGCAGCCTCTGCGGGTGAAAACACCGGTTTGGACCGCGATATGGTTCTCCGTACCGGGGTAAAGGTGGCCGCC
This sequence comes from Gemmata sp., assembly GCA_025055115.1. Taxonomy (GTDB): domain Bacteria; phylum Planctomycetota; class Planctomycetia; order Gemmatales; family Gemmataceae; genus Gemmata. The sequence goes on from JANWYJ010000038.1 coordinate 22,338, forward strand.
GACAGGGGCATACTCGCCTTCGGTGTTTTCGCGGTAAACGAGCATGTCAATATCGCCGGGTTTTTTGCCTACAAGCGGGCAGGGCACGCCGGCGAACAGGTAGGCTGGTCGTAAGTTCACATACTGATCGAACTTCCGCCGCATGGGCAGCAACAGTTCATGAACGGTGATTTTGTCGGGTACGCTCGGATCGCCGACAGCGCCAAAAAGAATCGCATCGAATGTCCGCAACTGGTCCCAACCATCCTCCGGCAGCATGCGGCCATGTTGTTTGTAGTAGGCCGTACTCCAGGGCAGCCTTGTCCAATGCAATTCGGCCCGATCCTGTTGCCGGGCTGCGGCTTCCGCGACGCGGACTGCCTGTTCGATCACTTCGGGGCCAATGCCGTCGCCACCGATCACTGCGATCTGGTAAACCGCCATTGCAGATATCTCGCCTCGTGGTTATCTGACCGGCAAAGTTTGCCTACCGGTTAAGGTTCGACCACCTGTTGCTCGTCCACGTCCGGTTTATGGCCGCCCCCGGTAGACGTGGCGAGCCAGAGGGGGGAGAGTAACAGTAGGTAGCGGCTTCCTCGAGAAGCCCTCCGCTGGTTTAGCCGTCCGCGAAGGCGGGTCAAGATGATGACCACAACGCGCATTCTCCACGACATGGCTCGTGGCCTCAGCCGACCCGGCGCTGTGGCTGCGGCGATGCTGCTGGCCTTGGCGGGGTGCAAGTCGAATCCGGAATTCCGGGGACTGGGCGTTTCGGGAGGCAAGCGGCCCGACCCCTTCCTGGCCGGCCCTGGCAATCTACTGCCCAAGCAGAATGTCCCGATTCCCGATCGCATGACCGGACCGACCAACCGCCCCGACCCGCTTGTGGCCCCGACCGGCTCCGGCAAACACGCTGGCTACAACGCCGACCCCGAACGCTTCCAGGGAACCGTTATTCTCAACCCCGCCAATACCCCCGCGGCCCTGGCCGGTCGCCTCCGGGACGGCGACGAACTGAAGATCGACGACACCACCGACGGGGTCCCACTGCGCCCCGTGGGGGGCGTTCTCGCTACGGAAAGTCGCGATACGACCGCGGATTTGGAACCGCTCTACGCCCAACTGTCTAAACTGGGTGTCCAGCCCAGCGACCGCATCCTCGAGCGCGAAGGCACCCAATGGGTCTTCCGTGCCAGCCTCGTCACCAGCGCCACCGGGGCCAAAACCCAATACACCGGCGTTGGCCGAACCGCACGCGAAGCGATCGAAAACGTGCTCGTGCAACTCCCATCGCGCTGAAGCGGCTTCGCCGACCTATCCAGGTGGACTCCAAAAGGCGATTCCGTTCATCATCGCCGACTGGGCGGTCAATCGGACAAGCGTCTCTCCCATGCCCGGCGAGCTTAGAGGCGATGGGAGTGATCGCGACGTTCAGTTCGTGTGCGCATGCCAACGTTGCTGCTGGGGTTGGCCGGTGTGTCGTCATCACTTGCCCGGTTGATCGGTGGTGATAGCGTAATCCCATACTGTCCGGGGAGATTCTGTTATGCCGCTGGCCATTCGTACTGATCCGTGTGCTTTGGATCTGTTGTCGTTGGGAGCTTTGGTTCATCGTCTCGATCCGGGGGCGATTCCTTTCCGCAAAGCGCGGAGCTTTGATGTTCACGTTTCTGGTGGCGAATACAACGTGGCCGCCAACCTGGCCGATTGTTTCGGCCTGCGCACCGGCATCGCCACGGCGATGGTGAAGTACCCGGTGGGCGAGTTGGTCCAAGGCCGGGTACGCGAAATGGGGGTCATCCCTTTCTACAAGATGTTCGAACATGATGGCGTTCGCGGACCCAATATCGCGACCGTCTACAGTGACCGGGGCCACGGTGTGCGGCCGCCAATCGTTTTCTACAACCGCGCCAATGAAGCTGCCGCCATGCTCAAACCCGGCGATTTCGATTGGCCAGCCATCATGACCGGCGGTTGCCGCTGGTTCCACTCCGGCGGTATTTTTGCCTCGCTATCCCAAACAACCCCCGAGCTGATCATCGACGGTATGAAAGCCGCCAAAGCCCAGGGAGCAGTGGTTTCCTTCGACCTCAACTACCGGGCCAAGTTGTGGAAAGCCGCCGGCGGCGACCAACGCGCCGTCGAAGTGCTACGCCGCATCGTGGCCCATGTCGATTGCCTCATCGGCAATGAAGAAGACATGCAAAAGGGGTTGGGGATTCAGGGGCCGGATGTCACCAAACCCAGCGAATCGAAGCTCGATCCAGAAGTGTTCTTCGGAATGATCGACCGGACAGTCAAAGAGTTTCCCAACATTCGCTTGGTGGCCACCACACTGCGCGAAGTCCATTCCACCAACCGGCATGATTGGGCCGCGGTGCTGTGGTACGAAGGGAAAAAATACGTCAGCCCGACGTGCCATCTCGACGTGATCGACCGCATCGGTGGTGGCGATGGCTTCGCCGCGGGCACCATTTATGGCCTTCTTACTGGCCGTGATCCGGAAGAAGCTCTCCGCCTTGGCTGGGCCCACGGGGCACTGCTGACCACCTACCACGGCGATACGACCATGGCCACGCTCGCCGAAGTGGAAGCCTTCGCCGCCGGTGGCGGTGCCCGTGTCCAACGCTAACGCTCATGGCTGCGAAAACGCGCACTCGGAGGCCTAACGTTGGTGTCATGGGTGCCCTTGGGTGACGAGGCCGTTCTGGGCTACTTCGCCAATGAAGCAGCGGCCGTGCGCTGCACCAGGGCGCTGCGCGCGATCAACCCGCCGTGGCTCGTGGATGTCGTGCCCGCTTATGCCAGTGTCGGAGTTTTCTTCGATCCCGCGCAAATGCGCCTGACCGACGTACTCCACTTCCTATCGGCCGCGGAGGAATGGACCGGCACCGAGGCGACGCCAACGTCGGCTCCGCCCGCTTGGATCGCTCGCATTCCCGTGTGTTATGAGATGCAGCTCGATATGGCCCGGGTGTGTGACGCCACAGGGCTGAACCCCGAGGCGGTGATCCGCCTGCATACTGCCACCATCTACACCGTGTACGCGATCGGTTTTGTACCGGGGTTTCCATACTTGGGATACCTGCCGCCACCTTTGTGCGGCGTCAGTCGGTTGCCAGCGCCGCGGCTGCGCGTTGCACCCGGTAGCGTCGGGCTGACCGGTCGGCAAACGGGGATTTACCCCTTGCCACGGCCCGGTGGTTGGAACCTCATCGGCCGCACGCCACTGGTGATTGTTGATGTGGCCGAGGGGTTCTTTCCGCTGCGTGTCGGTGACCAGGTCCAATTTGAACGCATCGACGAACGGCAATTCCGGGAACTGGAAGGCGAACGGCTGCCACGACCCCATCGGGCTGCGGCGCGCGATGAAGGGGGGGCGATCGCCGACGAGTTCGCAAGCTGAGAACCGAGGCAAAACCGCGGCGTGAAGAGGTCGCTCTTGGCGTGAAGAGGTCGCTCTTCGGGTTGGCCCCTTGGTTGGCCCCCTGCGGGAGGTGGCCGAGGGTTGAGAATCGGATGGGTTGTCGCGGTTAATGTATACTTTTGTATAATAATGTCTACTTTTGTCTAGTAATTGTGGTGCGCAACACATGGGGGGCAAAAATTGGGAAAACCCGATGAGTATTCCTATGTTCAATATTGGCAATGCCTTCGGCGCGACATTCTAACAATCGCCGACGTTCCACGTGGAACATATGGACAAAAGTAGACATCCACAGAGTCACGACGACGACACAACCAGAATCGCCCCCCGGTCACGATCGCCAGCCAGTGGTTCAACGCCCCGAACGACCCCCGAGGCGTGCCAACTTCCACGAGTGCCAAGAATGCTTGTTCTTTAAGGAAATGCATCCACCTTCGGAGATTGTCAGGGACACGTGCTGAGAGTGCCAGGAACACGTGTTCTCCGGGGAATTGTGTTCACCTTCCGCGAGTGCCAGGAACACATGTTCTCTGATAAAATGCGTTCATCTTCTGTGAGTGCCAAGAACGCCCGTTCTCCAGGAGAATGCGCCCACATACTATGAGAATGCGCCCACATACTATCGCTACCCACAGTAAGCCGACTCCCGAGCGCGTTAACCGCACTTCCCACTTCCATACGCGGTGATGGACCGGGGCTAGTTGACGGCCTGTGCCGTGCGCGTTAACCGCACTTCACACTTCCATACGCAGTGATGGACCGGGGCCAGTTGACGGCCTGTGCCGTTCACGCTGCGACCATGCGTGACTCTCAGTTTCAGTGCGATGGCGTTGTTGGAGTGTTCAATAATCCCGTCGCACCATTCGCACGCATGCCAACGCTAGCATCAGCGCGATGAAGGCCAAGGTTACCGCAATGGTGCTTTCCCACGAAGGATACTCGATCGAGGCCAGCCCGAAGGTCCGGCGCTCGGCTTCGGTGAGTGTACCATCGGCGATGAGTTTGCTGGTGAGTTTGTCGAGATCTTTGTACCGGGGTAGCCAATTGTTCAGAGCATCGACCAGTGTGAAGACCCACGCTGGCATGGTGTCGCTGCGTTCTTCGAGGCGGAGCCGGTCGAAGATCGTTTTGACCTGCCCGACGATGTAGAGGAACAGCATGAAGCCGATGGACACGATCATCGCCGCGATGGGGCTGCGGGTGACAACCGCCACCAGTGTGGACACTGCGTAGACAATGGCGAAGGTGAAGGTCAGAAGCGGGATAACCGCCAGAAACCGTAAGTCCCAATGCCCGCTGCGCAAGCCGATGGCCAGCCAAATACCACCCACTGTGAAACTGGTGATGAGGAAGACGAAGGTCAGGCCGCCGATGTACTTGTAAATCAGTAGTTGCGCGCGGCCGATCGGTTTGCACAGCAACAGGTCGATGCTGCCTTTGCGAAGCATGTTCGGGATGAAAAAGGCGGTGATAATCAAGCCGATCAACAACGCCACGGCCCCGCCGACACCATTGATGATTTGATCTTCAATGATCCACAGTACGGTGCCGAGGTTGACATCTTCAGAGACGGTGACGGTTCCAAAGAACATCTTCATGGTGTGTGGCCAACCGCGGACTGCCGAACCACCGCTGGTTGTCACGTCGAACTCGTATTGGGGTTCGTCGGCGGGGAGCCGCTGGACGGTTGCTGTCAGGCCGGCGTGGATGGCGAATTGATGGCGGAGGAATTCTTCCATGTCGGCGTTGGTAACGGCGCGTTGTTCGTCGAGGGTGGCTTCTTGGTTGAGACTGAATTCGATCTCGGGGGGCGGCGATCCACTGCCGCCGGGGCCGCTTTGTTGTTGCTTGCCGGCGAGGTCCGACATCTTCACGGTGCGGCCGGGTTGCTTGAGCCATGCCGCGACCGTGCGGCGGAATGAATCGCCCTGTGGCGGCTTATCCGGTTCGTTGGCTCGGGAGCCATTCGCGGTCACTTTCAGCCGGAGCCGGTAGCCGTCGCCTTCCGGTTTGACCTCCGTGGCTGCGTAGCGGTTCTCGAACGACGCACTGATCACCCGGCTGCGGCCTTTGTCTGGGAATGTCAGTGAGAAACGCTGGACAATCGCTTCCAGGGCCGGACCTGGTTCGGCTGGCATAAACGACATGCTGGCCACAACCAGGATCACCACCGACGACAGGCCGAGCATGACGTAGATGACGAAACCATCGACGGCTTCTCGGAACGAATCCTTGAGGATCGCGAAGAACGACTGCATAATTCAGTTTCCTCCGCCGACCGGTCGGGCTGCTCCGCGGCGCCGTTGACGATCGACCCCCGGCTCGGCTGCTTCGACAGTCTTCATGAAAACGTCTTCGAGCGTCTGCTTTTGTTCCACCAAATGCCGCAGGCTCAGTCCGCGTTCGACCAGAAGCTGAATCACCGGGTCGATCGTTTGGCCATCGCTCATGGCGATTTCCACGGCTCCCGGCGGTTCGGCGAGCGAACGAACCGTGTAACCCCGTTGTGTGACAGCCTCGACGGGGAAGCTTTGTCCTTCGGCCAGTCGCAGAACATAGAGGCCTTTCTGCTGCGTCAATTCAGCGATGGTACCTTCGCGGACCAATTGCCCACGTTGTAGGATGGCCACGCGGTCGCAGATCATTTCCACTTCGCCCAAGAGGTGGGAATTCAAGAAGATGGTGTGGCCGCTCTGTTTCAGTGTCGCCATCAGTTCGCGAATCTCTTTGCGGCCCATCGGGTCGACGCCGTCGGTCGGTTCGTCAAGAATGATCAATTCTGGATCGTGCATTAGGGCTTGCGCGATACCCAGGCGCTGCTTCATCCCTTTGGAGTAGGTTTTGATTTTCGAATGCATCCGTCCGGCGATGCCGACCAGTTCCAGCGTTTCTGGAATTTTGCGCCGCCGTACACTGGCTGGCACACCATATAGGCTGCCGTAAAAATCCATGAGCGAATACGCGGTGTGATAGTGGGGAAATTGGTGATCTTCCGGCAAATAGCCCACACGCCGCCGCACACCGACCGTGCCCGCCGGTTGGCCCAACAGCGTCGCGGCACCCTCCGTGAGCCGCACCAGACCCAGCAGAATCTTGATCAGCGTGGTTTTTCCTGCGCCGTTTTGCCCCAGCAAACCATAAATTTGCCCTTTCTCGACACGCAGCGAAACACCTTTGAGGGCTTCAATGCGTCCATATGTTTTCGTGAGATTGTGGGTCTCGATAATCGACATGACCACCGCCTCCGGCTGGGCCCGACGGCGCTAACGGCTCCCCAACCAACCATTCGCCGACACGCAGAGGATATTGACACAAATCGTTGGCAGCAATGGATAGCTGCCCAGGGTTTTTCACCGGGCGTTGAGTTCACCGGGCGTTGAGAATGGATAGCAGATTTCGCCATTGAGATTTGGCCATTGAGAGTATGCGCAACAATGGCTGGGCTTTTAGGCGCAACAATGGCTGGGCTTTATCCGCCGATGGCGTGCATCGTCCGCTGCGGTTTGATGAAGGTGGCGGCGTTGATTTCATGACCTTCCCACTTCGCCCAAACGCTCTCACGCAAGGCCGTGGCGATGGCCGAGCGTTGGGGAGGCGTGGCCCGCAGATAGGCCTTCACGTCGGTTTCTTCCAACGCGAACAGACAGTTGCGGAGTTTACCATCGGCGGTCAGCCGCAGGCGGTTGCAATGATGGCAGAAGGGCCGTGATACCGAGGCGATGACGCCAACAATACCGCCACCATCGGTGTAGGCATAATCTTGCGCGGGTGCGGAGGGATCGTGCGGCACAGGAACTACAGTAGCCACTTCGCGGTTGATCAGATCGAGAATTTCGTGAGCGAAGAAGACTTTGTCGCGTTCCCACGAATCCGCACCGATGGGCATATACTCGATGAAGCGCAGCTCAAAGCCATGAGCGCGGCAATACTGGGCCAGCGGGACGACATCGTGCTCGGCAAAGCCGCGCAGAGCGACAGCGTTCACCTTGATTGGAGCAAAGCCCACCCGCTTGGCTTCGGCTAAGCCAGCGAGGACGCGATCGAGTCCCTCGCGCCGCGTCAGGGCGCGGAAACGATCGGGGTTGAGGGTATCGAGCGAAACATTGAGCCGGCGCAGGCCGGCATCAAACAATTCGGCGGCATGATCGGCCAGTAGCAGGCCATTGGTGGTTAGCCCCAGATCGTCAATACCCGCAATGGCAACCAAGAGGCGGACGAGCTTGTGCAGTTCCTTCCGCATGAGCGGTTCGCCCCCGGTCAGGCGAACCTTATTGACCCCGAGCGACGCCGCAACCTCTACAAACGTGGCGATTTCTTCAAAACTGAGCAACTCCCGCTTGTCGCGGAAGGTCACTTCTTCCGGCATGCAGTAGGTGCAGCGGAGGTTACAACGATCGGTCACCGAGATGCGCAGGTTATTGTGCCGACGGCCGAAGGAATCGACCAACCCTGGAGCCTCGGTGGGCCGCCGTGTGGCCGCGCGGGGCAGGACCGTTTCGCCAGCGAGTTGCAGAGGGTGCCGAATCATGGCGACAGTGCGTCGGGGTCGTTCACGGAGTCCGCACGATGTTCGCGAAGTATCGTGCGGATGGCTGGGGGTTGTTAGCTATTCCACACTTTGATGGCCGGTTCGTGGCGATTGTTGTGGTTGAAGCTGAGAATACTCACCGATGCGGTGTCGAGCAGTAATGCTGCCCCCAGTTGCACCGGGAAGTTGATCCACCGCGCGGCAATGACGCGCAGAATGTGCCCGTGGGCAAAGCAGAGGATGTTGCCGTGGAGATTTTTCCATTTTGCGACCAGGCGATCTGCCCGGTCGGCTATCTGCTGGGGTGTTTCGCCATTGGGGGTACCGTCGCGGAACAGGTCCCAACCCGGGCGTTGCCGAGCAATCTCGGCGCTGGTGATACCTTCGTAGTCGCCATAGTTCCATTCGCGCAGGTCGTCGTCGAGTTCGGGAGTGAAACCGGCCAGTTCGGCGGTGCGTTGGGCACGGCGCAGAGGGCTGCTGAACACATGGCGGAATTGCAAGCCCGCAAGCCGCTCACGCAGCTTCCGGGCCGCGTCTTCGCCCGCTGGTAAAAGTGGCAAATCGGTGTAGCTGGTGTGCTGGCCAGACTGCGACCACGCCGTTTCACCATGCCGAGCCAAGTAAACGGTTGGTAAATCACTCATCGCTGCTCCTCGGCGGGCGAACGCGGGGCACATGTCGATACCGATTGATGAACCCATTCCCCGTGGCCATCCGGGGCTATTTCCTTCTTCCAGATCGGTACCAGTTCTTTGAGTGTGTCGATGGCGAATTGACCAGCGGCGAACGCCTCATGGCGGTGCGGACAACTGACCGCCACCGCCACACTCACCTCCCCCACCGCCAAACGCCCTAAGCGGTGGACCAAGGCCATGTCTCCGATCGGCCAGCGCCGGCGAACTTCGGCTTCGATCTCCGCCAGTTTCTTTTCCGCCATCGGCGCGTAGGCTTCGTAATCGAGAAAAACCGTGACCTGTTGGCCGGTCAGTTCACGCACAGTGCCCAGAAACAGCACCACAGCACCACAGCGGGGCGAGCGCACCGCCTCGGTCAGAGTGAAGTAGTCAATCGGTTCGCGGATTAAACGGAACATACCGTCAATATACCATTACCCCCCACTCACGGGAGGAATAACCGCAACTTCATCGGTGGCTTGCAGCACCTGGTCGTTGTTGGCGAAGTCGTGATTGACTGCGATCGCCGAACGCATCAGTAGCGCCTGTGTCTGGGGCCATTGCGTTGCGAGTTGCCGGCGCAATTGGGCCACCGTTGCCCCTGGGGGTAATGCGATGTCGAGGGAATCGCTGCCTGTGAATTCCCGCATCGCCGCGAAAAGTTTCACACGAATCACCATCGGACGCCCTCATTGGCGGATGATCTCTCATGATCACGCAGGCCCTTGGGGGGGTCCATCATGAACTCACCGGCTCCAGGGCCGCTGCAGGCGGGCTTCGATTTCCGGCAATAATCCGTAGGCAAACGCAAGATACTGAATCGGGTGGAGTGTCCGTTTGCCGCTGCCTTGTTCCATTTGTAACCGGCAGGCGCTGCATTCGGTAGAACCCAGGAGAACGCGCGGTCGATCCAATTCGCTGAACAGCGCAGCCCCCGCGGCCAGCGACGCCGCGTAGTTCGTGGCCTTCAGACCCCAGGTTCCCGCCATCCCCGAACAACCGACGTCAATCGTTTGCACGCGAACACCCGGAATACGCCCGAGCAATTGCGGAGCCACCACGGGACCTCGCAAGGCCTTCATGTGACAGGGGATGTGGTGGCCTAGAGTAACATCGAGTCTGCGGAAATCGGTGCGGAGTTTGCCGGCGGTGAACAATTCCCCCAGATAGGCCATGATTTCGGTGGTGTGAGCCGCGACCAGCGCGGCGTCGGGGTCGTCGAGCAAGTCGAGATAATCCTGCTTGAACATGAGGGCGGAAGTCGGTTCGAGGCAGACAATGCGGTAGCCTTCGCGGACCAGATTGGCGAACAGGCGGACGTTGGAGCGGGCAATGTCGCGAGCCGAGTCGAGATCGCCGCGCACCAGCGGCGCGATACCGGAGCTGGCCTGTCGGCGCGGCACATACACAGCAATGCCGTGATGCTTCAATACCGCGACGGCGGCCAGGCCGATAAGCGGGTCGTTGTAGGCGGCAAAAAGATCGACAAACAAGGCCACGCGGGGCTGGTTCGGCTCCCGTTCGACACGGCTTTTGCGGGTCAGTCCGGCCCCGCGGGCTTTGCGGAAGAAGTTGCGCAGGGCGAATGTCGGGAGTTTGCGCTGCCGCGCCAGCCCCAGGAGCTTTTCCAACAACCAGCGGGCCGAAGGGCGGCGCAACAGGAAGTTGACCACGGGGGCAAAGTTGCTCCCGACGGCGGCCCAAGTTTCGATGCGGGCCAAGAACCAATCGGCGCGATCCAGACCCACTTCCGCAAATATCCGGGCTTTGGTTTCCAACATCAATTTGGGAATGTTGATGCGGGCATCGCATTCGTCGCGGCACATCTTGCAGTTCACGCACCATTCGGCCGCTGTCCAGATTTCGTCGGCTGTGGCGGCTTGCGGATCAACCAGGACGCGCAGCAGGTTCGCCATCGCGCGGGGGCTAGCGGCTTCGTCGCTGGTGGCGCGGAAGGCGGGGCACATCCGTCGCTGTGGCGAGCGCGTGCGGCAATCGCCACAACCAGTGCAGCGCGCCACTTCCTGTGCCGGCGAGGTGTCGCGCCAGATCAGCAACGGGAAAGGACCTTCCTTCGTGGCCTCTCGGCTCGGGGAATCGTTGCTGGCTGGCTCGGCCATTCCGCGACGCACTGGCTCAGCCGTTCTGCGACGCAGCGGCCATGCTTCCCGACTGGGATCGGGACCAACAATCTTACCCGGGTTGAGAATGCCCTTGGGGTCGAAAATCGCTTTCAGTTCACGAAAGACCGAAGCGAGTGAACCGTACTGCCGTTCGACCCACGGTGTACGGGCAATCCCGGTGCCGTGTTGCGTGCTGATTGTGCCACCCAGAGTGATGGCCAAGGTGTGAACGGCTTCGGCCAGCGGCCAGAGCTTGGCGCGATCGGTGGGGTTGTGCAAATCCAACAACGGCCGGGTATGAACTTGACCGGTGAGCGTATGAATCAAGAAGGTGCCGCTGATTTCCAAACGTTTGAGAATCGCGTGAACACCCGTCAGATATTCCGGCAGGGCCTCCGCGGGGACGCCAACATCTTCGATGAAAGGCAGCGGTCGTGGCCCTCCCGAGGCATACAGGCCCGAAACCGCCGCTTCCCGCACCTGCTGAATGGCGGCGATTCCGTCCGGAGTGCAGGTAGGTTCAGCCAGGACGCGGAGGATGTGCTGTCGCCGCAAGGTTTCAATCGCGCCCCAGGTCCGTTCGGTGGCGATGCGTTCCGTATCGGCTTCAAACGTCACGACCAAAGCCGCCCCCAAGCCGGGTACACCCACCGTGCGTGTCACGGAGAGTAACCGACGGTCGAGCAGATCGCAGGCGACCGGTCCTAAGGTCCGCAACGCAAGCCCGGCTCGAACGGCAGCATCGAGCGTGGGGAACCCCAGCAGTGTCAGGCATGTTCCGCCAGCCAAGGGCACGGTGCGGAGTTTGGCTGCGGTGATGATAGCCAGCGTGCCTTCCGAACCGGCCAGAAGTTTCGGCCACGCGATTCCGTTGGGGCCGGCTACACCGTGGAGCTGATAGCCGCCTCGATCGAAGGGGGTTCGTGGGCGTGCCTGGGCGATGCGCTCGGCGTTGGCGGCCAGAAGTTTCGTCACCTCGCGGCCGATGGTCGTGGTGCGGCTGTCCGTGGGTGTGGTGATGGCCGTTGGGGTACCTTCTTCAAGCCAGGCGCGGTCGCCGTTATCCCACACCACGCCAAGTCCGGCGATGTAGTCACGCGTGTAACCGTGGCGAAAGGCGTTGCTGCCACTGGCGTTGGTGGCGATCATGCCGCCGAGAGTGCAGGTGGCGGCACTAGCCGGATCGGGGGCGAAGCGGCGGCCGATTTTCGCCAGTTGGCTGTTGAGTTGCTCCAGCACCACACCGGGTTGAACCGTGACGGTGTCTGCTTGGATGGCGAGAATCTGGCGGAAGTGAACGCTCAGGTCGAGGATCACCGCCGCGCCCAGGGTTTCGCCACTCAGTCCGGTCCCTGCGCCGCGGGGAATGATCGGAAGAGCATGAGTATGGCAATAGCGGACTAGCGCCGCCAGGCTATCTTCATCCTCTGGGATAGCGACGGCCAGTGGTTCGATCTCGAAGGGGCTGGCGTCCGTGGCATAGCGAGACCGCGCCAGCCGGTCGAAGTGCAGTCGGCCGCGGAATTGGCCGCGGAGTTCGTCGGTGATCAGCTGGGGGTCAAGCACAATGCGCCGTTCCGAAGGTCCGCCTTCACCCAGGAGGTACTTCTTTCCAGATAGAGTACCACGATAACGGTGCGCGGGAACCGTTGGTCGGCCAATTACCGTGACCCGCCGAACACCAACGACATCAGCTCGGCCCGAGTGGCGGGGAATTCGAGGAAACCGCCACGCATGGAGCTGGTGATCGTCTTAGCCCCCGGTTTGCGGACGCCGCGAATGCTCATGCACGTGTGCGCGGCTTCAATAATGACCCCGACACCGCGAGCATTCAGATGCGTCATGATGAGGTCGGCGATTTCTTCGGTCATCCGTTCTTGGACTTGGGGCCGCCGCGCCACAGCATCCACGACACGGGCCAATTTCGACAGCCCCACAATTTGCCCATTGGGAAGATAGGCGATATGGGCTTTGCCGAAAAACGGTAGCAGGTGATGTTCGCACATGCTGCTGAATTCGATGTCCTTCACCAGAACCATTTCGTCATGCTTTTGGGTGAAGGTTTTTTGCAAGAAAACCGCAGGATCCGTGTGGAGGCCGGCGAAGATTTCGGCATACATCCGGGCGACGCGGTCGGGGGTGTCGATCAGGCCTTCGCGGTCCGGGTCTTCCCCGATGGCGATGAGCAGCTCGCGGACCGCGCGGCGGAGCCGGGCATGATCGACGGGCAGCGGTTCAAGTTCGTGAGAAGAACCGAGTGGCCCGCTGTCGTCGTGGGTGGGGAGGCTATTGCGGGTGGCGTTGTTCAAGTCGCGGCTCCGGGCTGGGTGATGGCTATTCAACGTTCGTGAAGTTATTGTACGCGGATTCATCAGCGTTACCGCTCGGGAGGGAATCGGGAGGAGATTCTGTCGCTCACCATGCGCGCTTGCAAATCCCGGGGCCATCCGTTAGGGTGAGCCGTCGGCTCTGGGTTCGCAAGGATGCGCTATGTACACCTACTTTCGGAATCTGGCGAAAAAGACGCCTCTGGGAGCGATCGTCCGCTGGTGCAAACGGCACTGGCGTCCGCCGTCTTCTGAAACCGTACTGGATCCGATCGCGCAACAGCACCGCGCCTACGATCGCGACACCGTGGCGATTATCCACCGGGTACTGCGGGGTGCGGCCGTGGGGGTGGATGTTGGTGCCCACGCTGGAGTGATTCTCCGGGCGATGGTCGCGGCGGCTCCGCAGGCCCGGCATTATGCCTTCGAACCGCTGCCCCATCTGGCCGCCCAACTCCGCGCCGACTTCCCCCAACTGCGGATTTATCCCTACGCGGTGGGGGATACCGCCGGAACGACCACGTTCTTGCATGTCGTCAACGATCCGGGCTACAGTGGTCTGCGTCGCCGCGATTACGACCGACCCGACCCCGTGGTCCAAGAAATCCCGGTGACCGTCGTTCGCCTCGATGATATTATTCCCGCGACGGAATCGATTGCGTTTATCAAGCTGGATATCGAAGGCGGGGAATATCACGCCCTCCGTGGGGCGATGGCGACAATTCGTCGCAGCCGTCCGGTGATCGTCTTTGAAGCGGCCCGCCGTTCCACCGGCTGCTATGGGGTTAGTGCCGGCGATCTGTTCCACCTCATCACGCACGACATCGGCTACCACCTGTGGACACTGGCCGGATGGCTCCACGACCAGCCCCCCTACACCTACACAGCTTGGGAAGACCATTGGCAAACGGGGCAAGAATACTACTTCGTCGCAGCACCGCCGCGGCGGGCCGGTTGATCGCGGCGCAGAGCAAGCGGTTGGATATAATGCCGTATCACAGCCGCACGAACCTCTCTCATTGTCCTTCGTGCGGCCGACTTTGAGGGGTTGGTCATGGCTCTCACCGCACAGCAGATCGCCGAACAACGCAAAGATGTTGAAGAACTCATCGCCGGTCCGGATGTTGGCTTCGCCAAAGCGTTGTTCTTCGGCAAATTCAAGGGGGAACTGCTCTTTCCCTACCCCATCCTACCGCCCGATAAGCAAGCGGCGGCCGATGAGATCGCGGCCAAGGTCAAAGCCTTCGCTGAAGCTCACATCGATCATATGAAGATCGACCGCGAAGCCCGTATTCCCGATGAGGTCATCCGCGGATTGGCCGACATTGGGATGTACAAGCTGACCATCCCCACCGAATACGGCGGCCTTGGCTTTGGTCAGCAGCAATACTTGAAGTGCATGGAGATTCTCGGTGGGCACTGTGCCAGTACCGCGGTGTTTGTCAATGCTCACCATAGTATCGGTGTGCGGGCGTTGTGTTTGTTCGGAACGAAAGAACAACAGGCGAAGTGGTTGCCCGGCCTCTACGATGGAACCAAGCTGTGCGCCTTTGCCTTGACCGAGCCGGAAGCCGGTTCGGATGCCGCCAGTGTCCGCACGACGGCCACCCCCACCGACGATGGCTCCGCCTTCATTCTCAACGGCATCAAGCACTACATCACCAACGGTGGTATTGCCCATGTGTTGACGGTGATGGCGCGCACGCCCGATCCGAGTACGCCCAAGGGGAAAGTGACGGCCTTTCTGGTCACCCCCGATATGCCGGGCTTTGAAGTGCTGGAAGCGCGGGCCGAAAAATGCGGCATTCGCGGCACGGCCACGGGCAAGATTCGCTTCACCAACATGCGCGTGCCCAAGGAGAACATCCTCGGCCAGATGGGCCGTGGATTGCAAGCGGCCCTCACGGTACTCAACTATGGCCGCGTGACCTTCGGGGCCACCTGCACCGGGCATGCCAAAGCCTGCATCAAGGCCATGACCGAACACGCCAAGAAGCGAATTCAGTTCCAACAGCCGCTCAGCGAATTTCAACTGGTCCAGAAAAAGATCGCCTTTGCCGCGGCCCACTGCTTTGCCATGGAAGCCGCCACCACCGAATGTGCGGCCTTCATCGACCGCGGCGCGCCCGACTACATGCTCGAAACGGCCATTCTCAAAGTCTTCGCTACGGAACATTTGTGGACGATCGTCAACGATACGCTGCAAGTATGGGGCGGCAAAGGGTACTTCAGCGACCAGCCGATCGAACGGTGGATGCGCGATGCCCGCATCAACATGATCGGTGAAGGGGCCAACGACGTCCTGAAGGCGTTCATTGCGGTGGTGGGTTGTCGCGGGCCAGGGATGTACCTCAAAGGCCTGCGCGATCAAGCCCTGAGCGGAGGCGTGATGGGCTTTCTGCGCAGTATCCCCGCAGCACTGGGAGTAGGCACCAAGCTCGTAGCCCCCTGGTTGACAACCAGCGCCCCCAGCATTCCAGTGCGCGCCAGCGAATTGAGCCAGGCCGCCTATACCCTCGCCCGCTTGGTTCGCGAATTCGGCCTGAAGCTGCCGCATGTGTTTCTGGCCGCGAAAACCGAAGAGAACTTCGCCCAAGCCCAACTCGTGCACGAACGGATCGCCGATATCGCCATCGATCTGTACGTCAGTGCCTGTGTGTTAGCGCGGCTCGATCACATTCTCAGCAGCAAAACCGGCAACGGGAAACCGGCCAACGATCCCTACGCTGATCCAGCAGCCGGCCAGTACTTCCTCCAAATCGCTTTCCGCCGCATCCGCCAGAACTTCGCCGCTCTCGACGACAACGACGATGCCGGCCTGTTAGAATGTGCCCGGACCACCATCGCGAAATTCTAGTGGTGGCCCCCGGGGCATTGCCCTGGCCTGTGCGGTGAAAAAGACCATGGCGCGAGCTGGGGTATGACTGAATCGCAATGGTATGAAACGACCGATCTCTGGGAAATCTACCATCGCGCGCTGGCGTTCCGGGTGCGGAAAACCGATCCGTATCCCCAAATCACGCGGCGTGTCGCGGTCCTGATCGGCTTGGCGTGTTTGCGTGCCACCCCGCAGGTGCAACGGCAGACGTTTGTCCTCCAGGCGATGGAGGTCGCCGAAGCGGCGGTTGAAAACAATCAGTGGCAACTGTTGGACGACTTTGGACCCCAAGCACAGCAGAATTGTTACGACGCGGTCGCACACTCTGGCATCGACACCGCCCCCCATTTCTGGGCGCTGGCGGCCTTCAGGTTAGTCGATCGCGGAATTGAACTGTATGGTTGGCATGTGCCATATTTTGTGCTCAAAGCGATCCGGCGGGCGGCCAACATCGAGCGAATGGCGCAGCTATTCGCCCACCTGCTCCGCGATCTGCTTGGCAATCCCTTCCGCGGTGGACGCGGCGAACAGTTCGAGAAACGCCGGCGCAAGCGCTGTCAGACAACCTTTTTCCCCCCCTGGCGTACCTCCGACGTGATGTTACTGGCGCAGGGGATTTACGCCGAGCGGGCCTTCCAGCGAATGCCAATCTTGGCCGATGCCCTCCAAGAAGCCGGTTGCGACGACGACGCAATCCTTTCCCACCTGCGTGATTCTTCATTGCTCCATGACCGCGGCTGTTGGGTGATCGATCTGGTGCTGAACCGATCGTAGCCGCGGCTGTTGGGTGATCGATCTGGTGCTGAACCGATCGTAGCCCCGGCTGTGGAGCTTTTCGTGCCCAGTGCGGACGAGTGACCGATGGCGGCATCCTCGCTTGTCCTGAAGTGGAGGGGTTTGTTCTCGCGGTTGCCCGTGGCGCCAACTTGGCGTAGCTTACAGGTATCTTCGAACGTTGTCGTCTTCCGCCAGATTTCGGAGCTGCCTGGTTATGCCGCGTTTTGCCGTCGCTGCCATGTTGGTCTTTTCCATCGTTTGCGCTGTGGCTCTCATTTATGTCATTTCCTCAACTCCCGATGGTAGCCCGGCGGCCAATGCCCAGCAGGAGGAAGACGAGGCATCGACCATGCCCACTCCGGAGGAAGCGCTGAGCTTGGTGAAGCTTACCGATCCGCGGATGCGAGTGGAGCTGTGGGCCGCCGAGCCGCTGTTGGCCAATCCTGTCAGCTTTTGCTTCGATGAAAAGGGACGGGTGTACATCGCCGAAACCACCCGTTTCGGCAACGGTGTGCCAGACACCCGGCACCACATGCAATGGCTGGAAGAGGACCTCGCCAACCGCAGCATCGACGATCTGTTGGCGATGTACAAAAAGCACCGATACACCGGTTTTGAAAAATTCGACGACCAAATCCGCCTGGTGTGGGATAGCAACGGTGATGGCAAGGCGGATAAGAGCGTCGTTTTCGCCAAGGGTTTCAATCGGCCGCAGGATGGCCTGGCTGCCGGTGTGCTGGCTCGCCAAGGTCGCGTCTATTTCACCTGTATTCCCGATCTGTACGAATTGCAGGACACCACCGGCGACAACCACGCCGATGTGAGAAAGTCGCTGGCGAGCGGTTTTGGTCCCACCGTGCAATATCTCGGTCACGACCTGCACGGGTTGCGTTTTGGCTTCGATGGCAAGTTGTACTTCACTATGGGCGACCGCGGCTTTGTGGTCACCACCAAAGAAGGCCAGAAGCTGGAATATCCCAACACCGGGGCGGTGCTGCGCTGCGATCCCGATGGCCGCCATTTGGAGGTGGTTCACAGCGGTTTGCGCAATCCGCAAGAAATCGCCTTCGACGACTACGGCAATCTTTTCACCTTTGACAACGATTCTGATAGCGGCGACCGGGCGCGGTGGGTCTACGTCGTCGAAGGCGGGGAAAGCGGCTGGCACGGCGGTTTTCAATACGGTACCGACTACCACACACCCGAGGTCCGGCAGGGCAACCGCGGTGCGTGGAATGTGGAACGGATGTGGGAGCCACACCGGCCGGAGCAACCAGCGTTCATCGTGCCACCGCTGGCCAACTTCGGCAATGGCCCCGCGGGGATCACTTACTATCCCGGCATCGGCTTGAGCGACAAGTATAAGAACCACTTTTTCTGCTGCGATTTCACGTCGAGTAACGTCAGCAGCAAAATCTGGATGTTGACGGTGACGCCCCAGGGGGCCAGTTTCACGGTCAACAAACCGGAAGTGTTCATCAGCGGCTTGGTGCCCAGCGATTGTGAGTTTGGCCCCGATGGGGCTTTTTATTGGAGCGATTGGACCGGCGGTTGGGCACCACCCAACAAGGGGCGGATTTTCCGCGTTACCGATCCGGAGGGGATGAAAAACCCTCTTGTGGCCCAAGCGCGGCAATTGCTGGCCGAAGGTTTCGCCACCAAGACGGCCGAGGAGCTGGAAAAACTCCTGGAATTCCCTCATCAGCAAATCCGCCGGGAAGCGCAATTCGAACTGGCCTCACCACAACGCCGGGCCGATGGGTCGTTCCGCCGCGTGTTGCGGGAATCGAAGAACTCTCTGGCCCGGCTGCATGCGGTGTGGGGGTTGGGGATGTTGGCTCGCCGCAAACGGGACGCGGCGGGAGCGTTGCTGGAGGTGGCGCAGAACCCCCGCGAGGATGTCGAAGTGCGCCGGGTGGCCGTCGAACAACTCGGCCAGGTGATCCGCTACGGCCGCAAAGACGACGCGATGGACCCCAGCGCCCAGGAAGTCCAGGAGGCTTTGCGGCCTTTGTTCAACGATCCGAATGATCGCATCAAAGCTGCGGCGGCTGTGGCTTTCGGCAAGATCGGGCAGCCGCCGTCGCCTGTCCGTGCAGCCGGTGAACGGACCTACTTCACCCCCTACTTCGACTTGCTCAAAGCCAACGACGACAAAGACCCGTATCTTCGCCATGCTGCGGTCATGGGGTTATACTATGTCGTCCGCCAGCCCGCGGATGTGCTGCGGGTATGGAAGGAAGCGGCGGCGCAGGAGCCGGCGCGGTACGATGTTCCGGCCGTGCGGCTGGGTGTGTTGCTGACCTTGCGGAAGCACAAAAGCCCCTTGTGTGCGGAATTCTTGCGCGATCGCGAACAGCGCATCGTTGCCGAGGCGGCCCGAGCGATTTACGATCTGCGGCTGGGTACGGAGGCCATGGAGGCTCTGGCCCAACTGGCCGACCAACCACAACAACCCGACGCGATCCGCTACCGGGCATTAGCCGCTAACTATCACTTAGGTACCCCCGCAGCGGCACGACGGGTCGCCAGCTTCGCGACACGGACAAACGAAGCCGATTACGTGCGAGCTTTCGCGTTAAAGCTGCTGGGGCAATGGCCGCAACCGCCGCGCCGCGATCCGATCACCGGCCTGACCCTCGATCTGGCCCCCCGCGATCGGCAAGTGCCCGTGGCCGCCCTGACCCAGGCCGGCGTGGCCATCTTCTCAGGCTCTGAGGGAGTGCGCAAACAAGCCGCGCAAACCGTGGCCAAACTCAACATCCAGGAATTCGCAGCCACGATGGGGCAATTGGTACAAGATGCGCAAAACCCAGTGGCTGTACGCATCGAGGCGCTTTACGCCGCCGAAGCTCTTCAAAGTGATCGGTTGAAGCAACTGGCCGAAGCAGCCCTGAAATCGTCGGAACCGCCACTGCGGGCCGCCGCTCGGGCAGTACTGGCCCGGCTCGATCTCGACGCGGTTCTCCCCCAACTGCGGACCTTGTTGAAAGATGACACGGTGCCGCTGGTCGAACGCCAGGCCGGCTTCGAGATACTGGCACGCGCGCGCGCGTCGGCGGAAGCCGATAAACTTTTGGCCGAATGGCTCGACGCAGCCAACGCCGGACAAGTGCCGGCGGCACTTGTCCTCGACGTTCTCGAAGCGGCCGAAAAACGCTTGCAATCCCCCCAACTCAAGCTCTTCTCGCCCATCAAACAGAAGCTCCAAGCCTTCCGCAACGCGCAAACACAGCGTGCCAACGCCCCCGGCGGTGACCCACTGGCCCTCTACAGCGAAACCCTCGAAGGGGGGGATACCCAACGCGGTCGCACCATTTTCCTCAATAACACCGCGGTCTATTGCCAACGCTGCCATCAACTCGATGGCCAGGGTGGCCAGGTCGGCCCGCCCCTCAACGGCATCGCCGCCGACCCGCAGAAAGATCGCCGCTACCTGCTCGAATCGATTGTGCTGCCCAGCGCCAAAATCGCACGCGGCTACGATACCGTGATTCTGCTTCTGGCCGACGAAAGCACCGTTTCCGGGATCATCCAAAGTGAGGATGCCCAACGGATCAAACTCATCACCCCAGAGAATAAGGAGGTGGTCGTTGCGGTAAGCGATGTCGTTCGTCGCCGCACCGGCCCCAGTGCCATGCCGGAAGATTTGCATAAGAAACTCAGCCGCCGGGAACTGCGCGACCTGGTGGAATTCCTCGCCAGTTTGAAAGAACCTCTCACGAAGTGACCGTCGGCAGAGCGGTTGGGCTGTCGAGGGTCAAGAGTGTCAGTTCAGGACGGCTGCCGTAGCGGACCGGCACACCCGAACAACCCAGTCCGCGCGTCACATACACCGGGGCGACCGGTCCTTGCACCCACCCGTGCTGATATTTCCGCCCATAGCGGCTCGGCACGAACGGGGCCTGCCCCGTGGGGAAAACAACCTGCCCCCCGTGCGTATGCCCGCTGAGAACCAACCCCACCCGTTCATCGCGGAGGGTTTCCGCCACGTCGGGATTGTGGCTGATCACGATGCAGGCGTCGTGCGCGGTGGCATCGCCAACGGCCGCAGCCACATCAACTCGCCCCATCCACAGATCATCCACACCGGCCAGCCGCAACCGGTAGCCGCCCCGCGTCAGCCACACGCCGCGATTGGTCAACTCGGTGATCTTCGCCGCAGCCAGACCGGCTCGGGTTTCCTCCAGACCGTGCCAATAGTCATGGTTTCCCAACACCCCGTAAACCCCCAGGGGCGCCGCTAGCTCGGCCAACACGCGGAAACAGGGCCGAATGTACCGTGCATCTTTGAGCGAGTAATCGCCACCCAAAACGATCAGATCGGGTTGAACGGCGAGCGTCGTGCGGACCACGGCACGCAGATAATCCAGCGTGGTGAACGGCCCATGATGCAAATCTGCCAGAAAGGCGATTTTCAGACCGTGGAACGCAAGCGGTAACTGACGCAGTGATCGACGGATGCGGACCACTTGTAACCAGTTGGCTTCAAACAACCCGTACGAAGCGGTGATAGCCGACAGTGGAACAACTGCTGCGGCCGCCGTTTGCAAAAAGATACGACGATCCATCCGATGGCCCTGAGCGAGTGAACCTGTCGGAAGGATACGGCGTGCCCAAACACAAAGTCTAGAGCAAGATCGGGCTGTTGCCAGAAATCGGTAGGGATTTTTTCGCTGGTTGGCCGCGCGGTTAGCACCCTGTTGCCAAAAGTTAACAACAATCTCGACGGAGCCGGATCACTGGCGATGTCCACGGTGTGGATCCCGGCGAGGCGACGATCAGTCGGGGCGGCGGGATTTGAACCCACGACCTCCTGCTCCCAAGGCAGGCGCGCTAACCAGGCTGCGCTACGCCCCGAATCACTCCTGTTCGTCGATTCTTGTCTGATGGCTCAACACAGCTAGCCGCTGGCTACCACCAGTAGCCGCTGGCTACCACCAGGGGAAGTTCGCCCACACCCGTGGTCGGTATCTTCCCCCGGAAGAAATTCCGGCATACCGGTGACAGACTTCTTCCACAAGGGGAAGTGGCCACGTCGGCGGAAGTGGCCACGTCGGCGGAATCTCCATCGGAAGCTATGTTACGAACTTGGACAGTGCCGCGGTAGAGCGAGTTCGCTCCCCGAGGGCCAAAATTCACACGGTGATGTTCGCAGGACTCCTGGACGGGGTCTTCTCGTATCACTTGCACAGTCGGGCTATCCAGCCACGACACGCGGCGATGTCGCAGGAGTCTTGGTCGGATTTTCTCGTATCACTCGACGATGTCGAACGAGTCGATGAACTGCTTGGCCTCGGTGCTACTGGCGACGAAATCTTTCGAGCCGAAAACGAAGACCTGGTACAACCGGTTGCCCACCAAGACCAGTTTGCCGTGCATGGCCCAGTCGCGCGGTTCGTCTTTCTCGGCTTTGATCAGCCGGGCCGGGTATTTCTTTGCCCCGTGTTCGGTCGGCGTGGCTTCCGTCACTTTGGCACGGAAGTTGTCCTTCAGACCGGTGATGCCGCTATCGAGAATCTGGTCGGCGGTGGCGGCTTTCACTTTGTCTGTGGGGAGGTCGGAGTAGACGACCATGAAGCCGGCTTTGCCTTGGTCGTAGTCGGCGAACGTCATGTGTACGGTCAGTCCACCGGCTGTCCGCGTTTCGGCTTTGGCTTCGCTGGGAAATTTGGCCGTGAACTTCCCGGCTTTCATCAGCTCCGCGGGGGTGGTGGGTTGGGCATTGAGGACGCCGCAACTGCCAAGCAGAAGGATCACGACGATAGTTCGCATCAGTGGCTCCCTGGTCGGTTTCAGTTCGAGGTCAGTTCGAAGGTTTTGAAGAAGGCGGTGGCATCGCGGCCTTTGATGAAGTCCGCGCTACCCATCGCTGTGATTTGGTACAAGCGTTGGCCGCGGAGAATCAACTGGCATTTGATTCGCTGGCGGCCTTTCTCCACGACAAATTCGCGGCCGGGGTACTTTTCCGGGCCGATGGTCAATTCCTTCTCGCCGGGGGCCATTTTCCCCTCGGCGGTTTTGACGCTATCGCGAATTTCATCGAATAGCGCCGCGACTTTGGCTGGTTGGACAGCTTCGGCGGGGTAATCGGTATAACTAACCATCAGGATGTTGCCTTCGGAGGTCGCGTAGGTAGCGATCACCACATGCAGATCACCCAAGGCCGTTTTGACCGTTTGCTCGCTGATTTTCGGCGGCCTGGGGAAACGCACCCGGTATTGCCCCTCGGCGGAAGTGTACGACGCCTGCTGCCCCAACGCCACAGGGCCGAAGAGCATAAGCCAACTGGCCATCAGTGCAGCTCGCATGGTTGCCTCACTACTTCGTCAGTTCGAAGGAATTGATGAATTTGTCCGCCGCAGACGACGTCACGACCTCTTTTGTCCCCTGAACCATCACCTGGTATAAGCGCCGGCCCACAATGACGACACGATTGCGCAGATAACCCTGGGGTGTTTCAATCAATAGGTCACGCCCAGGAAATTTCTCCGAACCTAGCGACAAGGTGATGTCTTTCTCCTCGATCACCTGGCCACGCTCGCCTTTGTTGCCGTCGCGGACCTTATCCAATCGCGGACCCGCGGGCTTCTTCGCCACTTCTTCCGACGCATCCACATAGCTGACCAAAAAAACCGTATCGCCCTTCAATTCCACGCTATCCAAATACAATCGAAGCGTCTCTTTTCCCGCAGAAATTTCTCGGACCTCGCTTTTGACCGCCCCCGGAAACAGCACTTTATATTTCCCCGCCGCCGAGGCAAACCACTGAAACTCCTGGCCGCTAGCGATCCCTGCCGCGACAACGACACCAACCACCACACCCCATAACTGGCGCATCGCCCACCCTCCTTGGCCTTCGACAAATCGGCACCAAGGTAACGGATTGCCAGAAATCCGACAAGACCCACCATCCCAGAATGACATCCCAGGATGACATGCCCAGCCGGCGGCATGGGCCGGTGTCGCCATCATCGCTTGGGGGGGAAGCCCTCGACCGACTCCCCGGACTGCCACTTGGTCTTCCTCCTGGAATGTCGCCATCATCGCTTGGGGGGGAAGCCCTCGACCGACTCGGCCGCTACCACCATGCGCCAACCATGCGCCAGCACGGCCGAACAACGTCCGTTCCCGCGCAGAGCCAGCCCCTCCGGTCTCTGAGTGTTCTCTTCCCTGAACCACCACAAGGAAGGCCACCCCACCTGCGCCACTTCCGACGCCGTTCGACTCTTGGCTGTGTGCTCCAGGAACTCGCCAGATGAAAAGACTACCCCACACGTTGGCTTCTCCAGGGCACCTGGGGGCTTCAACTGCACCTGGGGGCTTCAACTGTACCTGGGGGCTTCAACTGCACCTGGGGGCTTCAACTGCACCTGGGGGCTTCAACTGCACCTGGGGGCTTCAACAAACAACTCCCCGGAAGTGGCTTCCGGGGAGTTGGGGGAGAATCTGGTTGCGAGGATTGCTGGCCGTTTCAGGGCCGCTGCAACGCTTGAATGATCCGTTCGAAGTCGTCGTTGGATTCGAAGCCAATGACGATCTGCCCCTTGTCCTTGGCTTTCACTTTGATTTCGACTTTGACGGCCAAGCGCTGTCGCAGGTCATCTTCAATCCCTTTGACGTGTGCGGTTTTCTCGACGACAGGGCGAGCCGCGGCTGGCTTGGCCGCCGTCGCCGGCTCGGGTATCGCGCCGATGTACTTCTGCTGTTTGACCAGCAGCTCCAAGGCGTGCACCGAGTAGTTCTTCATGATGGCTTCCTTCGCCAAAGCCACCAGGCGGTTCTGGTCGAACACGGCGCGCAGAACCTTGGCATGACCCATCGTGAGCTGACCATTGCGGACCGCGGCTTGCACCTCCTCCGGCAGACTGAGCAGACCAATGAAGTTGCTCACCGTGGTGCGGTCCAACCCCAAGCGAGCGGCCAGTTGTTCCTGGGTCATGTGGAATTGATCCATGTACTGCTTAAAGCCTTGGCCTTTTTCGATGGGGTTGAGGTCGGTGCGTTGAATGTTTTCCACCAAGGCCGCTTCAAACACTTGCTGATCATTGAAGGCGACGATGTGCACTGGTACTTCGGTCAGCCCGGCGGCTTGGGCGGCGCGAAGCCGGCGTTCGCCCGCGATCAGTTGGTAGTCGTCGCCCTGAGCACGGACCAGCAGCGGTTGAAGAACACCGTGTTGGGTGATGCTTTCCGCCAAAGCCAACAGTTCGTCATCGTCGAATTGCTTGCGAGGCTGGTAGGGGTTGTTCTTGATCTTGGCAATTGGCACGCGGATAACGCCCGATCCACTGCCGCCCGGGCTAGGATGGGCCGGCGGCGACGGGTCCGCCGACCGCGCGGCCGACAGGTCGTCCAGGTCGCCCAACAGAGCGTTCAGTCCGCGGGCTAAACGGGGCTTCACAGTCGCTTCCATGCGCGAATCTCCCAGAGGGGATGAAATCGAGGGCTTCATAGCAATCTCTCCCAAGGGGGGAAGGGGAATTACGGCTGCCAACGTCCTTCCCGGGGAAGGCCCGATGTCGTCGGATACGTGACAAGGTCTTCCCGCGCCGTCGGTCGCGACGGATGGTCCGAGGGGAAATGACACCGCGCTGGATGGAGGGAAACCGCTGCTCGGCTTGTTCCGGAAACGAACTGTTCTTCAGAAAGCCGAAAACCGACAGGAACGCCCACAGCCGGAGATTTTCCAGTCTCAACCCAAATCATGCGCAATCGTGGAGCCAAAAGCAAATCATCGGGCCATTTTTTCGCTCAGTTCGTGTGAAGCTGCGCAAAGGTTCCACGTGGAACACAAGTGGCGGTCAGAATGTTCGGCGCAGTGGTGTGAAGCTGCGCAAAGGTTCCACGTGGAACGTCAGCGATTGTGAGAATGTCCTGTCGGTCGGCGGAAGCCACCTTCAACCCGAACCATCCGCAGTAGCGTTCGTTTCCTGTTAAACGGCGCAAAGGTTCCACGTGGAACACAAGTGACGGTCAGAATGTTCGGCGCAGCGGTGTGAAGTTGCGCAAAGGTTCCACGTGGAACACAAGTGGCGGTCAGAATGTCGTCCGGTGGCTGTTCGCCACCTCGGCTCCACGGCAGCGGAAAAGACCGTGACCACCGGTGGCGAGAATCGCCACTCTCACCACGGCCAGCGCGGCCGCCATCGCAGCCGGAAGACCGATCGTGACCACCGGTGGCGAGAATCGCCACCCTCACCACGGCCAGCGGGGCGCCTTCCAGTGGGGCCTTCGAGTGGGGCTGTGGGGCAGTATTTGCTCCGCAGAGGCTGCCAGTTGCTGGAGCGAAAAAAATGCTCTTGTCGCGCGAAAGAAATCTGAATTACCATCCGCCCCGCTTGGCCGCTGGACCGGAACCCGGCGGCTGGCCCGAGACACTCGCGGACCGGAACCCGAGAGTGCCACGGACACGGTGGAAGCAACTTCCGCCGACCCGGAGAAGAGGTGTCGAGATACGCTGACGCGCAGCGCGGTGCCTGATCGCGAACTTCGCGTGAGCCATTCCACACCACCCGGAAGCGCATGACCCGCTCGCCATCCGCGCCGCGACGGCGCCGGCTTGGCACGCCGGCTCATGCTCCTGTATCCCTTCTTTTTGGTTGTGTAGGAGCGCTGCGCATGGATGCGACTCGTGGACCGATTCTGTTTCGCTGCGATGGTACCCCCGACCACGGCTGGGAGCCGTTCTATCAGTGTTTGTCGCTGGCTGCGGCTCTGCAACGCCGCCGCCGCGGAACCTACTTCTTCAGCTATCTCGATCCGCTGTCGCTGGCGACGGTCATCAGTCGTGGCAACAACGAGTGGATCGCGGCCGAACGGCGGATGGGCGATGATGGCGATCTCGAAGCCACGATCGCTCAGGCCTACCGGCTCAATGCTGCGGCCATCGTTCTGGCGGGGCAACACTACAGCGCTGAGTACATCCGCGAACTGAAGAAAACCGGAGCCTTGGTGATGTGCTTCGACTCGACCGCACGCATGATCTTTCCGGCCGATCTGGTGGTCAATCCGCTGTTGGCCCCCACGCGGAAACACTACCGCATCGAAGCCGGCGGACAGTTGTTGTTGGGTTTTCGCTACACGCTCTGCCGGGGTGTGTTCCGCCGGCAACGGACCATTCGCGCCATCGAGCCGCCACAACCGTTTCGCGCTTTGGTCGCAATGGGCGACAACGACCTGCTCGGCGAATGCATCACGCGCACACAGCAGCTGCTGGAGATGGAACGCGTGGCGAAAGTCACGATTGCGACCCGCTCGCATCACTGCCACAGTGAAGCGATTCAAGAACTGGTGGCCCACAGTGGCGGTCGCGTGGAAGTGGTCAGCGAACCCAAGGAACTGATGACCCGACTGGTGCGCGTTCACTTTGCCCTGACGGCCGGCGACATGTGGTCCCCGGAATTGTGCGTTGTCGGCATCCCGCAGCTGATTATCAGCCAAGCGGCACACCATGCGGGCAACGGCAAGAAACTCGACGAAGAAGGGGTAGCCACCTACCTGGGCGATGCCCGGGATGTCACCTTCGACCAACTCAAGGAAGCCGTTGATTTGCTGCTCGACGACCCGATGGAACGCAAAGGCATGACGCGCTGCGCTCGCAATACCTTCGATGGCCGTGGACCCGATCGAATCGTCAACGGTCTGGAGATTCTCCTGCATAGCCCGACACGCAAACGCGCAGTCGCCAGCCAGCCGCTGCGTGCCGCCGCGTAACAACGGCCTGAGCCAGACCGTTTCGTCGCGTGCCGGGAGTGGCAGCTCCCGGTACGCCCTTTCCGCCCCAACCGCCGCCCAGGTCCTGCGGTGTTCGTGGCTCGTGGACCGAACACTTCCTTGCCGAGTGCTTGCTCCTACCGACCTTTCACCCACCATCCCCTCGTATGGTATCCTCAGACTAACACGTATGCGAGAACGCACATGACCAAAGAACAAGTCGCCGAAGCCCTCAACGAAATCGGGACTTTGCTCGAACTCCAAGGCGAGAACGTCTTTCGGGCCAATGCCTATCACCATGCGGCCAAAGCGGTTCTCGAACTGTCAGGTGATTTGCGGCAGATGGTCGCCGATGGCAGCATTCGCGCTGTGCCGGGCATCGGTGCCAGTGTCGCCGACAAGATTCGAGAATTGGTGACCACCGGTGCGCTGGCATACC
Organism: Gemmata sp.; assembly: GCA_025055115.1. GTDB lineage: Bacteria > Planctomycetota > Planctomycetia > Gemmatales > Gemmataceae > Gemmata. The sequence continues at coordinate 50,209 of JANWYJ010000038.1, forward strand.
TCGACGAACTGCGTGCGGCTGTTCCACGGGGCTTGGTCGACATTCTCCGGGTGCCAGGGCTAGGACCCAAAAAAGTGAAAGCCCTCTACGATCAGTTGCACATTGATAGCCTGGAGAAGCTCAAAACCGCTTGCACCGCCGGGCAGGTGGCGACGCTCAAAGGCTTTGGGGCCAAAACTCAGCAGAAGATTCTCGAAGGGCTGACATTGCTCGAACAGATGGGCCAGCGCGTGCGCCTGGACCAAGCCCTGGCCTTGGGCCAAGCATTGCTAGAACAGATTCGCACGTTCCCCGAGGTGGTGCGCTGCGAGCTGTGCGGCAGCCTGCGGCGACGCAAAGAAACCTGTGCCGATCTCGATATTCTCGCCAGCAGCTCCGATCCAGAGCCGATCATGGCACGCTTTGTCCAACTGCCGCAGGTGATTCAAATACTGGCCCACGGACCCAGCAAATCCAGTGTGCGGACCGAGATGTACCTCCACGGTGACAAGGTAGTGATGCAGGCCGATCTTCGCGTGGTCCATGAGGAGCAATATCCCTTCGGCTTACTGCACTTCACCGGCAGCAAAGAACACAACGTCCGCCTCCGGCAACGCGCCATTGACCGTGGTCTGACACTCAACGAATACGCCCTGGCCAACGCGCAGACGTCGATACCCTGCCAGAATGAGGAAGAGATTTATGCGGCTCTCGGCTTGCCCTTCATCCCGCCGGAGTTGCGCGAAGATACAGGCGAGATCGAAGCGGCCGAAGCCGGAACACTCCCAGTGCTAGTGACACCAAGTGATCTCCGCGGCGTCTTCCACAATCACACTCTCTACAGCGATGGGACGGCGTCCCTCGAAGCGATGGCGCTGGCCGCCAAGAACCTCGGCTTTGAGTATTTTGGTGTGGGCGATCATTCGCAATCGCTAACCGTCGCCCACGGTTTGCCGCCCAGCGCGGTCCGCAAGCAGTGGGCCGAAATCGAGCGGCTCAACCGCAAATTGCACGGCATTCACATTTTCCGAGGAACCGAGGTCGACATTCTCGATGATGGCACACTCGACTATCCCGACGAACTGCTCGCGGGGTTCGATTATGTTGTGGCCAGCGTTCACACCCGCTTTGGCCTGCCCGAAGCCGCGATGACGGCGCGCGTGTGCAAGGCCCTGGCGCATCCCGCGGTAACTATGCTGGGCCATGCCACCGGCCGATTGCTACTGCGTCGCGAAGGATACAAAATCAACCTCGATGAAGTGCTGAAAGTGGCCGCGCAACACGGCAAGATGATCGAGATCAACGCCCAGCCATCACGGCTAGACCTCGACTGGCGCTATGTGAAGCAAGCGAAGGCGATGGGTATTCCAATCGTCATCAATCCGGATGCGCACAGCGTGGGCGAATTGGCGTTTTACCGTTTTGGCGTCGATGTCGCCCGACGAGGGTGGCTGACGAAAAACGACATCTTCAACACGCGCTCCTACACCGAAGTGAAGAAGGAACTGGCACGGCGCAAACGGCTGTGGACCCCCAGCTAACTGGCCGGCTTCAGCAGCGAATCGGGATCAAGGCCCAGTTCGCGCAACTTGGCGGCCAGGGCTTCTTTGGCGGCCCGTTCGGCTTCGGCCCGTTGGCGTTCGGCTTCGGCCCGTTGGTGCTCGGCTTCGGCGCGTTGGCGTTCGGCTTCGATTTGTTGCATGGCGTGCAACGCCCGCTGACGTTCTTCTTCAAACGCCAATTGCGTTTTCCGCAATTCCTCCTGAATCTCTTCGACACGCTTTTCGCGGGTCACGAATTCTCGACCCTCGGGGGTATACAGCTTCAGCTCGCCGCCCGACTCCTCAAAGCGAATGCCCAGCCGCGGACTGATGTAGCCGTCGATGGGGTAGACATGCACATATTCTCCGTTGCTGCGAACCCAACCCATTGCGGTATTTTTGTAGGGGTCGATCAGGTAGTATTCCTCCACACCGTAGCGTTGGTAGAACTTCAGTTTGTTGGCCATTTCGTCGCGCGTGTTCCGGGGAGAGAGTATCTCGAAGACGACCTGCGGCGCGATTCCGCCTTCTTCCCATTGTTTGTAGCTACCGCGATAACCCGGTGGACGCCCGAACACAACCATGACATCGGGGGCCTGGACGATATTGGGGTTACCTTCAACGGGATACCAGAAAAGATCACCGGCCACAAAAACTTCCTGGCCAGCGAACAGCTCGCGCAGTTCGCCAACAATTTTCACCATCCAATCCCATTGCAGGGTGTTGTCCGCCATGGGTTGGCCATCACTTTCGGGGTAAACAATCGTATCGGTCGTGATCGCAGTCGTGTTCATGATACGAACTCTCCGCGGAGGGTATCGATCAACATAAGCGGTACTTGGGATGAGCGGCGAGATAGGCTTTCACACGCTCAGTGCGGGTTATCGCGTCGCGGAAAAAGTCGACCGCTTGCACCAGCCGTTCGTCGGGTTCGGCACAACTGAAGCGGATGAAGCCTTGGCCCGCCGCGCCAAAACACTCTCCGCCCAAACACGCCACCCCGCGTTGCTCGTCGGCACCTTCCAGAAGATACATCGCCAATCCATGCGAGGTGATGCCCAGACGCCGGCAAATCGGCTCGACACGGGGAAAGACGTAGAACGTTCCCGCTGGCATAAGCACGGTGACATCAGGCACTTTGCGCAGTTCGTTCACCAGTAGCTCCACTTTCTGGCGGAATAGCGCCATGGTGGCATCGCGTTCGGCGGCATCGTGTTCCAAGGCGGCCTTGCCAGCCATCTGCACCATCGGCGGTACGCACGACAGCGAGGTGTTGATCATCTTGCCCACCACCTGCACGACTGAGGGCGAAGCTACCATGTAGCCGCAGCGCCAACCGCTCATGCTGTAGCTTTTGGAAAAGGTGAACGCCCCCACGCACTGATCCAACATGCCCGGTTCGGCCAAGATGCTGTGATGCCGGCCTTCGGGGGTCCACACCATGTGGCAGTACGGTTCGTCACTGAAGATGGCGATGTTGGTACCCCGAACAATGTCGGCGATGCGGCGCAGGTCGTCGTGGGTGGCAACGCCGCCGGTGGGGTTGTGGGGAAAGTTGAGGAAGATCGCGCGCGCTTTGGGTTCCGAGCGGACGAAGGCTTCGATGGCCGCAATGTCGGGGCGGAACTGGTTTTCTTGCTTGAGCGGAACGTACAGCGGCTGGGCTCCCCGGCGGCGGATGTTCGGCTCAAAGGTAGGAAATGCCGGTTGGAAAACCAACACGGCATCGCCGGGTTCCAGGAACGCTTCACAGAAGTACGTTTCAAAAATCTTGGCCCCGGGACCAACGGCAACATGGTCGATAGTGGCCGGAATACCGAATTCGGCTTGCACTGTGCGGGCAATGGTTTCGCGAAATTCCGGCAAGCCCAGTGACGGGCAGTAGCGCGTCAGCCCAGCGTCGATGGCGGCGTGGGCGGCGCGGATGGCATGGGCCGTGGTCGGAAACGGGGAATCGCCGATTTGCAGGGCGATCACGTCTTTGCCGGCGGCCATCAGTTTCCGCGCCACGGCGAGCACATCGAAGGCAGTTTCCGTGGTTAAGCCTTGGGCGAATTGGGAGAGGGAAGGCATTTTCGGTGTCATGGTGAGAGCCACTATTTGGTGTCGCACAAGAGTTCGGCCAAGGGCGCAAGCCGGTTGTGGCCGAGTCGTAGGTAATCCCGACAGTGTCGGAAAAAAATCGACACCGCCGGGAAGCATGAGCTAGAGTTAGCGTACGAATCGTGGAAGTTGTTCGCCCGTAACATTTCGCCCGCTTCGGCTGGTGAGAACTGTTCGGGGGCTGCAATCATGTCGCGCATGTTTCGGCGCAGCCACAGCGCAGCGAGGATCGGGATTGGCTATTGGTGCGGCCTTGGCTTTATCTTCGCGGCCAGCGTGGTGAACCTGCTCTTCGACACTTACTTGAGCGACACACGGTCGTTCCCGCGATTCTTGGCTGGCGCGCTGGAAGTCGGCGGCAAGTTGGGCCTCACGTTGATGCTGGTGGCCATGGGCCTGGCGTTCATCGGGATGAATTGGCTGTTGGCGGATGCAACGACCCAGCCTGGGAATCGTCAGACGCGTCCAGTGTGGTCATCGCAACTGTACTTCTACGCGCCGCCACCGTTACCGGACGAGCCGCGCTCCCGTGGACCGATGGTTCTGGAAACGCAACGGTATCTTCCCCCGCCACCACGCTTGAGTGAACTGGCCAAACGCTCACAGGCCAAACCCACTTCCACACCCTGAGACACCAGTGGCAAGAAGGGCGAAAATGCTGCCGCAACCGCTTTCGTCAACCGCACCAAGTGGCTGATTTACCCCGCGGAGCCGCCGCAATATCCTCCCAAAATACCCCCCGCAAGGACGGCGTCCTGCGGCGCCCAGAGGCCGCAGCCCAGCGGTGATGGCAACACCCACCGAAAATGCCTACCCGCAAGAACAACCGCTGCGGCCTGCTGACGACCTGCACAGACAAGCGATCAAGCTCACCGAAAATGCCCACCCGCAAGAACAACCGCTGCGGTTGCCCCGCAGCGGTTAGGTTCCGCCATCACCGTTGGAATTAGGTTCCATCATCGCCGTTGAATTCCGTACGTCTGAGCCCTGGCATGTTGGCCCTGCGCTCACTGTTTGGCGGCAATGGCTTTGGCCAGAGGATGGATGATGTGCGGCACAACGTAGGTGCTTGTCAGTTCATCCAAGATACGGCGCTGATGATGGTAGCTTTCGACATAGGTTTTGAACGGTTGTTTGCCCCAGAACTGGCGCAGGGTGAAGTAGACGGTGATGGGCGCTTCGGGGAAATTGTTGGTGCGCACTTGGAAGGCGTTGGTACGGGTTTCGATACTCAGCCGGCATTGCAGTTGGCAGCTTTCATCCAGACTGAGGGTGAGAGTGGGCTGGTAGTGCAGCACGCGCGCCGCAGGAATTTGCGTGAAGCCTTCTAAGGGTGTGCCGGTGGCGAACGCTTCAGCCACCACTTCATCATGATTGCCCTGGTAGGTGAAGTCGAAGTAGTACAGCACATCCATCGAATCGGTTTGTAGACTGGTGAGGTCTAGATGGTAGGGGGCGATTTCGAGGATGCGTTCGTTGTGGGCGTCGGCGTCGTCGAGAGACGGAGGATTGACGTAGCCGCAGCAGAGGCGGCGCAGGTCCAGTGATGTCCAGCGGTAGCTGCCGGAATCGCGTTCTTCTTCGAGCAGGTAGTCGTTGTCGCCCCGTTTCTCGAAATCGGTCATCTTGGGAAAGGCTTTCTGCACCGTTTCAAAGAAGTGCAGGACCGTTTCGCGACTGGTCGGCATCTCGAGTTTGCTGTGAACATACGTTGAGACTCCAAAGTCGTCGCACAGCGCGGCATAGGAGTTCATGGTACTTCCTCAGGTCTGAGCCGGTTGGCGTGGCAGCCTCCGGTAACGGCGGTGTCCACACAACCGGGGATATCTCTTGTCTATTGTTCGTTTCCGGCTGTCTGGTTACAAGTCCGGTAGCCTGGGGGATTGGGCAGAATCGTGATTTTTCGCAACTTCCTTCGGCACACCGGCGCTGGGTTCGGGAGGCTTGACTGACGCTAGCCTCTTGCGAACTGGCGCGGGGCTTCTTACCGTGAAGTCAGAGTGCGTGTCAGACCTTCATCCTGGTTGTCTCATGACCGTTCGCGCGAGTGGATCGTGGTGGTCGGGTGTTGGGAGTGTGGTTGTGCTGCTGAGCGCAGCCGGGGCTGGTTGGGGCCGCCCTGTCGATGCTGAAACGCTTGTGGCCAAGCGCTTCGAGTGGCATCGTCACTCAGCCCGGCTCGAAGTGGCAGTTGAAGAAACCCGCCAGGTGGCTGCGCCGCGTGTAGGCGGTTCGACACTCCGCGACTTCCAAGACCCCAGCGCCGTCTTACGCGAACTGCGGCTGGTTCTGACCGACGATTACACTGCCTTGCGCAATGCCGTCAACAAACTGGCCGACGACGCTCAACACCGACGGATGCAAGCCCAGAAACTCTGGGAAGACGTCTACCGCGAGCGCATCCAATTCGGCCTGTACAGTGATGAACAGCAAGCGCGCTACGGCTTCGATTGGGAGCAGCGAACACCGCTGCCCTTGCGCCCCACGATCTTCGATGCCTTCATCGTGGCGTGGGCGCTGGGCATTTTTGTGGTGGCGGTTCGTTTCGCTCGGCATGTGCGTCGCGTGGCACTGCGTCGTGCCGCCCGAGCGGCTGCAACAGTGGTGCTGCTGGGTGTGGTAAGCCTACCCGGATGCTCCCAGCGACCGAACGACCGACCGTGGCTGGTTCGCGAAGACGAAAAGTTGACGACCCAATTGAACGAAACCATCGCCAAGGCCGACGCTGCCACCGCCCAAGCGCAGCAGAAATGGCAAGCCACGCTCGACGGATGGATGGCCCTGCTGGCAGTTCCTGGGACCAGCGGCGAACCGGTGGAGCGAATTGTCCGCGATGGCGAAACCGAGGTCCGCACGCGCTTCAACGAAGCAGCTCTTGAAGCCCGTTTGGCGGAGCGGCTATTAGCCGAAGCCGAAACCGAACGCGCCCAACTGGCCACAGATCGCAACGAACTGACCGATCTGCGCAGCCGTTCCGTGTGGCGGGCTTCCGCCTTTGCCCTGCTGCGCGCTGGTGCCGCGGTGGTGCTATTGGGGCTAGCGGTCCTGCCCTATTGGCGGGCGCAACGCCAGGAGGCGGCGATCATCCGCGACGACGCCAAGAAGTGCCCGCGCTGCTTCAGCGAACGACTGGTGGTAGAGAAGTCGGCGCCGCCGCCGACAACTCCCAGTCCGCCGGCGCGGTCTGCGCCGCGCTATCGCCATCCGCAGGCCGCGTCGCCGAAAACGACCCCGGCGCTACCATCCCCCGCCGCCGACGACGCACCCCAAGAAACCGGTTACATTGAGTGCCAAGCCTGTTCGTTTCGGTTTCTGCGCAGCTACCAGAGGGTGCGGCGATTGTGCTTCCCAGTGGTGGGGGTGCGGGCCAGTGGCAAAACGCACATGCTCGCCACGGGCTACGATCGGGTACGCAAACGGACCGCACCGACGATTGCCGTCATCCAGCCAGCCCCCTCGTTAGGAGATGCCCGCTTTGAAAACTACATCGATATGATCCTGAATCTCAAACGCGACGCCGGCGGTACCGTGCACGCCCTGCCCGACCCCGTGATGCTCCACCTCCGCGATGCCGACCCGGCGGGTCCTAACACCGCCTTGGTCAACCTCTTCGATTACTCCGGCGAACTGGTCGATTCCAGCGTCGATGTCGACCGGCTCAAAAAGCAAGCCGTCATGATGGACGGTTTCATGCTCTTCCTCGATCCGACGCAACTTTACGGCGATGGCTCGAACGTCACCCTCGATCGGCAAATTGCCAAACTCAACGAGTTCATGGCCGACATGCGCGAAGCTCGCCACGTGCCCGTGGGGCAGATTATCCCGGTACCTGTCGCGGTCTGCATTCCCAAGTTCGACTTACTGCTGACGGAAAATCCCATTCAGGGTCAGTCGATTCCTTTTATCCGCAAGCTGGTGTCGCAACTGAACCCGCCGCCGAAACAAACCACCCTTCAAACCATCAAAGCGCGTAGTGAACTCGTCGAACAGATGCTCGAACTGATGTTCCGCGGGGTCGATATTCGTGGTTTGGTCGAAAGCTACTTCGGCCCCCAGGTGATGTTCTTCCCAATGACCTCTGTCAGCCTCTTCGAGAATGAATTGGGCGTTCGTGATCTGTCGAAGCGAACCATCGCACCATATGGTGTTGCCGAGCCGTTTTTGTGGCTGCTGCACATGCACGGTTATGAGGTGTTCGCGTAAACCCAGCCATTATTGTGGTTGTTGAGTATGCGCGGTGGTGCGGTGTGCGCGGAAGCCATGTTGTGTCCAGCGTTGTCGTGCCAGCGCGCCGTGACGTGATGAGCCTGTGTTGGGAGCGCAGCACGGGTGGCCTCCCCCTGCGGACCGAGATGCTGCCATAGTAAGGGGTGGTGGGCCTGTGTTGGGAGCGCAGCACGGGTGGCGAATCCCCTCGCTACTTCTTTTCCGGCTTGAACCACACCTTCTCCCAGTACTCGCGGCTGTATTCGCCTGTTTTTTGCGTGAAGGCACTGGGGGGAAGATGGTCGAAAACGTCTTTCATGCGGTCGAAGATGCTTAGGGCACTACCAGGATCATTGAGTTGTTTGAAGGCGTGGTACATGAGACTGAGAATGATGAGTTCTTCGACCGTGCCTTTGTAGCGTTCGAGCATGAAGTTGGCTTCGTAGAGCAGATCGCGAGCACTGGGGATGGTCTGCATTTTCTGATAGGCTTGCAAGATGCGGACGGCCGCTTGGGCGCGGAGGCGCGCATCCGCTTCCGAAAGGCGGCCCGTGCGCCGCTCGATGGCGTCGCAATCGGCGACCACTTGTTTGAAGTGGCCAAGGGCTTCCTGGCGCATTTTGGTGGCGTCGCCTTCGGCTACACCAGGGCTGCTGGCGCGTTGCAGCAAGGCGACGCCCAACAGAAGCCGGGCCTGAGGGGCATACGGACCGTTCGGATAAAGCCCCAATTGTGCCCGGGCGCGGGCTTCGGCATCGGCGAACTGGCCGTCGTGGATGAGCAAAAAGGCCAGATCGCTGAAGGCGCGTTCGTGGTATTCGCGTTCTTCCGGTGTCACGTTCTGTTGCTTGGTGATTTGTTCGAGCAAGGCACGGCCCACCGGGAGAAGTCCGCGATGCCGGGTTTCGACAAACGCCCGCGCCAGGCGGTAGCGTGCCGCCGTCGCCGGGGGAGTACCTGCGGCCATGATCTTGTTGAAAATCTTGAGAACGTCGTCGGGCCGATTGGCGGCTAACAGGGCATCGGCCAATTCCAACCACACGCTTGGCAGGATATTTTCGGGTAAGTCGGGCAGTTGCAGAGCTTCTTCCAGCCGTGCGGCAGCGGCGCTGGGGTCGTGGGCACGACGCGAGCAGGCCGCGGCGCGGCGGAGCATTTCGAGTTTGCCATCGGACTTCGGTTGCAACGGCGTCAAAGCAACGTACTCCGCAGCGGCGGCTTGGAATTTCGCCCGGGCATCCTGGGGTTGACTCTTTTCCCAGGCGATGCCCCAGGCGGTGAGAATGTCGGCTCGCCGTTCCCGATCGCGGCCAGGTGGGGCTATGGCGGCATAGGACTCGGCGACAGTGAGGGCTGTTTCAAAGAGGTTATCGTTGACCAGCGTGGTGATGGCCAATTCCAACGTGGCTTGGGCTTCGTTGAGGGGAATGAGTGTCGGGTCGTAGTGCGCCGGTTCACGAATTCCGGCCAGTGCGCGGCTGAGCAGCTCGACGGCCAGTTTGTGCCGGGCCGGGTCGTTGCTGCGGAAGTGCAGATCGGCCAGTTGCAGGGCGGCGGCTCGGGCCTCGGCGGTATCGCCCTTGGCCGCTTCCTCGAACAACCGGGCGGCAATGTCCACTTCCCGAAGCTTCAACTTGCAGACGCCGAGTTGATACGCGGCTGCTTGGCGCAGCAGGGGGGGGACACCGGGGGCGGCGCGGAGTGTCTCCAGTTCTTTGGTTGCGTCCAGCCAATTCCCCTGACCCATGTAGACTTGAGCCAGAAGTGTTTTGGCGGGGGCGAGAATTTCCGGCGGTGCATCGGTGCCGATTTCTTTCAGCCAACGCAGGGCTTGATCGTATTGTCGTTCGGCTAGATAAAGCTCACCCAGCCGCAAGCGTGCTCGAGCCAGCGCGATCGGCGGTGTGGAAATCCCAGCCGTGAGGTATTGCGTCAGGGCGATTTTGGCCCGCGACACATCGGGGGGAGTCATCTGCAAAGCCAGATCGGCAATGAGCCGATGGGTCTCGCCGGGTTCTTCGTTCTGCTGCGGCGCGGAGAGAATGTTGATAAGAATGGCAATGTTGGCGTTTGGAAACCCGGGGGGCAGGCCGACTGCCGCTTGGGCTTTGGCCGAGCGGAAGGCGAGCTTGGGCGCGTCGGCTGGGTCGCGCAGTTGTTGGTCTTTCACCAGGTCGAAGTGCTGCCGGGCCAACGTCCAATAGCCATACGATTCATCGAGGGCTGGCGTGATTTCCGCCAGCCGCACATAGCCGCTGCCGAGGTGGAAGCGCGCGGTCGGGGCCAGGTCCGGGTAGAGTTCAATATTGGCTGCCACACGGTTGAGGAGATTCTTCAGCTCCGTCGGGTCGGGGGTCACTTTCTCGTAGGCGTTCTTCAAGGCGATGACATCTTGGACGAACGCCGCGGCCGGATCGGCTGGCCCGAGGGGCAACCAGCCCTTCCAAGTGGCGACAAACAGAACCACAGCAGCCAGCAGCAGCGGGACTTGCCAGAAGTGCCGAGTCGGGTCCGTTGGGGGAGAAACCGCGGCAAGGGCCGTATCCGTGGCCATGTGTTGATCCCGCTAGGTGATACTGCGACGAACGTGGTGTGATTTCCCAAACCCTGGGAAGCGAAGTAGAGCCGCGCTGAGGGACACCTGTCAAGCCCAACTGCCCAGAACACCGACTCCAATCGGATCGGGGCCGAAACGATAGGCCGTGGGTTGGCCGATCCGACCACGCTCACGGCACCAGGGATTGGCTGTGGGCTGCCAGATACTGCTTGGCTTCCAGATCACGCTGACGGATTTCCTGCAAGGCGTCGGTTTTTTTGCGGAGCCTGGTGGCTTCTTGCTCGGCGGCTTCGGCGCGTTCTTGCTCGCTGCGGAGTTTCTCGAACCCCACGGGCAGAATGATGGCCGCGGCCAACAACATACCCATAAGGAGGAAAATGACATCCCGCCGCCACGTCGTCCATTGCATTGAGACCATATCATCTCTCCCGAGGGGCTAAGAGGTTCACTCACAACGATGCTGCTGCGGCACCCTTTGCGTCGGAGCCGGATATCATCTCTCCCGAGGGGCTAAGAGGTTCACTCACGCCGCCGGCGTGAGGTTTAGCGTACAATCGTACTTATGTCTGGATTTGCGAGTGCAGTCATCCTTACAGGGCCAACGGCCAGTGGCAAGAGCGCTGTGGCCTTAGAATTGGCCGAGCGGCTGAACGCCGAGATTATCGCACTGGATTCGATGACGGTCTATCGGGGCATGGACATTGGTACGGCGAAGCCCTCGGTGGCGGAACGAACGCGGGTGCGGCACCATTTGGTGGATGTGCTCGACCCGTGGGAATCGCTGACGGTAGCGTGGTGGTTAGAGCAAGCGAAAGCGGCTTGCGCTGCGATCGCAGCGCGCGGCCAGCGGGCGATGTTCGTAGGGGGTACGCCATTTTATCTGAAGGCGTTGCTGCATGGGTTGTTCCCCGGTCCACCCGCCGACGAAACCTTGCGGCAAGCATTGGAAGCCGAAGCCGCCCTGCGGGGCAACGCCGCTCTTCATGCGCGCTTAGCGGCCGTGGACCCCAAAACGGCGGCACGGTTACACCCGAATGACGTCCGCCGCGTGGTGCGAGCGCTGGAAGTGTATATCCTGACCGGTCAGCCCATTTCTGCTTGGCAACAGACCTGGGATACGGCCGCGTTTGCCGCGCCGGGGCGACCGGTGCCGCCGCCCGCACCGATTCCGGCGGTGGTCCTGGAATTACCACGGCCGGTGTTGTACGAGCGTATCCATCGCCGTGTCGATGCCATGTTGGCCGCCGGTTGGTTGGAGGAAGTCCGGCGGTTGCGGGAACTGCCACGCCCCCTCAGCCGCGAAGCCCGGCAGGCGTTAGGCTATCGCGAACTGCTGGCGTATTTGGAAACTGGCGGCGATTGGCACCACACCGTGGAGCAAATTCGCACCCACACGCGGCAATTCGCCAAACGGCAACTGACGTGGTTTCGCCATCTGCCGACGTTGGTGCCCGTGCCCGCGGATGCCGCCGATGTCGTGGAGCAAATCCTCCGGGCTTGGGAAAATTCGCCCCGCCGCGTCTAGCTGGTTGGCAGGCTGGGGAGCTTCGCTTACACTGGAAACAAGCGAGGATGGGCCATCTCCGTAGAGACCCTGAAACGAGCCTGTGAACTCGCCCCCCAGACAACGAATGCCCAGTTGGCCGACTCAATCCGACTACAAGGACGCCTTGCAGAACCCCGATTCGGCGTTCCGCGACCCGGACCTGCGCTTCAGCCAAGCCGAGCGCAGCCCGATGGGAGTGCCGCGGGCACGCTCGGGGGCGTTCGCCAGCGTCTACAAAATGATCGGCCCCAAGGGTGTCCTGGCGCTGAAACTGTTCAACTTCCCCAACGACGAACGCGCCCGCCGCTACCAGGCCGTCTCCGACTATCTGGAACGGCAGTTAGGGCCGAAGAAACCCGCCTGCTTGGTTCGCTTCCAATATCACCTGGAAGGGATTCGCGTTGGTCGAGCTTGGTACCCGACGCTGACCATGCCCTGGGTAAAAGGTGTGACCCTCGGCGAATGGGTGCGGCAAACCGTGGAACGCAAAGTACCCGATGTCGCCGCGGTACGCCGCATGGCCGACCAATGGGGCACCCTCATTCAGCAACTGCAGGAGGTGAAGATCGCTCACGGCGACTTGCAGCACGATAACGTGATGGTGGTCAACGATGCGCTGGTGTTGGTGGATTACGACGGCATGTGTGTACCGGCGCTCGATCCACCGCCACCAACTCCCAAGCTCGACCAACTCGAATTCGGCAAGCCCGCCTACCAGCACCCTGACCGGGCCAACCAACCACTCAGTTGTGAACTGGATCACTTCGCGGCTTGGATCATTCTCATTGCTCTGCGTGCGATCGCCGCTGAACCCCGCCTGTATGTTGAGTACATCCTCAAACCCGATAACGAAAACCTGCTCTTTACACCGCACGATCTGACGGCGCCGGCCTCGTCACGGTTGTGGGCCGACTTGCTCCGCAGTCCCGATGCCGAGGTGGTTGCCTGGTCGCGGCAGCTGCGGGCTTCACTCGATCAACCGTTCGACAAAATTCCCCGTTTCACCCTCGATCCGTTCGACCAATTGCGGCGCTTGGTGGCTGCTGTGCCACGCGATTGGGCACAGATCGAAGCGGAAAGCGAACGCTTACGGCGCGCTGGCAAGCCCTTGCCGCCCGACCTGCAAGCGCGGGCCGACCCCGTGCAAGCACTTCAGGAACTGTGTGCTGCCCGTCACAAAGATTGGCCAGCGATCCTGGCCACCGGCGAATCCTTGCTGGCCCGGCGAAAAGCGCTGCCGTCGGACCTGCTCAAAGCCCTCACCGAAGCTCGGCAACGAGTGCGCGCTCGCGAGGCCCTTCAACAGGCCGTGGCTAGCCGCGATCCACGGGCGATTGTCGCAGCGTATCGACCGGAGTTGGTCGATTCGTGGGTCGAACCGACGTTGTTAGTCAGCGCTCGGGCAGCCGCGGGGCAAGTGGCGTGGCTGGAGAAGTTGAAAGCAGCGGTTGCTTCCCCCGGTGATGGCCGCGGCCTGGTCGCGTTGTGGCAACAGGCCGCCCCTGTGTTGGCCGGCGTACCGGAGGCGATCACCTATCAACAAGCGGCCGAAAGTTGGCAAGCCCGCCTTCAAGCCGCCAACGACTTTCTGCGTGTTTATGAGAAATCGCCACAGAAAGAACGGGAACTGGCCCATGCCTGGAGCGCGGTCCTGGCGGCCGGCCCGCCGCATCCGTCGCTGACCCGCTTGCATCGCAAACGTGGTGAAGACGCTCTCCGCTGGGCACCGCTGCTTGATCAACTGCGGGCACTTCCCAAAATCGCCTCCTACGAGACCGACCAACAGCTGGTGGAATTGTGGGGCACAGGCGCGGCGCTGGCTGGCTGCGCCGAGGCCGCGGAGTTCGCCTCACGTGTTCAGGATGCCAAGGGGCGTTTGGCCTTGGTGCAAGCTCTCGAACAAGCCATCCAAGCGGCGGATGCGGGCGGTTCGGAAGAAGCGGTAGTGTCCGCGGCGGCCCAGATTCCCCCGTCGTACCGGCATCCGTATGTCACGCGCGTCCGCGAAGGTTCGGAAGCCGTAACGCTGCTGATGGCATTGCACAAAGCGATTGATCATCCGCAACCGTCGGACCGGGCTATCGCCGCAGCCTACGAGCAATTGCAATCCCGCCACCCGCGTCTGGCGCGGCGGCTCGAGAAAGTGAACGCGCGGCTGTATCACGAAGCCGAGGCTGCAATCGCCCGGCGAAACTTGCTCGATCAGTTCGCCCAAATCGACAAAACCGAACGCCGCCTCGACAAGCAAGATGAGAAGTGGCTGAACTTGTGGAAGCAGCACGGCAAACTCCTGGCCGATCGTCGTGACCGCGAGGAATTGCGCAGCCGGCTGACCTTGGCTCGCGATCGCCTCAGCGCTTGGAATAAACTGGCCCACGCCCTCGCCCAGCGCGACATTTTCGTTGTCCGTCGCCTGCTGAGTAGCGTCGCACCGCTTCTGGCCGACTATCCACCATACCTCGAACATCACGACGAGATCGCCACCCTGATCGCCAAAGCCGATCAAGTGGTCGCGATCCAACACAAACTGGCAGCCGGGCAACGTCTGAGCAGCGACGATCTGAAGTTCCTTCGTCACAATCCCCAAGTGTTTGGCGCCAATGCCCGGAAAGCGGTGGAACGGCAGGTCCGCGCTCGCTTGGCGGGGGAGGAACGGTTAAGCCCGGTATATCCGGCTTATCAGGTCGCAGGTAGTCGTGGTGGCTTAATCAAAGCGTGCTGGGCCTGGGGTGGGCACGAGCTGATCACCTATTGCCTGGTGGCCGTGGATGGCCGGCGCTTCCTGACCGATCCGAATCAAGCCGATATGTTCCATCGGTTGAAATGCCTGGCGGAAAATCACCAACGGGAAGGGGGGGGCATTACCCTCGTTCCCCCGCCCGGGGCGGCGCAAGCGTATGTGACCGTCTGGCCGGTTGTGGAACTGGGCTGGACGACCATTTATGGCCCCGCCTTGCCCATCGGCCCCGTTCCGGTGGGAGGCATGGTGTCGCCATCCCGCCAGTTGTGAAGATTGCGATTGGCTCCGATGGGTTCGGCCACAGTGGAGGAGGTATGGTGGCGCCATCCCGGCAGTTGTGAAGGAGCAACACTGGTCTGGTTAGGTCTTCCGAGCTGGGAAAAGATTCTGTGCTGGGGTGGCAGGCTGGGAAAAGATCGTGTGATGCAGTGGGATGTCGCCGCGCCGGTTGTGTGGACACGGTGTTTCGGATACTCCGTCGTCGGCTTATGACCGACCAGGAGGGTAGGTGAGAGACGAGAGGCGGTTTATGGGTTTGCCAATCCAGCTCGCCGGTCAGGGGCGGGGGGAGCAGTTTTACGTCACCCATTGCGCCCCGTCTGATAGCGTGTTGAACAATCCGGGTTACTCGGTGCGTGCTGCGTCCACCACCCACAGTGCGGCGCTGGAGGCCGCCTTCCACTATCCGCCGTACGAATTGCCGATCGACATGTGGCGGAATTTGCCACCGGTGCTGGGCGCTCCGCGACGTTTGGCGCGTGTCGAGCATCCTGGGGGCGGCGTATGGGTGGTTCACTCAGCCTATCTGGCCAAAGATAGCGTGGGTCGCGATCGCTCGTACTTCTCGCACTTGTTGCTGCTGCCGCAGGCGGAGCCAGCCGCAGTGCTAAGCTCGTGGGGGGCCAACGATTGGGTGACGCACTATGATCCGGGGCTGCCCAAGACGTTGCCCGCAGTAGCGACCGTGCCCGTTGGGGCGTTGGTCCACGATAAAGCCCTGACGGCTTTTCTGGGCGGAGAAGCGATTGGTCCGACGGAATTAGCCCTCACCGTCTGCCCCCCGCGGCTGCGCAGCGCCAGTGCCGCCGAGCGGCGCGACCTGTTTGCCCGCTTCCTGCAGGCGATGTTGCTCTTCGCCGGGGAAGAAAACCCAGCGCGCCGGCGCTTGTACGTTCATGCTGAGCCGGGCCTTTTAGCCCTTTGGCTGTATGGGGCCGTGCGGCTGTTGCCCCACAGCGTGACCGACAACCTGACCTTCTCCACCTTCGAACCCTACCATCGCAACCTGCGCGAATATCAACAAGCAGAAGTGATCGGAACCTACTTGGGTACGCCGGAGCGGGGGCTGGACCCCGATTTGGGCACCACCCGTGGTATCGCCCTCGATACCTTCTTTCCTAGCAGCAGTTCCCCCGAGTTACGCCAGCCCTTCGCCGAGGCTCTTTTCCCCGGCATTGAGGACCTCATCGAACTGGCCGCCGCGGGCGATTGGGACCTTCTGCCCACCGTCCACGAAGTGATCGATGCCGAAACCCCCGGGCTTGCTGGTGCCGGTGCCGCTCTGCGCCGCGGCCGCGGTTTGCGCCGCGTGGATAACGGTACGGCCACCATCGACGATCTGCTGACCCTCCAAGCCGACCCACGCGGAGCGATGGCCCTCAACCCCCGGGCCGCCTTGATCTGGCCGTTGGTGAAACCAGCAGCTTTCACGCGGACTGACGTGCAAACCGCCTTCCGCCAGCTTCTGGCGGCTCCCGAGCACGTGCGGGAATTGTGGGCGGAAGCCGTAGATGCGATCCTCCAGGAAGATTTCGCGACCTGGGAGAGCCGGTGGCGTGTCATCCGCGCCACCGCCGGCGACAACGAAGCTCATCGCCACCTGCACAAACTGATTTCCAGTGAGAAAAACGCCAGCAAACTGGCAAAGCTTCCCAGCTCTATCCGGACACGGTTGCGCGCTGCCTGTGCTGATGTCGACCTGTTGCCATCGCCACCATTGCTGATTCCCAACAGCAGCCGTGAACTCGAAGCGCTTCTCATCGCCCCCCCTCAATGGGCTGGCTCGACCGCCTGCATGGTGCTGGCCAACGACAGCTACGGCTGGCTCGCTCACATCCCGCCTTCCAGTCGCTTGGCTCTGCGGCAGCGAGTCCGCGAATTCCTCTTCGCGGCCCCGGCATCGGTCCTGGCGGCCTACGTGGTCGCCGCGCGCCCCTACCTCAATCGCGACGCGACGTTTCTCGATACCCTCTTCACACCCTATTCCGAGCCGGCTTCGCAGTTGATGGATCGGCTGCTCAGTTCCGACATCCTCACCCCCCAGGACTGGCAGATCGTGACCAACACGGTCAGGCTGACACAAGACGCATGGGGCGAATTCTTGTTGGCGAAAGGGCGGCTGGCCAAGTTGTTGGTCCACCTGGGCGACAGTGCCGGCCAAGAGCTGTGGGGCGTGTATCTCGATGCGCTGACGCCGGCCTTGCTCGATCCCGAGTTCGCGACAGACTGCGACCCCGCCGCGGCCCGAACGATTCATCAATGGGAACGCAATGTGCACACCCAACTGCGCCATGCGGCCGAACAATTGACCGCGCGCGGCTACCAGCTCAGCGCGGTCCTGCCCGAGGCGGGGCAGGACCGCTTTTCGGCCGCCAATCACTTACTTCAATGGATCGACAACCCCGCTGCCGCTTACGCGGAGGGACCGAAGGCCGTGGCGAAGGCTTGTCGCGAATTTCGCATCACACCGCGGCAACTGGTCCGCTTTGTGTTCCACCACGGGGGGTTCGCCGTCTACGACCCTGCGACCGATCCCCAGCCGCTCGGACCCCTGGTGAAGTTGTTCCAAGCCTGCTTTCCGGTCACTCAGGATTTCGCCACCGCCCGCCATGCCGCTCAGGAAGCGATCCAATTGTCGCAGGAATGGCCTGCCGACAAACGCGGAGCGTTTCAGGCTCTGTTGCTTCACGCGTGCATTCCCGAACTGCATTACCGCGAACTGCGCGAGGCTCAATCAGCTTTACCCCTCGAACCGTATGCCGTGCAACGGCTGAATCGCTGGATTGACGAACGGACGAAAAGAAATACCACCCCGCGTGCAAAATCTACTGCCCCGGGTCGCTCGGAACGTGTGACCGCGGCGGAATCGCCTGGTCGGCTCCGCGCCCGCCGAGCTGGTTGCGGCGTGGTGTTCGCGGTCATGCTGGCGATTGTCTGGTTTCTGGTCCGTGTCTGAGCGGCTTCGCCCGGGAAACTTCCACCCCCGCAACGAGATGGCATCATGAAGCGACTTCCCCCGAGTCTGGTGTTGTTGCTCCTGGCCCTGCCGCTGGTGACATATGCGGTCGTGCAGGTATCCATCGTGGTGCGTTCCGAGGTTCTCACCCCTGAACCGCCCACAGAACAAGGACCTAGCGCTGAAGCCCTGGCGGCCGCCCATCGTCGGGCCACGGCATGGTCGAACGAAGTCCGCAAGGCTGCGATCGTGGCCCAGCAGTATCGCGCGCCGGATGCCAGCGAAGCTAGCGCCGAGCCACCTGTGCGGGCGGTCATTCAAGCCGCGGCGGCACGCTCGGCCAATCTCAACGATCTCGACGTATTTTTGGCCGAAGTCGAACGCCCTCAGTTCAGTGGCGTCTTGAAGAAGCAGTACGAACAGTGGCTCAACGAACGGCAGGAAACGAAACGCGATGCCGAGGCTGTTGTCGCATGGCTCAGCCAGCCACCGCCGATCCGCTCGCTCAACGATGCCCACAAAGCCCTCGCCGAGGTCAACACCTTGATCCGGACCTACACCAGTCGCTCAAAATTCTCCGATACGGCCAAAGCCACGCTGTGGCGGCTGCGCGCTCGCTGGCTGGTGATCGAACGGCTCCTCGACCTGGCCAATAGCCACTATCGTACCGCTCTCCAGACCCCACTTCCGCTCGAACCGGGCACCAACGCGCTGAACACCGCCGTGGAAACCCTGCGCGCTCTCAAAACCCAGCTGGAAATCTTCAGTGCAGACCTTCGCCAAGCGGAAGCCGATTACCCGCGCCTCGACCCGACTCTCCGGGCCAACTTAGAAGCCCGTGGCAACATCGCCGACGAATGCATCGCCCACGAAGAGTTGCTCAAGCTCCTTGGGCAAGATGATCTGTTCACCAACGCAACCGGGGCGGATGCCTGGCTCGCCCAGGTCGCAGCCCGGTATCGGCGCACCAAAGACGACGCCCTGCGTGCGATCATTCGCGAAAAAGTCCAAGAATTCTGCGAAGCCTACATCCCCCCGCAGGCGCAACTCGATAGGGAGGTCATCCTCAACGGCCGCCCAGTGCCGCGGAAAAACGTCGTGATCAAATTCATCGAACAACCCAGCGGCAAAGTTCAACGCCAACCGCTGTCCGCCGATGACGAGGGACTCAACGAGTGGACCGCCCCGAAACGCTACTCGCCCGAGTCAACCTTCGTCGAATACATGGGTTCGGAACATTACCTCCAAGAACTCCGAGCCACGCGCCTCAGCCAGGTGGCCGTCATGTACAACGCCGCCCGCAAACAGCTTACCGAAAGCACCGAACGGCCCCGCTGGACGCAAAAATCGGCCGAACGGCTAAAAAAGGCATGCGAGATCGACAAAGACCTGGTAGACCAATTGGAAAGTCGGGGAAGTAGCTCCGGCCGCGCAGCCAAAATCTGGACACGGCTTAATATCCTGATTGCCGGCATGACCAACAACCCCGACTTGTTTGCCCAGTAGCTAGCAGAGCTTTGGCGCAGTAGCTACCAGAACGAGTAACTACCAGAACGGATGGAAGAGCAATACCCCAGGCACGCAACCTCACACTCCAACAACCGCTGTGTGAGCATCCGCTGTGTGAGCATCACCCCTCGCAAGAACCATGAACCCGTTGGCCGCGTGGAAAAAAATCCTGTTGTTTGGGTTGTTGGGCGCCATCGGCGCTTATGCTGGTGCTCTGGCGGGCGAACCCTTCATCCTCATTATGCACCATCTGATAGCGGCGATGGGTTACGAGGAGACACCGTCGCTGATCACCACCGTCCCCGCGCGCGAACCACCGCCGCCACCGGCCGAATTCGTGGAACGCCTCCGCGCCGCCGGCGCCAAAACCGGCGATGTCCAAATCTCGCTCATCTGGTTCAACACCAACGATCTCGACCTGCATTGTGTCGATCCCTCAGGCTTTGAAATTTTCTGGAGATCAGAAAATCGCCGCTCCCGGACCGGGGGCGAACTGGACGTCGATCGCAACGCCAACTGCAAAAACCTCACTGCCGAACCGGTCGAGAACATCTACTGGCCCCCGGGCAAAGCTCCGCTGGGCAAGTATCAGGTCTATCTCAACTACTACCTACGCTGCCCTGGCGCACCCGATGAGACCAACTACAAGATCAGCGTTCTGCACGGCAGCCAGCGCCAGGAATTCTCCGGGACGATCCGAAAGGCCGATACGCCCGACGGTGGACCCAAACGACTCATCTACGAATTCCAACTGGCTCCTCGGATCGAATTGTACGCACCCCGCCAGTTCCAACTGGCCGCGGGCCAGTCTTTGACCCTCCCTGTGGCGGTGCGGCGCGAGTTCTACGATGGAACGGTGACGATCCGGCCTCACCGCTTGCCGGCCGGCCTCAGCGCCACACCGTTGAAATTGGAATTGTCGTCCCGGAAATCTGAAGGCGAGCTGACGCTGCACGCCACTACGAATATCACTCCGGGCGACTTTTCAATCGAGTTGGAGGCCACCGGTGAGGATCAGGATATCAAACATACGGCGACGGTGCAGGTCACGATGATCCCGGCTACCTTTTCGCTGTACAGTACGGTTGCGACCGGGGTTTGGACGGCCCTTCTGGCCGCGGGGCTGTGTGCGGCCTTGGTGATGGGGCAGAACTGGTATTTGGGCAAGTCGCTTCTGGCCACGGGCCGTGTCCGGCTGGCGTTGCTGGTGGCCGGGGCGATTGCCGCCGGCTTCCTCTCGGGGAGTTTGGGTCAGGTCTTGTACTTCGTCTTAATCAACCTAGGCATTGCCACCGTGGGGCTGATCCTCGGTTGGCTGTTTCTGGGGTTGCTCTTGGGTGCGGGGGTGAGTTTTTTCATCCCCAATCTCGATGTGAAGAAAGCGATTCTGGCCGGCGCCACTGGGGGCTTCTGGGGGGGTGTCGCGTTCACCGTGTTGTCGCTGGCAGCGGATATTCTGGGCCGCTGGGGGGGCGCGGTGATCCTGGGATTTTGCATCGGACTGATGGTCGCCGTCGTGGAAGCCGTGTTCCGGCGGGCATGGCTGGAAGTGTGGCTCAACGATCGGGAAAGTATCACGGTCAACCTCGGCCCCGAACCGGTCAAAATCGGCAGCGATGCCCGGGCCTGCACCGTGTGGGCACGCGATGCTGCGCCGATCGCCTTGCGGTATTGGATTCGCGAGGGCCAATTGTACTGTGAGGATACTGTCGCCCAACGAGAAGTGGTTGTCGGTGATGGCGACCGCCGACGCGCTGGCCGCGCCACGGTGATTGTGCGTGTGGCCACCGGGGCATCCCCTGTTGCCGCCCGGGCCGCCGCTAGCCACCGTCAGCCTGATGACAAACCACCGCGTTCATCCGGATCGACATCGCCCCACGACCGCCCACAGATGGTTCTGGAACTCGATGAACCTGAAGGCCGTGTTGCTTCACCACCATCATCCACCGTCCAACCCCGGTCGGATTGGGACGACGGTTTACCCCTGCCGGCTGGACCGCCATCGACGCGCCCGGCTCCGACCTCCATCGTGGAGGCCGACAATCCCCCGCAAGTCCGTCCGGCGCAGCCTCCGGCCCCCGCGCCCGCCCGGCCCCCCGCCCCCGCGGGAGCCTCAGGGTCGCCACCGCCCCGTCCCAGCACAATACCCATTCCCCCGATCCGACCCAAGCCGCCAGCGCCCCCCGGCAAGCCCACCCCTGGAACTCTAGCCCCCGAGGGCTGCCCGTCGTGTGGACGGAAAGTCCCGGGTCGCCCTGGGCAACGCTACTGTATGGTTTGTGACAAAACCTTCTGACGCCTTGAGGATGGCTGTGACAGTTGGCCCACACCCGCAAGCCAGAATAGACTGACGCGAATACAAAGGACTTGCGATCGTCACAGGCTGTGAAAGACCCTTCCTTATGGATCGACTCGCCCCCCGGCGAGCCAGGAACACCCAACCTCGGAGTGCCGCTATGCCTTACGAAATGCAGATCGACCGTGCCAATCCCGGTTGTATCGTCTTCGTCGTCGATTTGTCCAACTCGATGCTCGACGGCATTGCCGGAACGCAACGACCCAAAATCGACACGGTCGTCACCGCGATCAACCGCTTCATCCAAGAACTCATCACCAGTTGTGAGAAAGGTGAAGAAAAGCCGCGCAACTATTTCGATGTCGGCTTGATCGGCTATACCACCGATGCCAACGGTGTGGCGATTGTCAAGCCACTGTTTCAAGGTGTTCTGGCTGGTCGTGATCTGGTGTCGATCACCGAATTGTATGATAACCCTTTGGAGATCGAACAACGCCGCAAGAAGGAATTCGTTGACGACGGTGCCGGTGGGTTGATGGAGGTCGAACGCGAAATCGCATTTCCCGTCTGGTTCCGCGCGCCACAACCGACGGAAATGTTTGGTACGCCGATGTGTACTGCTCTCGGCTACACCGCCCAAGTGGTGCGTGCCTGGATCGAGGCTCACCCCAACAGCTTCCCACCGTTGGTCATCAACCTGACCGATGGCGAATCGACCGATGGCTTACCCGTGCCCTTCGCCGAAGACCTCAAGAACCTCAGCACGGCCGATGGCCAGGTGCTTCTGTTCAATTGTCACCTCTCAGGCCGTGATGCCCAGCCCGTCTTTTTGCCGGCGACGAGTGAATCGCTGCCCGACGAATACGCCCGGGATTTGTTCGAGATGTCCAGCCCCCTTCCGGAGAAGCTGCGGCACATGGCCGAGGTGAAGGGTATCCCGGCGCCGATTGGGTGCAAAGCGATGGCCTTCAATGCCGATGCTGTCAGCCTCTTGAAGTTGCTCAACGTCGGCACCCAAGTGGTGGCCACCGCGACCTTGCCGCCCCACTTACGCTAAGCGGTGCCGCCACGCGGTGTACCCAGACTGGGATGCATCTTCCCCACCGCCGCGAACAGGAACTGCGCATGACGCAACCCCCTCCGGACACATGGCCTGCCGGCTGCCTGGTGCTGCTGGTCCGCCTTTCCGCCGATATGACCGGGGATATTCTGACCGGTCGTGGGGAGTTGCCGCCGGTGATCGCGGCCCGACAACTGGCAGACGAATTGCTGCAAGCGCTGGTCGATACGCTGGCCGCCGGCTACCCCATCGGCCATTGGGATATCGCGGTTGTCGGCTATCGTGCCAGCGACGCCGGCGCTGCCCAACTGGTGTCGCTTCTTCCCGATGGCCGGCCACAGCCGCGTTACGTCCCCCTGGCCGAACTGGCGGCGATGCCGGTAGCACCGCGGGATAGCGAAGGCCAACCGCGGCGCTGGACCCTCCTTCCTGCCGCCGAAGGCTCACCGTGCCCCGCGGCGGCCTTGGCGGGTGTTTATGCCTTGGTGTCCGTATGGCTGACGGGGCGTTTTACGGCCCGACCGCCCGTTGTCATCCATTGCACCGGTACGGCCGGCTTCGATCGCGACTACTTCCGCATCGCACGCTCGCTGGCCTTGCTGACCACCGGTTACGGACCGGTGCGGCTGTTACACTACGTCTGGGATGCCCAGGCCGACGAAGGGCTGCACGCCCGCCTGCTGGGCGTTTCCGCAGAGCTACCCGGCGACCCTGAGACCGGCACCGCCCCGCGCCGCGGTATCTGGATCAACGATTGGGATATCCGCGATCCGTGGGAAGCTCTCTTCAGCGGCCCTTGGCAACAACCAATGACCACGGGAGGGGAAAGCACAGCGTCCAGGCTGCGTGTGCGCAGCTTGAATACGGCGAAACTTGGCAACACCCCCGAGCAATGGGAAGATGCCCTCGCCGTCGATACCAGCGCCGCCGTCGCAGCGATCGCCGATGGTGCCAGCAGCGGTATCTTCTGCCGCCTGTGGGCGCAGCAGCTGTGTGAGGGGTTCGTTCGCGATCGTCCGGAGGTCTGCGATCCTACAATACTGCAGCAGTGGGTCAATCAATTGCGGCAGCAATGGCGTGCGGCGATCCAGTACAATAACCTCAATTGGTCGAAAAAGGCCAAGGTGGATCAGGTGGGGGCCGCGGCAACGCTGTTGGGTTGGGAATTGGGACCGGCAGGGTCCGATGGCCAGCGGCCGTGGCGCGCTTGCGCCATCGGGGATGCCTGCTTGTTCTGGATTCGCCAGAACCATCTGCTCGCCACCTTCCCCGTGGTAGCCGCGGAGCAGTTGGGGTCGACGCCACTGCTTGTCCGCTCCAACCCTGGTTTCCGCACATCAGCGCTGGTGGCCCAGGGTCTGTGCGCACCGGGCGACCGCTTTCTGCTGGCCACCGATGCCGTGGCCGCTCACTTCTTCCAAACTCTGGCTGAAACCGAACCCGATTGGCACCGCTACGAAACGATCACCCCCGAAGAGTGGATAGCCGAACTGGACCAGCTCCGCTCCAGCCGTCAGATGGTCAACGACGATTGCACTCTTGTAGTTCTGACGATCGATGATACTGTAGTGAACGAATGCGCGGACCACGAACGACTAGCCCCGGCCGATGCGATGCCCCCCCTGGCGGACCAAGCCAGCCCGTCGGCCGCATCGGGCCATGACGCATCGCCGCGGGAACAGTCAGCCCCAAGTGCCCGTTCACTGCCTTGGCCGGGCACTGCGGACAATGATGAATGCCCCCATGGTACCCCCTAACACCATGAGGCCGATGAATCTCAGCCGATGAATCTCACCTGAGGAATCCCCATGCTCCGGTTATCACGCTTGTGGATGCACGGCACAGTTGCGGTCCTGTTGGTGATTCCCGTCGGGGCCAGCGGGCAAGAGGCCGCCACACACGCCGCAGCCGCGGAGAAGAACCGGGCAGCACTGCAGAAGGAACTCGCCCAAGGATCAGACCTGGACAAACGCCTGCGGCTGGATCGCTTCGCCGCGGGCGACAACGCGGTGAAAGTCGTCGGTGTTTTCCTCGACTCGCTACCCGAGACCAACGATGATCCGCTCCCCTTTGACAGAATCACTGAGGTACTCACGCAACGGCTGCAAGACAAACTCC
Source organism: Gemmata sp. (assembly GCA_025055115.1). Taxonomy (GTDB): domain Bacteria; phylum Planctomycetota; class Planctomycetia; order Gemmatales; family Gemmataceae; genus Gemmata. Next base: position 75,099 of record JANWYJ010000038.1, read on the forward strand.
AAGTCGCGAATCTGAAGCTGGATATGACCGGCGTTGTGCGCCTGGCACCCGATCGCCACCCCCACGTCCTACTTCAGGCGGCGGCCAATGCTGCCGCCTCAAAGGGTACGGCCGCCGCCGATCAGGTTCTCTTCCGCAGCAGCGCGTTCGATGACACGGGGGCCTTGGTGATTCAAGGTGTTCACGCCAAAACTGGAAACCCGCTGGCGTGGTTGGAGAAGGCCCAACCCTCGCCATTGGCGAAAAACCCGGCAGCGACACGCCCCGATGGCACCGCCGCCCCAGTCAAGTACAACCTCCAGGCGGTGGAGTGGAAAATCGCTCCCACCCAGTTGCAGAAACTGTTGGCTCAATCCGACCCCTCGGATGGCAGCGCCGATGACAAAGCCCGCCTGGCCCTGCGCCGCCTGTTCGTGGAGCGGACCTACTTCTTTTATCAAGTGAACCAAGAACCCAACGGCGTTCGCGCCTCACTGCGTTTCCGCGTCCACGGGCTGCGCTTGGGTGAGGCGGAACTGAGGGCCGAACTGGTGCAAGATGCGATCAACCCCCTGGTGACTGAAACCGCGGGCCGAGCGGTACCCGGCGATTACGCCCCGCTGCTGACCACCGTGATTGCCGAACCCACGCAACAGCTGCGCGCTGCAGTTGCCGCTCAGCCGGCGCTCGATGGCGTGCGCCTCGATCCCGGCTTCCACTTCGGCCCCAATGGCGAACTGATGGCGGCCGGTATCCACCCAGGCTTCACCACGCCGGCTCAAAACGAATTGCTCACTACCGTGATCCAAACGCAATTCGCAGCGTTTGGGAAGGGGAAAGCGCGGGCCGCCGAATACCAGCAGCTCGCCCAATTCCCCGTCAGTACGCAAAACATGATCAAGCTTCCCATCACCAAACTGATGCAACAACTGCGAACCTGGGCCATCGAAAGCAAAGACGATCTGCGGCTGTTACGCCTGTATTTCCCCGCCAACGCGGAGGCTGTGCAGAAACAGTACTTCGTTGCCTCCGAGGGGTTGGTGCTGCTTTATCATCCCGCCAGCGCCGCCGACATCAAGGACGTGGAAACACAATTCACGGCTCTGGTCAAACGCCATCTCGACCGCGGCATTCCTCCACCGCCCGATGGACCGGCCCAGGAATTCCCCCCCACCGCCGACAAGCGGCCGCTACTGCCGGGACTGACCGCCTACTTACGCCAACACATGACCACCGACCCTAAGAAATGGTACGGGGTTCTCATCGAACGGGGGTATTTCGACGCCGAAAACCGCTACAGCCTCCGCGGCGTGGTCGATGCCGCCCACCAGAACACCGAACTGGCCCAGTTGCTCAAAAGCCTCCAAGAAGAAACGAAGTGGGCCGAGTATTTCCACCCCCCACCGGCACCGCCGGCTCTGGATGTTGTGCCAATGAACGAGATGCTCGAACGGATTCGCCGCGTAACGCCCGCCTATGCTACGTTCGACGGCATCCGCATCCTTTCCGCCCGCTATGATGAGAATGCCAATCTCATTTTCACCGCGAAAATGGTGGGTCAGCCCGACGCGGGGGCCAGCACACGGCTGGCGCAGCTCATCCGCGACCACGCCGTCTACAAACGCCGCGCCCCCGCCGGCCGACTCGTACGCATCGAACGCGATGCCGCTACCTCCACCGACGCCCCGATCCCCGATTTCAACCTGCTTTTGGGCGGCAAACTGCTCGCCCAGGCCAACAACAGCCCAGAGGACCTCCAAAAAGCCAAAGATTGGCTCGAGGTCGCTACGCTGCATTACCCCAACGAAGCCGCGGTTTGGTTCCTCAGCGCCTACTATCACTACGCGATTGCTAAAGATGACGAATTGACGCGGCGTGATCTTTACCGGGTGGTGGAGTTGGAAGGACCCCTCGCCTTCGACGGCACCGCGCAACGCAAACGTCGCTACGAAGCGGCCAAGGACTTGCAAGGAGCCACGCGCGCCAAGTTTGAAGAATTGTGGTTGGAATGTTTCCGGGAAGTGAAGGATGGGGCCAAACCCATTACACTCACTCCCAAGACGAAATAGCATCACGAAATAGCATCACCATTTTCGCCCACGCGGCCGGAAACGGACCGCACGACTCGCCCATCCCAGGCCACAACGGCCCGGAACATCGGACCCCGATCGATTCCCCTGACGCATCCGCGGGGTGGAAGGAGACCTTTGTATGCCTGCGCTGGTGTGTTTGGCCGCTCTCCCGAAACCCCTGTTGTTCGGCCTCTACGGAGCTGTTGGCGGGCTTTTGGGGGCGTTGCTATTGGGCGAATGGCTCATGCTGGCACTGGGGCCACAGCAAGTCGAGGCTGGCCCCCCCCCACCCGAGCCGCGATTGGCCATCGCCGCTTCTCCTGAGCTGCAACTGTACCAAGGCGGGACCAATAAGCTCGTGATCGAGATTCTCCGCGATGAATTCAACTCCGCCGTGACAGTCCGGGCGGAGAAACTCCCTTCTGGCATCACGGCGCGGGAGGTCATTATCCCGCCGCAACAGATCGAAGCGGAACTCGAATTCCAAGCTAGCCATACCGCCGAAGTCAAACCCGCAACCATTGCCCTTGTGGCCACTGCCAAGCCCAACAGACAAACCATTTCCGCCAGCACCACCACCCATCTGACAGTCCTTCCGTCGCCTTTGCCGCAAGCGGATATTGTCTTCGTCTTGGATGTGAGCCACAGCATGGATGGGCAAATTCTCGGCCTGCAAGATGGTATTACCCAGTTTGCCAGCGATTTGGCGCGGGCCAAGGTCGATGCCCGCTTCGGCTGCGTGGCGTTTCGTGATCTATTTCATCCCGAACCCGACCCCCTCCGCTACCCGCAAATGAAGACGTTGCGCTTCGCGGGTGACGCGTTCACTGCGGATGCGGTCGCGTTTCGCAACGAAGTGCGCAAGCTCGAAGCCTTCGGTGGCGGCGACATTCCGGAAACCAGCTATGAAGCCGTCTGTGAAGCTGCCAACCTCAAAGGCTGGCGGAAAGGTGCCAGTCGTGTTCTGGTGCTTATCACCGATGCTCCGCCCAAACGCGAGTCCGTCCCGCCTCGGGGCCTGACGGCCGAGGAGGTGATCGCCGTGTTGCGCCGCAACGAAATCGATCTTCTGCACCTGGTTGTTCACGACCGTAACCTGAGGTTTTATCAGACTTTACACGATGGTGTAATCGGTGTCGACAAAGACGGTTTGCGCGAGCGCGGCAAACATTTTGAGTTTCTCGAGACCGCCAACGATCGCGACGCCTTCACCCGGGTCTTACTGCCCGAAATGACCCGCTCCATCGTGGCAGCGGCGGAAGCCAAACGGCCCCAGGCCAAGCCGCAATTGGGGCAGCGGCCTGTGGAGAAGCCCCAATTGGTCAAAGCGGTGCAATCGAGCCGCGAGTACAGCCGCCGCGATGCATGGCAACTGCTTCTTGCGGTGGGCGTGTGGACCGGAGCGATTGCCGCGATGATCGGTCTGTGGCTCGTGGGCGGACAGCACTATTACCTGCGTGGCACATTGCCTGACAGCGGCCGCGTTGTGATCGCGTTGCTGGGCGGGATGGCCTTCGGACTCATTGGTGGGGCGGCCGGTCAGGGATTGGTGATTCTGGCGAATGTTGAAAGCACGGCGTTGGTGATGTTCTTCCGCCTGATTGGTTGGGTGATTCTCGGGGCATTGGCGGGGGTGGGGTTGTCGCCGTTTGTGCCGAATTTGAAGCCGACTTATGGGCTGATCGGCGGGGTGCTGGGCGGGTTTGTGGGTGGTTTGGGGTATTTGGTGATTGAGCGGGTCGGTGGAGATGTCGTGGGGCGGCTGGCGGGGGGGCTGATGCTCGGCTTGTGCATCGGTGCGATGGTGGCCGTGGTGGAAGCAGTGTTCCGCCAAGCATGGCTAGAAGTTCACTATGGCCCGCGCGAAGTGGTGACGGTCAATCTGGGTCCAGAGCCTGTCAAAATCGGCAGCGACGCCCGCTTGTGTACGGTCTGGGCCCGCGGGGCGGCGAACATCGCCTTGCGCTATTTCATCCGCAATGGCCAGGTGATCTGTACCGATGTTCCTACCCAGCAAGAGTCTATTGTTCACGATGGGGACACCCGCATCGCCGGCAACGTGACCATCGTGGTTCACATGGGAACTCGAGATCGTTTGGAGGCCTTTCCTGCTGTGGAGTCGCCAGCCCGCGGACAACGGATCGCTCCGCCGGTCAAACCCAAGCCCACTCCAGCACCGGCCCCAGCCTCTCGGCCGGCAGCCCCGGCTGCAGCGGCCTCGAAGCCGGCCCTGGCCTTGGCCGACGATGAAGAGGTTCTCCCGCTGCCAGGCTCACCAGTTTCTTCGCCACAACCGGTGTCCGTATCGGTGCCAACACCGCCGCCTCGTCAACCGCCGACACTCAAGCCCCCGCCGTTGCCGGGGCCAGGGTCGCCGTCGGGTTCGTCGGCACCGCCGCGCGCAACTCCGGCTTCGCCCCCACCATCGGCCGCCATGCCCACCCCGCCGGTCGCCCGGCCATCGGCCGCCACGCCGAAGGCCCCCGGTGACGCGTGCCCCGGATGTGGGCGAGTGAATCCCGGTCGCCCAGGAAACCGCTACTGTATGGTGTGCGATCGCACCTACTGAGTTGGATGGTGTGCGACCGCACCCACTGAGTTGGCCTGATCCATCCTTGAGTTGGTGTCATCCATCCTCACCAGCGGGACAGGGCCGAATTTGGCGTGATCCATCCTCGCCAACGGGACAGAGCTGAATCCCGCAGCGGCTCAGATGTTGAGGATAGGGGACGATGGCGGAAGCAGCGGCCCCGCGGCCTGCACGTTCGACATGGTCGCAGTTAACCGATGATGAACTGCTGGCGCAATGCGCGGTGGATACCTACCGCGCCCGTGGCCCGGGGGGGCAGAAGCGGAATAAGACCAGTTCGGCCGTGCGTTTGCGGCACCGGCCCAGTGGTCTGATGGTTATTGCTGAGGAAAGCCGTTCTCAGCATGAAAATAAAGCCAAGGCTCTGAAGCGCTTACGGCAGGCGTTGTTTCTGGAATGGCGGGAGGCCCTGCCGCCGCATCCCACCCCAGCCCAGATCGCCGCTCTCCCCGAGCTGGCCGCGGCTCGGGCGGCGGATGGTCGGTTGCATCTGAGTCGCAATAACCCGCTTTTTTGGCCAGTGGTCGGGGTGGTATTGGATGTGCTGGCGGCGGTGCAAGCCCGTGTTTCTGACGCCGCGGAATTACTGCAGATTTCCACGGGGAATCTGATCGATTTTTTACAAACGGATGCGAAAGTGTGGCAAGCCGCGAATCGGCTCCGGGCCATGCACGGCCATAAACCGTTGCGGTGAAACAAATTACCGACGAGTGCGGTGAAACAAATTACCGACGAGATGAACAATGGGCCTGCACGGCGACGGTGGTTCTCGGGACCGGCTTGAAGCCAACAGTTGCCGCGGTCGCAGCGATTTCGGGATAGGGGGTAAAAGAAGAAATTGCAACAATTGCCGGAAAACTGTTGACCCCGGCGGAGGAATTCGGGAAATTATTCCGCGTCACATAAGCGGATGATGGTCGTGATCCGCGACTCGCGCCCAAATCCTCTCGGGAGTGTCTCCTATGATGCGCATGTGGCGACGCCGGTGGGCGTCCAGCCGGTCCCAATCCTCTCGCTCCCCTGCCGTCGAAACGAATCGCCCTCGCCTGACACTCGAAACGCTCGAAGCTCGCGATGTGCCCGCCGTCACCTTGGTCTCGTTCGCTGCCAGCGGGACCGCGAGTGCCAGTGCCAACAATGACAGCACTCTTCCTTTTGTCGCCACATCGATCAGCGATGATGGCAACTACGTCGTTTACCTCAGTCAAGCGACCAATCTCGTCACAAATCAGAGTGATACGAATGGTGTGAACGACGTATTCCTCTTCGACCGGGCCAACAACACCACGCGCCTCATCAGCCGTCAACACGGGACCACCGCCACCGCCGCCAACGGCGAATCCTTCGCCCCGGTCATCAGTGCCGATGGGAAGTGGGTGGCATTCTTCAACAGCGGTACCAATCTCGTCGAAAACTTCACAAGCCAGGGGAGTGGCTATCAAGTCTATCTGTACAGTGTTGAGAACGACAGTCTCACACTCGTGACACGCAAAGCCGGGGCCACGGGCAACGTGGGGATTGTCTCATCCGATATCCCGCAACAGGGGCAAATCGCCATCAGCAACGATGGCAGCTTCATCGCCTATATCAGCGATACCTACGATTTGGTCGCGAACTACTCAACGAGTGAAAACTTCTGGACCCAAGCCGGATACTTACCGGTGGACGCCTATTTGTATAACCGGCACACCGGTACCAATACGTTGGTCAGCCACGTTCCCGGTAGTCCCAGCCGCGGGGCCAATGATTGGACCACCTTGGTAACCATCAGTGGTGGCAGCACCTACAACCCGACCACCCAGACGGCCAGTGGTACCGTGGTGTTTTCCAGTTCGGCCACGAACCTCGTGAGCAATCAAGACGATAACACCTCCACCCTCGATATTTTCCGCTACGACATCGCGACCGGAACCACCTCTCTGGTAACACACGCGCCGACGGATACCAAAAAGGCCGTTGCCTCTAGCTCCGATCAAGACCTCTTCCCAGCGTCCGTCAGCGATGATGGGAAATTCATCACTTATGCCAGTCGTTCGCGCAACCTCGTGGCGAACCAGAGCGATAGCATCGGCACATATGATGTTTTCGTTTATGATGTCGCGAATGCCACGACGACGTTGGTGAGCCGGACGGCCTCGTCGGCCACGACCGCTGCGGGTGCAACTTACACACTTCTCAGTGGCAACTTCCCGCTCATCAGTGGCGATGGCAAATGGATCACCTTCGTCAGTGCGTCGAATAACCTCCTCTCGCCGTCACTGAGCGGGAATGCGACGCGGGTGTATCTGTACGAAGTCGCCACCGGGGAAATCACCCTGGTGAGTCGCAATAGCGAGACGGGTGCTGCGGTGAGTGGTACGAATCCCTCCATCAGCAACAACGGCCGCTATGTGGCCTACATCTCGACGACATCGGCTCCCGATGTGTACGTCTTCGACCGTACCGATAACTCGGTGAAATTGATCAGCCACCGTACCACTTCGGAAACGACCCCCACCGGCGGCGGCAACACCTTACCCCGCATCAGTGGCAACGGCAACGTCATCGCCTGGACCAGTACCGCGTCGACCCTTGTCGCGAATGACAATAACAACAAAGCCGATGTCTTCATCAATGCCATCAATAGTGGCCACAATGACCCGGAAGACCCCGACGACGGCCCACAATTCCAACTGACCCTCAACCTCGACAACGCCGACTACGCCCAATTCCAAGTCCCGGTGGAATATGCGGACCAGAACTTCCAATTTGCGCTGGTGTCTGGGGCTGGGGATGCCGATAACTTCCAGTTCCGGTTATCGCCCGATGGCCGGCTGACACTCAGTGACAACTTCCAGTGGGTGCCCGGCTCGACGGAGTTCCAAGAGAATTTCCAAATCCGTGTGCGGCTGCAAGGCAACACCATCACCGAGGAGATGCAGTTCCAGTTCGTCTTGCCCAAACCCCCAACGGCGATCGGGATCGATCAGTTCCAACTGCCACCATGGACCGACGAGGTGATGCAGTTCCAAACCATCGGCCCAAGCAGCGAGACGTACCAATTCCAACTGGTGCCTGGGGCCGGTTCGGACGACAATGAGCAGTTCCAGATCGTCAACGGCAAGCTGATGCGCGACACAGATTTTGTGGAGGACCAGTTCACCTATTTGGTGCGCGTCCGCCAGCAAAGTACCCGTTTCCCCGGCTACTACTACGACGAGCAATTCACGTTTGTGTACAAATTTACGCTCTCGCAGAACGTGGTTGAGGCGAAATCGAATGTCTCGGTGGGTAGCTTCGCGGTGCCCGGTTCGTCGCGCAGCTATACCTACAGACTGGTGTCGGGCAGCGGAGATACCGACAATGGCCAATTCACGATTTCTGGCAACACCCTGCTGACCGCGTCGAACTTCCCGTTGCAGACCGCGAATTACTCGATCCGTGTGCGTGCGACCGACACGCAATTCCAGCAGATTCTGGCCGAGATGGTCTTCACCATCACCGCGGTGATTCCACCGACGGATATCACCCCCTCGAGTTGGGGCGTACCCAACGCCGCCAACGCCGAAGTGGCCACCTTGACGACCACCGGCGACCCCAACGGTACCTACACCTATGAATTGGTCAGTGGTGCCGGCGATACCGACAATGGGCTTTTCACCATTGTGGGTGATAAGCTCGTAACCAAGGATGGTTTTACCACCAACAAGGACACCTTCTCGATTCGCGTACGCACCACCGATGCCACGTATTCGCAATTCTCTTATGAAGAAGCGCTGACACTGGTGATTCAGCCGACGATCCAGTTATCCAATACCGCGATCACCGCGGGGCCGAATGTGACGGTCGGCACACTTACGACGCCCAATTCTAGCCGGTCGTACACCTTCTCCCTGGTGCCCGGCGCGGGCGATAACGCTCACTTCACGCTGGTCGGTAATACGCTGGCCACGGTCAACACGTTCCCGCTGAGCACGGCCAATTACAACGTCGTCATCCGGGCCACCGATGCCGACAGCGCCTATAGTACGGTGTTCAGCGAACAGACATTCACCATCGCCGCGGCCGACCCGAACCCGCCGCCGGCAACCCCGATTCTGAATGTGCCCTCATCGCTCGTCTTCACCGAAGGCAGCGCCGTGGCTGCCAACATTGCCGCGGCACCGGGTGATACCAACTCGATTGTGACGGTGACGGTTTCCGGAGTGCCGGCGAACGTGTCGTTCTCTGCGGGGGTGAACAACGGCGATGGTACTTGGACCTTCACTTTATCTCAACTTTCGGGCTTGCTGATCAGCGCCACCGATAGTGGCTCGTTCACTCTGACCGTCACGGCGACGGCGGCGCGCGCCGGCAGCACACGCACGGCCTCGGCCACCGCGACAATCACCGTGACCGTCCTCAATGCCGCACCGACGGTGACTGTCGAAGCCCCCCTGACGTTCAATCCGCGTTTGCCGCTGTCGATCCGTGTCAGCGCCAACGATGTTGGCCAAGACACGATTCAATCGGTCACCATCAACTGGGGTGATGGCACGGTGCAAACTTTCCCCGGCTTGCCTGGAACGTATACACACCGCTATCCCATTGCTAACCGCCCCTACACGATCACCGTGACGGTGACGGATGAAGATGGTTCCTACACCACGGTGGTGGGGGGCGGGACCGCAGCGCGATTAGAAACCGCCTCACAAGCCGAAGTGGCCGGGTTGTATCTCGACCTGTTGGGACGCGAGGTTGATGATACCGGCCTTAACGATTGGTCGGCGTTGCTGGATGCCGGGGTTCCGCTGCAGCAGGTTATCGCGGGTATTCTTGGTTCGGTGGAATATCGCGAGCGGATCGTCAGAGAGTTGTACATTCGCTATCTGGACCGTCTGCCCGATCCGCAGGGTTTGGCTTTCCATGTGGAGCTATACGCTACCGGTGGCGAGCGGGCGGTGAAACAGAGCATTCTGGCCTCCGAGGAATTCTTCCTCAAAAATGGTGGAACCAACGCGAGCTTCCTGGCCGCGTTGTACCTCGCGGTCTTGGAGCGCGAGATCGACCCGTGGGGTGAGGCGGAGTTTCTCCGGGTGCTGAACTTTGGAGCGTCGCGAGCGGAAGTGGTCCGCATCGTTCTGGATAGCGCTGAAGGCGTCGCCAACCAGGTCAGCGAGGCTTACGAACTGTTCCTGGGCCGCGCCGCTGACGCCGGCGGCATGGCCAGTTGGACGAATTTCGCCATGAACGACCCCGCCCGCTTCTTGGTCGAATTCCTCAGCAGCGAGGAATACGTCCAGCGCTGGCAGGTCGTTTGAAACACCGCGTTAGCGGCAAAACCTCCACTTTTTGGCCCCGGTGGGGCGGATTCGCATTCCGCCTGCCGGGGTTTCGCTTTAGCATAACCAAGACGGTCCGCAGCGGTTATCTCCGTAGGTGTGTTATGCCTCCGCCGGGTTTCTCTTGGGTTGATCCACCACGATTGGCGGCCTTGGCGCACCCGGAATCGAGTGACGACTTGCGCTGGCTGCGGCGCCAGGGTCTTGATGTGCTGATCTCGTTGACCGAAGACCCCCTGCCGCGGCATTGGATCAACGACAGCGGCATTCTGGCTGTCTCGGTGCCGGTACCAGATATGACGCCGCCCTCGGACCGGCAGCTCGATCATCTCATTACCACCATTCGCAAAGCGAACGATTCGGGCATGGGGGTGGCGATTCATTGTGCGGCCGGTCTGGGCCGCACGGGGACGGTTTTGGGGGCCTACTTCATTGCCCAAGGACTTTCGGCGCAGCAAGCGATCGCCAAAGTGCGTTCGTTGCGTCCGGGTTCGATCGAAACTCCCGAGCAGGAGCGCGCGCTGGAAGCCTACGCCCGCCGGCGGCGGCAAGCCACGGACCATTTGACCTAAGCTTCAACAACCTTTCACAGACCCGCCGTTGCTCCTGGCCGGCAAGTCGCCTAAAACGCCCCCACTTGCATCTTGACTCGGGAAGGTGATTGTCGATGCGTGCGGCTGTGGGTGTGTTGTTGGTGGGTGTGGTCACGCTGGCTGGGGCTTTGGCGCTTGTTGCCGGGCTTCGCCCTCCCCCCGTAGCGCCGGCCGCGGAGCCGGCTGTCAAACTGGCGGTGCTGATCGTCTTCGATCAGCTCCGCGGCGACATGCTGCAACGCTGGCAGCCGCTATTTCGCAGCGATGGTTTCGTTCGCCTGCAGCGCGAGGGGGCGTGGTTTACCCACTGCTATTACCCTTATGGCACCACCACCACCGGCCCGGGTCATGCTTCCATGCTGACCGGTACTTGTGGTGACGTTCACGGCATCATCAACAACAACTGGTTCGAGAACGGCTTGGCGGTCTACTGCGCCGGGGCCGATCGCTACGAACTCGTTCCGCCACTTCCTGCTTTTCCCACGAAAGGCAAGGGAAAAACGTCGACCTCCAAGGAGCCGAAGGAGATTGGGACCCCCGAACGGCTGCGGAGTGAAACGGTGGCCGATGTGTTGAAAGAAGCCACCGCTCAGCGGGCGAAGGTGTTTGGTCTTTCTCTGAAGGATCGGTCGGCGATTCTGCCGACCGGGCAACGGCCCGACGGGGCGTATTGGTTCTACGGTGTATTCGGCACTTCCACCTACTATCGCGACACGGTTCATCCGTGGGTGAAGGCCTTCAACGAATCGCGCTGGGCCGATCGCTGGTTCGGCCACGATTGGACGCGCTATCGCCCCGATGTTGATTACGAATTGTGGAGTAGCCCGGACTACTCGCCCGGCGAAGGCAGTGGTGTCGCTCAGGGCGTCGCCTTCCCGCATCCGACGACCGGTGGTTCACCCACGCTCGGCCCGAAATATTACGAAGCCCTCGCCAACTCCCCCTTTGGCAACGATCTTTTGTGGGCATTCGCCAAAACCTGCATCCGCGCCGAACAACTCGGTTTGCGCGATGTACCCGATTTGCTGGTGATTTCCTTTTCTTCCAACGACTTGATCGGCCACACCTGGGGGCCGGATTCGCAAGAAGTCCTGGACGTGACCCTCCGATCGGATGCCCTGATGGCCGAGATGTTGGATTTTCTTGATCGGCAGGTCGGCCGCGACCGGTACATTCTGGCCCTCACCGCCGATCATGGTATCGGCCCGCTGACACAACGCAGTTTCGCCCAGGGGCTTCTGCCCAAAGACCTGCGCGTGGATACCACCGCCCTGCAAAATGCCCTGAACGCTCATCTGAACACGGTTTTCGCCACAGTCTCAGACCGCGACGGGGCAGCAGCGAAGTGGATCGAAGCGGTGGTGCTACCGTGGTTTTACCTCAACCCGCGCGTGGTCAAAGCTTGTGGTCAATCGTTCGAGGCCGTGACCGCGGAAGCCGCGAAGTTCCTCAGCACCCAGGAGGGGATCGCTCGCGTCTTCACCCGGCAGCAGTTGATGGGATCAATGGCCCCCGCCGATGAAATCGCCTATCGCATGAAGCGGTCGTTCGATCCCCTCCGCAGTGGTGATTTGGGAGTGGTGTTGGTGCCTTATGCCCTGCCCGGCAAGCCGGGATCGACCGGAACGACCCATGGGGCACCGTACAACTACGACCGGCACGTTCCTCTCTTGGTGTACGGCCCGGGCATTCGCGGCGGCATCCGCACCGAACCAACGACGCCGCAAGCGATTGCCAGTATCTTCGCCGAATGGCTCCGCATCCGCCGTCCGAAAGACGCTGAATTCCCCATCCCCACAACCTTGCGTGAAACATCACGCTGAGAACCGCCAACGTCCCGGCGCGGAGGAATGTCCAAACCCCGCGCAACATGGCGTGTGGATTCTGGAGTATGAGCCTCAACGGGGGGCAGCGTGTCATCATCATAACCCGCTGCGCTGGTCTGGTTCGCGATCGTTTCATTTCCCACGATGGCAACACAGCCCCACGGGCTGCGACCGCCCGAGAAAGGCCTTCGTGACTCACACTGGGCTGGATGAGTGGGCCGGGTTCATCGGTTTCGTGGCCTGCGCTGGGCCGGGTTCATCGGTTTCGTGGCCTGCGCTGGGCCAAATTAGCGGGTCGGGTTCATCGGTACGGTTCCGAGCGGAATCGTCATGCGGGCGAGGATTTCTTCGTACACCGCGAGCAAGAATAGTCCGCCGCGGGTTGACAAGAAGGTTCCGGCCTCAGCCACCGCTTCGCCCGGGGGCTGGGGTTCGTTCAGGTAATAGTCGCGGGCCACCGGGTCCAGTTCGCGCCATTCGGCGATGCGATGGACCGTCAGACCCGGGGGTTTGCCCGCCCCACCACCGATCGTGACCAGCAAGATAACCCAACTGAGTAGGCAGCGTCGCACAGCCATGACTTCACCTCGTCGCGAACCGGGGCGTGGCGGACCTACTCCGCCCATCGCACTATCCGGGGAGAGGACCACGGCATAGCGTCGATTGGCGCCGATGCAAGAGAGAATTGGGGAAATTTTGGGGAAATATCGGCCTGGAAGCGTTTCGAGGGGTTCGGTGTTCGGGGTGTCGGCATGGTCGGTTCGGTCGCGGCCCCCAGGACAGGCGCCCAGATTGCAGTGAGGGGTTCGGCGTTCGGGGTGTCGGCATGGTCGGTTCAGACGTTCTCGGGAGATGTTGGGCGTGCGGGCCATCTCGGGAGAAGCGGCCAACAGGCGCGATGAACACGGCTCGATGGCGCGAGCGGGCGGACAGTGCATTCCGCCGATTGTTCGACGTTCGGCAACAACAACCGGGGACGAGGGTGGGGACTAGACAACATCCGGTCATAGCTTCAGCCACCCTTGCTCATAGCTTCAGCCACCCTTGCAGCCAGCCGGGTCGATCGCTACAATTCCTTTCTTCGGCATAGCACGTTGGGATTGCCGGTTCTCGCGTGATCGGCCGACACGCGGCAAGGCCCGGTAGGTGAATAATGGGTTCGGTCCCGCACGCCTCACCCACCACGTTGCGCGCGGGCCGCACCCGCGGGAGCAGAAAACCGTGACGGAAACACTCATCGACCTCAAAGCACTTCTTTTGGAACGGGAAGATTTTGAAGGGGGAATGGTTAGCAAGCTGCGGGAAGGCCTGGCCCAAGGTGGTTCGCAAATTCGCACCCTGCGCGACATCGTCGATACCCTCACTAAACGCCTGGCCGTCGCCGCGCCGCCGATGCAGAAAAAACTTCACCTGAAACTCGGGATTGCCAACTACTTCCTCGGTTATGCCCGCGCCGCGGTGGAGCATCTGCAAAAAGCAGAAGGACCGCTGGCCTGGTTCTACCTGGGCCAAGCGCATGTGGCCCTGGGTCAAGCCCGCCCCTACAGTGAAGGCGAAGTCGGCCCCAGCGACACCACCGATCACTTCGACGCCGCTTTGAAAGCCTTCGAGAAGGCCGAAAAAGCCGGCTACGCCCCGCAATCGGTCCATCTGCAACGCGCTGGGGTTCTGCGGCTCCAAGGCCAACTGGCGGAAGCGAAAGCGATTCTGGCCAAACTCAAAGACGCGGCGGCCCACAACGCGGAATACTACTACCAAGAAGGCGCGGTCGCGGAAGCCGAAGGCGACCCGGTGCGCGCGGCCAAATACTACGAACGGGCCATCGAACTGCAACCGCAGCACACCGGGGCCCTGTTCCGCCTCGGCTTCCTCAACGACCAACAAGGCAACGATCAGGAAGCCATCGGCTACTACGAACGCTGCTTGAAGTACCCCCCGGTCGGCAAGGGGGTGTTGTACAACCTCGGTGTGCTGTACGAAGACAACGACATGTACGACAAAGCCACCGATTGCTTCCGCCGCCTCGCGAAAGCCGACCCCCGCGACGACCGCGCCAAACTGTTCGTCAAAGACGCCGAAGCCTCCCTGTCGATGTACTACAGCCCCGAAGACGAACAACAAAACGCCGATTTCCGCAAAGTGATGGAAATTCCCATCACCGACTTTGAACTGTCGGTCCGCAGCCGCAACTGCCTGAAACGCATGAACATCAAAACACTGGGCGACCTGACCCGTGTGACCGAATCGCAACTGCTGGCCAGCAAAAACTTTGGGGAAACATCTCTGGAAGAAATCCGCGCTATCATGAATTCCAAAGGGCTGCGGATTGGTCAATCCTTGGAACAAGGACAACAGTACGAACAATACCGTTACCGTCCGGCACAAAACCTCAGCCCCGAAGAACAAGCCATTCTCAATAAGCCCGTGAGCGAACTGAACCTTTCCGTCCGCGCCCGCAAATGCATGAACCGGCTGAACATCACCACGCTCGGCGAACTCATCCAACGTACCGCGGATGAATTGCTCGAAGCCAAAAACTTCGGCATGACCTCACTCAATGAGGTCCGTGACCGCTTAGCACAATTCAACCTCAAGCTCCGTGGCGACTGATCCTGGCGGGTCAGTCGGTCTCCGCGGCGATTCTCACGATCAGCCTCACGATCAGCACGGCCCCGGAGCAACGGTCCGGTTGTCGGTTCTTCTGGGGCCGCGGAAAAGTCGTCGGCTCAAGCCGGAAGAAGGACAGGTCGCAACGGTCCGGTTGTCGGTTCTTCTGTGGCCGTGCGGCTCGGGCAGGGGTTCCGCCGGCAGCTTCTGCTGAAACTTCGCAACCAAGCCATTGCCAACGCCTTGGGTGCGGCTCGGGCAGGGGTTCCGCCGGCAGCTTCTGCGGCTGGAACTCTTTTGGTGTTGGTGCAATGGTCCGAGCGAGCGTACGCCTATCCCGGGAACAGTTGTCTGGGGAAGGGGGGGAGAATCAAGAACCGTTTGTCTGACCGCGGGGATGAGAACGCCGATCGCGGGAAGGGTAGTCTGGAGAATTGTGTCAGCAGAAGAAACTGCGATGCGAATTCGCGTTTCACCAAAGTATTGTCGCGAACTTTGAACAATGTAGCAATTTGGACACAAAATTATGGTGATACGTGAATCTTTTATTCTTTTAAGCAGGCTGACCTTGAGCTGCGATAGTCGAGCATTCAGGATAATGATGGGTCCCCCCCATCATTCCGATGGGTTCCTTTGCAACCCCCTGAATACGTATGCTCGTCCGTTTCTTCACGGTCACGATGATGATCGGTAGCGCGGCCACAATGGCCTGGGCTGCGCCCATTACAACCCTCTTCAGTACCGGCCAAGGGCAAGTCGGTGGTATCGACCCGAACTATCGGATCACCCAGGCCGTAGGAGGATTGCCGGGTTTTTCGTACACCGCCGGCGGCAACGCCTACATCTTTTCAACCCCGGACGGTACCTATCCGATCTCGAATGGCGTCTGGGCGCTCAATAGCTACAACCCCCCTGGCTATCCCATGTCGCGCTGGATTGGGCCGTCGGTTCATGCGGAGCAAAACTGGCTCCACAGTTTTTGGGTGTATGAAACCACCTTCGATCTGACGGGTTACGACCCATCAACCGCGATCATTTCGGGGGCGATCGCCGCGGACAATGCCGTGGAAATCTACCTCAACGGGGAAATGACCGGTTACTATTTCTCCTATCCCGGCGATCGGGCCTATGTGACCGACGCCTTTAATACCCAGACATTCACGCTCACTTCCGGCTTCGTAGCGGGGCTGAACACACTGACCTTCTACGTTCGCAACGGCAATCCGTGTAACGATCGTTCCGCGCCGACGGGTTTGCGGGTGGCCCTGTCGGGCACTGCGGAGTGGCTTGCGGAAGCGGAAGCTTCCCCGGTGACGCCTGAACCCGCGACCGTGGTGGTGTTCGGGGTGGGGGCGATGGGCATCGCAGGATATCTCCGCCGACGCCGGGTGGCCGGCTGATCGCCCAGGCGGGGCAGCCGTGCTACCAAGCCTGTGGGTAGCCCACTTGGTGGCCGGCTGTTATCCTGAGAATATGGCCTTCACATTCACGCTGCAAGCTACGGATGGTGCGGCCCGTGCGGGACTTTTGACCACGCCCCACGGCCCGATCGAAACCCCGGTGTTCATGCCGGTGGGCACCCAAGGCACCGTGAAGGGCTTGACCCCGGAGATGGTCCGCCAAGCCGGGGCGCAAATCATTCTTGGCAACACCTACCATCTGGCGTTGCGTCCGGGCGATGAGCTGATCCGCGATCTGGGCGGCCTGCACCGCTTCATGAATTGGCCCGGTCCCATCCTGACCGATTCCGGCGGCTTCCAAGTCTTCAGCCTGGCTTCCCAGGTGAAGATCACCGATCAGGGGGCGAAGTTCCGCAGTCATATCGACGGTTCTCCCCTCGAATTGACCCCCGAACGCGCTGTCGAGATTCAGCAGAATCTCGGTTCCGACATCGCAATGGTCCTGGATGAATGCCCTCCCGCGGAAGCCCCGCCGGAGGTGATACACCAGGCGGTACAACGGACGATCCGTTGGGCCGAACGCTGTCGGAACCATCATCGCCGCCAGGAGCAAGCGCTTTTTGCGATTGTTCAAGGGGGGCTGCATCTGTCGTTGCGCGCGGCGTGTGCTCGGGCTTTGGTGGCTCTCGATTTCCCCGGCTATGCTTTGGGGGGGTTCAGTGTGGGCGAAGCTCCGGAAGCGATGCATGCGCTTCTTCCGGCCTGCGCTGCCCTGCTGCCGGAGCAAAAACCGCGCTACCTGATGGGTGTCGGCCGCCCTATCGACTTGTTGGCCGGAATTGCCGCCGGCATCGACATGTTCGATTGTGTCATGCCGACCCGCAATGGCCGCAATGCCTTGGCCTTCACTGCCGATGGCCCCTTGCGGCTGCGCAATGCCCAACACCGGCGCGATCCGGCCCCCATCGAGTCCGGTTGTGATTGCTACTGCTGCCGCCACTACAGCCGGGCGTATGTACATCATCTGTTCGCGGCCGAGGAGATGCTGGGGCCGACACTGTTGAGCTTGCACAACATCGCCTTCTACCTGCGCCTGATGGCACAGGCCCGGCAAGCGATCCAGGAGAAACGTTTTGCCAGCTTCCAGGCGGCGTGGCTTGCCCGGTGGAGTGCGGCTTCCTAGATTGAAAGTTCGCCTTGCAGCGATGGCCCGGTGACCGCCGGGGTGGCTTTGGGTAGTGAATTGATGAACACTCTGACCTTATTGGCCCAGCAAGACGGTCCGCCTGGGGGCGGTGGCATGTTCGCCAGCCCCCTGTTTCCGTTTTTTCTCATCGGCCTGATGCTGCTGTTTTGGGTGGTCGTCATTCTCCCTATGAGCCGGCGGCAGAAACGCGAACAAGAACAGATGCTCGCCAGCCTCAAACGGGGTATGAAGGTGCTGACCAATGCGGGTATCATCGGCGTGATCGTCACCGCCAAAGAGGGGGATGAGGAAATCGTGATTCGCTCGGAGGATGCGAAACTCCGCATCCGGCGCAACGTCGTGGTGCAAGTTCTCGGTTCCGACGAGGCCGAAGCCGGGAAATCCTGAGCCGAGCCGGAGTTGAAATTCTTTCTCCGATGAAATTCTTTCTCCAAGGGGCCACCGGCCTGTAGCGTGCGCTGGGGCCGAACCCCGGAACCGATCGTGGTAGCGGTAGCGGATGCCATGCAACAACGGAACTTTCTTCGCGGCTTGTTGATCTGTCTGATTCCTTGCCTTCTGGCGGCGTTGTTCGCCTTCCGGCCCGAGAAATACCGGCTCGGGATCGACCTCGCCGGCGGGACCATCCTTGTTTACGAGGTCAATCTCGAACGGACCCGCCTGCGGAAAGAAACCGAGCAAGGCCCGCAAAAACCCGACGACAAGGAGAAAGAGAAGGCCGCCGCCCCGCTCGAAGGCCTCACCACCAGTGAACTCAATCAACTGGCGGCCCAAATCAAACGCCGCATCGACCCCACCGACATCAAAAACGTCACCGTTCGACCCAGTGGCGACCGCCGCATCGAGATCATCTTGCCCACCGGTGGGGCCGCCGGCGGCCGGGCCAACTTATCCCGCGAAGACATTGAAGAGGTCAAACGGCTCATTTCGCAAATGGGCGTGCTGGAGTTCCGCATCATCGCCAACGGCCCGGATGATCAGGTGGGCATGAGCGAAGCCAAGCGGACGATCGAAGCTGCGGCCAAAAAAGATCGGCAATGGGTCAATCCGAAAACCGGGCAGCTGGAAGACGCCAGCGAACTGCAAGTGCGGGCCTCGCGCGGCTTGCCCCCACCCCCACCCGAGGGGGAATTCAACGTCACCATCGGCGAAAGCCGGGAAATGGTCCGCTATGTCTGGGTCGAGATGGGGCCGGAATACCGCGAAGATATGGGCCTGAGCAACGCCTACACCGGCCAAGGTCTCTGGTCGGTGCTGGCCGCGGAACGCGACAAAGCCATCCCCCTCCGCGATCGTATGCCCACCGACGACATCCGCAGCGCCACCATGCTGGTGTACAGCCGCGAGTGTGTCAATGTCGATGTGCTGGCCCAAGAAGCGGAACGGTACAAACGCCTCAAGGCCGAAAATCCTTCACTGTCCGAAGACGAAATCGAAAAGCTGGTGAATCGCAAAAAGGTCGAGTACTTCGTCCTGACGCGGGTTTCACCGGAGGATGCCCTGAAAGTGGGCGGCGACATCACCCTGACGGCGTTTCCCGAAACCGATCCGCGCACTGGCAACCTGTGCATCGGCTTCCGCTTCAACAGTGCGGGCGGCCAACTGTTCGGTAAAATCACCCGCCGTAATAAACCCTCCGGGGGCAACTCGCGCTTACTGGCGGTGATCCTCGATGAACGGCTCGTTTCCGCGGCCACCATCCAATCCGAGATCACCACCCAGGGGCAAATCACCGGGAAGTTCGACAAAAAGAAAGTCGAACGTGATGTGCAAATTCTCCGCAGTGGTGCCTTATCGGCAGAATTGCGGGAAAAACCGGTCAGTGAGAACACCATCGGCCCTACCCTGGGCCGCGACACCATCCGCCGCGGTACGATGGCCATTGCCCTGGCGTTTGTGGCCGTCTTGGCGTTTATGGTCGTCTACTACCGCTTCGCCGGCTTGGTGGCCTGCGTGGCCCTGTTTGCCAACTTGCTGCTGACCGTGGGTTTCATGGTGGCAGTCAATGCGGCCTTCACCCTCGCCGGTTTGGCCGGATTGGTTCTCACCCTCGGTATCGCCGTCGATGCCAACGTGCTGATCTACGAACGACTGCGCGAGGAACGGAACAAGGGGGCCAACATCGCCACCGCGATTCGCAACGGCTACGATCGCGCCTTCGCCACCATTATCGATACGCACATGACCGCTATCTTCACGGCCATCGTGCTGTACGTCTTGGGCAACGATAACCTCAAAGGCTTCGCCATCAGCCTGACCGTGGGTCTGGTCATCAGCTTGTTCACCTCCCTGTACATGACACGGCTGATCTTCGACTACTGGCTGCACCGCCGCTGGCTGACCGAACTGCGCATGCTCAAATTCTTCGACCGCACAAACTTCAAACCGATGAAATACCGCTTTGTGCTCTTCAGCACCACCGCCACGCTCACGATCATCGGTCTTACACTCTTTCTGATCCGCGGCGAAGATGGCCTCAACGTTGATTTTCGCGGCGGAACGGTCTTCTCGGCCACCTTCCGCGAAGGCGAAGAACGTGGCCTGACCAGCACCGATGGCCAACCCGGCCTCCGCGAACTGCTCAGCGACGAGCGGCAGAAGCAAAAACTGGCCGTCAAGGATAGCCCCGACGCGGTCTACTGGGCCAACCCACCCACCGGCGACATCCCGGTGAACATCTGGCGTTACGTCATTACCTATGCCGACAACAGCCGCGCCACGGTGACCCTCACCGAAAAACCCGCCGGCGATACGCCTGAAGAAATGGCCAACGATGTCCGCCGCCGCGCCAGCCAGCTGCCCGATGTCTCCGTCGAGCAAACCTACACCCTCGACGACGACCCCACCCGCGGCAAAAGCCGGCGTTTCACCGTGCGGACCACCGAAAAACAAGTGTCCCTCGTCCGCACTGCCCTCGACCGGCTCATGCGCGACGACACCGGGCGAACCCTCCTGGATACCAATGTCATGACCGTCGGCCCGATCACGGGGTCCACAGTCACGTTAACCTTTGAAAAACCCACCTCGCTCGCATTCACCACGGAATTGTTCCAACAAGAGTTTGAAAAACTGGGGGAAGTGAATGCCGATACCTTCACCCTCACCGGGGTGGATGAAAAGATCGACGGCCGCCATAAAGTGCTGAAACTCGATGTCAGCCGTAACCCCACCCTCGATAAACTCAACGACCCCAACCACCCGCGCCACGCCGAGCAACTCAAGGCGCTGCAAAGTGTTCTCGACGAGGCCAAGCGCGCCTTCGACAGCACGCCCGAGCCAGAACGGCTCGAAGTTTTCGACAGCCAACTGGCTGCCGAAACCCGAACCAAAGCGTTCTACGCCATCCTCGCCAGTTGGGGAGCCATTCTGCTGTACCTGTGGCTCCGCTTCGGCAACTGGACCTTCGGTCTGGCCGCCGTCCTGTGCCTCATCCACGACCTCAGCTTCGCGTTAGGGGCTGTGGCCGTTTGCCATTACCTGTACCTGATCCCCGGCTTCGACTACCTGGGCATCCAAGACTTCAAAATCGACCTGGCGGCCGTGGCGGCCTTGCTGACGCTGGTCGGCTATTCGGTCAGCGATACGATCGTCGTTTTCGATCGCATCCGCGAAGTGCGTGGTAAAAATCCCCGCCTGACTCCAGAAATGATCAACGATAGCATCAACCAAACCCTAGGCCGCACCATCCTGACCTCAACCACGGTCTTCCTGGTGTCGATCGTACTGTACGCCTTCGGCGGCGATGGGGTGCACCTGTTCTCCTTCATCATGGTGGTCGGAGTCTTGGTCGGGACGTATAGCTCCATTTTCGTCGCCGCACCGCTGTTGCTGTTCTTCGGGGAAGGGCACGAACCGGCCGCCCTTGCAGAAACCCCGGTTGGTACGCAACCGCAAGAACGCGAAGAAGAACAGGTTGTCGAAGGCTAAGCACGCAGCCCAAGGCTCAGCCCAAGGCGCAGCGCGCAGGCCATTGGCCAATAGCCCAAAGAGACCCTCAATCCGCGCCTTCCGGGGGAAATGCCACAACTCCGGGAAATGCCACCATTCCGGTGCGCGGGTCGAGCGACCGGCGCACCGGAATTATCACTCTTCTGGCCTGACGTTATTCTGGCCTGACGTTTACGGACGTGGTTGGTTGCCGGTGGGGATGGCCGGTACATCGGGGGCGGGCGGCGCCCCCCCGGCTTGTTCAATGAGTTGACTGACCCCCTCGCGGAATTCCGCGACACTCGGCGGGCCTTTCAGCAGCAGTTGGGGTTTGGCGGCCTCACGCAGTTCATTGAAGAAGCTCTTGATTTCCCCTTCCAATTTCCGCGCAAAAATCTCTTTGTGCAACTCGGCCTTGACCTTCTCATCAAGCTTGACGTTGGTATCCGCGGGAATGATGGCGACACACTTGATGCACATCAGACCCGCCGGTACCCGGATGATCGGGCTGATTTCGCCTGGCTTGAGTTTGAACAGTGTATCGACCACGGTGGTATCGTGGGCATTCTCCGGATATTTGCCGATGGGTTTGACCTTCCCCGCGGCGGCGGCCAACGACGGATCGGCTTGCCTCGTCGCCACCCGGTCGAAGTCCGCATCGCTTTTGCGGGCTTCGTCCCATTGCTGTTGGGCAATTTTGAGGTCCTTTTCGTTCCAGACAATGATCTGGGCCTGACGACGTTCGCCGTAGCGGTTTTCGAAGGCTTTTTGCAGGTCGTCGTCGGTCACTTTCACTCGATCCTGGCACATCTTGGTGAGCATCAATTGCGGGCGGATGACGTCTTCGATGTACTCATAAAGCGATTTGTTGATGCGCGGCAGGATGAGTCGTTCGAAGTCGCGCAAAGTCACGCCCAGGCCGCGGAGGTCTTCTTCGAGTTTGGCTTTGATCTCCACGGTACTGACCGTAATGCCACGGCGGGCGGCTTCGAGTTCTACAATCTTACGGTTGGCTAAGAGTTCCAATTTCTCGTGGCCGCCCCGGGCGATGAGAAAATCGCCCAGTTCTTCACGGGTAATGGCAATCAGTTGGTTGTCGCTGGTGATGTAGCCGACAATGCGGCGATCGGGTTCGTCGGGTTTGGTCAGTTTGGGCGCAGCGGGAGCCTGGGCTGGCGTGGGTGCGGCTACCGGCGGTGTACCGGGGAGTGTTGTCGGCGGCTGCGCGACCAGTCGATCGCTGGTGATACCAAAGACATAGCCTGCGGCAGCCACACCCGCGAAGGCCAACCCGCGAATCCACGGCCGGCGGCGGTCGCCCTTCCTGAGCGTCATACGGTTCCCCCTTGCGGAAAAAAGTGGCCCGAGAGTCAGTGTTCGCCGCGGCTTATAGCAGCCGATGCGGCTACCGCAAGGGAACTTGAGAAAAAATGACAAAATTCCCGCCAATTCCGGAGGGCTGCATCAGTAGCGCGGGGCTGCATCAGTAGCGCGGCAACAACCGCCGCGCCGGTATCCCTGGGGCAGTGCGTCTTCCGGCATCAGACGATGGGGTGGTGTTCCTCGCGGCCGTTCCCGGGGTGGTTTTTGACCCGAAGGCTCTACCTACCGCCCACCTGGACCATCCACAGGATGTTATTCGCTTAGCGACTTTCGCCGCATAGAACTTCAACAGCAAATCCGCCCGCCTGGACCATCCACGGAACACACTCCCGCGCAGCAAGCCAAGCTCTGGCACTGCAACAGTGAAGCCGCCCGCTTGGACCATGCACGGGGTTTATTCGCGGTGGAACAACGCTTTATTCGCGGTGGAATAACGCTTTCTTGCCCGCGGCTTCGTAGATTGCCGCGGTGCGGTCGAAGGCCTTGTGCTGGGCGTTCTGACCCACCAGCGTGAGCTTCACGGCGGGGGCCAGCAGGCCGAGAGCTTCGGGAATGTCCAGCACGCGCATGACGTTAAGGAAGTGCGGCCCGTCGCGGTGCGAAGTGGGCGGATCGAGGATGACGATTTCGGAAAGCCTCGCGGCTTCGGGCATGACAAGCGCGGCATACGCAGCGATGATGCCGGCTGGCCCCGTGCCTACCAAGCGCACCGGGCCTAGGTTCGCAGCGCGGGTCATCAGGGCGATCACATCGCGGACACGCCCGGAATCGACCGTCTGACCAAGCAGCACCAGCGACCGCTCAACCGTGTTCGGCGGGTTCTTCCGCGTCCACTTGTGCGGCCCGCCGCCGCGCGGGAACAAGCCGTAGATCGAGTCGTTCGCATAGCGGGCTTCCCATACCTTCCAGGCATCGTCCGTGTTTTCATCCGGGTTCAGCACCACATAGGTCGCGCCGGTCTTCCCGCGCACTGGGCCGAGACGCTGCAAGCTGCAAACGATACCCGGTTCTGTTTCGTACTCGCCCAACTCGGTGCGGCTGGCCTCCGGCACCTTCTCCGGTAACGTGCGGAACACCTTCTCCCGCAGTTGCTTCAGCAACCCGGCTTTCCACTCCTTGAAGTTTTTCTCGGTGGGCAACTCCACCTGCGCGACCGGCACGAAGGTCTCGTCGGCCTTGGCGTTGATCGTGTCTTTGGGGATGTCTGTGTCTTCGGGGAACGCGCGCAGCTCTTTTCCTTCAATCTTGTCGAACTTCGCGTCCTTCACCGCGGCCTTGTCGCCTTTGAGGTGCTTGTGGAAGAACTGGAAGATGGCGACGCGTAAATCTTCGCGGTAGTCGTGCCCGCCTTTGGAAACGTGTTCGTCTACGTTGTCCTTGGCGCCGAGCATGTCGTAGCATTTCCGCAGCCGCTCGATGATGCGCTTGTTTCCGCTCATGGGGAAAATTTTGTCGTTGTCGCTATTGGCGAACAGCAGGGGTTTGGGAGCGAACAGGGCCAGGGCCGTGGTCCATTCCCACTGGTAGAGGTTGTGGAAGAACATGCAGTCGCAGTGGCCGTTGATGACCTGATCGGTGACGTAGCATTCGAGGTCGCTGACGCCCGACACGGGCACCGCGACTTTGACGCGATCATCCGCGGCGATGATCCAGTTCGTTGTGGCTCCACCACCGGAAATGCCCGTGACGCCGATTTTCTCCGCATCGACATACGGCAGCGAACTGAGGTAGTCGATACCGCGAATGCCGTTCCAGCACTCCACGCCAGCCGGTGTGTAGCCGCGGCTGTGCCACCACCAGCGGCCTTCGCGATACGTTCCGTGGTGAATGCCCGCGATTTCGCCCAGTTGCAGCGTATCGACGACGAGGCAGACGTAACCATGGGAGGCGAACCAGCGGCCGTGATCCTGGAAGGCGGTTTTGTTGCCGTCGCGGCCGCGCGAGCTGTGGCCGCAAACGTAGAGAATCGCTGGGAGTTTGGCACCTTGGGGCAACGTGGCGGGCCGCCACAGGTTCGCGGTGACGTACAACCCCGGCCGGCTTTGGTAGTGCAGCTTGTCCACCACCACGTCGCCCACTTCGAGCGTCCCGGTGACGGTCGCTTGCAGCGGTGTCTTCTCCGGTAGCGGATCGAGACCCAGCATGAAGAGGAATTCCTGCTTCAGCCGCGGCCGAACCTTCTCCCACGCCGGTTTTGTGGTTACCCCATCCATGAACCTGGCCGACAGGCGTTTGGTCTCCGCGGCGAGGTAGTGACGGATCATCGCATCACCCCGGGGCGGCGTATCCTGGGCCTTACCCCACGGAAGTGACCATACACCGCACGACATCCACGCCCCTGCGGTCGAGCACAACCATTGGCGACGGTTCATCACGCTCCCTCACGACAAAAACCCAATCGAGGAAGGAATTCACTTCTTCATGCGTTTCAGCACCATCACTTTGTCTTCCATTTCATCATTGATGATCAATGACAACGAATTGAGTAAACAGATACGGCCCTTATCGTTCTTCTGGCCATTGATGCCGGTGAGCGTCAGGACATCTTTTTCGAGCTTATAGCCCCCGGCGTCGATAGCCCTTTCGGAACCGTTTTTGTTGGGAACCGTGATGTGGACGCGACCTTCGGCGGTGAATGTTAACTTGGTGCCGGTGGGAATCTCTTGCGCGTCGCTATAGGCGATAACCCACGTCCCCACGATGAGGTCCTTGGAATCGTCAGCCGCCGCGGTGGTGTTCGCCACTGTGGCGGCCAGAAGTGTGAAAAGGGCAACGATCGCGATTCGCATGGTATCTCCGGGGTAAGAGCCGAGTCCCCTCACATTCCCACTAGCACACTACGATGTCAAGAGGGTATGTTGATGGCACCGATCCCGTGCGATGAGGAATCGAATCGTATGCTGTGGGTGATGCGATGGGTGGCGTGGGCGGTGTTGCGCGGGGTGTTGTCGCTGCGGTATCGGCTGACGCTCCGCGGGCTTGACGACGTTCTCCAGCATCCGGGACCGTATTTGATTCTTCCCAACCACCCAGCGTACTGCGATCCGCCGAATTTGCTTGTGCGCCTCTGGCCGATCTTCCAGGTGCGCCCGCTGCTGTTGGAGACGAACTTCCAAAATCCGCTGCTGGCGCCGATCGCGTGGCTATTGCGTGGCATCCGGATGCCGGACATTGTGAAGGCCAGCGCTGCCGACCGCCGCCGGGCCGAAGAAGCGGTGGGGGAAGTGATCGCGGCCTTGCGAGCGGGTGACAACGTCATTCTGTGGCCCAGTGGCCGGCTTTCCCGCGACGGCAGCGAAAAGCTCGGCGGTGCCCGCACGGCCGCCGATGTTCTCGCCGCGGTGCCGCACTGCACTGTGGTGCTGGCCCGCACCCGCGGACTGTACGGCAGCATGACCAGTTGGGCCGATGGCCCCCCGCGGCTGTTGCCCGTCATCGCCCGGGCGTTCGCTCTGTGGGTCGCCAATCTGTTCGTTTTCGCCCCGCGTCGGTCAGCAACGGTCACGCTCGAAGCCTTTCTTCCGCACCAGCGCCCCGAACCGACTCGCGCCGCGGTCAACCGCTGGCTCGAAGCGTGGTACAATGCCGATACGCCGCGGGAAGAACCCACATTCGTTCCCCGACACTTCCTCTTCGGCCCACGCACACACATCTACCCCCCCCCTTTGTCGACCACCCCCGCCTTCGACTTCCACCGCATCCCACCCGAAACAAAAACCGAAGTGGCCGACATCGTCGCCGCCAAGCGCCAGCAACCGCTGACCGATGAGGAGAATCAACCGGATACCACTTTTGTACAACTGGGCCTCGATAGCCTGGATGCCATGGACGTGACACTCACTGTCGAGCAGCGTTTTGGCTTTCGCGGCGATGAAGTACCCACGACTTTGGGGGGGTTGTGGGCGCTGGCAGCAGGGTGGGTGCACAACACCCCCCCTCCTCCACCACCGGCGGGGTGGTTCGCCCCCCCCACCGACCAGGCACCTCTGGAAATTCGGGGCGAAACCATTGGCGAAGCCTTCCTCCAGCAGGCTTTGGCTCGCAAAAAGCAACTCATCGTCGCCGACGATATCGCCGGAGGGGTTACCTACGAGCGGCTCCTGGTCGGCATGTGGCTGTTGGGGGAGCGGCTCAGCCACTGGCCGGCCGCTCACCTGGGGCTTCTGCTACCCGCGTCGGTAGGCTGCGATCTGGCGTTTCTCGCCCTCCTGGCCGCAGGAAAAGTGCCCGTCGTGCTGAATTGGACAACCGGACCCAGCCATCTGGTCCACGCCGTCCAACTCCTGCAACTGACGCACGTTGTGACGTCGAAGGCCTTCATCGACCGAACGCACATTCACGTTCCCGGGGTCCAGTACATTTTTCTCGAAGACCTCCGCGCCAGCTTCGGTAAGTTTCTGCTGTTGCGCCGCGTGTTGGCCGTGCGCTGGTTTGGCCGCCGCGTATACCAACAACTGCGGCACCGGATGGAACGCGATCCGCACCGGCCCGCGGTCGTACTCTTCACCAGCGGCAGCGAGAAAGCCCCCAAGGCGGTCCCCCTGACGCATGCGAACATTCTCGCCGATCAGCGCGCTGCGATCGCCGCCCTCAAGGTCGACCGGCACAACTCCACCCTCAGCTTTCTGCCAATGTTTCACAGCTTCGGCCTGACCGTCACAGGGTTGCTACCGCTTCTGGTGGGCGTGAAGGTCGTTCATCATCCCGACCCCACCGACGCCAGAACGCTGGCACGCAAGATCGCCGCGTATCGTGTGACGCTCATCGCCGGAACTCCGACCTTCATCAGCGCCATCTTCGATCGGGCGCAACCGGGTGAACTCGATTCACTGCGGATTATCGTTGTGGGGGCTGAGAAAGCCCCCCCCACCCTCTTCGCAAAGGCCCAGCGCATGGCCCCGCAGGCGGAGGTACTGGAAGGCTACGGTGTGACCGAGTGTTCGCCCGTGGTCGCGGTGAATCGGCCCGGTGCTGTTCGCCCCGGCACCGTGGGTTGGCCGCTGCCGGGGGTGGAAGTGTGCGTGACGGATGTCGAAACGCACGCGGTGCTGCCCCGGGGCCAGATGGGGATGCTGCATGTCGCCGGACCGATCGTCTTCCCCGGCTACCTGGGGCATGATGGCCCCCCGCCGTTTACCATCATCGATGGCAAAACATGGTACACGACCGGCGATTTGGCCACACTCGACGATACCGGAGCGATCATCGTCAACGGGCGTCTGAAGCGGTTTTTGAAAGCCGGCGGCGAAATGATCTCACTGCCAGCATTGGAAGAGCCGTTCACCCGGCTCTACCCACCCACCGACCAAGGACCGCGGGTCGCCGTGGAAGGCGTGGAAACCCCCAGCGGCCGGCGGATCGTGCTATTCTCCACCGAACCCCTCAACCTCCGCGACGCCAACGCCATTCTGCAAGCCGCAGGCTTCCACGGGCTGATGCGTCTGGATGAAGTCCGTTTGATGGAAAAAATCCCCACCCTGGGCAGCGGCAAAACCGACTACAAGACCCTGCGCAGCCTGATCGAAGGGCGATAAAGGGAACAAACCGCGACGCGACGACGGCCCCGGGTTGGACCGGGCCACTGCGTACATGTCGACTTGTGTCGAGTTACGATCTTTATGGTATTCGTTTGACCGTGCCTTCCTTAAATTTTTGGCAGTTCGAAGCCTTTGCGGTATTCGCGGCCGAGCAGTTGGTTCGCTTCGGGCGAAGTGGTAGTTTCGGTTTTGGGGTCGAAGGTGAGAGTTAAGCCCGTGCGGTAGGCGATGTTGCCCAGATGACAGAGCGTGGTGCTCGTGTGGCCGATTTCGATTTCAGCGCGCAGTTTGTCGTCGCCGCGGATGGCGTCGATGAAGTTCTTTTGGTGTTTGCCGACGATGTTTTTATCCGCTGCGACTTTCGCCCCGTCGCCGCCGCGGACTTCCCAGCCATCGCCTTTGAAAATGAGCGTCCCTCGATCGCCGTGAATGCTGATACCGTAGGAGAGGTCTTCGGGTCCTTTCTTCTCCCAGATGCGGTGTTCCCAGATGAGGGTCAATCCTTTGGCACCGCCGGGGCCGGAGGGGAATTCGTAGGTGGCGATCTGGGTGTCGGGCGTTTCTTGATCGTCGTCGTAATAGTATTTGCCGCCGGCGCAGCGGATGGTGGTGGGACGATCGAGGCCCAGCACGTTTCGGGCCACATCGAGGGCGTGAATACCGTTGTTGCCCAATTCCCCCGTGCCTAAGTCCCAGAACCAGTGCCAGTTGTAGTGGAAGCGGTTTTTGGTGAAAGGCCCGCTGGCGGGCCCCAGCCACAGGTTGTAATCGACGCCCGGGGGGGGGCTTCCGGTTTGGCCAAGCCGATGTTGGGTCGGTTTCCGGCGATCCACGTCCGCGCAAAAGCCACTTTGCCGAGTTTGCCGGCTTGAATGTACTCGCGGGCCGCGTCGACATCGCTGGCACTGCGGCGCTGCGTGCCTACCTGAATCTGCACCTTGTACTTGCGCGCGGCCTCCACCATTCGCCGTCCTTCGATGAGATTGTGCGACACCGGTTTTTCCACATAAACGTGCTTGCCGCGTTCGGCGGCCCAGATGGTGGCCAGGGCGTGCCAGTGGTCCGGGGCGCTGACGACTACTGACGTGACCGTTTTATCGTCCAACGCCCGGCGGATGTCGGTTTCGATCTGCGGGGGCGAGGCGGGGTTCTTGAGAGCATCCAAGGCCCCTTTGACCATCGCCGGGTCGGGATCGACGAGGTGGGAAATCTCAACGCCCGGAAGGGCAGCGAAGCCGGGAATCAGTTGTTTACCACGAATCCGCAGTCCCATGATGGCGAGCCGCACCTTCTCGTTGGGCTTTTGCGCGGCGCGCGTGTAGCTTGCTGCAGTGAGTGCGACAGTTGAGGTGGCGAGGAACTGACGGCGGGTCGTCTCCATGAATAGTACTCCCCGAGGGAAAAAGGGAAAAAAGGGGTGATTCGAACGGGCGGGTGGGCGGCGGGTCTCGGCACGGCTGGGCTGATCGTCTCCGCGGCGCGCCAGGTCGCCGCCAGGGGTCGGTTGGCGCGGCCCGGTGGGTACGGGGGGCCGCGCGGGGGGTTCATCGTTGGCGATATTGGCAGGGCAACACACGCGATTGGAAGTTCCCTGGCCTTCGTGAGGCCGCGCGGCGGCAACTGTCGACGTTGTCAACGACCCGCGGCTTCTTAACGGTTGGAAGCTCCCTGTCCTCCGCGGGGCTGCACTGGGGGTTCATCATCGGCCGTGTTGGGGTTATCCTTTTTCTTTTTTTTGGGATTCATCGCGGGTTGCCAGCGGGGTTTTTCTTGCTCCGCGTTCCACCGGTCCCAATCGGCTTTGAGTTCTTTCACCTTCTCGGGCATTATTGCCGCAAGGTCTTTGGCTTCACCGATATCGTCTTTCAAATTGTAGAGCAAGATTTTGTCCACTCCATCGATCCTGTTGGCCACGAGTTTGTAATCACCTTTGCGGATGGCCCACTGTTCGCCGAACCGCCAGTAGATGGTCTCGTGGGGGCGGTCTTTGTTCTGACCCGTCAGATACGGCATCAGGTCGACGCCATCGAGCTTCCAGGCGGGGTCGATGGTGCCACCGGCGGCCACCACGCAGGTGGGGAGAATATCGAGATTGAGGATCGGGAAGTGGTATGTGCTACCCGCGGGGATCCGGCCTTTCCACTGCATACAAAACGGTACGCGGATACCGCCTTCGAGCGTGGTGGCTTTGAAGCCGCGCAGCGGGTCGTTCTTCGAGGTGGTTTGCGCGGTCGGTCCGCCGTTGTCGCTGAAAAGGACAATCAGGGTGTTTTCTTCCTGGCCCAACTCGCGCACTTTCGCCAGAACCTGGCCGACGGCGTCGTCGAGGGCACTCATCATTGCGGCGAAGGTTCGGCGTTTTTCATCGGCGATATGGGGGAAGCGGTCGAGGTATTTTTTCGTGGCTTGCAGGGGGGCGTGTTGGGCGTTGAAGGCCAGGTAGAGGAAGAAGGGTTTCCCTTTCTGACGGCTGATCCAGTCGACGGCCCGTGCCGCGTAAGCCTCGGTGGTGTAGAAAGTGTCGTCCTGGATGGGGGTGATTTCCTTGGACTTACGCGTGTCGATGAAGTTGGGTGGGTTGAAGAACGGTGTATTGGCGACGGTTCCGTAGAATTCGTCGAAGCCGCGGGCGGTGGCGATGAACGGCTCGCCGTGGCCGAGGTGCCATTTGCCCACGCAGGCGGTAGCGTATCCCAAGTCTTTGAGGCGGTTCGCCAGTGTGCGTTCGGTGACCGGTAGGCCGAAGTCTTTGCCGCCGCTAGGACCGCCGCCGTTGAATTCGTGCCCGAAGCGCGTG
The DNA here is from genome assembly GCA_025055115.1 of Gemmata sp. Classification (GTDB taxonomy): domain Bacteria; phylum Planctomycetota; class Planctomycetia; order Gemmatales; family Gemmataceae; genus Gemmata. The sequence continues at coordinate 106,317 of JANWYJ010000038.1, forward strand.
GGGTAGCGACCCGTGAGCAATCCGGCCCGGCAGGGGGAGCAGTACGTTGCCGCGACGTAGCCATCCGTGAAACGCACACCGTTTGTCGCGATCGAATCCATATGCGGGGTGGGAATTTCCTTATTGCCTTGGAATCCCAGTTCACCATAGCCTACATCATCGATGAGGATGACGATGACGTTGGGCTGTTTGTTGTCCGCAGCGCTGGCCCCGGATGCCAACGCCCCAAGAACCACCAGTGCGTAGCCGAATCGTTGCATAGCGTAACCTCAGGACAGAGGGGCAGCGGAGCAGCGCCGGTTTCGCGGCAGTCTTCCTTCCCGGCCAACCGGGCGAACTCCGAGCCAGAGCGGCGATTGGTCGCCATCTTTGATCCAGGCCTTGTTGAAGCCCAGCGCTCGACCTCCGTCAACTGGCCGAGCTGGCCCTTAGTCGCCATCTTTGATCCACGCTTCGTTGAAGCGGGCATATTTCATGCTTTTGCCATCGCGGACAAAATAGCTGTAGACCGCGTGGATGTGGCCGTCTTGCCCTTGGATAACAGCCGGGTAGTGGTACGAGCCGCTGTCGGCTTTTTCGAGGTGGCGTGTCCACTTCCATGTTTTCCCTTCGTCGTCGGAAAGCGACACCGCGAGGCTATTGCGCCCGCGGGTCGTGTCGTTGTAGATGAGAAGCCAGTTGCCACTGGCCAGCTTCACCGCATCCAGTCCCGAGCCGGGATTGGGGAGTTCACTGGAAACGACACTGCCCCAGGTCATGCCGCCGTCTTTTGATTCCGCCACGCGAATCTTCTTGAACACGCCATTTTCCCGCATGTAGGCGACGACTGTTCCGTCGCGGCGTTCGAGCACGGCCGGTTGGATGCTGCCGAAGCCGGCCAACGGTTCGGAAGCTGTCCAGGTTTTGCCGCCATCGTCGCTAATAGCCATAATTCCGGCAGAATACGTGTCGGAATACAAGGGCAGGAGAATGCGCCCCGAGGCGAGCACGGTTGGTTTACACCGCGGTTGCCAACCGAGTCGGGACAGGAGCTTATCGGCGACGCGTTTCTTCACTGTGTCGTCGCTCAGTGGGAGCGGAACTTTGGCCACATCACTCAGTTGCTTTTTCCAGACATCGAATTCTCGGAGCATGACGGTCTCGAAATTCTTCGGCTTCAACGGAATGATACCTTGCCATTCCCATTGCGGAGCGCCGTCGTTCTGATAGTTGGACGCGACGCGATAGTGAGTGAGGCAGGATTCCCACGAGTTCGCAAGAACCACCGGCCAGAAGAGCCATAGCTTCTGATTGTTGTCGATCCACAGCGCAGTATTGCAGTCGGGGAAGCCGGGGGTATCGGCCAGGAGGAATGGTTTGCTCCACTGCTTCTGCTGCGGCTTTTTGCGGGCACCATAGATGGCCACATCGTCGGCGGTGCGTTCGCCGCTACCACGATACCACGACACGAGCAGGTCGCCATTGGGGCATTCGACGATTCCCGGAGCGTGGTTGTGTTGTGGGTGCAGAGGGAAGATGAGTTCCGCAGAGAATTCCGGTGCTGTCGCTGCGGCTGGGGGGTGTTGCGGGGGGGCCGGAATCCGTCCGGGGGGGCGCACGCCGCGGCCGGTTCGTCGCGTGAGGGTATCGCCAAGTTCGTCCCGGGCTTGTTCCGCCAATGCCAGAAGCTTCTCGACCACCTCCGGATGTTTGGCGGCGACGTTCTTCGTCTCACCGATGTCGGCATCGAGGTTGTAGAGTTCGGGTTGTTCGATCTTCACCTGTTGATAGCGACCTGGTTGACCGTCGCGGCCGGGGGGTTGACCGGCCATGGTTCGGTAGGTGTGCGGCAGGATGAGTTTCCACGGGCCACTGCGGACGGCTTGCAGTTCGCCGGCTCCGAAGTAAAAGAAGTAGGCTTCATGGGGGCATCGGGCGTTGGGTTGGTTGCGCAGCAGGGGGCCGATGTCGCGGCCATCGATAGTTCGTTTCGGCCGTTGGGCACCGAGGATGGCGGCGATGGTGGGAAGCAGGTCGATGGTCATAGCTGGTTCGCGGCACACGGAACCGGCAGGGATTTTCCCCGGCCACCGGGCGATGAACGGCACGCGCACACCGCCTTCCCAAACCGTGCCTTTGCCTTCCCGCAGGGGGCCGGCGCTGCCGCTATGATTGCCATAGCTGAGCCACGGCCCGTTGTCGGAAGTGAAAATCACCAGCGTTTTCTCGGTTAGATGGTGGTCGTCGAGGGCTTTCATGATCTGCCCGACGGACCAATCGATCTCCGCGATAACATCGCCGTACAAACCGCGGGGGGTCTTGCCCTTGTACTTGGCGCTGACGAAAAGCGGTACATGGGGCATCGAATGGGCCAGGTAGAAGAAGAAGGGTTTGTCCTTATTGGCCGCGATGAATTGCACTGCGAATTCGGTGTACTGGGTGGTGAGCTGGGTTTGATCGTCGGGCGAGACATTGGCCTTGATGATTTTCTCCTCGCGAAACATCGGCAGTGGCGGGTAGGTGCCTTTTTTGGCTTCGGGATGATGTGGCCACATGTCGTTGGAGTACGGCAGGCCGAAGTAGGTATCGAAGCCGTGGCGGGTGGGGAGAAACGGCGGATGATGGCCCAAATGCCATTTGCCCGCGATTCCGGTTGCGTAGCCGTGGCTTTTGCAGATTTCGGCGATTGTGGTTTCGTCGGCATGAAGGCCGTGATGGGCGCTTGGCCCCAAGGCTCCGTGAAGGCCGATGCGGTTGGCGTAACACCCGGTCAACAGGGACGCCCGGCTGGCGGAGCACACCGGCTGCGAGACGTAGAAATCCGTGAAACGAATACCCTGTTGGGCCAGTTTGTCGAGATGGGGCGTGGAGAAATCTTTGGCTCCATAACAACCGACATCGCCGTAACCTTGGTCGTCCGTCAAGATGATGATGATATTGGGTTTCTCGGCGGCGGTACTGGTCGCCAAGCTCAGTCCCGCGACAACCCCGGCCAACAACGTGTGTCTCATAAGAAAAACCCAAGGTGTGCTGAAGGAGGAGGTCTGGGCTTTCTGTCCCCCCAAGATACCCGCTGGATCCACCGCCGGCCAGCCCCCCGTTTTCAGGACACGCGCGACACGCTGGCAGAAACCATACAATCGTCTTTACGGACCCTTTCCCTCTGAGGAGTGATGCGGCTATGCGTCTGCCCTTCACACTTTCCGTGTTGCTGCTGCCGTGGATGGTACTTGCGGCTCAGGCCGACCCGTGGAAACTCGACGCGGCCTTTCAAGCCGCAAAGCCTGACGACCTGAAAGACATCGAATCGGTCCCGCCGCCAGCCGGGGCGATTGTCCTCTTCGACGGCAAAGACTTCCGCCACTGGGTGAAAAAGAACGGCCAAAATGAAGTGAAATGGGCCTTGAAAGATGGGGCCATGGAAATTGTCAAAGGCCAAGGCAATATCATGACCAAAGAGACCTTCACGGGTCGCTTCCACCTGCACGTGGAATTCCGCGTACCGTATGAACCCAACGGCCAAGGGCAGGGGCGCGGCAATAGCGGTGTCTATGTGCAAGGCCGCTACGAAGTGCAAGTTCTCGATAGCTACGGACTCCAAAGCGGCAAGAACGATTGCGGGGCCATTTACGGCGTCGCCGCCCCGAAGGTGAATGCCTGCAAAGCGCCCACGGTGTGGCAAAGTTACGACATCGAATTCACCGCGCCGAAGTTCGAAAACGGCAAAAAGATCGAACCGGCCCGTATGACGGTGCGTCATAACGGTGTCCTCATCCACGACAACGTGCCCATCCCCGTGGATAACACCACCGCCGGACTCGGTGGCGACCCGGCGACGCCCGGCCCGATCCTCTTGCAGGATCACGGCCACCCGGTGCAGTATCGCAATATCTGGCTGCGGCCACTCAACTGACAAGGATGCGTTATGCGTGATGAGTTGCCGACGAACACGGGCTTGCCTGCACTGTCTCTCATCGCCGCGACCAGCGGATCCGAACCCCAGGATGCCACCCCTCATCACGCACCAGCCCGTTGCCCGCAAATGGTGCCGGGCGGCAGCCGCGAGCTACTCCAACTTGCCCTGCCGCTGATTCTCAGCCAAAGCTTCATGACCATTCAGATCGCGATTGATCGCGTTCTATTGTCGCGGCACAACCCGGACGAAGTCGCGGCGGCCTTTCCGGCGGTCATGCTCTTCTGGCTCCCCTTCGGCCTGTTGCAGGGCGTTGCGGCCTATGTTTCCACCTTTGTTGCCCAATACACCGGGGCGGCCCGGCCCCATCGCGTCGGCCCGGCGGTGTGGCAAGGCCTGTACTTCGCCGGTGGTGGTGGCGTGTTATTTCTGGCGATGATTCCACTGGCGGCGGATTTTGTCGCGCTGGCTGGACATGCCCCGGAATTGCAGCAACTCGAAGTGATCTACTGGCAGTATCTGGCTGCCGCAGCGCTGCCGATGTTGATTGTTGCCGCGGTTAACGGCTTCTTCTCCGGCCGCGGTCAGACGTGGACCGTTTTAGCCATCGACGCTGTGGGGACAGTGGTGAACGCGGCCTTGGCGTTGGTGCTGATCTTCGGCTACCTGGGTTTTCCCGAGATGGGCATCGCTGGCGCTGGGCTTTCCACCGCCTTGGGGGCGTGGGCCTCGGCGCTGTTGGGCTTGGTGCTGTTTTTCCGCCCGCAGTTGCGCACACAATTCCGCACCCTGACTGGCTGGCGCTTCGAGCGAGAACTGTTTGGCCGGTTGCTCCGCTTTGGCGGACCGGCTGGTATTCAGATGTTCCTCGATGTTCTGGCGTTTACTCTTTTTACAGTATTTGTCGGCCGCTTGGGCATGGCCGCGATGGGGGCCACCAGCATCGCCATTACACTCAACATGATCACCTTCTTACCGATGATCGGTTTGGGACAGGCGATCAGCATTCTGGTGGGCCAACGTTTGGGTGAAGACCGCCCCGACATCGCGGAACGCACCACCTACACCGGTTTGTGGTGGATGTGCGGTTACATGTGGTTCATTGTGGTGATCTACCTCACCCTGCCAGGAATGCTCTTGATGCCTTTTGAACCAGATACCGCGGCCGAACAGGCGAAATTCGCTCCCATCGCGGCCATCGTGCCCCATTTGCTCATTTGTGTGGCCATCTACTCCTTGGCCGACAGCATGAATCTGACCTTCGCCTTCGCCTTGCGCGGGGCGGGCGATACGCAATTCGTCACCTGGCTGACATTCCTTCTGGCGTGGCCACTGATGGTCATCCCGAGCTATCTGGTCGTGGAATACCGCGACGTTCTTGCGGTGCGTTTCCCGACGATGGGCGAACCGATCTATTGGGCGTGGGGATTTGCGACGTTGCACATTGTCGTCATGAGTATTTGCTTCCTGTGCCGCTTCCGCCACGGCAAGTGGAAGACGATGCGGGTGATCGAACCCCCTCCAGAGAACGACGCCTCCTAGACGTGCGGCCGCTGCGGGGCATCGTCGGCGCTTCTCTCTGGGGGGCTGCTTCGGTTACTTGGTGGGCTTCCACAATAGCCCAATCGCCACGAAAGCCGCCAACGGCGCACCACCGGCGACCACGAAGCCGGGCGTGTAGTCGTCGGTGGCGCGGATGTAGGCCCCGATCTCGGCTTGGGCGGTACCCACGGCCAACCAGGCCAACGCGGCCAGCACCCCCGACAATAGACCCATCGACCGCGGTGGTAAGTCTTGGGCCAAGGCGTAATAGATGGGATGCAGGCCGAGAATTCCGGCACCGACGAGCATCAGGACGGGCACCAGGATGGCGAAGTCGCTGCCCAGAAACGGCACAGCGGCGGCCAGAGCGGTCAGAGCGCAGCCGAGGGCAAAGCCGATCAGCCGGGCGCTATGCACACGCCGCCGAGCGGCCAGCACCTTCACCACAAACCCCATGATCAGGCAGCCGACATCGGCCGCGATGTAATAGAGCGCTACTGCCCAGGCACTGGCTGCGGGAACGTAGTGGTGCGTTTCCTTCAAATACTTGGGCAACCACGCCCGGATAAACTGCCAACTGAGGCTCAGGCACGTCACCACGATCGCGAGAACCACAAACCGCCGCAGAACCAGCGTGAAGCGCTCGGTCGGCTGTTGCGGAATGGGGGGAGTCGCAGATGGTGGCGGCCCATCGAGATCACCGCGGCGAACCAGTGTAAACCACAGGGGAACCCAGAGCAGGCCAAACGCCCCGATCGTCCAGAAAACGACTTCCCAACTGCCGCCTAGCCACCGCACGAGCAGAACATACAGCGGGGTGATGACCGCCCCGGCGCTGGCGCCGCTTTGCAGGATACTGTTGCCGAAGGGGCGGTCTTGGGCGGTGAGCACTTGCCGAGCGGTAATCAGGGCACACGGCCAGTGCCCGGCTTCGAATAAACCCAACGCGGTGCGGCACACCAAAAGCCAGCGGAAGGTGCCTTCCCCCGGTTCGTCGCCCGGGGCTTCCCACCACGCCACCACCTGCGGCGCAGCGGCCAACGTGGTGGCGATTCCGGCGGCCGACCAGCCAAGCAACACCACCGGATACAGCCAGCGCGGGCCGAACCGATCGGCCAGCCACCCAAACAGAATCGACCCGACCGCAAAGGCATAGCTGAAGCCACGTTCGACTTGTCCGTACCGCGCATCGTGCAGGTGGTAACGTTCCTTCAGCTCCGTCGCCGTCTCGGACAGTGCTTGCCGATCCATATAGTTGAGCAAAGTGGCCAGCAACAGGGCCACACACACCCACCAGCGCCAGGCCGATGACGCGGAGTGACTCGGAAGTGTTGCAGCAGAATCGCTCACCGTCATGCCCTTTCGCCGTCCGTAGGGTGTGTTGTCTTGGTGTGGGGCCACGACCGCCCGATCACAGGCTTGCTGGAACCACAGTCCCCAGCGCAAGGCAATGCCGCCGTTCTGTCAACGTAATGCCGCCGTTCTGTCAACCTCGGGCCATCACCCACAAGCGGTTGACGCCACCGAACCTCGGTGGCTGGCTCAGTCGTCCCACGAGCCGTCCCAATTCACGACACGTTCCAGATACGCGGCGACCGCAGCGGCGAAGTGCGCGAAGAGGGCTTCGCCCTTGGCGGCGCTGGCCGCCGCCGGCGCGCCGATGTGCCCCGGTTCGCTGCGATCCGGCATCACCCACGCCCGGTAGCCGGGTGCCAAGGCCCGGCCATGGGGTACTTCCGGCACGGTCGCCACATCGCCAACGACCAACTGCGGCTGGAGGCGCAGCACCATCGATGTTTCCCATTCGCAGGCATGGCCCATCTGCGTCTGTACCAAGCCGGGACAGCTGTCCGTGGGGTGCGTTCCGGCTTCCCAATACGTCAACCCCACCAGCAACAGGTCGCGGCGGTCGCGGTAGTGTTGCTTTAGCTCAAACAAGGCCTGTTGGTAGGGCGTCACATTCCCGCCGTGGCCGTTGATGAAGACGATCCGCGAAAAACCATGCACGAGAAAGCATGTGGCGAGGTCTTTGAGCAGATCGAGGTACACCCGCGGCGAAGCCGAGAGCGTACCGGGAAAATCCAGATGATGATGGGAGTGGCCCAGCCACTGAAGCGGGGCAAACAGGCACTTGGCCGCAACCGGGGTGAGTTTCACGCGGCGCATCACCTCCCCCAGCAATAACGAATCGGTCAAAAGCGGCATGTGCCGGCCATGCTGTTCGAGAGCCGCGATGGGAAAAACCACGGGTGTGGTTTTCGGCAGGGCGGCCACCGCGGGCCACGTCAATTCCCCAAGTTCCATGAATCGCCTTCCACTCAGTTGAGAATCCGGTTGCCCAACAGTGTAGCGAAGGAAACACACTTGGGAATGAAACCCCTGAAACGGTTGACGTTCCCACGGCGGCCACAACGCTGTCAAGCCCAGAAGCGCTGTCAAGCCCAGGAGAGACGCTCGGCAATGGCCCCCGGATATCCTCTCGGCTGTGGCGGTTCTACAATGGCTCATGTGCTGGTCAACGATTCTGCCTTCTTTTCCACCATCTCCCCTCCCGGAGTTTCCTCTCATGGGATTGCGCATTACACTTCTGATGATGCTAGCACTACTCATTTGTTCCGGCTGTAAGCGGAAGCGACCGGCGGAGGATACCGGAAGCGATCCCGCGGCGAATCCATCGGCGCCCCAGGTCAGGCCCGCACCGTCCGCCTCGCTGACCGCCCCCGAAGCCATCGCCGCCTTGCGCGCTCGGGGCGCGGAAATTATCACGTCCGACGGCCAACCCGATAGCCCTGTGGCCCGCGTCCACATGACCGGCCCGAAATTCGGCGATGACGACCTCAAACTCCTCCGCCCCTTCACCTATCTGCACTACCTCGACCTATCAGGCTCGAGAGTGACCGATAACGGCCTGATCACCCTCTTGGATTTCGAGCAACTCTACATGATCGACCTTTCGGGTACGGCCATCACCGACGTCGGCGCGGTGCGGCTGGCCAAACTCCCCCACCTGTCCGACCTGCGTTTCGCCGATACTGCCATCACCGACAAAACCTTGAACGCCTTCACCAAACAAGCTCTGCGCGTCTTTGACGGGCGGCGCACGCAAGTGACCGATGCGGCCAAAAACCGATTCCGACAACTGACCGGGTTGAAAGTCTATTTTGTCGAAGATACCGTGTTCAAGGATTTCCAATCCCCTGATGGGACCTTTGCCGTATCGTTCCCCTGGTACGTGCCACCACCACGGCTACGGCAGGATCGCACGCCGTTTGGCCCCATCACCGATACCGCGTACGAAGTCAATCACCACAATTGGTCGGTTCTTGTGGCCGTTGCCGATTTGAACGCGCCCCATCAACCGCAGGTGGAACCGGAAAAGCTCGTTTTGGCCGGGCGTGATGAGATCGCTAGACAACTCAAAGCGAAGGTCAGTCAGGAGAAGAAAACGCCGTTGGACAACGGCGGCCTGATGTGGAAGTTCACCTACAGCTTCCCACAGCGGCCGGGGCAAGGCCCGGTGCATCACCGGAGCATCATCGACCGTGGCCGCATCTTCACGCTGATGATTCTCGTCAATTTCAGCACCGATCCCAGCGCCGACCGCGAGCGTTTCTTCAACTCATTCCGGATTCTGAAGTGAGCGCGGCTTCCTCCTCCGCCCGCGCGGCACGAATCGTACGGTGAGCAAAAACACGCAGAAACGCGATTTGTTCCGGGCTGATCGCGCTATCGGGAATGAGAAGAACTGTACCGTCGAGGTGTAAGACTGTCCACAGATCGTCGGCGCGAAACACCTGCAGAACACCCTGAAGGGGCAGCCGTTTCTGTTGACCGGCGGTATCGACGACCAGAGCTTCGTCATCGACGTGAATGGTCACGGTCCGTCCACCCCGGACGATCAGGTCGAACGCGAAGAGGAACAGTCCGCGGTACATCACCACCGGCAGGGCCAACAGGACTAAAAACCACGACGAGGCGGCATACGTCAGATAGGCCGCTCCGACCGAAAACCCGATGGTACCGGCGATAGCCGGCAGCCATGGGACCAGCTCGACCCGGAGCCGTTGCCGCCGCGTCAGCGTGTAGGCTAGGGTGAATGGCGTCACGGCGTTTCCCTCGTCGCTAGGCCGGACCTGGCGCCAGGGCCGGAGGTCCGGCCCGCTCAGGCACTGGGTTCTTCGAGATAGGTGTATCCTTCCAAGCCAGTTTCGTAGAAGCGGAGGAAGTGCCGGGCTTCCGCCGCGGTGATCCGCCCCTGTTTGACGGCTTTTTCCACGTCTTTGCGGATGCGGTCGGTCAGTTTCTCGGCACTGTATTGCACATACGCCAACACTTCCGTCACCGTATCGCCTTTGACCACCGCATCGATCGATGGCGTGCCGTCGTCTTCCATCGAAACATGTACCGCGTTGGTATCGCCCAAAAGGTTATGCAAATCGCCCAGAATTTCTTGATAGGCGCCCAACAGAAACGCCCCGAGGTAGTAGGGTTCACTGCCATCGTAGGGGTGCAACTCCAGGGTGTTGCGCACGTCGCGCAGGTCGATGAATTGATCGATCTTGCCATCGGAGTCGCAGGTGATGTCGCCCAGCACACCGCGGCGGGTGGGCATTTCGTTGAGGCGGTGAATGGGCATTACTGGAAACAGTTGCTTGATGGCCCACGAATCCGGCATGCTCTGGAAGACGGAAAAGTTGCAGAAATAGGTGTCGGAGAGCATGGTATCCAGACCATGCAGCTCTTCGGGTACATAGTCCAAATCGCGGACGATCCGTTGCAGTTTCCGTCCGAAAGCCCAAAAGAGCCGTTCGGCCAGCGCCCGCAGCTCGATCGACAGATGCCCCAGGTTGAACAATGTGAGGGTTTTCTCCATTTGTTCAACCGCGTCGTGGTAGTATTCTAAGAAGTTTTTCTTGTTGAGGTCCTTGTAGTTGGCGAACAGGTCGCGGATTGGTTCGGGGGCGTCGTCGGGCAGGGTGTCGGGGGCGGTGCAAGCGTCGAAGCTCGACGTGCCGAGGACATCGAAAATGAGAACCGAATGATACGCGACCAAGGCCCGGCCGCTTTCGGAAATGATCGCCGGGTGCGGTACACCGGCTTCGTCGCACACCTGCTTGATCCGATAGACCACGTCGTTGGCGTATTCTTGGAGGGTATAGTTGATGCTCGATTCAAACGCGGTTTGCGAGCCGTCGTAATCCACCCCCAATCCGCCACCGACGTCGATGTACTTCAACCCCGCCCCCAACCGATACAGCTCCACATAAATCCGCGCCGCTTCCGCCAAAGCATCCTTGACCTTGCGAATGTCCGAAACTTGCGACCCCATGTGGAAGTGGGTCATCTGCAGGCAATCGTCCAGGCCGCGAGCTTTCAGAAATTCAAATGCCTCCAGAACTTCCGTCAAAGTGAGACCAAACTTCGACCGGTAACCGGCACTGCCACGCCACCGGCCGCTGCCCCGGCTGGCCAACTTGACACGCACCCCCAACGGCTGCCGAACTCCAATTTCCTCCATGTACTTGACAAGCAGTTCCAACTCGGTGAACTTCTCTACCACCGGAATGATGCGCTTGCCGATTTTCGTAGCCAAAACCACCATTTTAATGAATTCATCATCTTTGAAGCCATTGCAGACAATCGGCGTATCCAAGCCGTTGGTGATGGCCAGAACCGCCAGCAACTCCGGCTTACTGCCCGCTTCGAGGCCAAAGCCGTATTTTTTGCCAAAGCTGACCACTTCTTCGACCACGTGCCGCTGTTGGTTGACCTTGATGGGATAAACACAGTGGTATTCCCCGGTATAACCGAACTCGGTCCGCGATTTCTCGAACGCCGCGGCGATTTCCCCAATCCGGTGGCGCAGAATGTCGGTGAAGCGCAGTAATAGCGGCGGTTGGATACCCCGGGCGCGGATTTGGTCAACCAATTCTTTGAGATCGATGGACCGTTCCGGGTCTTTATCCGGGTGAACCGTGACGTGACCAAGTTTGTTGATGCCGAAATACCCTTTGCCCCAGTTTTTGACGCCGTAAGTTTCGAAGGCGTCGTGCAGTTTCCACGATGGCACCAGATCGCTTTCCGCGTGACGGTCGAGAGTTTTGCCCATCAAAACGAGCCTTTCCCGCGAAGCGGCTTGCAGGTTGAGGAGGCGCGGACGATCCGCGTTTCTAGCATCTTACGGTGCGCAATCCGAGGTGCAATGTCGGTCGGACCCGGGATACAGACGCCCGGGTTTCCGAGTCCCTTATCGGCGTGGGGTTGGGGGTCACTTCAGGTGGAACGGCTCGAGTTGGTTCTCACCCGCTTTGATCGTGACGCGGATCGTCGACTTCTCTTTGTCGGCGTAAGCACCATTCAGTCTGTCGCGGGTTTCCGGTGGGCCGGTGGTGATGACGCCGGCTTTGGGCTTGACTGTTTCCGAGCAAATGATCGTCACGACGTAGTCACCGGTCGGCATCCCGGCTTTATCTCCCGTTTGGGCGGAGAAGGTGCCGTCGTCCTGAGTTAGCGCGGTCGAGACCACCGTTTTCAGGTCGGTTCGGCCTTTGGGGTGAAAGGTGACCAACGCCCCGGCCAAGGGTTCATCCTTGTAGAGCACTTTACCTTTGACCGGGTGATAGTTTTCCCCGGAGGGCGAGCAGGAAAGCCCCAGGCCACTGAGGAGAACAAGCGCCCAACCGAACATTCGCATAGTGCTACCTATTTCTTTCGGGAGGAAGACGAAAAAAAAGCGGTGGAGGAAGAAAAAAGGACCGGTCGTTGTAGACCGGTCCGGGGATTGTGGGGCGGTTCAGTTGTCGGTGAAGGCTTCACCGCCAGCTCGGCTGGCGAGAGCCGCGACAACACCGGCGGGGGTACCGTTTCGCAGGAATTGGACCGAGCCATCGCCGCGAAGGGTCATCACTCCACCGGGGTGGAACGAGTAGAATTGGTTCACGTTGTTGGCATTGATGGCATCGCAGCCGCCATCGCGAACCGTGCCGGTGGCGTCAAACCCACGGATGAAGATGGCTGTGTTGTTGTCGGCGTAGGCGGCGTTGAGGGTCCAACCCGCTTCACCCGGCCCATTGGGCATCACCGCGCGGCCCCGCGCGTACACCTGGTGGCGGCCCGCGTCTTCGCCGAAGGCGATGGTATTCGACAAGCCGTCGGTGATACCATCGAACTTGATGGCCCCCACAAAAAGTGAGCCGTTGCGCATACCCCCGTAGATGCCGAACATGCCGCCATTATCGGCCCCGGTGCTGGAACCGGTGGAGGGGGCCAGCGGGCTGGTCGTCGCGCAAGCGTTGCGGAAGTTGTTGTGATAACCCCGGACCACCGCGTAGTCGGTTTCGCCGAGGACGAAGGGGGCACGGGCATCCGGAACCCCTTGTTGTACGAAGTACGGGCGGTAGTCGAGCGTGCGTTCCGGAGCCGAGGGGCAGATGTAAATCCGCACTTTTTGCGCCACGTTGGGATTGGCTCCCCACGGTGGCGGCCAGTTGCGGGGATCAATGACCGACAGATTCAAGTTCGTCCCCACCAGGATATTCCCTTGCTCAATGTAGGGCAGCAAGTAGGTGTGCGGGGGGTGACCTTGGGTCTGAGGCCCAAGCGGATTGCCCGAGGGGGCCGGATCGAAGTTGAAGCCCCACGGCGGAATGTAACCCATTGCGTCGTGGAAACTGTGTAGCGCAATGCCGATTTGCTTGAGGTTGTTACTGCACCGCATACGGGCGGCAGCTTCGCGGACCTTCTGTACAGCTGGCAGTAACAACCCGATGAGAATGGCGATAATAGCAATCACCACCAACAGTTCGATGAGCGTGAATCCGCGTTTCATCACTCGGCGTAGAACACAATCCATAGAGTGGCTCCGGGAGAGAAAAAATGAGGTTACGACTTGCGCTATTAGCTTCAAAAAAAGAAACAGATTTGTCAATGGAAAATACTCGGAAATCCCTGTGCTAGACAGATTCGTGCGACACCAAAACTCGGACGGACGACCATCGCGTCCAGCTCAATCGCCACGGTTCGGTGGGGCATTGGCCTGAGCAGATGGGCAACAGATGCCGCAGCGATTTCCGCTATTGCCGGTTTGGCGTCGGAAGAAGGTTTGGCTTTGGAAGAAGAAGTACGCTACTTCATGTAGACAACGGTAGATAAGCGGTGATCGCCGCTAATGCCGGTTTGGCGTCGGAAGGGCGGGGGTGTGACAGGATACGTCAGACGTTCCGGCAGCGAGTATTCTTGTCCGAATATTACTCGCCAAACTTTCCGCGGGGGTGTGACAGGATGCGTCAGACGTTCCGACGGCGGCTGGGTGCCATCGCCGTCGGGTCAATCTGTAGTGGGATGGTCGGGGCGGTGGTCGCAGCCTGCCAACTCCCGGCCCCGACCCGTATCCTCGGCGGCGGTCTGCTGGTCGGGACGGTCGCCGCGTGTGGGTTCTGGACGGCCCGGCTGTGGTCGTTCCCGGCCATCGGGCGTCGCTGTGGCGTGTGGCTGGTCGGTTGCTACGTTGTGGGTCTGTGTAGCCTGGTGTTGGGCCTTGGGGCGGCTGTTTGGGCCGCGTTGGTGGGTGTCGGTGGGGCGTTACACTGGCTATGTGTGTTGCTGTTGGTCGCCGAGGTGGGTGAGCATTTCGGGGTTCGGTGGGTAGATGGTCAGAACCGGTGGTTCCCCAGCCGATGGCTCGGCGGGGCAGCCTGGGTAGGGCTGTATCGCCGAGCCGGTCGCTGCAGCGAACCCGGCCGCGGTGCTGATTCCCCGTAGCTCACCGGTCGTCTCAATCGGCGACCGGCCGTGGGAAATACTGGACGTGGGGGAATTGCCCGCTGATTCCCCGTAGCTCACCGGTCGTCTCGATCGGCGGGTGGCGTTGCGGTCGGGCCGGTGAGCTGGGTTGTTAGGGTGTTTTCCGTAAGGGTGTGCGGGCGATGAGGCCGGTGTGCGGGCGATGAGGCCCGGTTGCACACCGCCAGCGCGCTAATCGACTTCGAAGGTGAATTGATTGGCTTCCCCCTTTTTGACCATCACTTTGGTAAAGGGTTGTTGCGGGTTACTGTACTTGGGGTTGAGCCGTGGCGGGCCGCTGCCAAGCCCCTCGCCGCCTTCACTGGTGAGGCTGAGTTTGCTTGGCTTGGGTTCCCCGCGCCAGTCGATGGTGACGCCATATTCACCCTCGGGGGCACCATCGCCTTCCTCGTAGGTGGTCAGGGTGAAGGTGCCATCGGCACGGACTTTCCCGACCGGTTTGCCCCCGATCTGCTTTTCCAGGTCGTACGTCGCTGGGTGGAAGACGACTAAGGCCCCCACGGGCGGGGTGTTCTGCTTGTACGTCACTTTGCCGCCGGCGGGGATGGCCGGGGGCCGTCCGCTGCCGCCACAACCGACTGTCAGCAGGATTGTAACAAGAAAAAGTCCTAGCGCGGTGGAGCGTGCCATCGTCATAGGGTCGGCCCGTTAGGGGGGCAAAGAAGGTCCGTCAGGGGGCAAAGAAGGACCAGCGCGGCTGCGGGGGCAGCGGTCCAACCGTCGCCCCCGGGTGGCGCGGTCAGTCGGTGTTGGGGCTGGTTTCGGCCACAGTCAGACCGCCGCCGCGGGCGGTGATGAGGGCTGCGTAGGTTTGTGGCGCGATCGTTTCGCGAATGAAACGGACGCTGCCATCGGCGAAGACATGCATAGCCCCGCCGGAGTGGAAGGAGTAGGTTTCGTTGTTGTTGTGGCAGTTGATGACACAATTGCCAGGGGAAGCGTCGTTCGTTTTGCTCACAGCGCCATCGAGACCGTAGTCGTTTTCATGGTTTCCCCAGCCGCCGTCGTTGCGATTGTTGTTGATGAATTGCCCGCCACGGTAGAAGCCCGGTCGGCCCGCGTCTTCGCACAACAGAATCGTGTTGCTCGTGCCATCGGTGATCGCGGTGATGGGGTTGGGCCGCGATGCCGGAACACCCAGTTGGGCCAATAGCGGCGGTGGAGCTTCGATGTGCGGTTGCATGGCACTGTAGGTGTCGGCTTGTGTGGTACTGGCCGGATAACCGAAGAACGTGATGGAGCCAGGGTTGATCGCGCTGCAAGTGGCGTAGTCTGTAACCGCAAGATTTTGGAAGGGCATCGGGATAACGAATGTGAACGTTCCACTGGTTCGCCGATCAATGCCGCCGGGAGCGGAGGGGCAGATAAACGTGC
>JANWYJ010000041.1 GCA_025055115.1 Gemmata sp.
GTCGTTACGCCATTCATGCAGGTCGGAACTTACCCGACAAGGAACTTCGCTACCTTAGGACCGTCATAGTTACGGCCGCCGTTTACTGGAGCTTCGGTTGCGAGCTTCGCCTTGCGGCTAACCCTCTCCCTTAACTTACCAGCACCGGGCAGGCGTCAGTCTGTATACAGCGGCTTACGCCTTCGCACAGACCTGTGTTTTTAGTAAACAGTCGCTAGAGCCTTTTCACTGCGACCCCACCGGGGTGGGGCACTCCTTTTCCCGAAGTTACGGAGTTAATTTGCAGAGTTCCTTCACGAGCGTTCTCTCGAGCGCCTTAGAATATTCATCTCGCCTACCTGTGTCGGTTTTAGTACGGTTTCTCGCACGGTTTTCTTGGCCGCGTCGTGGTTGATATCGGGATCATAAACGCCCTGAGGCAATCTAGTGAGCCTGCACAACCGTGATGCGGCGTCCCGTTGTGTGCGAGGAGCGCAGGAATATTAACCTGCTCCCCATCCGCTACGCCTTTCGGCCTCGCGTTAGGCACCGGCTAACCCTGGGCGGATTTACCTTCCCCAGGAAACCTTAGGCTTACGGCGAACGGGATTCTCACCCGTTTTATCGTCTACTCATTCCGGCATAGTCACTTGCATGCGCTCCATGGCTCGTTGTCCGTACCACTTCGCCGCGCACGCAACGCTCTCCTACCGTAGCATTGCTGCTACCCACCGCTTCGGTGTCGTGCTTGAGTCCCGTTCATTATCGGCGCAGGACTCCTCGACCAGTCCGCTATTACGCGTTGTTTAAATGGTGGCTGCTTCTAAGCCAACATCCTGGCTGTCTTTGGAGTCCAACTTCCTTTCGCACTCAGCACGACTTGGGGACCTTAGCGGGTGATCTGGGCTGTTCCCCTCTCGACGATGAAGATTATCCCCCACCGTCTAGCTGCCCGGACTTGGTCCGTTGGTATTCGGAGTTTGGCTTCGACGGGTAGCCGGGTAGGCCCCCGTTCGAAATCAGTCGCTCTACCCCCAACGGCAACTATCCGAACGCTAACCCTAAAGTTATTTCGGAGAGAACGAGCTATCTCCACGTTTGGTTAGACTTTCACTCCCCCACACAGCTCATCCCCTAGTTTTTCAACACTAGTGGGTTCGGTCTTCCATGAGGTGTTACCCCCACTTCATCCTGGCCATGCGTAGGTCACGTGGTTTCGCGTCTACCGCAACCAACTTCACGCCCGTTTGAGACTCGCTTTCGCTTCGGCTACGCGCCAAAGGCGCTTAACCTTGCTGGGTACGGTAAGTCGCCGGATCATTATGCAAAAGGCACGCGGTCAGGCATTGCCCGAAGGCCATAGCCCTCCCACCGCTTGTAAGCATGTGGTTTCAGGTTCAGTATCCTCCCCTTATCGGGGTTCTTCCCATCTTTCGCTCACGCTACTGGTTCGCTATCGGTCGCCAGAGAGTACTTAGCCTTGCGGGATGGGCCCCGCCGATTCGGACTCACTTCCACGTGTTGAGTCGTACTCAGGAATCCCACTAGGCCTCCGCTTCTTTCACATAAGGGACTTTCACCCGCTGTGGTTGGCCATTCCAGACCATTCTGCTAGAAGCTCGGGTCCGCCGTGGTCCTACAACCCCACAGAGTTACCCCCGTGGTTTGGGCTGGTCCGCGTTCGCTCGCCGCTACTGACGGAGTCGAGGTTTCTTTCTTTTCCTCCGGGTACTGAGATGTTTCAGTTCCCCGGGTTTGCTCGGGTATTCCGGGATCAAAGCTCGTTTGACAGCTCCCCCGGACTTTTCGCAGTCTTCCACGCCCTTTCGCCTTCTGGCGCCAAGACATCCCCCACACGCTCTTACTAGCTTGGCCGCTTTGTTCGCTTCCTCCACTCGTGTCACCACAAGCATCGGCCGCGAACACCTACCAGCTAGCATCACTTCCCAATCTGCCAATCTCAAAGCAACTGGGCCAAATTGGGTGAGACGATGTTGCCTTTCTCGTTCTAAGGCTCGTGTCTTGTTGTGAACCCAATTCTACCTTCTTGGCCATTCGTCGGCGGCGCACGATAAATGACGTGCTTTTACCGCGACGGTTGCCCATCGGAAGGTAGCATCGAGTCACAGATGCAACTTCACTTGCTTACCGTGTTGTCAAAGACCGATTGACCAGCCAATTTTATCAGCCAGCACATTACCAGCCAGCGAAGCCTTCCGCTTCTTGGCGCGAGCTACCGATGGCGAAGGTTGTGCTTCGTCCTGGTCGCTCGTATTCCCAGAGCGTTGCAAGTCTATGTAAGACAGCAACTTGCGTCTGGGGTAGGAATCTTATAAGGCCCTCGTGTCGTTGTCAACCCTCACCGCGATTTTTTTTTCGTTTCTGCTTGTTGTCCTTGTTGTCGCGGTAGCTCGTGAGCCGTTGGGGGTGAATCACCGACACCGCTGATCCTCATCATCGACCCTCAGACTCGGAATCGGGTCGGTCTGATGATTTCCACATTTTCCCAGGGGTTGCCGACAATCACTTCCGAGGTGGAGATGAGGGGAATCGAACCCCTGACCTCCTGCTTGCAAAGCAGGCGCTCTACCAATTGAGCTACATCCCCGCCTGTGTGCCGCCAACCGTGTGCGCGTACTTGGATTCGAACCAAGGACCTCAGCTTTATCAGAGCTGCGCTCTAGCCAACTGAGCTATACGCGCAACACCATCTCCATGAGTATGCCCTTGAAACGCGAAGGCCAAACCGATTTGGTTTGGCCCCCATCCAACAATCCCGTTGTCGATGAGAGCTATCCGCTTGTCAGCGGAATTCCGATTGTTGAGAACGACAACGGCGTCGTGTTCATGCACACCTCATTGGGTGGGATTGCACATTGAGGATTGTAAGTGACTGACACCAACTGTCAAGGTTCCGGTTCACGCCATAGTCCCAATTCTTTCGCGTTTTCGTTCCAGAAGCCTTGATATGCAACGACTTCCGACAATTTTCCGACTTCGAAAAATTCTTCCCGCGACATCGTCAGACACCTATGATGAAACCAGTTTTCCCAACCTTCGAGGATGCCGGTGATGGACCCACGATCTCCCGGGCGGCGGCTGCGGGATGCTTGGAACACTGCCCCCTTCCCTTTGCCGGGGGTTTTCAATCCTCTGGTAGCCAAGCTGGCCGAACGCATCGGTTTTCGCGCCGTCTATCTTTCGGGCGGTGCCCTCTCCGCAAGCACCGGTGTTCCGGATATTGGCCTGCTGACCCTCACCGAATTCGTGCAAGCAGCTCAAGCCATCACACAGGCGACCCAACTGCCCCTTCTGTGCGATGCTGATACCGGCTTTGGCGAAGCTCTTCACGTCGAACGGACGGTGCGACTGTTGGAAGCCGCGTGTGTCGCGGGGATTCACTTGGAAGATCAAGAATTCCCTAAACGTTGTGGGCATTTGTCGGGCAAATCCGTCGTTGCGCCAGAAGTGATGGTGGCCAAAATTCGTGCGGCCGTCGCGGCGCGGCGGAACCCCGATTTCGTGATCATGGCCCGGACCGACGCCAAAGCGGTTCACGGATTCGACGACGCGGTCCGGCGTGCCCGGATGTACCTCGACGCTGGCGCTGATGCTATTTTTCCCGAAGCTCTGGAAACACCCGACGAATTCGCCCGCTTCGCGCAGGCCCTGCCGGGAGCAGTGCTGCTGGCTAACATGACCGAATTTGGCAAATCGCCCCTGCTCGATGTGGCGACCCTCGGGCAGATGGGTTACCGGCTCGTTCTGTTCCCTCTGACGGCGTTTCGTGTGGCGATGAAGGCCGCGGAAGAGATGCTTCGCGCGCTTCACGCCACCGGTACGCAGAAGGCCCAGGTGTCGCGGATGCAAACCCGGCAGGAGCTTTACGATCTTCTCGGCTACACCGGCTACGAAGAACGCGACAAAGCCTACTTTGGAGGCAGTACTCCGGGCCACCAAGATTCTCGTTCTGAACAGCACCCGTAGGATTCACTAGCGGCACGCCAAGGAGGTGTTCAAATTCTCGTCAGCGGCGGCAGACACCCTGACCTCGTTGAATCACCCCAAGCATCCTCGAATCGGAAATCGGAAAATGGAAAGGAGTACCGATGGTGTCCTCGCTCTGAGCAGCCGTTTAATCTCCCAAAGCGTCCTCGAATCGGAAAATGGCTATCCGCTTGCGGTTGACCTCATCGACCGTCATCGCCCCAATGTAAATGGTCCGGCGGCTGCCGGTGGGGGTGAGGGTGGAAACGACTGTGGGCGAACACGTCACGGCGCCGGTAGCGGCACCGTCCCAGCGGTAGTTCGGTAGCGCTTTCTGCCAACAGATGGCCCCCGTGTGGGGATTCAGGCAAACCACCAACCCTTCCTGCGACACGGCATAGACCGCGACGGGATAACCGCCCATTTCAGCGACCGTAGGGCAACTGAGAACTGCGCCGCCGATGGTGGTTCGCCAGCGCAGTTTGCCGCTAGTCCGGTCGATCGCGTAGACGCTACCGTCGCGGCAACCGGCGTAGAGGGTGAAGGCGTCTGCAGCCAACCCGGTGTGGACACCCTTGGGCAGTGGGTAGCGCCATTCCTCACGCCCACTCGAAGCATCGAGGCAAACCACGGCTCCACCGACTTCCTTGTCCAACCTTCCGCCTTCTTCCGGATAATCCGCGATATCCGAACCGAGATTCCCGGTCCCGACGCCAAAAAACACTTTACCAAAGCGGCACAATGGGGCACCAAAAGCGCGGTACTTCAGGTCGGTACGCCATATTTCACGCCCCGTGTTGGCCTCCAGGGCCACCGCGACAAACGAATATAAGCCGCTACCGACAAACACCCGATCACCGCTGACGGCCGGCGCAGCGTCGATGTGAATTCCCTTGTCCTGGCCGCCGGGGAATTGCCAGAGTTTCGCTCCAGTCTGGGCATCGACACAATAGCATCCATCGTCACCGGCGGCGAAATAGACCTTCCCCGCGACGACGGTCGGAGCACCTTCGGTATGGCTGGCAGTACGGAAGGGTTCGTCCCACGCATCCTGACCGTTGCCAAGATGCACGCAGAACAGCCGGCAGCCTTTATCGAAATGTGTTCCTTCCCCGCAATACAGTTTGCCGTTGGCAATGGTGGGCGTGCAGTAGACGGAATACATTCCTGGAGCGTCGTAGGTCCACTCCAGCTTACCGGTGTGGCGATTCATGCCAAGAATACGCCCACCCTGTAAGCCAAGATCAGCGCCGAAGTACAACCGGTCGCCGTGGAGGGTGAGGTTGGACATCACGCGGCCGAACTCCGGTTGGGCCTGGCCGTCTTCCTGGGCTTCAAAAATGGTGGGTTCGCCGACCAGTCGCGGACCGATGGGGGTTTCGGCATCACCACGGGTGATGTCATCGCTGCGCGTCAGCATCGTGGGGGGCGGAACGGTTTGTAAGACGGTCACCAGACTGCACAACACCAACACCGCCATCGCCACTGATTCTCCCGAAAGGCTCATCCGCATAGGCAGTTGCGTATCCGAGGGGGTATCGTCGTGGCGTGTCAGGCGCCGGTAGCCGCTATAGAGCGTGGCCGCCAGAAGAGCGATGCCGATGAAGGTGAATTCCCGCATGGGGATATCCACAGTGGCTTCCCAGTTGGCGAACCAGGCGGTCAGGGCGGTACAAGCACCGACCAAGCCCGTAAGGCCGAGTAACCACAGCAATTCCTTCCGCGTGGGGATCGCGGTGATGGTGGGATCGCTTGCCGCCATGCGCCGGTAGCGCCGTCCCGCCCAAATCAGACCGACGAAGGCTATCGCCATCAGGTAGATTGTCACAAAGCGCGGAGACACCCACATTCCCGCCGGCAGCCACTGCGGCCGGAACGAAAAGATGAGCCAATACAACAGCGCCAGGGTACTATTGATGCTGGCGATCACCAGAAATGCACGCCACCGCTTCAAAGCGATGGCCACCAGCGAAAAGAAGCCGGGGAAGACCGCGGCGATCACCGCCAACGGCCCGACAAATACCACGGTCGGAATAACAGCCAACAACCCACACCCTCGGTTTCCGACCAGCCGCTGGCGCTGGACCGCCGGGAGTGGCTGGTGGTGCGGAGTGCGACAACCGGACTTCTTCTCGACCACCGGACCATAACCCGGTTTTTCCTTCTCGTCCGGCTCGGGTGGTTTCACTTTTTTCGCCAGGCAATCCTGAATGATCTGAACCAACTCGGCACTGGTTCCTTTGAAGGTACGGCGCAAGTACGGTTCGCCGTGGAGAAAGGCCCAGCGGACGGTTTTCCCATCGGCATCGGTGGTACCGTAGATCGAGAACCACGTTCCCTCGACGAAAACTTTGGCGTTATACAACCGGCCTTGTTTCCGGACAAAAAAAACCAGTGTGCGCGAAGTATCCAAGCGGTCGAACATGGCCTGGGTATCGCCCGCTTTCTGGGCCTCGGCATCTCCGGTCATATTGACCGCCAGGCGATCGAAGGGGGCCTCCCCCTTGAGGTTTTTGTCGCGTTGGAAAATCGCCGTGGGGCGTTGCTTGTTCTCGGGGTCCAGTTTCTCCACCTTGGCCGTGAAGATATACTGTTCACTCTCTAAAACCTCAGCCAACGGCGTCAGCTTGGTGATGACAGCCTTAGCCGTAGCCACCAGACTCAAAACCACAAATACTGTCAGTCCAGCAAGTCGCAGGAAGTGCTTCATAGTCGGAGGGATCCTTCGGCGGGCAGCGATGCACTTCAGTGTAGCTCAGTGCTGGGGTGAAATGTAGTCTAGCGCGGATACTCCAGGAAGAAATTCTCCTTTGCGGCATCAACCTTCAAAATCGGTCCGCCGGCTCGTTCCAGTGCGACGGAATTGCCGGTCCAGCTCCGCCCGGTGGAACAGTAACGACGTCGGCCGACCATGTGGGCAATGGTGGCTGTTCTCGGCCATGGCCCGGAGATTCAGCAGATAGGTCATCTCTTCCGGTGACAGTTTATCGCCCGCTTTGATGGCCGCTTTGCAAGCCATCGTGGCCATCAACAAATGCAACAGAGCTTCTTTGGTGGGTGGCCGTTCCTGCGTGAGTAAATGATCAATCACACCGCGGAGAACCTCATGCGGCGGCCGGCGACTGAGCAATGTGGGATAGCTCGACAGCAGAATCGTATTCCCGCCAAACTCGGACACTTCCAAACCCAATTCGCGCAATGCCTCAGCCGTTTCCAACACCAACGCGGCTTGCTCCGCAGGCAGATCGATCGGCTCGGGAATCAACAACCGTTGCACTTCCAACTGTCCATCGCGCACACGGCAACGCAATTGCTCGTAGAGGATACGTTCGTGCAGAGCGTGTTGGTCGATCACCAACATCCCGTCGGGTGTTTCCAGCACTAGATACGAGTCGTGCAGTTGAATCACGCTGGGCGCAGTGGCTTTCGCCCCTTCCCGGTGCGCTGGGGCTTCTGCCATCGTTGCAGCTGAGAAAGGTATTGATCCTCGTGGCGATGCCGGGACCGACGGCACTGCGGCCCCGAGGGACGATCCAGGCAAGGCAGTGGCCCCGGGCCAAGAGGTGGGCATCATCAACGGCGGGTTGTGAGCGATGGCCGCGGCGGTTGCCGTAGGTGGTCGAGTATCCGCGATTTGGGAACGTGGATCAGCTCCCCACGAAGCCTCATCCGCCACTGCTGGCTGATCTGGGGATACTTGGGCAAGAAGCGAAGACGGGGGATCGTGCGCGGTGGCCGGGTCTGGGGACAACGACGCTGTGGGCGGTGAATGCCATCGCGGTGAAGAGCGCAACGTGTTCGGATCATCGGTCGACAGCCCCGCGGCGTTGGAACGTACATCCTTGGGAACCGGGGGGGATTCCCGCCACTCCCGAGGCGGTGCCGCGGAAGGCTTGGGTTCCGTGGACGCCTCACGGGCCGGAGGCCGTTCCTGGGCTTCGGGTTCTTGCGGCACCGTGAGTTGAGGAATCAGATTTTCCCGCAATAAGCGGTGTTTGATCGTACTGCGCACCAGAGAGTAAACCAAGGAATTCTCTTGAAACCGTACCTCCGCCTTCGTGGGGTGAACATTGACGTCGACTTGATCCGGTGGCACCGTCAAAAACAAGAATCCCACTGCGTAACGGCCTGTCATCAGTAGCCCCCGGTACGACTCCTGGAGAGCATGCGCCAGACTGCGATCGCGAATCCACCGGCCGTTGACGAAAAAATACTGGAGCTTGGGATTACCGCGGTCACACCTTGGGTCGGCGATGAAGCCGCGCACACGCAGTGGGCCTTCGCCGGAGTCGATCTCATAGAGGGCCGCCCGTACTTCGTCTGTAAAGAAGAGGGCAATCCGGTCCAGCCAACCAGCACCTGCGGGAATCTCGTAAACCAGCCGGCCATTGTGGCGGAGTGTGAGATGGAGCGTGGGATAAGCGAGGGCGATCCGCGTGACCGTTTCGCAGACATGCCCCAATTCGGTGGCGACGCTTTTGAGAAATTTCTTGCGTACCGGGACGTTGTAGAACAGGTGCTTTACTTCGATCCGTGTACCCGGCGCGCCGTTCCAGGGTTTGATGGGGCCGAGAACCCCACCATCACAGCGCAATTCCGCCCCACTGGTGGCGTGGGGCGGTCGCGATTGCAGTAACACTTGCCCCACCCCCGCGATACTGGCCAGGGCCTCGCCGCGAAAGCCCATAGTGCCAATCCGAAACAGATCATCGGCGCTACGCAATTTGCTGGTGGCGTGTTGGGCCAAGGCCAGTGGCAGATCGTCCCGCTCAATACCGCAACCGTCGTCGACCACACGGATCAGTTCCGTGCCCCCAGCTTCGAGGTCGATGTCGATACGGCTGGCCCCGGCATCGATGGAGTTTTCCAGCAACTCCTTGACCACCGATGCGGGCCGCTCAATGACTTCCCCGGCTGCGATTTTGGTGACAACATCCGGCGGTAGTTGGTGAATACGTGGCATGTGACCTAGTATGGTCAACTGAGAGCAAAGAAGGAATCTCAGTTGACCTCACCAAGAACGTTGGACGATAGTGCAAGTCCCGACAAGACTTGGCACGTTGGCCGTCGAAAGCGGCTCACCCCGTGGAACGTGATGGGTGATGGGGCCAATGGCCCCGAGAACCGCCGCTGGAGTCTTCGGGCAACAGTGTCGGCGCGAGGAATGGGCTGTCGGGTATCATTGGGGTATCACTGGTCAGCACTGCCAACGACCCGGGCGGGGCGACCCGCGCGGTAGAGCTTCAAGCGGGACTCGTAGTCGGCCTTGCGTTCCGGTTCACTGACCATCTCGAGGGCTTTTTCTTGCCATTGGATCGCATCATCGAATTCCCCGCACTCGGCACAGGCGGCCGCCAGGGTGTCGATGAAGCCCGGTTCGCTCCATTCTGTCAATTCGCAAGCCCGAGTTGCGCATTCCCGCGCCCGGGTGCCGTTGCGCACATCGGGGTCTGGGCATGTCGCCCACACCCAGGCCAGTTGATTGAACGTGGCGGCGTTGCGTGGATCGCGTTTGAGAGCTTCCATGTGGTCGCGGATGGCCAAGCCGTACTTTTTCATGGCGTAATACACACTGGCACGATAGTTCAACGGCACCGCGGCCGTTGGTGCCAGGCGGACGGCTTCATTGAAGTCGGCCAAAGCGCCCTCCAGATCATGAAGGGCTTTGCGGGCATTACCGCGAACCTCATACCCGCGCACGACGCCGGGCATCAGTTTCAGGAATGCGTCGCAATCGGCGATGGCCCCGGTGTAATCCTTCTTGACGTAGCGACAGATCGCTCGCCCCAACCAGGCGAAGGCGTGATCGGGTTGGATGGCTATGGCCGCGGTATAGTCGTCGATGGCTTTGCTGAAATCTTCGTTCTGTTGGAGGATGCTGGCGCGCAGATACAGAGCTTCCGCATTCTGGGGTTGGGCGGCCAGCACCGCGTCGACATCGGCCATCGCTGGAAAATAGTCGTCCAGATCGAAATAGAGTTCAGCTCGCCACAAGCGGTAGGTGGCCGCATGGGCAGGATCGCCCGCAATCGCTGCCGCGAAGTCCTTGAGGGCCGATTCCGTATCACCCCGATCGGCATGGCATCGTGCCCGCAGAGCCAGCAGCGAAACCCGGGACGGATCCAGCTTCAAGGCGCGGTCGCAGTCGGCGATCGCCTGATCAAACTGACGTTGGACAAACAGTTCCGCCGCCCGATCTGCATAGCTTTGAGCATCGTCGGGTTTGAGGCGAATAGCCTGGTCGAGGTCGTTGAGGGCACGAATGCGGTCGCCCATCTCCAAATAGGCATACGCGCGAAAGCGGTAGCCCACGGACACATCCGGACGCAAACGGATCGCCCGGGAGAAACACTCGACAGCCTCATGGTAATCACCGGCATCGAGGGCTTGATGTCCTCGGGTGAAAAGAGCTTGAGCGTCTTCAGTTACGCGATCGCGGGTCATGGTGCGCGGAGGTAATGGTCGTTGTCGTTTCGTACCGAGTGACTGACACTCGATATTGTTTCTAATTCAGAGCCGCCGGCGCATCCGGTGGTTCGGTTATCTTAACCCACTTCGCAGTTGAGAGGAAACTCCGTTGTGGCCTTCGTCACCACCAATCGTTGGGGCCTTCGTCACCGCCGACGCAATGGCGGAATGAGCAATCGCTGACCAGCCAGCACCCCATGAAAGGTGAAAGGTGCTTGAATAGGGAAGTATTCAGCCTTTTGACCAGCCAGGGATGTCTGACCAGTCAGCGCCCGATGAGAAAAACTTGGTTATTCCGGCCTGCAATTCATCATTCTTTCATTTTTTCCAGCACCAACCGGGTCGCCGTCTTTTCGTCAAACGTTTTGGGCCGTTCCGCGGCAGAGCCTTTGTGAAAGACAATAACCAGTTTTCCGTCTTTGTCGAACTGATAAATCCCCAGTGATTTCACGATTTGGCCGGTGCTGGGGTCCGGCTTGGCGCTGATCATATCGATTTCCGGGGGGGTTTTGTGGGAACTCACCACAAATTGGCCGTTCTCAGCGCTTTTCTTCTCGAACACGGTCAATTTTGTTCCTTCAAACTGGAGTTTCATCTCCGCGACCAACTCCTTGGGGGCTGCAACTCCGCCGCGGGTGGCTTCTATGACTTTCCATGATCCTTGAAAGGGTATCACGTCCTTGGGGATTTCCTGCCGATCTTGGGCGCTACCCCCAAGAGCTATCAGCCAGAGTCCGAAGCCCACCGTGGCCCAGCGTGTCACCATGTTCGACCTCCTGTGAGGATGTGTGCGCGGTGCGATCATTTTATTTTTTCTGGGGAGGATTTTCTGCCCTTTTTTTCGCTGGGGGAACATACAGTTGCGGCACTGCGAGTTGTTGAGCTTGTGTGTTGAGCTTCTCAATATCGGTGGCGGTGATCGTATCCAACTGTCCGACGAGTTTAGTCAGTTGCTTCTCCAATTCGAGGGCTAGCTCCTTTTGGGGTTGGGTGGGTATTCCATCGCCATCGGTTAGGTTAGCTAACAGCCAGGCGAGTTGTGAATAGAGCATAGCTCCACCTTTTTGGGCAAAGATATCGTAGCTGATTTTGGCCTTGGGGTTGTGGAGTTGCCCTTCCAATTCGTCGAGTTTTTTGGCCAGCGCCTCGCTCAGTTTGAGTAGGGTTTTGGTATCGTCGCGATCTTTCAGTAGTTCCTGGCGAAGATCGAGTTGTTTTTTGAGTGCCCGGATCCGATGGACGGTGTCGGCCAGGAGCGAAATCTGATCACGAACGCGTAAGGCCAGCGTTTCTTGTTCCTTCAGGCCGCTGAGCAGTTGCTGCAGCGCTTCCGGCGTGGGCGGAAGCGTTTGTTCCAAGCGTGGATCGTGAGAAACCTTCACTTTCTGGGTCAATTTTTGATTGGCTACGGTCAACCGGACGGTGTACTCTCCCGGGGCTACCGGGATGCGTTGGCCCGGGTCGCCCATATCCACGGGGGCTTCTGGAATCGTTTGGGCACCATCGTGGGTCAGGTCCCAAACGAACTTATTCAACCCCACACGCGGTTCGAACTGTCGTGGCTTTTGCGTTTTTTCGGACTGCGCGGGAGATTCGGCTTCTGAAGAGGTGGCTTTCGAGGGGAGCTTTCCTTGGGCTTCGGCAATCACTTGACTCTGGGCATCTAGAATCTCAATTTTCACTTCGCCTTGAATCTTGGAGTCTAGGTGGAACCAGATGACCGC
Source organism: Gemmata sp. (assembly GCA_025055115.1). Classification (GTDB taxonomy): domain Bacteria; phylum Planctomycetota; class Planctomycetia; order Gemmatales; family Gemmataceae; genus Gemmata. The sequence continues at coordinate 12,159 of JANWYJ010000041.1, forward strand.
GCCGTTATCGGGATTCTCGCCGGCTACCCGGGGGAGGAATTCCCGTGTCGGGCCGCCCCAGCCGATGTACCAACGGGTGGCAGGTTGAACAGTGAAGAGGTGAACGGCTTTCTGGCCCACTGCAGATTGTTCGCGCAGAGGTGTCAGATCGTCGAGAATCCAAATGCTGCGGCCGTGGGTGCCGACCACCAAATCATTGTCTTTCACCACCAAATCGTGAACCGGGACCGTAGGTAGGTTGAGCTGCAAACTTTGCCAACTGGCCCCCGCGTCGGGGGAAAACATCACACCGCGTTCGGTGCCCAGGTAGAGAAAGCCTTTCTTTTTCGGGTCTTCCCGGATCACTTTGGCGTGGGTGGTAGTCGCAAGTCCGTCGGTGATGCGGGTCCATGTTTTCCCAAAATCAGTCGTTTTCCAGACATACGGCTTGTAGTCGTCCATGCGGTGGTTATCCACCACGAGAAAGGCCGTACCGGGCGCATGCGGACTGGCTTCAATACAGGTGACCGTACCCCAATCGGGTAAGCCGGGAATGTGCGGTGTGACATTCGACCAGGTTTTGCCATCATCGCGGCTGATGTGGACCAGACCATCGTCGGTCCCGACCCACAAGAGGCCTTTTTGGAGGGGCGATTCGGCCAGAGCGAAGATGGTGCAATAGACTTCAGCCCCGGTGTTGTCGCCCGTGATGGGGCCGCCACTCCATTGTTGTTTTTGTTTGTCGTCGCGGGTCAGATCACCGCTGATTTTGTCCCACGTTTGGCCGCCATCACGGGTGCGGAAAAGGACATTGGCCGCATGGTAGACAGTTTTCGGATCGTGCCGGGAAATGAGAATCGGGGCGGTCCATTGGAAGCGATACTTCATCTTGGCCGGATCGATGCCGCTGGGGTTATATTGATTGACGGTGATATTGCGGGCTTGTCCGGTGCGATGGTCGTAGCGGGTCAGGATGCCACCATATTCGCCGGCATAGACGATGTTCGGATCGGTCGGATCCGCGAACGCATAGCCGGCTTCGCCTCCCCCGATGTTGTACCAATCACCTTGGCCAATGCCGCCAGAAAGGAGCGTGCGGCTGGGGCCGCTGGCACTGCCCAAGTCTTGCATGCAGGTGAGAACCCGATAGGGCTGGCGGGTGTCGGTGCTGACATGGTAGCACTGGGAAATGGGCAAGGCTGGCGTAGCCCAAGTCTTTCCGCCATCAGTAGTTATGGCAATTCCTCCATCATTGGCATCGATCATGCGCTGGGGGTTTTTCGGGTCGATCCACAGATCGTGATGGTCGGCATGAACTTCTTTGGCGATGGGCTGGAAAGTTTTGCCACCGTCGATGCTTTTCAATAGCGGCACTTGCGGTGCGAAGATCACGTCCGGAAGGGTGGGGTGAACGGTGAGCGTGTTGAAGTACCACGCCCGTTGGCGGAGGGGCCGCGAATCGTTCACGCGGGCCCACGTTTCCCCACCATCATCGGATCGAAAGAGTCCGCCCTTCTCGGCTTCGATAAGCGCATAGATTCGCTGCGAATCCGCGGGCGCGATGGCAATATTCACTTTCCCCCAGATTCCGGGCGGAAGGCCTTTCGCAGCTTTGTCATTTTTCTTTAATGATGTCCACGTCTCCCCACCGTCGCGAGAAACGAACAGATCGCTCCCGGGACCGCCACTGGTCAGCTCCCAGGGTCGGCGCCGAGCTTGCCAGAAGCCGGCGAAGATGATTCGTGGGTTGTTGGGGTCGATACAGACATCACTGGCCCCCGTCTCATCGTTTTGGAAGCAGACGCACTGCCAGGATTTCCCTCCATCCGTAGTGCGATAAAGACCCCGTTCGCGGTTGGGGCCGAAGGCATGGCCGAGCACGGCTGCAAAACAAATGTCCGGATTCTGCGGATGAATGGCGATAGTGCCGATTTGGCCGATTTGTTTCCACACATGCTGCCAGGTTTTCCCACCATCGGTGCTCTTGAAAATACCAGCCCCTGGCGAGACGTTGCCACGAATGTTCGCTTCCCCAGTACCCACATAGACCACGTTGGGATCACTGGGGGCGACCGCGATGCTGCCGATGCTACTGGTAGGCTGATCGTCGAAGATGGGTTTCCAAGTCAGTCCACCATCCGTCGATTTCCAAACGCCCCCGCTGGCCGTGGCCGCATAGTAGGTCAAGGGATCCCCTGGAACACCACAGGCCCGGCTGACGCGTCCCCCGGCAAACGGCCCGACCAACCGGTACTTCATCGCTCCGTCGGATCGTGCTTTCTCTCCGGCTGCAACTCCGAGGGCACTTTCCACCACGACCGTGGCGACTATGAGACACAGGAACAAGTCACGCTTCATCGTTGGCAGCTCAATTCGCGGAAAATTCTGTACAGATTACCCATCATAAATTGTGCGGAGATGGCCTATCATAAACCGTGAGGGAAGGATTCTCACCACCCTGGCGTTGGAGTTTGCCGTCAGAAGACCGTTTCCACCGCTACAACCGTTACCGCTGCCACCTTCCTGCGATCACAGTCTGGCCGGCAAACGCGATCCGCTCGGCGACCGATACCCACCCGCCGCACGGTCTGCTACAACACCCATTCACAGTATTCGCGGTCGCAAGGCTGGGTTTCCTCGTTATTGCTGAAGGCGCTTCCATGAGTTCTCCGCAGTATTTGCCACACACACGGATTAAAACACTGAAATTCCCCACAGCGGTTGCCGCAGCCAAACATGTGGCTCAGGAAATCGACAAACTGATCCGTGCGCGCAACGCGGCTGGCAAACCGACGGTGTTGGGTCTGGCGACCGGGAGCACTCCCGTCGGGTTATATCGCGAACTGATTCGGCTTCACAAAGAAGAAGGTCTGGATTTTTCGCGGGTCATTACCTTCAACCTGGATGAATACTACCCCATGCCGAAGGAAAGCCCGCATTCGTACTTCCGTTGGATGCATGAAACCCTCTTCAACCACATCAACATTCCCAGGGACAATATTCACATCCCCGATGGCACGTTGAAACCCCAGGAAATCGATGCGGCCTGCATGGCCTACGAAGAGAAAATTCAGGCTGTCGGCGGGATCGACATTCAAATTCTGGGAATAGGACGTACCGGGCATATCGCGTTCAACGAACCCGGTAGCCCACGGAACAGCCGGACCCGATTGGTCACACTCGATAGCATCACCCGCCGCGACGCCGCCGATGGCTTTTTCGGCGAAGAAAATGTCCCTCACCATGCGATTACCATGGGCGTGGCCAGTATATTGGAAGCCCGGCGCATCTTTTTGATGGCCTTTGGGGAACATAAAGCGGGGATTGTGTACAAAGCGGTCGAGCACCCCCCCACAGAAGCGGTTTCCGCCAGTTTCTTGCAGGAACACAAAGACGCGGTCGTTGTCTTGGATGAAGCCGCCGCGGCCGAACTGACAGCGATCAAACGCCCGTGGGAAGTCGGTCCGTGCGCGTGGACCCCCGAGTTGGTCCGTAAAGCTGTCGTCACCCTGTCGTTAACCGCCAAAAAAGGCTTGCAAAAACTCAACGACGACGATTTCCGCGACCACCACCTCTACGAACTGCTGCGGGAACGAGGCCCGGCGGAACAAATCGGCGAAGAGATCTTCCACGACCGCATGGCCACCATCACCCCCTACCCTGCCGGCAAAGTCCATGGTCCCCAGGATGTCAAAACAGCCTTGGTTTTCTCCCCCCACCCCGACGACGACGTCATCTCGATGGGCGGAACGATCATCCGCCTTGTGGAACAGGGTCACAAAGTCCACATCGCCTATATGACCAGTGGGAATGTTGCGGTGTATGACCACGACGCGCGCCGCTTTGTTGACTTTGTTGATGAATTTTTAGAGGTTTTCGGCACCCCGGCCGAACAATCCAGCGCCGGGACCATCAAAGAGCGGGTCTATCAGTTTCTCGACAACAAAAAACCCGGCGAGCCAGATAGCCCCGAAGTGCTGAAGATCAAAGCCCTCATCCGCGCTACCGAAGCCCGGGCTGCCGCGCTGGCCTGTGGCATCCCGCCGGAACAGCTCGAATTCCTCAATCTCCGCTTCTATCAAACCGGCACAAAGACCAAAAAACCCATTCAACCGGAGGACATCGACGATATCGTCGCCCTCTTGGTCCGGCTCCAACCTGCGCAGGTCTACGTAGCGGGGGAATTGAGTGACCCTCATGGCACGCATCGGCTGTGTGCGGAGGCCGTTTTTGCCGCGGTCCGACGGATTCGCGCCCAAGGCCAAAATACCGACGTGTGGCTTTACAAAGGGGCCTGGGAAGAATGGGAAGCCCACGAAATCGAAATGGCTGTTCCCCTGTCACCTGAGATCTTGGAGCGAAAAAAACAAGCCATTTTCCGGCATCAGAGCCAAAAAGATCGGGCCATGTTTCCCGGAGGCACCGACCGTCGCGAATTCTGGCAACGCGCTGAAGCCCGCAACATCGCTACCGCCCGGGCCTACGACGCCTTGGGTCTCCCCGAATACTTCGCCTTAGAAGCCTTCGTGCTGTGGAAGGACAAGTAACTGCTCAGCTTACGACTCCCTAACAGCGACACGGTACTTCCATCGACGGTGCCGATAATTTCTCAAGGCGGCACCGATAGCATCCCTGTATTTGCATCTCTCCCCCCCAAGTCGGCGAATCCAAAGCTAGACAGATAATTTCGGCGCAATTGTCTCTACAACTGACCTTCTCTTTTCAGAGGAGCCAAGGTAACAACGAATGAGGAAAAGTGAAAATCCTTTGGGTCTGTCGAGGTATCCCATTTGAGAAGGAGATATCCACGAACCAGAACTGAGAAATTCGCGTCTGTTTGGTACGGATGCCCACGGGCGATTCTAGAATGGCAATAGAGAGGGCCTTGTGCCTTTTCGCATTGAAGGGGAGTCACCATGAGCAACACGCCCAACCGGGCCAGCAATTCCGCTGGCAAACCGCGCAAAAAAGAGGTCATTCTCGACCTCCGCACCGCTCGGCAGATGCTCCCTCTGATCAAGAGCATCCTGACTGACATTGTCAACACTCGCCGTCGATTGAACCGACTGACGCCTGAACAACAACAATTGGATCGCCATCGACGCGAACTGGCTTGGCAAGAACGACAACGCCGCTACCAAGTGGCCGAAGAAATCGCGAACGCCGAGAAGGATTTGGCCGCAGCCGTGGAAGAACTTAACGGACTGGGTGTGAATCTCGTGGACGACCTCATTGGCGAAGTCGACTTCCCCACCAAAGTCAATGGCCGCCCAGCGGCCTTCTCGTGGCAGTTGGGCGAAGATAATCTCCGTCACTGGCACTATGCCGATGAGGAATCGCGCCGCCCCATCCCGGCGGAATGGGACCAAAACGGAGTCGCGCCACCTCCCCGTCTCCGCGGCGGACAACCCTAACAGACCCCGTTGGCGACTTCGCGACCCTCGACCGATCCATTCTCTCCCCCTCATGGCACGGCGAGTGAACCTCACCCAACTCGCCGTAGCAACCCGCCCCCATCAATTCTTCCCATCAATCCGTACGGCCCGAACTGGCGACTAGGGCGCGATTGGAATTTTGTATTTTTTTCCTCAGGTCATTTGCATGCTCACCAACCATGAGCTACGTAGAAAATGTTCTGAGTGAATGACAGCTTGATTCACCAGGACCTTCCCAACTGGTCAAAGCATTGTCAGTTGGATTCTCACGATGTGGGCTTTCTCCGTTCCGAGGGGGGAACGGTTAAGGCTGCCAGGCTACCGAAGGGATGGACGGGACCCGTAAGTAAGCTTGGTACACGGGGTGGCTTGTCCACCCCGTGTTTTTTTTTGCTTTCCCCCGTCTCGATTCGCCACACCACGACTCACCTTGCCAATTCTTGGCTTACCGGGGAGTATGAAACGGAGAGGAGCCATTGCCGCCAGAGGACAAGGTGCCATGAGTATGGCTGAAACTCTCCCATATGCGGAAGAGGTGAGCGGGCAGACCATCGCGAATGTGCCCGGTCGCTTGGGGAGTCGGTCGCGCAATATGGTGTTGGCACGGATTGGTTGGCCGTGGCAGCGTCGTTTGGCCAAAGCCGCACTGTTGATCCCACGGATTCGCTATTACGAAGACTTGTTTCGGGATTATTCCGATGAAAAACTGCTGGCCAAAAGCATGCAACTGCGGGGCCAAGCCCGGGGCAAGTGGGACCTCAACAAACTCTTACCGGAAGCCTTCGGACTGGTGAGTGTGGCCATTCAACGGACGTTGGGCATTCGCCCCTTTGATGTCCAACTGGCCGCTGGGGTGATTATGCATTACGGCGGCCTGGTGGAATTAGCCACCGGGGAAGGGAAAACCGTTTCGGCTTCGGCTCCCGCCTATTTGAATGCCCTGGCCGGCCACGGCGTGCATGTCACAACCGTCAACGACTATCTAGCCAAGCGGGATGCGGAGTGGATGGGGCCAGTCTACCGAAAACTCGGCCTGACCGTGGGCGTTCTCCAACAACGGATGGAAGATAGCCAACGCATCGCCGCCTACAAGGCTGACATCACTTATGGTACCGCTGCGGAATTCGGTTTCGATTTCTTGCGTGATCGCCTGAAAGTGCGTGGTGGGCAGGCGACCACAGCACCGTTTTGGTCGGCCTGGATCGGTTCGGGGGTGCGCATGGACCCGCGCGTGCAGCGCAGCCTTCATTATGCCATTGTCGACGAAGCCGACAGCATCTTCATCGACGAAGCCAAAACCCCTCTCATCATCGCCAATCCCACGCGGCTGGCCGAACCGGAAGAACAAATCGTCTTCAAATGGGCCGATCGACTCGCGCGGCAGATGCGTCGCGATGAGCATTTCACGATGAATTTACGGAAAGACAAAATCGAGCTGACCGACAGCGGCAAACAACTCGTCCGCTACTCCAACCCGCCTACGGGCAAGCATGCCAAAGCAATGGATAAACTCCTGGAGGCCGTCGAGCGCGCCCTCCATGCCCACTATCGCTTCGCCCGCGACCAGCACTACATGGTCAGTAGCGACAACAAAATCATCATCATCGACGAAGGCACCGGACGCCCCATGCCCGATCGCCATTGGCGCGATGGTCTGCATCAAGCGGTTGAAGCCAAAGAAGGCGTGCCGATCAATATGCCTAGCTCGCATGCCGCACAAATCACCTTTCAGAACTTTTACCGCCTCTATGAGAAGCTCGCGGGGATGTCGGGAACGCTGATGCCGAACTTTTGGGAACTGCGCAAGGTGTACCGCCTGTGGACGACCGCTGTACCGACCAATCGCCCCACACGCCGACAGGTTCTGCCCGATCAGGTGTACCCTACCGAAGAGGCGAAATTCAACGCCGTGGTGAAAATCACGCAAGAGATGCTCCAGAAAGGACGACCGGTGCTGATCGGGACCCGTACGGTCGAAGCCTCAAAGAAAATCAGTGCCAAACTGACGGCTGCCGGCATTCGCCACCAGGTGTTGAATGCCGAGCAGAATCAACACGAAGCAGAAGTGGTCGCCCAAGCTGGTCAGCCTGGAACCGTCACAGTGGCCACCAACATGGCCGGTCGAGGTACCGACATCAAGCTCGGCCCCGGCGTGGCGGAAGCGGGCGGGTTGCACGTCATCGGTACCGAACGGCACGAAGCCGAACGTATCGACCGCCAACTGATCGGGCGTGCGGGCCGCCAAGGCGACCCCGGCAGTGCCCAATTCCTGCTGTCACTGGAAGATCAGTTGCTCGAAGGACTCGGCGCCGCCAAGCGTCGCGAATTGATGGCCCTTGGCCAAGCTGGCGGTCAGCGCGATTGGAACGCCTTCGCTCCGCTTTTTCGGTTGGCGCAACGCCGCGTCGAAGCCCGCCACAAACGCCAACGCTTCGACCTGATGCACTACGACAAACAACGTCAAGAGATGCTCCAAGACCTCGGGGCCGACCCATACGTCGATTAACCCCTCCTATTTGTGCAGCGGCTGATTCTGCAGCGGCTGAAGCCTGACGGAAAAAACCGTTGCGTCGCAATCTTGCCTCAGCCGTGCCCCCCGCGGTTGTCTCCCGATGACATCCTGGGCATGGCCATGCCATCCTGGGCATGGCCATGCCGTGCTGTGAAAGCCTCCGCGGCGCGGCCAGCGCGCTGGCGGGTGGTTGGAGTTGTTAGCTTTTCTTCGTCAGCACTACTTCATAGTCTTCTGGTTTCACCTGGCTGACAACGACGCCACCCGGATCAGTTTCGCGGGTGATGGCAAAGGCGGCGGCTTTTTTCACCTGAATGGGCGGACGAATCGGGACAAGAACCGTGCCATCGGGATTGACCCGGAACACCCCACCATCCACCGGAGGGGAACCCTTCGGCCGCTCTCCATCCACAATCCATAGCTGGTAAGTCCCTGCTTGCGGATCGAGAGGCGGCAGCCCTTGGACTTCCATGTAGCCGATTTGTTCCTGGTCGCTCCAAACAATCGTAGCGACAACCTGATTTTTCTGGCCTACGAATTCGGTAGCGCGGAGTTTGAGTTGATCCCGCAATTCGGCTAACGATGGCGGCGGCGCCGAGGAATCGGTCGGGCGTGGCCAATGAGTGGACACCAGTGCGATCAATAAGAGGGCCGCCACCACCCAGCCGGACCACGCTAGCCATTGAGATGATGAGGTCGTTTTCGTTGCCGGAACCGTGGGGCGTGGGGTGAAACGATTGGCCGCGGCGTAGAGTTTCTCGGCCACCGACTCGGGTAGCGCTTCCAGCGGTGGACTCATGGCCAGGTGCAATGCGGCCGCAGCCAATTCGAGGGCTTCTGCGTCTTCATGCGGAAACAATTCCAGCAGTTGGTCCAATTCTCTCACCTCGTCTGAACTCAATCCTTCCATCGCTTGAAGTGCGAGTAACTCATCGAGCCGTTCGCGTCGAGGATCGCTCATCATTGCCCACCTCCCTCCCCGACACACAGACGTTCCCGCACCCGGATCAGCCCGCGGCGGATATGCGTCTTCACCGTTCCGATCGGTAAGCCGGTGGTTGCGGCGATCTGCTCGTGCGTTAACCCTTGATAAACCGCCATCTGGATAACTCGCCGTTCCTCCTCACGAAGTTCATTCAAAACCGCCGCGGCCTTGGCAGCTTCGTCTTGGATCTCCAGGCGTGAGTCATGGCCTCCCCCCCCGATGGTTTCTTCGGGCAGAGGTTGGGCAGAAACGGTGCGACCGGCGCGGCGTTTGCGGTCGATGAGCCGCCGCCGAGCGATCATCGTGATATACGTCGGTTCAGAGGCCCGTGCCGGGTCGTAACGGGCGGCGTTTTTCCACAAATCGATGAACACATCTTGCACGGCATCCTCGGCGTCGGTGGTGTTGCCCAGGAAACGGCGGGCTAGCGACCACACCAACGACCCGTAGCGGGAAATACATTCTGGCACAGCACTCGGGTCCCCGGCCGCGATGCGTGTCAGTACACTATCGGTTCCAATCACCGCATCTGTCCCTTTCCACGCGGCGCATGGACAAGAGAAACTTCGCCATGCATCAGCGACAAGATGCACGAAAGCAACACGGCCCGTGACCGAAGCCACGGGCCACGTCAACGATTGTTATAGCAATTACGGCGGTTAGTAACCTGTTCCACCGGAGAAACCAAACTGCTTACCGCCAAAACCAAACTGGCCAAATTGACCAAACCCACCAATCCCGAATTGGCCGAATTGACCAAACCCACCGATGCCGCCAAAACCCAACTGACCCAGGGCACCAAAACCACCCATGCCCATACCAAACTGACCGATCATGCCCATCATGTTCATCCCCATACCAAACTGGCCCATCATCCCCATCATCCCCATGCCCATCATGCCCATCATCCCCATACCACCCATGCCACCCAGGTATGTACCGATCTGCGGGAATCCAGAAATGCCACCCATACCCATCATGTTCATCCCCATGCCAAACTGACCCATCATCCCCATGCCCATCCCGAATTGACCCATCCAACCCATGCCCATGCCAAACTGACCCATCATCCCGAAGCCACCCATGCCAAACTGACCAAAGCCCCCCATACCGAACGATCCAAAGCCGAACTGACCACCGAAACCGAGTTGACCGCCGAACCCGATCTGACCGAATTGACCAAACTGACCGAATTGACCGAATTGACCAAACTGACCGAATTGACCGAGCTGCCCAAACTGACCAAGCTGACCCATATTTCCGACATTGCCAACATTGCCCATATTACCCATATTGGCGGTTCCTGGTGGCTGGAAATTGGGACGCCACGATCCCGGTGGAATGTAGGTATATCCTCCCGGCGCGGTACGGAATAAGGGAAGATTCTTCGCGTTGGCTTGTTTGGTGTTATTCTGTTGGGCTTGAACTAAACTGGAGGGCACCAGAAGCGCGGCGGCGCTGAGAGCCAAGGTCAGGGCGAGCAGCGAACGCAGGAGCTTGCGAAACATGGTTGGAACCTCATTCAAATCAGATAAACGACTCCGTTTCATCAAGGGTGAACCGCGAACCATCGCGGAGGAAACGCTGGAGAGGATACCCGCCAACTCCTTCACACTTTCAACTTAACCCAATCAAAATGGGATGCAAACCCACGCACTCCCTTGCGCGCCCGATCGATTATTTTTTGGAACCGTCCCGCTGTGTGTGCCGATTAGACCACTTTGCGGTGCTGTCGCAACTTTGGTTGTCACTAATCATGACCAATACGATTTAACCGCTGACCATTAACGACAGTTCACCAAAAAAGCAGCCTCCCCCAACATGGCCAAAATCCGTACAGGGATTCTTTGGCCAAAGTTCGGGGAGGCTGCTAGGAAGCGGCCGCGACTTTCGATCAATCAGTACGCGGGTCCTCCGGCAAAGCCAAACTGTTTGCCGCCGATCCCGAATTGGCCAAAACCGCCGCCAAAACCACCTCCAATCCCAAATTGGCCCAGTTGACCAAATCCACCACCAAAACCACCACCTAGACCAAACTGACCAAATTGGCCAAACCCACCACCAAAGCCCAATTGGCCAAACCCACCACCAAAGCCCAGTTGACCAAATCCACCGCCAAAACCACCACCTAGACCAAACTGACCAAATTGGCCAAACCCACCACCAAAGCCCAATTGGCCAAACCCACCACCAAAGCCCAATTGACCAAAACCACCGCCTAGACCAAACTGACCAAATTGGCCAAACCCACCACCAAAGCCCAATTGGCCAAACCCACCACCAAAGCCACCACCTAAAGCTCCGAGGCCGCCCATCCCGCCGAGGTAAGTACCTATTTGCGGGAACCCACTAAACCCGCCGCCACCAAACCCACCACCGAAACCGAATCGTCCCCCACCAAAGCCTAATTGCCCCCCACCGAAGCCAAACTGTCCACCGCCGAAACCGAACTGACCGAATTGGCCCCCAAAGCCGAACTGACCCAATTGCCCGCCGAAACCGAATTGCCCCCCAAAACCGCCCCCAAAGCCGAACTGACCACCAAACCCACCACTGAAGCCCACTTGGCCGAACTGGCCGAACTGACCCAGTTGACCAAACTGGCCAAACTGACCGAAATTATTACCAAAATTTCCAATATTTCCTAAATTGCCAAAATTACCCAAATTCCCATTATTCCCAATATTACCGACGTTTCCATTGTTCCCAACATTACCGACATTTCCCATATTCGCCGTACCCGGCTGTTGAAACCCCGGTCGTAAGGCGCCCGGGGGGATGTAGGTATAACCTCCGGGAGCCACCCGGAAGCGGGCTATTTTGGATGGTTGGGCCTTCACCACCCCCGCAAGAGGTAACAAACTCAGCAAACCTAATGACAACAAAGCCCACGCAACGGGCCGTTGCATCGAACGGACCATGTTTAGCCTCTTACCTGTAGCCAACCCGCGGAAAATGTAACACGCTGAGGATCGCGGAGCCAACCCTCCTCAGCATGGGCGACCACGGATTGTGGCAGCCAATCCGAGTCTCCATCATCAACCGGCTGCCCCCGAAACCTCCGACCGATCCATTTCAACCCCTAGCCGACTTCAGGGTTGCGGTGCAAGAGGCGGTTACTCGAAAGCCTGAAATCCCAGGCCGAGTGAGGCGTTACTGAGAGTGTAACGATAAAGACCGGTTAAGGGTTGGCGATTGAGCCGATTTTTGTCATTTTTTACCCGGTCTCAACATCCCATCTGGGAGTTCCCTATGCGCTATCCACTCCGATCTGCTGCCACAAGTGCCGGCTTGGCTGGGCTGCTGCTGGCTGCTGTGGTATTGATCTGGCCTAGCCCATCGTCACAAATCCTGAAAGCGCAAGCTGATCCATCAAAAGTGGCCCCGTTACCAACCGCCTGGCGCTACGTTCCCCACAACGCTGCGCTGTTTCTTCATGTCGAAGTGGCCACCATTTGGACGAGCCAACTGGCCCAATCGTTCCGCAAAGCCGAACCCAAAAGTTTTGCCCCGCTCGAAGAATTCGTCCGCAACACGCTCGGGACCACCCCCGATAAAATTCAGACGATCACTTTGTTCATTCCTCAGATCACGGCCAATCCCGCTGCTCCACAGCTGGGCCTCATTGTGAAGTTTTCCCAACCCTTTGATTCCAAAACCATCAGCGCAGGTCTCACCGAGTTACTGGGTCGCGACGCCAAACCCAAAGTTCACCGGATCGCGGAAAACACGGCGTTGATTCTCATCGGTTTGGAGGAAGCCACCTATGGCCAACCCCAACCGGCTGACGCCAACGGTTATCTCACCGCCGCCATCCGTGCTGCCGCTGGTGGCCGACACAGCCTGGTTGTAGCCACCGCCCCGTCGTTGTTGCCCGATGAACTCCAACGCGACGATCTGCCCGAACCCCTTCGCCCCTTCCAACCCCTGTTGCGGGCCAACTCCATCTCTGCCACGATTGATCTGAACCAAGCTCTGAAACTGCAGGTCCATGTGAACACCAAGCGGCCAGCCCAGGCCATAGAAGCGGAAAAAGCCCTTGCCGCACTGGTCGAATTCCTCACGCAAACCCTTCGCCACGAGCTGGCCGACATTGAGAAACAAGCCGACAACGATGCCGGACTCCAAGACCTGCTCAAAGTGACCCAGGCCGCGATCCAAGCCGCCGAAAAGGCGCAATACCAAGTTGATGGCCAACAGGTCGCCCTGACCGCAACCCTCCCCCTCGATGGCTTACCGCTGGCCTCGGCATACCGGGCCGGGGTGCGGCAAATCGAACAAACAGCGGACATCCAACGTTCGGGGAACAATCTCAAGCAGATCGCCTTAGCCATGCACAATTACGAAGCCGCTAACGACATGTTCCCTCCAGCGGCCGTTTGCGACAAAACCGGCAAACCGCTGCTCAGTTGGCGCGTACTGATCCTCCCGTACATCGATCAAGAAGCCCTTTTCAAAGAGTTTAAGTTGGATGAACCCTGGGATAGTGAACACAACAAAAAACTTTTGGCGAAAATGCCTGTGGTCTATCGCTTGCCCGGAGCCAAGCCAGATGCCCCAACCACCCACTATCGCGTCTTTGTTGGCAACGGGGCGGGGTTCGATTGGGTTATGGGCGGAAAGTTAACAGACATCACCGATGGTACCTCCAATACCCTCATGGTGGTCACAGCCGCGGATGCTGTCCCGTGGACCAAGCCCGACGAATTGGAATACGACAAAGACAAGGATATGACGCGCCTGATCGGGGCTGTCGTCCATGGCCAAGTGCAAATAGCCCTGTTCGACGGTTCAGTACGAACACTCAAGAAGGTGCCTGCGAAAGAAATCCTCCATGCCCTCATCACCAAATCGGGGGGCGAAGTGATTCCTGACGACTTTTGAGCTGGTCCCTTTCCGCTCCCGGCCCCGCGCCGGGAGTCCTCACGGAGCATGTCCATGCACAAACGCCATCGCGCAGGTCTGCTGACAGGGGTTATCCTCAGTGTCATCTCCGGGGCGGGGGGTCGCGGTCTTCACGCCGACGACAAGCAAGACCTCGTCACCAGTGTCAATAACCTAAAACACATCGGACTAGCCATCCACAGCTTCTATGACGCCAACGGCCGGCTGCCGATGGACATCACGGACAAAAACGGCAAACCTATCCTCAGTTGGCGTGTTGAAATCTTGCCTTACTTGGAGCAAGATCAGCTTTTCCGGCAATTTCGCCTCGACGAACCCTGGGACAGCGAGAACAACAAAAAAGTCTCCCAAACGATGGTGAAAATCTTTCTCGCCCCCGATGCTCAACGACCCGAACAATCCGAGTGGGGTTGGACCAGCTACCGCGGTATTGCCGGCCCGGGAGCCAGCTTCGAAGCTGGCAAGAAACTGAAATTCACTGACTTCGAAGACGGTTTGTCGAATACCATCCTGGTGATCGAGTCGAAGGAGTTGATCCCCTGGGCCAAACCTGGCGATTACCCCTTTGACCCCAATAAACCCTTGCCAAAAATTTCACCGGTGGGCACGCGCGAAGAATTCCTTGCTCTTTTCGCAGACGGTGCCGTTCGGAGCTTCAAACCGACGATCAACGAGAAAAAACTCAAAGCTCTACTGACCCGCAGTGGGGGGGAAACCATTACCGATTGCGATTTTTGACACAGCCCATCAGTCCGAAAACGGAACCGATTCCCCGTAGACACCCAGGAAGAGCAGGTTCGACCGCAGATCGTCGAACCGCTCCGACGGCCACGCCGAGGATTTTTGCACTTCCTGCTTGACCGGAACTCCCTCAGACGCTATTTCGCAGCCGCGCCTCAAGTGCTTCGACCACGTGTTTGCTGGGGGATGGCATGACAACCGGCCCAACCGGGCGAAGGGGGATCGCCCGTGCTGCGCAACCGCTGGCGCTGGGGCTAGTGCTTGCGCTGGCAGCGATCATGGGTTGCTGGGGACCGGGGGAACGGCAACTTCCACCGGATTCACTCCTCCACAAAGTCTGGCGCAATCGCTTCCTCGACGACAACTACCACAACGCCGATACCGACGCCGTCACGGGGCTGGAATTGGCTATGCAGGGTGAAGCCCCGCAGCGCCCGGCCGATCAGCCCATCAACATTCTGTGTGTCTCCGGGGGTGGGAAATTCGCCGCTTTCACCGCGGGCGTTCTCAACGGTTGGACCGCTACGGGTCAGCGCCCCCGTTTCGATGTCGCCACCGGCATCAGCAGTGGTGCTCCCGTGGCTTTGATGGCCTATTTAGGACCGAAATACGATCCCCTCTTGAGTGCGTTATTTCTCAATTTGCGGCGTTCGGATTTGTATGTGTGGCGACCAGTGCGCGGACTCATCACCGGTACCGGGTTGATGTCGTCACGCCCCCTCCAAGAGTTGTTGGATCGATACATCACCGACGATGTGTTGGCCGAGATTCGCACTGCCCACCATCAGGGGCAGCGGTTATTTGTCGCCACATCGAACATGATCACCCATCGGATGATTGTGTGGGACATTGGCGCTATCGCTTGTTCCAACCATCCCGAAGCTTTGACGATTATTCGCAAAGTTTTCCTTGCATCCTGCTCGATTCCCGGCCTTGTTCCCCCCGTGGAATTCGATGTGACCGTCAACGGCGTGCGCTACAAGGAATATCATGCCGATGCCGGCAATCTGGCACAAATTTTCGTCCGCACTGCCGGCCCTTTGCCTCCCGGTTCTACCATTTGGATTCTGTCCGCCGGCAAAACACATCCGGACCCCTCCAACCGGCGCCCCCATGTGGTCGAAGCGATGGTCACGGCAGTATCCGCCGGCCTGTACTCACTGTTCCGGGCCGACGCCATGAAACTCTACGCCCTCTGCGGGGTCACCCGCTCGAACTATCGGCTGATGGCCTTACCACGAAGCTTCCGCGGTCGGTCCAGCAGCATGGACTTCGACCCCAGGGAGTCGCAACGGATGTACTGGATTGGCTACCAAATGGCCGTAGGCGGTGCTTGGGATACCCTGCCG
>JANWYJ010000080.1 GCA_025055115.1 Gemmata sp.
TTCCTGAATAGAACGAATCAACCGGCTCCACAGATCGCCCACCGGGGCATCCGCAGGTTTCTCAGCACGCGGTGTTGGGCCGAAATTCCCATTTGATAACGACTTAGGTCTTACCTCATCCTTTTTTTTTACGGCACCTGCAGCAGACGCCGCCGGCGCAGCCACCGCGCCATTCCCTTGCACCAGCGTTTGAACAAGCTGCCCAACCGGCAGTAAATCCCCCAAACGGGCCAATCGTACCACGGCCATTTCCAGTAGCACTTGGGTATGCAGACTGCCGCGAAGACGGGCTTTCGTCGCCGTCAGAACCTCCAAACCTGCCAAAATGGCATCCAGAGAAATCCGTTGTACTTGTTCGCGTATTGCGGCCTGTTGCGCGGGGGAAACGGGTAATTGCCGAATCTCCGGCCCCCCGCAACTGACGAGCATCAACGATCGCCAATAGTCGATTAGCTGATCGAGTAGTTCCCCGGGTTGCAAACCGCGTTCGACCCACTGGGCGATCCGCTCGAGGGCGGTTTTGGGGTCGGCGTGGAGGATGGCTTCGGCCAGTTCGATGACCCGGTCGTCGGTGGCCGTGCCCAGCACCGCGGTCACATGTTCAGCCGTCAGATGCCCTTGGGACGACGCTAGAAGTTGATCCAGAAGGGATTGCGCATCGCGGAGCGAACCGCCGGCGCGGTGGGCGATCTGCCGCAGGGCGTCATCCTCGGCCACCAGGCCCTCATTTTTTACAATACGCTGCAATTGCTCATAGATCTTCGGCGCTCCGATGTGAGCGAAATCGAAACGCTGACAGCGGGAGAGGATCGTGATAGGGATCTTCTGAACTTCGGTGGTGGCCAGAATAAACTTGACATGCTCCGGGGGTTCTTCGAGGGTTTTCAGCAGGGCATTGAAGGCACTGGTTGTCAGCATGTGAACTTCGTCGATGATGTAGATTCGGTAGCGACTGCGGGTGGGTCGAAACCCCACCGCCTGACGGAGATCGCGAATCTCTTCGACCTTGTTGTTGCTGGCTCCGTCGATTTCGAGAACGTCGACATCATCGCCTGCGGCGATGGCTAGGCAACTGGGGCAGCGATCGCAGGGAGTGGGAGTCGGTTGTGGGGCGTTTTCACAATTGAGCGCTTTGGCCAGGATGCGGGCCGCACTGGTTTTGCCCACACCCCGCGCCCCGGTGAAGAGATAGGCATGCGCGATGCGGCCGGCTTGCAGCGCGTTGACCAGTGCTCCGGCGACATGGTCTTGACCGACCAGCTCCGCGAATTGTTGCGGTCGATACCGCCGTGCGACCACGGTATACGGGGTAGAACCTGGTGCCGGCCCGCGGTTGGTCGGCACGGATTGCCCGGTCGAAGCCTGAGGTGGTGTCGTTTTCCTTTGGGCCATGGCGACATCCTGACGCTGAGTTCTCTCCTGTGAATCTACCGCGACCGTGGAGTGGGCACAATTCCGGCACGTTGCCGTCGCCGCAGTTTTCTGTTCAACGAGTGTAGGAAGTTATTATTGTGTGGGGGATGTTGGATGTCTGCTGCTGTGTCGCGCTTCCCGTCGGCGCTGGCCTCGGGCCAGCGGCGAGGCGGTAAAGAAGCTTCATCGTCGCGGAAACGGGAATGGGCACCCCGGGTTTGGGAAGGCTTGGATTGCTTCGCGTGGCTGCGGTTATTGGCCGTGAACCGCTTTGCGGTGTCTCCTAGTCATTGGTATATTGCTGGTATTATATCCATCAGTTCCGTGATGAATTTCACCTTGCGCTGCCTTCTGAACGGTTGGTTAGGCCCGCAGGTCCGCCACACACCGGTTCGAGCACCGCTTTTTGTCATCGGTCATTGGCGAACCGGTACGACGCTGTTACACGAACTGCTGATCCGCGATCCACAATTCGGTTTTCCGGATATGCAGGATTGCTTCAATCCCCACCATGCCCTTTTGACACACCATTTCTTCAAACGCTACTGCCGCTGGATGCTGCCCGAGAAGCGGCCGATGGATAACATGCTCTTCGGCTGGGAGCGGCCGCAAGAGGATGAATTCGCTTTGGCCTTGATGGGTCTACCCTCCACCTACACCGACTTTGCTTTCCCGCAACAGCCCCATCGTGATGGGGTTCTCGACCTCAGCGGTCTTCAACCCCACGAACGACGACGCTGGAAGCGACTGTTTCTCCGTTTTCTCCAAGAAGTGACAGTCCGGACCGGAAAGCGCTTGGTGCTGAAGTCGCCCCCTCATACCGCCCGCATCCCCCTGCTGCTCGAATTGTTCCCGGAGGCGCAGTTCCTCCATATTGTTCGCGATCCCCGCGTCGTTTTTCCCTCAACGGTCAATCTGTGGAAGTCGTTGGCTCGTCACCATGGCTTACAGAAGCCGCGCTGGCCCAATCTGGAGGAAAAGGTCTTCCGGGAGTTTCGGGTGATCTACGAACGGCTCGACGAAGCTCGACCGCTGTTGAAACCCCACCAGTTCCACGAAATCCGTTACGAAAACCTTATCGCCAACCCGATGGCGGAGCTGGAACAGGCCTACGAGAAGCTCGCCTTACCGGGTTTCGACCAGGCTCGCCCCCATATGGAAGCGTATTGGCAACAGAATGCAGGTTATGAAACGAATAAGTATCACCTTTCCCCAGAACAGGAGGCCGAAATCATCCGCCGTTGGGGCGATATCATGCAGCGGTATGGTTATTGAGGTCGAATCGTTCCTCGGCAATGGCCTAAGCCAATCCGGACCCAACCCGGCCGTTCACAATACCCCGTCAGAATGACCTCATCGCCGTCGTGGAGAAACGTCCGTGTTTCACCGGTTGGCAAACGCAACGGTTCGGCCCCTTTCGCGGTCAGTTCCAGCAAACAACCGCGGTTGTCGGGCTGTGGCCCAGACACCGTACCGCTGGCGATCAAGTCCCCTGGCTGCAATGGGCAACCGTTGACGGTATGATGGGCGATCATTTGCCCAGCAGTCCAGTACATGTCCTTGAACGCAGCGTGGCTGAGGCGAATCGGCTCCGTCATGGCTGCGGTGCGAAACCAGACTTCGACCGTCAGATCGAGCGCCCCCGGGACTGGTTCGCGCAGGTAGGGCAAAATCGGCACATCGTGGGGGGGAGGCTCTGTCCAGAATGGGGCCAGAGCCTCGGCCGTCACCACCCACGGGGAAATGCTGGTGGCGAAGTTTTTCGCCAGAAACGGCCCCAGCGGCTGATATTCCCAACGTTGGATGTCGCGCGCGGACCAATCATTGACCAAACACACCCCCGCGATGTGGGATCGGGCTTTGGCAATCGCTATCGGCTCACCCAAGGCGTTGCCCGGGCCGACGAAGAAACCGACTTCGACTTCATAATCCAGTTCCTGTGTCGGTCCGAATCGTCCTTCGCCCAACTGCCCCTGCGGCCGCTTCACCGGTGTGCCACTGACAACAATCGACGATGCCCGACCATGATAGGCAATCGGCACATGTTTGTAATTGGGCAACAGGGGATTCTCGGGGCGAAACAATTTCCCCACGTTGGTGGCATGGTCAATGGAGGCGTAAAAATCGGTATAATCGCCGATCGTCACTGGGCGATGCAACCGGCATTCGGTCTGAGAATACAATGCGCACGGTTTGGCCCCCGCCTCGAGCCGCCGTACACAGTGGCGGCGAAAATCGGCCCGATCGGCGGATGAGAGGGCCATATAGGCATTGAGCTGATCGCCAGGAAGCCAGTCGCTGACATCGAGGATGGCCTCGCCAATCGCCACGCCAATCCGCGCTGTCGCAGACCCGGGGGGAGTAAAGACCCCCAGCGGCAGATTCTGAATTGGAAAGTCACAGCCGGGACGATTGGCCGATTCGACCCAACTGCGGCGGGCCGGATCATGCGTCTCGTCGATCATGACAGCAGCCCCCACGTTTGCAGATCATGAACCGGTTCTTCAAACGAACACGAGCCAAAGGCATGGGCAAAGTGACGACGCGCGGCCTCGATCTGGGCAGCATCGAGCGACCAATCCCGCCAGTGGGCGCTGTCGTCGAAACGGAAAGCGGCCGGGTCGGTCTCTTCTAGCAAGGGTTCAATGGCGTTTTTCCCATGCCACAGAAACGCCGCGGCCAAAAACAGATTGAGAAAGCCGTGCATGACCGCGCGCGGTGAATCGTCAGCGTATGTCAAGGCGTACTCACCGCGGAGGGGATGGTGAAGGCCGGCAGTCGCTTTGAATGCCAACTGGCGTTGGGCACAGGCTCGCAAAAAGTCGGCGACGACCGCCACGGAGGGAATAGCGTCTGGCTGAATACCGCCGGTGCGAAGTTTTGCCAAGCAGCCCCGAGCTTTCACTTCGTCGAGTTGCTCTTGGGGAACCTCACAATACACCGGTTTCCTGGCGGCCAAGGGGCGCTTCGACTCAATCGCCGCGGCTCGGGGCTGATCGCTATCCGCCAGCACGGAGAGCAGTCCATCATACTCCGCAGGAACGTTTCCGAGATCGCTGGCACTGACCACTAACCAACGCAACATCCAGGCATGCGGGCCGGCGCGGTAGCGACCGTAGTTGTCGATCGTTTGCCGGCAAGGCAACCGGGCCGGCGGAAACGTCCCGGCATAGTCGATCACATGGCTCAGTAAAGCCCGGAGGGCAGGAGAAGCCGCTTGGCTCATGACACCTCGGGGTGAGGGAGGCGAGGATTGTTGACCATCTGACGATAGAGGTATGAATCCGCAGGATTGTTGGCCGGAAAGGAAAACGGGCCGCGAATGTCGGATTCGTGGCCCATGAGAAGAATGCATCAGATTCTGAGGAGGCTGCTGATTCCTCAGATTCTGAGAAGGCTACTGATTCCTCAGATTCTGAGAAGGCTATTGATCGCGCAATTCCATATCGAGGGTGGAGGCAATGCCGCGGATCAGGGGAGCCGCGGGTTTACGCGGTTGTTGGTAGCCCCACATCGTGTTGAGGAGTTCGTAGCCGATGATGGCCCCCAAAAGGATCACCACCACTGAGGGAGCAAGGACCAGTGCTGGCAAGACCCCCCAGGGCTGGGTCGGACGTTCGACCAGGGTCGCCCCCGCGGCCAGGGTTTCGTCTTCGTCCTCGTCTTCGTCGCGTGACCGTTTTTTGACACCGGCCAAGGCTGTTGCGATGCCGCCCTCATCGTCGTCATCGTCAAGAAGCCGGCGCGAGCGTCGGCGGGTCACCGGCTCGATTTCCTCATCTTCATCCGTCAGCGGGGCGACGTCATCGGGTTCCAGAACGACGTCACTGGCTTCGGTGGCCAGTTCCGCGGCTTCGAGGTCCGTGTCGGAGTCGATAGCGACGGCTTCGGAAGCCGATTCGTCTGGCATGGGTGGAATTTCGAAGTCCGTCTCAAAGATATCCCCCTTGTCGGAAACCTCTTCGAGACCCGCATCGCCGAGGGCGGCATGTTCGAGGCTGGAGCCGCTGGAATCGTCGAGGGTCAGTTCAAATTCACTGTCCGAATCGGCCGTTTCGATCGCTTGAGAGCCGGATTGGGGCGCTCCCAATTTCGTGCCTGAGGCCGTAGCCAAGGATTCATCAACCGACAGCTCAAAATCGACATCCGAGTCGCTGTTTGTGTCATTCTTGGTGGATGAATCTTTGGCGAGGGGAATTCCACTATCGGCGGGGTCGCGGAGATTGATTCCGCTTTTGCTAGCGAGCGCCTTGCCACTGCTGCCAGGCTTATCTTGCGGCATCGTGCCCAGATCGACTTCTTCACTACTATCGGACTCCAATTGCAGCTCGAAGTCGCTACTATCGGCGTCCAGATTCAACTCAAATTCGCTGCTATCCGGCGCAGCGATTTGCGTGGGGTCCTGGCTAGCACTGCCCGCGGACAATTTTCCCGATTTCGGGGCCGTCAATTTGGCCGAGCTGCCGCTTTTGATCACCGCACTGCCGGGTCCGGCCAAATCGAGGGTGATTTCTTCCGTGGGGATTGCCGATTCGTCGCTACTGTCACTGGTAGGTTTCTTAGAATCGAGCCGCACATCGCTATCGGAGCCGGTTTTGCTGCCAGCCGAGGTCCTGGATTGGGACTCCGAGGCCACCGCATCTTCCGAAAGTTGGAAAATGTCGTCTTCCGAAGTATCGAACTCGATCGGATCATCCGACAAGCGGGCCGACGATTTGGAACTGGCGGGAACCTCAAATTCATCGGAAGATGGGACAGCATCGGTGGGTAAAGGGGCCAGCTGCAGGTCCGGGCTGCTGGCAGCGCCGCGTTGACGGGCTAATTCTTCGATGGCACTGCGCTTGAGCCGAATCGTCGAGCCATCGCGGATTTGGCTCAGTTTGATGAAATCCGGGTCGGTCTTCAAAAGTCGCCGCAAATCTTCGGGGGTCAGGCCTAGAATCGTGGCAGCTTCTTCGAGGGTAATCAGTTGCTGTGCCATGGCACCACTCGTGGCCGCGGGTAGACGACGGGTTCGACCTACACACCGGTTGGGCGATGACTTAAGTGTGATAACTTGATTGTAAACCCCCGCCCGGCAAGTACAAGTGATGATGGCACCACAAATTGAACCGAAGCAACTTCCGCGCTTGCGCGGTTGATATAACCCCAACGGGATGTCGTGGTGAATGAACCTGGTGGAGCCACTTGCCGATACGTCTAAGAAGTCCGGGGAATAACGATTATTCGGCCATTGCCTATTCGGCCATCGACAGCAGAACATCCGCCATCGGCTGTCGATACAATACTCAGGGGAATCGGGGAAATAACCATAAGGAATTGGGAAAATAACGATTTTCCGCAGAAAGTCGCACCAGTGCCTTGGACATTAGCCGGGAATAGTTGATGTCGCGGTCTTGTTTCTGGGTGAGTCGTGCGTATTATAATTATTGGATAACTCTACGGGATGTTGCGTATCTCCTGATAGGGCTTCCACTTCCGCCCACAAGACTCTGGGTTTTTCACCCAATGTCACCGCAAACCTGAAAAAAGGACCTGAAGCAATGACTGACAAAGAGCAGGCCAAAAAGTGTGCTGACATGCTGCAAGCGATCGCCGAACCGAATCGCATTCGCATTATTGAGTGCCTTCGGACCGGCTCCAAGAACGTCACAGAGCTTGCGAAGGCTCTGAACGTCGAGATTGTCAACGTGTCGCACCATTTGGGCGTGCTGCGCACCGCGGGGTTAGTTGAGGACATCAAAGAGGGTCGCTTTGTGGTTTACTCTTTGCATCCCAAGGTGTTCCGCAACGACAACTCCAAGGCCACTTACCTCGACTTAGGCTGGTGCCGGGTCGAAATTCCCCATAACTAACCCCTCCGAGCCGGTTCCTCCGGCCATACCCTGGCCGGAGGCGTCTCTCCCATCCCATCACGGGGGGCGCTTCCGTAGTCACGCCCACGATCCACCACACCTACCCCCGTTTCCCATAGAGAGCCGGCGGGTACACCTCAACTTGTAACCGTCGGGGGAGCACCTCGATCTGAATGTCCAGAATCTGGTCAGCCGGCACGCACACAAACTCGCCATCGGCGTGAACACACAACGGTGATTCGCACTGCACCCGGATGCGTTGGGCTTGTCCTAACGTCAAAAGTGGGTGTTTCTCCGGCAGTTTTCCGCGAATCATGGCGGGTAGATAGCGGAGCAACTGTCCGCGGGATAGCCGCGTCGCATGGAGGTAATCCAACCAACCGTCGGTCAAACTCGCCTGAGGCCGTAGGGGAAAGTTGCCCTCACGCTGACCATTGAGAACCGATAGGGCCAGCGTAGGGGTTTTCACTTCTTTTTCATCAAAGCGGATGGTCATCATGGGTGTGGCGAAGTGTTTCACGATCGATTTCAGAAAGGCCCAAGCGTAGAGCGGCAATCCTTTCAGCCAGCGCGTCTGGCGGGCTTCCCCCGTGATCATCCCGTTGAAGCCAACGCCCAAGTTGCAAACGAAATAGCGTTCACGATCGCCAGCGCGCACAATTCCCACATCGATAGTCAGTAGCTCGGTCGGCGGAGTATCCTTATGGCGGTTCCACCACACATCCATGCCCAAGGAGTAAGCAAAGTCGTTGGCCGAACCAATCGGCCAAACGCTGAAGATGACGTCGCGACGACCCGACTGGAGAACACCGTTGGCCACTTCGTGAACGGTACCATCCCCACCCGCCGAAACCACCTTCTCGAAACCTTCCCAACACGCCTGCCGTGCCAGTTCCACTGCTTGCCCACAATGGGTGGTGGGTCGCAGTTCCACTCCCCGTGTTAACACGGGGGGCAAGTCTTTGAGGAATTGCTCGGCCAACCCACGACCCGCGGTGGGATTGTAAATCACGCAGGTTTTTCCTGGCATGGGAACCTCGTTACCGGTGCAACTGTCCCATAGCTTAACTGCTGGGGCGCTCTTGGCATCTGGGGAAGCGAACCGTGGATGGACTTCTCGTTATTGATAAACCCTCCGGAATGACCTCCCGCGATGTGGTGAACCGGGTTCAAACATGGTTTCCGCGCAGAACCAAAATCGGCCACACCGGAACCCTCGACCCGCTTGCTACGGGGGTGTTAGTCATCTGTGTCGGTGCGGCAACACGCTTGGCCGATGTGATCCAATCGTTCGGGAAAACGTACCAGGCGGTCTTTCAACTGGGCGTGACAAGCCCCAGCGACGATGCCGACGGGCCAATTCAGCCCTACCCCGACGCCCGGATTCCCACCCGCGCGGCGATTGAGCAGACCTTATCGCATTGGATTGGTTGGATCGAGCAAGTTCCGCCTGTTGTCAGTGCATTAAAAATCGCAGGTCGGCGTGCTCACGAGCTGGTCCGTCAGGGAGAAGACGTTCGTCTGCAGGCACGGCCGGTGCGGATTGATGCCATCCGCCTGGGTAACTACGACTGGCCGTTTCTCGAACTCGAAGTGGATTGCGGCAAGGGGACGTACATTCGCTCGCTGGCACGCGATCTGGGAGCAGCCCTTCACTGTGGTGGGATCGTCCACAAGCTTCGCCGCACCCGGGTCGGCCCCTTCACCACGCAGGACGCGCTCAGCATCGATACACCCCCGGAAGCGATCCGGCTGCGTCCCGTGGCTGATGCTCTCAAGGCGTTGCCGACCATCACGCTTGTGGACTGCGAAGCTACGCAATTCGCGCACGGCCAGCCACTGCAACTCCGCAGTGGTCTGGCAGTCCACAACGACGCGCTAGCAACAACGGTGGGAGTTTTCGACGCCCACGGGCAACCATTAGGAGTTGGAATTCTCAGCAACAACCGCTTGCGACCCAGTATCGTATTACCACGAGCAACATCGTAAGTCCGACGTGATCACACGTCGCGTTACCCCAACCGAACCGTCGCGTTCCCCCAACCGAATGTGTTATCAATTGGCGACGATCAGCAGTGGGTGAGCCTCCCGGTAGCGATCTGGGGGGGTCATGAAACTTGGCATGCTCCATCGCCATGTTAACGGCGGATCGTGAGACTTTAAGGGCGGATCGTGTGACTTTCGGGGTGGGACGGGGAAAGATTCAGACCGTTGAGCAAATGCCCCTTACGGTGGCTGCGGTACACGGTGTAGTGCGTGCCGTAGAAGGATTTGTCCACATCATGTTGGAAGGCGCCGAGTGTGCCCCATTTCCCTTCCACGATCATTGGTCGATCATCATCGGGAACGGAATGAACAATCGCGGTGTGGATGATGGTGCCATCTTGGCGGTAAACCACTAGGTCGCCACTGCGCGGCCGCTCGGGTGGAGCAACGACGAAATAGCCGTTGTCTTGAAGGATCAGCTCGACATCATCGGGTGAGAGGAGGAATTGCCCCCCGGTGAACACCCAGCCGTGACAGTTGCTGCGGTCGGTGGCGGGGGCCAGACGCACGACACGTTCGGCGTAAGGGGTGCCTTTGAGTGTTCGCTCTTCCGCGGCTTTGAGCCGTTCGATCGGTCGTGGTTCGAGAGGTTCTTTCAACACGATGACAGTACCGCGGTCGGTGGTCGCGCGAATCCCTTCGACAGGTCGCGATGGCGGACGACCGACGACCAACTCGAGTTCTTTGAGTTCTTCATCGAGATAGGCTTCGTCAGCGGTGTCGAAGGCGATCCCGGAGCTGAGGACCAGCGTCAAGCCCGCGCCCGCAAGCAAGCCCCAACGGGGTGCCGGACCTCGCAGTGCATGGAAAAGTTGACTGATCTGCCGCACCACCCAATCGGAACCCAACCCCGCAGTGATAATAACCCCGGCGAGCATCATCGCCCCAGCGCGCAGGCCTAGACGAAGGTCGGTGCAAGCCGTCAGTCCTCCTACCACCACTGCAGCCAACGCCACCGTCAAGACAACACGCAGCGCAGTCCAGCGACTCTTAGCTCCCAACGCGAGATTCAAAAGCCCCGCAACGACCAACCCCAGGCCGGCCGTAGAGAAGGTGAAAAACGCGTCGTAGTGTGCCAGTGTCATCAGTAGCACTCGTGGTTGGAAACCTCACCGACGATACCGGACTTCCCACCAGCATCTAACACCACAAACCGGCGGAAGTAATGCTCTAGGACACTGAGAAATTGGTGATAAAACGGGGTGCTTTCTGAGATTTCGATGAACCACTCCGCAGCGATTTTCAGAGATTGGTCAACGCGCCCCTGCCACCGCCGCGGCGGTGGTGGGTGTTCCGTCCATCTCTCACTTTTTGTTCATTAATTCCTTCACCAATTGGGCCAAAGCTTCGATGTCTTGCGCGGCGGCAATGGCGTGGATGCGGGCGGGCGGAATTTTCAATTTCTGCATATATCCCACCGCGGAAGCCCACAATTTCTCCCGCTTTTTGCCTTCCGCCAGATACAGATCGGCCACCAGTTCCGATAAGCGCTGCCACGACACCTGATCGAGATTGGCATAGTAGCGCTTGATGATGCCCTGCTGATAGGGTGTGTAATCTTCCATCCCCATGATCCGCGCTCCTTGGGTTGTGTCGTCCTCTTTCAGCTGATACGAGCTGCCGCTGCGCGTCAAGGTGAGTCGTTGTGATGGAGGACAGAAAAAGGACTGGGCCACAAGAAAAACTTGACCAACCCTGGTGGCTGAACCTGCCACGTCTGGAGCAAGGTCCTATTCTTGCCTGAAGAATTGCCCTAAGCCGCACACAGAACTATGGCTACCGACGACCTCCGCCGCTTAGAAGCTCAAGCGTTGGAGCAGCTTCAACAATGCTCCGATGAAGCCGCCCTCCGCGCCTGGAATACGCACTATTTTGGCGATAACGGCTTGATGAAAGCCGCGTTCGGCAAGTTGAAGGAGATTCCCAAAGAGCAAAAAGCCGCTTTCGGGGCTGAAGCCAATCGCGTCAAGGCAGCTCTGACCGAGGCCTACGAGAAAGCCCTCGCTGCCGCAAAAGAGCGGGCCTTGCAGATCAGCCTAACGACCAACCCCTTGGATGTGACCCTCCCCGGACGGATGCCCCGCCGCGGTCGGCTGCACCCGGCCACGCAGATTCTCCGGCAAATTTACGCCATTTTCGCCGACCTGGGCTTCCAAATCTACCGGACCCGCGAAGTCGAAACCGATGCGATGAACTTCGAATACCTCAATATGCCCGCGCATCATCCGGCCCGCGACATGTGGGACACATTCTTCACCACCACACCCAACGTCGTTCTTCGCACCCATACTTCCCCCGGGCAAATCCACGTCATGCGTGCTGCGGCTGGTCGCCCGATCCGCGTCATTCTTCCCGGCATGTGCTATCGCAACGAGGCCATCAGCACACGGAGCGAAATTCAGTTCTATCAGGTGGAAGGCTTGGTCGTCGGGGAAGGAGTAACGATGGCCGACTTGAAAGGCACGATCACCGCATTTGCCCGGCGCATGTTCGGACCAGATCGGCAAGTGCGCATCCGCAGCAGCTACTTTCCTTTCACAGAACCGTCCATCGAAGTGGACATTGACTGGCCTCACGACGACCCCAACCGCGATCGGCTCACCAAAGGCACCGGATGGCTGGAAATCCTGGGTGCCGGCATGGTTCATCCCAACGTACTACGAGCGGGAGGCTACGATCCGCAGAAAGTCACCGGATTTGCCTTCGGCATGGGGCCGCAGCGGATGTTGATGCTGCAACATGCCATCGACGATATCCGCCTGTTTTGGCAAAATGATTTGCGTTTCCTGCAACAGTTCTGAAGGACCAATCAGCGTCTGAAGAACCCATTAGCCACCGCGAGGGCCTCTGTGGCCGCCTCCACAGGAGTGGAGTTACAAGAGATGCAGAGGCTCCTCGACCCAAAAGCGACCGCAAGGCTGTTCACGGCCGTCCACCATCCGAACCCAGCCGGGTTATTCCTTCGCCTCTGGTTTCGGCTCGGTGTGTGGCTCAGCCTTGGGTGGTGTTTTGCCCGGTTTGGTCGGCTTCAGGAGGGATGAGCTTTTGGCGGCACCTTCCGCGCCCGATGGGCTGATAGCCGATAGACTGGTCGTGGATTGTTTGGCCATCTCGCGTAGTTTTTTCCGCGCCCGCGACAGAATAGCCCCAATCGTATTCACGGGCACATCCACTTCGGTGCTGATCTCCTCATAAGTACGGCCTTCGAGGTAGTACATCCGCACAATTTCGCGATCCTTTCCACGTAAGCGGCGCAGAAGCCGTTCAACTTCGTCCAACCGCTCCAAGCTCTTCTGCGCCGCCACATCCTCCGGTTCCGGTTGAGCTAACAAAGCATCGCCACGCTGAATCGCTTCTTTGACTTTTTGCCGGCGGGCGATTTCGTGAACTGCGATGCGGCGGGCAATCACGGTAATATAAGTCGCCAAGCTCGATTCTTTGCGGAAATCACGCAACACCTTGAAGTTGTCGGCCACAATACGCAGGAGGATTTCTGCGGCAATGTCTTCAACATCTTCAGGGGTGATCCGGGCGCTGCGCAGGTGAGCAGTGTAACCTATCGTGTGGTAAATGAGACTGAGAAACCGGTCGACGAAATCGTTCCACGATCCCGGTTCCCGGTTCAAGCACCGTCTGAGTAGGTCACGATCGACCGCGGTGAAGGGTTTGTCGGCCACGGTTGAACAGCCTCAGGAGGAACAATGTTGCGAGGCGAACAACAACTGTACGCTAGCCGCTAGGCCCCGTTCCCACAACGGCTTAGGGCGAGTTCTCCACTTTTTCTATTCTACTCGAACTCCCTAGCTCTGGCATAATCGAATTGTTAGACGCAATCCAACCCTAGCACCAATGAAAACTTCTCATCAACTTCTCGGTTCCCCGAGCCTCGGCGGGGAGCTACAACAGGGTCAGGGTTGCCATTCACTGCCACGAGGATGATCTATGTTCCGCCAGGGTTGTACATTCGCGATTCTCTGTAGCCTGACGATCGCCTTGAGTGCCGCGGATTGGCCGCAGTGGCGCGGTCCGAATCGCGATGGCATTTCGCACGACACCGGACTGTTGCAGGAATGGCCCAAGGAGGGTCCTAAGCTGCGATGGAAACGTACCGACATCGGCCCCGGTTATTCGTCACCTGTGGTGGTCGCGGGCCGTGTGTATATTCAAACCACCAAAGACAAAGATGAATACGCCCTCTGCCTCGACGAAAAAACCGGCCAGGACATCTGGAAAACTCCCATCGGCAAGGTCGGCCCCAACAAAGGCCCCCAATACCCCGGAACCCGCTCGACCCCCACGGTCGACGGCGACCATCTCTATTGCTTGGCCTCCGATGGCCAATTGGCCTGCCTGAGTACCGATGGCAAAGTGAAGTGGTCACGGAATTTGGCTAAGGATTTCAAGGGAAGTGTTGGGAATTGGGCTTATACTGAGTCCGTCTTGGTGGATGGCGATGCTGTGATCTGCACCCCCGGTGGAGCCGAAGCGACACTGGCCGCGTTGAACAAGAAAACGGGCGATGTTATCTGGAAGTGCGCGGTGCCCGATGGCGATATTGCGGATTATGCTTCCATTATGATTGTTAACGCGGGCGGCGTGAAACAGTACGTGCAGTTCATGCGTAAAGGAGTGGTCGCCTGCGATGCCAAAACCGGTAAGTTCTTGTGGCGCTACAATGGCACAGTCGATTTCGGGGCCAACATGCTGACCCCTATTGTCTATCAAGATAAAGTTTACGTCTCCTCCCGTTCGGGTGGCGGGATGGTCGAAATCAAGGCCGACGGGGACAAGGTCATCGCCAAACAAATGTACCTGGAAAAACAACTGACCGGTGGCATCGGCGGTGCGGTGCTGGTCGACGGTTATCTCTACGGCGGCACCAGTAATGCCCTTTTCTGCGCCGACTTCAAAACGGGCAAAGTCCTCTGGACGGAACCCAAAGCCGGCAATGTCAGCGTCTGTTACGCCGATGGTCGCGTCTATGCCCGCAGCCACAACACGGGAGATGTTGTGATCTTCGAGCCGAACGCCAAAGAGTATGTCGAAAAAGGTCGGCTCAAACAACCCGATCGCAGCAAAACCCCCGCTTGGCCCCACCCGGTGGTCGCCAACGGCGGCCTGTATCTTCGAGACATGAGTACACTTCTGTGCTACGATGTCAAAAAGTGAACCTCTGACGCGGATGGGCCACCACGTACGCACGTGGCGAAATCTTTAGGCGGAAAGCCGTCGGATGATGGAGTGCCGGGGGCGTTCAGTTTCTGAACACCCCTGAGATCCGTTCCGAGGATCCCCTCGAAGCGGCCGAAAGCGGCTTGAGGGACCGGAAACCCTACCTGGCATCGCAAGGCTTCGGCCAGCGCGGCCGCCTTGGTCCTTTTGAAAGCGGCCTGAGCGACTGGAAACCCTACCTGGCATCGTTGCGGACGTTGCGTCGTTGACGCCTTCGGTTTCAGATAGCCTCGGGGCCGCGTTCTCCCGTGCGGATGCGGATGCAGTCTTCAAGAGGCAGGATGAAGATTTTCCCATCGCCGATGCGGCCTTCGGGTCCGGTCCGGGCCGCAGACATGATCGCGTTGACCGTTGGTTCCACAAAGTCTTCATTCACGGCAATTTGCAATTGCACTTTCCGCAACATGTTGACCGTCAGTTCATGCCCACGATACACCTCGGTGTGCCCTTTCTGCCGGCCAAAGCCCAAAACATCAACTATCGTCAATCGAAAGACCTCGACCTGATTCAAGGCCTCTTTCACCGCATCCAATTTGGAGGGCTGAATGATGGCGAGGATCAATTTCATAAAAAAATCCCAAATAAAAATCTCAAATTGCGCTTGCTTTTGGGAGAATATTGCTCATATACATAATACCAGGCCGAAGGACCTTCCCCAACTAGCGCATTTTGCGGATCACTTCTTCGGCAAAGCGTTCCATTTCCTCGTATTGAGGGCTGCATTGGAGCAGAAGGAGATTGACACCGGCCGACTCAAAGGCCGCAATTCGGTCTATCACTTGCTGCGGTGTGCCGATGAGGCCACTGCGCAGGCCACGGTTTGAGACGCTGTAATCTTCTAAGGAAACCCGCTGTTCGAGCTGTGTGCCGGCCAGCCATTGTTGATAGTTGTGATAACCCGCTTTCGATTGCTGCACATCGGTGATGCGTGCCAGCTCGGCTCGGGCTTCGGCTTCGGTGTTGCGCACGATCGTGTACGCGGCCACACCAAAGATCAAGGGCGGTAACCCGTACGCTTCGCGGCGGCGGCGCATATCGGCGATTTTTTCGGCAATCCGCGACGGCGGGTCGCCATGCATCACATAGGCGTCGCACAGGCGTGCGATGAGGTTTTTCGCGGCTTCAGATTCCCCCCCGGCGTAGATCGTGGGCCGCGGCTGCGTTCGCGGTTTGGGCTGAAGCACATTATCCACGATCTTGTAATACTGACCCTGGAAACTGAAATGATCCTGCTTCCACACTCCATCCACCACTTGCAACCACTCAGCAGTTCGGGCATAGCGGTCGTCGTGCTGTTCAAACTGAACCCCGTATTTCGTCGCTTCGTCTTTCCACCAACTGGAAACGACATTCAGCGACAGCCGCTGACCGCCGCCAATGTGGTCGATGTTGGCGGCTTGCTTGGCAAGCAGAGCCGGGTTGTGGAACGTAGGGCGCACGGCCACCATGAGTTCCAACCGTGATGTGACGGCCGTGAGGGCGGCGGCCGTACTCCACGCATCAAGCGACGGCGCTTGCTCGCCCTTGATATCGTTGAGATTCAATTCCGCGACAAGTGACAGATCGTAGCCGATTTGTTCCGAGCGCTGGGCCAGGCGTTTGTTGTACTCCCACGTGGCCGCCATGTTTTCATCGTCCACATTGCGAAGCCAACCGCCGAAAACCGGCATCCAATAACCGTACCGCATGGAGGGTTCCTTGTTTGCAATCCAGTTGAGTACGTTCAAGTTGAGTAGGTTCTGCGGCGCTCTAACGGGGTGTTGCGTTTCCGTCAGCAGCCCGTCGTTCCAGATAATCGACAAGCCGCACAAAGGGATCGAAGCCCACAACATTGACTGCGTCGGCCACGAAGTTCGAAAGCGCGTTGATGTCGTAGAAAACCTCTTGACCATCACGGTCATCAATCATGTATTCGATACCGCCGACATCGATACCTGCGGTTTGCATGATCCGCTCGCAGGCGGCAATCACCTCGGGAGGGGGAGTGTAGGAGGCCACTTTCAAGCCAGTCTTGGGGGCATCAACAGGGCAAGCGGTGCGGACCAGTTCGACACCGTCGGCACGTTGGCAGATGTCCGCCGGGCAAAGGTTGAAGGACTCGCCCGTGGTGAAGACGTTGATCGCATACAGAAACCGGCCGCCCAGAGTTTCGACACGGGTGATATGCCCTGCTCGGGCAGGAATGTACTCCTGGACCAACGCGGTATGATCGACGCCAAAATCGAGTTGGCTCGCTTCGACAGCAGCCCGCAACGCCTCCCGATCAGCGAACTTGACAATACCAGCGCCACTACCGCCGACGTTGGCCTTCACCACCACTGGAAAGCGCAAACCCTCAGTCGCAGCAACTGCTTGGGAGGGATGATTGATGACACGGGTTCGTGGATAAGGCAGGCCCAACGCTTGCAGCAGGGTCAATTGCCGTGCTTTGGAAATTTCGATCTCGAAGGCCCTCCGACCATTCACCACCGGCACGCCCAACCGTTCCAGATGAGTCAGGTAGGCCACCGTGAAGAATATCCCCTGCACACCACCACGCAGATAGGCCGAGGGACTCATGCGGTTGAACACCAACGCATAGGGGGATTCCTTCTCCGCCGGATCATAGCTGTGCCGGCGCGGATCCAGCCGCACAAAGGGTCTGGCGCGCCGTTCGAGTTCCGCAAACAGTGGGCGGAACCAATCCGGATGTTCGTGATAGATCGCCCAAGGTTTCTGCCGCATATGCCCCCCCCCACTCGCTGGCACCGGGGCCATTCTAGCGGCCAGAGCCGCTGCTAGTAGCCCGCTGGCGCTGCCTTTTGGGCAGCGCGAATGATCTCAACTGCGTGCGCAAGATCATCAACGATCGCGGCCAGGCGCAGTTCATCGGTGGGAAGTGTGGGCGGAAGTTCACTACCTGGACCGGTACGAACCAAGATCGTGCGGCAGCCGGCCGCAGCCCCCGCTTGGGCATCAGAGATCTTATCGCCGATCATCCACGATCGGGTAAGGTCAATAGGCAGTTGGCTTGCGGCTTTGTAGAGCAAACCTGGCGCTGGCTTGCGACAAGCGCAGCGGATGCGATAACTTCCGATTCCTTCGTCTTCATGATGTGGGCAAAAATAGTAGGCATCGATGCGAGCACCCGACTGGCTCAGAAGTTCAGAGAGCCGCTGATGGACGGCATACACCTGACTTTCTGGGAAATAGCCACGAGCTACACCCGATTGATTGGTCACAACAACGACCCACATTCCCAACGCCTTGAGGTGGCAAATCGCTTCCGCCACCCCCGGCAACAACTGAACCTGTTGAGGATCGCTCAGGTAATGAACATCGGGAATCAGCGTACCATCGCGATCGAGGAAAACGGCGGCCTGCAACATGCCGCGGAGTGTATCGCAAGCAAAAATGAAAGATCAATGGCGAGTGTTCTCGCCATCGGGGATTGCGGATAAACTACTGAAAACGTCGATCATTCTGGGAGCCAAGAACGTGACACTTCGTGCCAGCTTCCAACTCGCCAAACGCGTGTTGTGGGAAACTGATAAGCGGCTGTTGTGGAAGCTCGTGTACACTATGGGCTTCAAAGGAGCGTTGTCGGTCCATCGTCACAAACGGCGGCTGAAACGCGGCCAGGTTTTCCCCCCCTTTCTTTATGTCAGCATCATCAACAGTTGCAACCTGCGTTGCCAAGGCTGTTGGGTCGATGTCAACATGAAGCAAGAGATTATCGAGCCGGCGGCGTTCCATGAATTGGTGCGGGAAGCCAAGGCGATGGGGAATGTGTTTTTTGGCATCGTCGGTGGTGAGCCATTCATGCACCCGCACCTGCTGGAGATGCTCGCCGAACATCCGGATTGCTACTTCCAGATTTTTACCAACGGCCATTTCATTACCCCCGCGAAGGCCAAAACGATGTGGCGGTTGGGGAACGTCACGCCGTTGATTTCGGTCGAGGGTACGGAAATCACCTCCGATGAGCGCCGCGGCCGCCGCGGCGTGCTGAGCAGAACCCTGCAGGGGTTACACAATGCTCTCGACGCTGGCGTGTTCACCGGTGTTTGTACGAGTTTGGCTCGGACGAACATTGATGATCTTTTGCGTGAGGAGTGGATCGACCGGCTGATCGAAATGGGGGTTCTGTATACCTGGTTCCATGTCTACCGGCCGATGGGGCCTCACCCCAACCCGGAGTTGTGCCTGACACCCGAACAAGTTCTCCGCGCCCGCCGGTTTGTCGTGGAAATGCGCGCCAAAAAGCCAATTATCATCATTGACGCCTATTACGATGGTGAGGGGAAAGCCCTCTGCCCTGCGGCCACCGGTATCAGCCATCACATCAACCCCTGGGGTGACATTGAGCCGTGCCCGATTGTGCAATTCTCCAAAGAGTCCATTCACCGGACAAAGGATGGACGACGCTTGCGCGAGAAGTTTTTCCAATCGGCCTTTCTTGCGGATTTTCGCAAACTGGCTGCCGAAACGACGCGCGGCTGCATCGTGTTGGAGCGTCCTGATTTGCTCAAAAAACTCATCGAAGCCCACGGTGCCAAGGATGCCACGGCCCGACAAACGGCGATGGACGAACTTGCCGCGATGACCCCACGGACCAGCCAATATAACCCCGCACAGGAAATCCCTGAGAAGAACTTTTTCTATCGCCTCGCCAAACGATTCTTTTTCAACGACTTTGGCATCTACACTCCTTACGCGGCGCAACATGCCCGCGCGTCGGCCCCGGCATTGTTACAACAACCCGCGGTGGGTCTTGAGGCTTGAAGACCAGCCACCAGAGAGCTTGATTCTCCAGAAGCTTCGAACAACCCCCAGTCTTAGCGTTCGCCCCGGGGTCTTAGCGTTCGCCCCGTCCGACGCCGTAGTAGTGGAAGCCCAGTTCACGAAGAGTATTTTCGTGACGTGCCAAGAGGTTGCGACCATCAAAAATCACCGGGCTGCGGAGCCGGCGCTGGACTTCGTGCCAATCCGGTGAGCCAAACTCGGGCCACTCGGTGACCACGGCCAGGGCATCGGCTCCGTCGAGAGCCGCCAGGGCGGAGTCGGCGTAGCGGATAGCTGTGTTGTAGATTTTCTTCACATTGTTCATCGCCTGAGGGTCGAAGGCTTGCACCTGCGCGTTAGCGGCCAAGAGCGCTTCGATGAGGGTGAGTGCGGGAGCTTCGCGAATGTCGTCGGTTTTGGGTTTGAAGGCCAATCCCCAGATGGCGATGGTTTTACCCGACACTTGCCCGGCGAAATGCCGGCGGATTTTGGTGAAGAGCAGTTCTTTTTGAACGTCGTTGGCGGCATCAACGGCTTCAGCGACCCGCAAAGCAACGCCCAGTCGCCGCCCGACAGCGATCAGACCTTTGACATCCTTGGGGAAACAACTGCCCCCGTAACCAGCCCCTGGAGCTAGAAATTGCGTACCAATCCGTGGATCGTAGCCAATGCCTTCGCGGACGCGGTTCACATCCGCCCCGGTCGCTTCGCACAGATTGGCGATTTCATTGATGAAGCTGATTTTGGTGGCCAAGAAAGCATTCGCCGCATACTTGGTCATTTCGGCGGATTCGGGCGACATGACAAGAAACGGCCGTTCGGGGCTGCAATAAGGTTCGTAAAGTTGACGCAAAACCTCGGCACTGAACGTATCACGGACACCGACAATGACGCGATCGGGTTTCATGAAGTCGTCGACCGCTGCGCCTTCCTTGAGAAATTCCGGGTTACTGGCCACCACCACATGAGCGCAGCCAGCCGCGGCCAAACGATCCGCTACCATGCGATTGGTGCCGGGCGGGACCGTGCTTTTCAGCACCAGGATAGGCCGCGACAGCGGATGATGGCGAAACACCGCCACCACATCATCGACAACCTTGTTGACATACTGCAGGCCCACATGCCCTGAAGGCAACTCCGGCGTTGGCACGGCCACAAAAATGAGCTGCGCGGTTTCGACGGCTGCCGCAAAATCCAAAGTGAACGACAGGCGGCCGGCCGCACGATTGATACGAACCAATTCGGCCAACCCCGGCTCGAAGATGGGAATTTCCCCGGCGTTAAGCTTGGCGACAATCTCCGCGTTGATGTCCACACACACGACGTGGTTACCCGTGTGCGCAAGACAAGTACCGGTAACCAAGCCGACATACCCGGTGCCAATGACTGCAATCTTCACGATGCAGACTCCCTGTCGGAAATTCGATGAGCCAGCCAATACAAAACTAGCAGGTTCAGCCGTGCAAGCTCGGAATTTTTTCTGGGAAGTCGATAGACTCAGATCGTCCGCACAATAGGTAGTCAAGTCAAGGCCGATCGGATCTTCACCTTCAGAACGCGGATGGTTGTCGGACAATTCACCCTCAGAACGCGGATGGTTGTCGGACCAAGAGATACCAAGAGAAACGGTCTGGGTTGTCGCAAGAGTTGCTGAAGATCGGAGTGGAATGGGAGCAGTATCCGCCTCAGTCAGAGGGAGGAAAAACCGATTGAGGGAAAAACCACAAGCCAGGACGTTGGCGATTCGGACACATGGACATCGGGTGCGGGGACAACGGAAAGAGACGTAAAGGTTATTTCACAACACCGGTGATGTTGCTAGAAGACGCTGATTGTGCAGCCTTTTGGGGTTTTGCAACGGCCTCTGGTAGCTTTTAGCCAAGGATACCCGAGTCAGACATGGCACGGAGGATACGACGGTAGACATCCGATATGGCACGGAGGATATGACGATAGACAACGAAAACCCGCCTGGAGACTTTCCAGGCGGGTGGAGGCTGTCCGAAGCTGAACACGTGGCGATGGCTAACACTTGCAGCAGTTACGGCTATTACCAATCGCTGCCAGGCAGGTCGCCACTATTGTATGTACCAAGGGCTGAGAAGGTGGATTGGGAGACGTTGTTCGAGATGGATCGCACAGAGCCATCACACAGAGCTACCATCACGCCACCG
This sequence comes from Gemmata sp., assembly GCA_025055115.1. Taxonomy (GTDB): domain Bacteria; phylum Planctomycetota; class Planctomycetia; order Gemmatales; family Gemmataceae; genus Gemmata. Next base: position 21,485 of record JANWYJ010000080.1, read on the forward strand.
GGGGTGCTGGATTGCAAACTGTAGTAGTTGCACTGACCTTTGGGAGGCATCACTTCGAAGGGAACGTAGTAGCCCCGACCGCTGGGATCGGTTCTATAAATGCCGTAGGTGTAGAAGTAGGGGTAAGTCGTGCCCGAAGAGGTACCTTCGTATTTGTAGAAGGGAGGACGACGATTCCAGTCAGCTTCGTAGGTGTATTCACCCACATACTCATACATGTTCGGGTCGTAGTTCCAGACGCGATCGTAGGCACTCGACCACTTGTAATAGGACCCAGGGGCGTAGCCATATTGAGAGTAGTCGTAGTAGTATTGGTCTGCGCAACGGGAATAGCTTTCACCGAACAGGAGGGTATTGGCAGTGCCGTCGGTGATCTTTTCAATGTTCAGGCCATATCGGTAGTTCGAATACGGGAAATTCCCACCATAGGTGTAGATGTAACCATAGATGTTGCCGTTCATGCTATAGCTAGCGGGTGATTCCACGTCGTCTGCGGTGGGGTCGAGTTTGTTGAGGAAAGGTTTCAGTTTTCCGCGACCACGTTGAGCTTGATAGGCCGTGCTGCCATTGTAAGGTTGGCTGTAGTTGTAGTTATAGGTGTAGGTCTGACCACCATAAGTGTATTTATAATTGTATCGATAACCATAAACCAGAGTACCCAGTGTCGATTTGAACATAGGATCCTGCTCAACGAAGGGTAGCAGAGCAAACGTCCAACTGCCGGTGGAGGCTCCGGACAGGTTACCGTAATATGACATCGCATACATATACGTAGGCGGCATCATATTATTGACGTCGTGGTAGTTGTGCGCTGCAAGTGCCAGTTGGTGCAGGTTGTTGCTAATTTCGGTGCGAGCTGCGGCTTGGCGGACTTTCTGGACTGCTGGTAGCAACAGGCCAATGAGAATCGCGATGATGGCGATGACCACCAGAAGTTCGATCAGCGTGAACGCGGATCGATTACGAGAGGAAGGTTTCACGGCAAATCCCCCAATCAGGATAAGTGAAGGTTCAACGGAATAAAACTACTTCAACTCAATATCGAAGGTTTGCGTCCCTTCGCGAACTACGATCAGCCGGGTCGACTTATCGAGACTGCCGTATTTGGTGTGTACTTCGCGAAGTAAGCGTTTTTCGGCATCCGACATCTTGTCCGCTTTCGGGTTGGGCATCTTGGGCACCGGGAAGTCGAGTTTGACCGGTGGTGGAGCCGTCGGCGGTCCTTCGCTCGGCTCGGCAGGTTTCTGCCCTTTCGTGGCTTTGGGTGGTGGCGGCGGTGCAAATTTGCCATCCTTGCCCTTGGCTGGTGGGCCAGGAATGCCGGGAGGTCCGCCCGGTGGCCCGATAGGAGGGCCACCGGGGGGCATACCGGGAGGGCCGCCTGGAGACGTCATGTTGGTCGGCGGACCGATGTTGCCTTCCAACGGAATTGGCCGGGTATAGCTCATCACATCCTGATCAGGATCGGTGGCCACCACCAGTCGGTGGACGCCCAGGGGGGCGTTTTCCAACGTGTATGTGCCATCGGATTGAATCGGACCGAAGGCGATGGGAGCGAAGGTTCTTTTTTCAGGGCTGAAACTGTGTTCGTCGTTATAAAGGAGCACAAGTCCGTAGGTGACTGGTTCCCCTTTATAAGTCACTTTCCCTTGGACCCTCTGACCATAAACCAACGGTGATTTTTCTTTTTCCGTGGTCTCTTCCGGTGACTCTTTCTCACCACACCCGATCGTCAGGATGAAAAGCGTGGCCGCCAAAGTGCTCGGGACAGCCACATGTAACAAACTGCGGATCAACATGGGGCGGCTCCTGGGCGGGGTTAGGTCACCAGTTGGCCAACGTTTCGCCGCCGGCTGGTGTCAACGCCCCAAACCATGTGGTGGAGTTGATGTTGGAGGTGATGCTGCGAATGCTGCCGTCACCCAACAGCACTTGGCATGGGCCGCCCAGACCTTGCGGCACTGAGGCATCGCATTGATACTGGGGCGGCGTATTTTGCGGCACTTTGCCAGCTACCGGGGTGAATTTCGGATTGAAGCCTTGCTTGTAGCTGTAGTTGTACACGTAATTCGTCATACCTAGGTTACGGTAGTACGAGCCGGTGTAGGTGATTTCGTAGGAATAGCTGTATTCGTAATCGTCGTAGTAGTAGCCCGGCCAATACATGTAGCGGTAGCTGTAGCTTGAGCCGGTATAGCCGTAGCAGTAGGCATAACCTTCCGCGACCATCACAGTGTTGCTGGTGCCGTCAGTGATGCCGAGAATCGAGATGCCCGGATCGAAAACCGCCCCGTTCATCATGTAGCTGCACATCGCTCCGGAGCTCCAGGTGTTGGATGGATCCGTGGGAGCGGTGTAGAGCTTCATGGCGTAGCTCAACAGTGAGGTGCCCCAATAGGCTCGGACAGCGGGGCGGAGTTGAACATATTGGGGTGTATTCGAGTAACTCACTGAATAGTTGTAGCGGTAACCATAAGTCGGGTCGTTGTACTCCCACGAGCTGGTCGAGGTTGAGCCGGGCCCCATCACATACGTCCAGGATTGCGTGGTATAGGACGCCCGATACATCGCATCTTGCTCGACAAACGGCAGAATGTGGAAGAAACCACTGCCATACGCTCCTTCCGGCACGGCGTTCTGCCCTGTTTGGAGCCGTGGACGCCAACCGACCGAAGGCGGTAGCACCCCGTTGACATCGTTGAAGTTGTGGAACGCAAGGCCTTGTTGTTTCAGGTTGTTAGCGCTGGTCATGCGCGAGGCTGCCACGCGCACTTTTTGCACCGCGGGGAGCAAAAGACCAATCAGAATGGCGATAATGGCAATGACCACCAACAGCTCGATCAGCGTAAACGCTTTTCGAGAAATCACGATGCGATGAACCCGTGGCATCGGGTACCCTCCAGACAAACACCGCGATGACGCTGTTAGGAACGCACCCCGGTGATCGTCTAAAAAGTGATGAAGATGAAAAAGGAACGAGCCGACAGCACAAAGCAAGGAGCCGGACAGATAATTTTCCCCACGTCCGGAGAGCTCCACACTTGAGTGCATGTGACGTTTCAGGAACTGGGAGTTCTCGACCTAACGAATTTTTCCACAATTTCTGAAACGTAACTACAAACCCTGCGTCGTCATTCAGGATTCGTTTTTTTTGCACCCAATCTTTCCTAGAGATTCATCGACAGAACACCGGTTGTCAATACCCCAGTTTCATCTTTTTGCGTTCGGTGATTGTCGTGGCGTGCTCGTAAGCTCCTCAGGTTGCACTTCAGCAAATATGTAGCAAATGCGGTGCCACCTGAAGCTGTGACAGTTTTCACATGACGCAAATAGTTTCACAACAATTACTTACGGTCGAAAAGAATTGCGCGACAAAACAACACACAGAACCTTCACTCGTGCTGTGAAAATTTGCACAAACTGCTCACAACCTTAGCGAAAAAAAATTGTAACAAATAGCTCTCATTTATTAAAACAGCCAGTCGTTGTCACTCACCGAGCATCGCCAGCTACGACCCCTTCTGAAGACACGAAGACGAAATGGGTCGGACGACGGCGCACGACCAAAGCGACCGTCGCGAAACGGACACCTTTTGGAGTCACGGAGACGAGATGGGGAGAGTTGACCATTGCTACCCAGTCATCACATCCGATACGTTGGTTGGAGCGTTCTTCTAACAAGTGGGATTCAGCAGGGACAGAAGACTGACGGATCGTGGGGTAGGTCGAATTGGAGCGGGGTTTGCTGTGGGGAAATGAACCATCTTGTCGTCGTCTGAACCATCCTACAAGCCCGGTCGAACTGGAGCTAAGCGGACCTTGGATAAACTAAGCTATCTCGTGGAAAACTGAGCTATCTTATTGGGGGGCTTATTGGGGGGAGGCCCACGGATCGTCGGGTAGGTTGAGCGTGAGCCAACCCCCGTGTATGGCGGTCGTGCCCGAGTTGTCTTCTCGGCACTAATAAAATCCTCACCGATCTTTGAGAATCTCCCGGGCGGCATTGAGGCCGCAAGCCCCCATGACGCCGCCGCCTGGGTGAGCGGCCGCCCCACAGAGGTAAAGACCTTTGATCGGTGTTCGGTAATTGGCATAACCCAGAGCTGGCCGGAAACTGAACATACTGTGTAGGTTCATCGCGCCGTGCATGATATTTCCGCCCGTGATGCCCCACAGTCGCTCCATATCAGGCGGGGGAATCACCATGCGGTGCAAGACACTCGACTTAAAACCTGGGGCGTATTCTTCCATGATGTCGAAGCAACGATCGGCGAATTTGTCCTTCTCCACTTCCCAACTGGTTCCCTTCAGGTGATAGGGAGCGTATTGAATGAACATGCTGAGAATGTGCTTGCCAGGTGGGGCGAGCGAATCATCCAACGCCGTGGCCATGGTGCATTCGAGCATGGGGTTTTGTGCCCAGCGGCCATATTTGGCGTCGTCGTAGGCCCGTTCGATGTAATCAAGATCGGGGCAGATATGCATCGTGCCGTGGTGTTGCGGTCCGACTTTTCCATCCGACGGCAGGGCTTTCCAATTGGGTGGCCGGTCGAGGGCAACGTTGATCTTCACCGTGGCCGAGGAATAGTCGATTTTTTGGATTTGCGTGACGAATTCGGGTGGTAATTCCTTGGGTTCCAATAACTTGAGGAATGTGACGTGCGCATCTGCACAACTGGCCACGCGTGTCGCGGAAAACTCCGTGCCGTCGCGCAGTGCAACGCCGCTGACGCGGCCATCGCGGACGAGGATGCGTCCCACCTCGGCATTGGTGCGAATTTCGGCTCCCTTGCTCCGTGCGGCTTCGGCAATGCTGTGAGAAATCATCCCCATACCGCCGCGAACGTATCCCCAAACACCCCGAACACCATTGCATTCGCCCATCACATGGTGAAACAGCACATACCCCGTGCCCGGGTGCGATGGTGGGGCAAACGCCCCAATGACGGCATCGGTGGCTATCGTGGCTTTCAGCTCTTGCGATTCAAACCAACGATCGAGAATCGGCCAGGCAGCTCCGGTGAGAATTTCCACCGCATCCGCAGCCACCGTGCGACCCAATTTGCGAAAAGCCCATCCGAGCTGACCGATTTTCCACAAAGAACCCAGTCCGCCGAAGGGGTCCGGAGGGGTTTGCGTCAATAGCGGTTCAAGGAAATCGGCAACACGTGTGAGCATTTCCTCGTACTTGGGGTACGCGTCCGCATCTTTCTTAGAGAATTTCGCGATTTCGCGCAGCGTCAGTGCCCGATCTGGCCCCATCATCAGGTAGCGACCATCGGGAAACGGTGTAAACGACGATGGGCTGCGGGGAATCATCTCGAAGCCGTATTTCTTCAACTCCAGATCGCGGATGATCTCCGGACGCAACAGACTGTTGACATACGCAGCCGTCGAGACCTTGAAACCCGGCCACACTTCTTCGGTGATGCAGCAACCACCGATGATCTCCCGGCGTTCCAGGACCAAGACTTTGTAACCCGCACGAGCCAAGTAGGCGGCGGTGACCAATCCATTGTGCCCGGCTCCGATAATGATGGCGTCGTAAGTGGTGCTTGGCATGGCGTCCTCTCTTCCCGTGTGAGGTTTGACATAGCGACTGCGCAAGAAAAAGCCCACGGAGCTATATCCGTGGGCTATCCGAGATGATCAACGGCGCGGTTACTTCTTCTTAATCGTCCGCGATTACTTCTTCTTGATCGTCCACAGGTAAATAGTGTGGGTGTAGGGGCGATCCGACATCACTTCTTCTTTCTTGTCTTCTTTCCAATCGTCACCCATATCGAAGTCGTGGGACACGACACGGGCGCCATCTTTCAAGCCCTTCTGCAGAATGGGTTTGAGTTTACGATTGATATCGGGCAAAAGATAAAGTGTGACCACATCGACATCTTTGAGGTCTTCCGGCTGGAGTTTCAGGACATCCCCCTGCTTGAAGGTCAGCGATTGGGCCTGTTCGGGGGTGAGGCGTTTTTCATCGAGGGCCTTTTTGAGATTGGCTTGGCAATCTTTGATACGTTCAGGGTCGAGGTCAATGCCCACGCCCCGTTTGGCTTTGAATTTCTCCACCGCAGTGATCACAATCCGACCATCGCCACAACCCAGATCGTAGACCACATCCCCCTCTTTCACATTCGCCAGCTTGAGCATGGCCTCCACAACCACCGGTTTTGTCGGCACATACGGTACATCCAGACGCGGTTTGTCGTCGGCTGCCGCCGGCCGCGTCAGGACAATCCCGACCAACAGCGCGATCGTAATCGTTGCCCCAACAATTGTGCGCATGATGCTAACTCCTGTAAGTGTGGACCACTGGTGGGTTGCAGCGTACCAAGGCCGATTATGCACGCCCCAGAGCCGTTGTGAAGAGGCTTAATGATGAATTCTTGTGTTGAGCAATTCCACGTAGACGGCCAGCAGCCGCTGGCGCAGCGGCTGAGCCTGCGTGGCTAAGCCCCGTTGCAGCTCGATATAGCATTCGCGTCCTTCGCGAGTTTCGATGGGGATTGGCTCGAAACCATAGGCCCGTAAGTCGTAGGGGCTGGCCCGCATATCCAGCTGCCGAGCCGCGACTGCCAATTCGAAGGCGTCGGCGAGTAATTCGGCGGGGCAGAAAGGAGCGATCTTGTAGGCCAAACGGTACAGGTCCATATTGGCATGGACGCAACCGGGCTGATCGTAGTCGACAGTGGTCGCTCGGGTCAGCGGCCAACGATTGCGGGGAACGGCCGCTGGGGTAAAAAACCGGAACGCATCGTAATGTGTACAACGTAACACCTGCGCTTCCACGACAGCGTCGATCTCCTTCCGCGACAAGCGGAGGGGGACCGAGCTATGGCGAACCTGCTCACTGCGATACACCATCGCCCATTCATGGAGTCCCAAACACGAGAACGAAGGTTCCCGCTTCAGAACCGCGTCGAGATACTGCACCGCCCACTGTAAATAGGGAACACGGTGTTCAGGAAATGTACTGGCTGGAAGAAGCAGTCCACCATCATCAGGGACAAATTCCTTCCAACCGAGATCGGAATGAGTCGCCCCTTCGAGCCAGACGTTGAATCCAGGTGTCCATCGCAGCAGATGCGCTGGGCGAAACGAGTAATATTCAAACAAGAAATCGTACACCGGATGCTTCTGATGATGAGCCATCCGCCGAACCCGATCTTCCGCCCACGGGGCCATCCGAGCCTGGTAGGCCTGCCGGGCCAAAAGCCAATCTTTTTGAAAAATTCGCTGGATTTTGGAAATTGATTGCGCAGAATTGGATAAGATTATTGCTTCTGGTGCAATCGGCATAATCGCCACCATTACTTCCTCGGAGCCGTTACATTCCGAATTGCTGACTTTTCTTTCTCATCTTTTCGGTTTGTAATAGGTTCATGCTCGACTCGCAAACGGTCAAGGTTCTTTTAGTTGACGACCAACCTATGGTCGGCGAGACGGTTCGGCGCATGCTCGCCGACGAAGCGGATGTCGAATTCCGCTACTGTCCAGACCCGGCGTTGGCCCTCGATACGGCCAACGAATTCCGGCCAACGGTCATTTTGCAAGATTTGGTCATGCCGGAAATCGACGGCTTACAGCTCGTCCGATATTTTCGGGCCAATCCCAGTACGCGGCAGACGCCCTTGGTCGTCTTGTCGAGCAAGGAAGAACCGGTTGTGAAGGCCAAGGCGTTTGCCTTGGGAGCCAATGACTATTTGGTGAAACTGCCGGATAAGCTCGAAGTGGTCGCTCGAGTGCGCTATCACTCCCGCGGCTACATCAACCTGCTGGAGCGGAACGAGGCCTATCGGCAACTGGCCGAAACGCAACGGGAAATGGCCGCCGAATTAGCGCAGGCGGCGCGGTATGTCCGCTCGCTCTTACCAGCGCCTCTGACCAGCGGCCCGGTGTCGATTCGCTGGAAATTTGTACCTTCGACCCAGCTAGCCGGCGACATGTTCGGGTATCACTGGATCGATTCTGAACATCTGGCGATCTACCTGCTCGATGTCAGCGGCCATGGAGTCGGCTCGGCGCTATTGGCGGTTTCGGCGGCTAACGTCATATCCTTCACCGGAATGCCGGATGTGGACATGCGCAACCCCGGCGCGGTCATCACCCGGCTCAATGATATGTTCCCAATGGATCGCCAAGACGGCAAATACTTTACCATCTGGTATGGGGTTTACACCCCCACCAGCCGCACTTTGGACTATTGCAACGCGGGCCACCCCCCGGCTCTGCTCCAGGCCGCCGGGGAATTGTGCCAATTAACGGCCGACGCCCCAGCCGTCGGTATGGTGCCGGAGCTTCCTTACGATAGCCAACGCCAGACGGTTCCCGAAGGCTCGCGGTTGTTGGTATTCAGCGACGGCATCTTTGAAATTGAGCAAACCAATGGCATCATGTGGCCCTTCGAGGAGTTCCTGGCCCGCATGCGTCAGGAACTCTCGCACGACGACGACCTGATCGAACGGCATTGGCAGTTTGTTCAACAACTGCACGGAAAAGAGACTTTAGCGGACGATTTCTCGATGCTCGACGTGCGCTTCTAAACGCTTATACCGAAGAGGCCAGCGACGTAAGCTCGGGAAGATGACCGGTTGGCGAGAAGGTTCTGGACGGATCGTTACGAGCCGTTAGTATCGCTGATGCCGATACCTGCTCCCCCATGGCTCGCAACCATGTTTCAGCTCAGAAATCTGACCCTGCGAACGAAACTCTATACCCTGCTCATCACGTACACCGTGGTGATGGGCGCGATCATTGGTGTACGGGCTTATATCATCGCGCGCCATAGCATTGGCGGACCGGTGTATCGCGAGTTGAGCGCGCGCAAGGAGTTGGTCAACGAAATGCTTCCGCCGCCGCTGTTGATCGGCCGGCCGTACCTGTCACTGTTAGAGATTCACACGGCTGAACGACCGGACGCGATCAGCCGGGCTAGGGTCGCCTTTGAAGATTACGAAACGCAATACCTGATGCGCCGCGACTATTGGTTTGGCCGCTTAGAGCGCGACCACCCCACGCGGCAGGCCTTGGAGCTGGCTGATAAAAAAGCCAGCCGTTTCTTTGAAATCGCCAAAACCCGCTACCTGCCCAATGCCCACAGTAACGACCCGGCCCGCAAAAAACTGGCCGATGAAGCCTTGGCCGAAATCAAAGAGGTCTATCGCGAGCAAAGCCAACTGATCCAGGAAGCCGGGCGAAAGGAAGAAGCCGCGACGGCCGCCGCGGAGGACGAGCTGGCTCGCAGCATTGCCAGTTGGCAGAACATCACCCTCGTCTTTACCGTTCTGGCTCTTGTCCTTTTCTGTTTTTTCGGCTGGATTATTATTCGGAGCATCACGCAATCGGCGTCGCTGCTGTTGGAACGCATCCGACAAATGGCCAGTGGCGAGGCCGACCTGACAGCACGGCTGGCGGTCGAGGGGAAGGATGAAATGGCCCAACTTGCCGCCGGGATCAATGCTCTCATTGCCAAAGTCCAGGGGATTGTGGTCAAGGTTCGCGAATCGAGTTTACAACTGCTGTCGACTGCGGCCCAAATCGCCATGACAGCCCGCAATCAAGAGCAAACCGTCAACAACCTCAGTGCCTCTACAACCCAAGTGGCCGCCAGTGTGCGGGAGGTTTCCGCCACCAGCAAAGACCTCTCAGGCACGATGAATGAAGTCAGTGAAAGTGCACGCCACGCGGCTGAATTGGCCACGACCGGCCGCGACAACACCACGAAAATGGCCAATGAAATGAAACAGTTGGTCGAATCGACCACCAGCGTATCCAACAAATTGGGCATGATTCGCGAAAAGGCCGATAGCATCAACGCGGTCGTCACAACGATCACAAAGGTTGCGGATCAAACCAATCTGTTGTCGATCAATGCCGCGATTGAGGCCGAAAAAGCGGGTGAGTACGGGCGGGGATTCCTGGTCGTAGCGCGCGAAATCCGCCGCTTGGCGGACCAAACCGCGGTGGCGACCCTCGACATTGAAACCATGGTTCGCCAAATGCAAGATGCCGTGTCCGCCGGCGTGATGCAAATGGACAAGTTTGCCGACGAGGTCCGCTCCGGAGTCGCTCAAGTCACCCGCTTGAATCAGATGACCTGGGAGATTATCAACGAGGTACAAAATCTCAGTAGCCGGTTTCAGTTGGTCAACGATGGCATGCGCAACCAAGCCGCCGGGGCGCAGCAGATCAATGACGCGATGACACAGATTGCCGAAGCCACCCGGCGTTCGGCGCAGTCGATTCAGGAATTTGAACGCGCGACCTCGGCCCTGCGTGAAGCGGTGGAAGGCTTAAACCAAGAAATCGCCCAGTTCAAAGCCTAAACAGGCCGACGTATGCTCGGTTTGGTATTCCAAGTGGGGGCCGATAAAGTGGCCGTCGATGTCCGGCGGGTGCGGGAGGTGATTCCGCGGGTCCGCCTGACGGTCATTCATGGGGCACCGCCGTGGATTGCCGGAGTTTTCATCTATCGCGGACGTGTCGTCCCGGTGGTTGATCTCCACGAGTTGGCGGGGGTCGGGGCATGCCCGGCACTTCTCAGTAGCCGGATCATCCTCTTCCCCTACCCCCTCGATGTTCCCGAGGCACTGGTGGGTTTATTGGCCACTCAAGTGGCTGAAATCCGCCCTATCAAGCCAGGCGTGGCCCAACCGATTCCGGGTCCGCCCGGCCGCCCCAGCTTAGGACCAGCGTTGGCCGATGGCGAAGGGATTTTGCGCTTACTGGACCCCGATTGGCTCCTCGCCCAAGTCGCCCAAGGGGCCGGCGGCCTGATTGAAATGGAACATCAGCCGTGAATTTTCGCTCCATCGAAGCGATTGTTCGCGACCAGCTAGGGCTGGACCCTGCCAGCCTCGGCCCGCCTTTTGTCGAACGGGCGGTCGAAGCCCGCATGGCCGCCTGCGCCCTTGATGACCTGACTGATTACGCCAGCCGGCTGAAAAGCGACCCGCGCGAACGCGACGCCCTGGCCGCCGAATTGGTGGTCCCAGAAACCTGGTTTTTCCGCGGCGGCTACCCATTATTCAGCCGCTTGGCTGGTATCGTGGCCGAACGCCTTCATCATCTCGGCTCGGCTCCACCGGCCCGGGTATTGAGCATCCCCTGCAGCACTGGCGAAGAGCCGTATTCCCTGGCGATCGCCTTGCATGAGCGCTTCATTCAGAGTGATCAGGTGCACATCGACGCGGTCGATGTCTCGCAACGCGCCTTGGACAAAGCGCGGCTTGCCCGCTATGGGTCATTCTCCTTCCGCGAAGCCAATCCCGAACTCCGCACCCTCTACTTTCTGCCCCATCACGACCTGTGGGAATTGCTCCCTCACCTGCGGGCGTATGTCCACTTCCACCACGGCAACCTCACCGACCCCCGGCTGTTGGCCGGCGAACGCCCCTACGATCTGATTATCTGCCGGAATTTATTCATCTACCTGACGCCCGAAGCACGGCAGCAGGCCCTCTTCAACCTGGAACGGCTGCTGACGACTGATGGGCGATTGTGTTTGACCGCGGCGGAGGCCGACCGACTACCCACGGATCGTTTTGTCCGCGATGGACCCACCGAAATGGGTATCTATCGGCGCCTGGACCGCGCGTATCGCGTCGATATTTCTCAACCAACCCCGCTACCCAGCGATGAGAGAATGATTCCCACACCGGTTGTTCCACCTGCCGACAAGACTTTACAAACTGCCCGATCACTGGCCGACGCTGGGCACCTCGAACAGGCGCGTCGGCTGTGCGAAGAATTACTGGCTCAGACCCCCACCGATGCCGACACCCTGGCTCTCTTGGGCGTGATCCATTTGGCACTCGGCCAGACCGAAACAGCTTTCGATCTTTTCCGCAAAACGCTGTACCTGATGCCCGATCATGTCGAGGCTTTGTCACACATGCTGGCATTGTGTGAACGCAAAGGCGACCGGGACCGTGCTGCTGTGCTGCGTCGCCGCCTGCAGAACGCCACGCCTGGAGAAACGCCATGAGCCGGTCGCCACTCCCCGTTTTGACCACCGACAGTTCATGTTGGAAAACCATCGGTATCCGCGGCGATCGCTCGTGCCCCGAACTGTCCACGTACATCCATTGCAACAATTGCCCTGTATTTGCCGCTGCGGGTCGGCGCTTCCTCGATGCTCCTTCCCCTCCCGGGTATGTCGATGAATGGACAGCCCGCTTGGCGATCCCGGAAGAAGAGATCGACGGAGACATTATCAGTGTACTGGTGTTTCGCGTAGGTCCCGAGTGGCTGGCCTTACCGGTCGCCACATTGACGGAAGTCACACGTCCGCGCCGGGTGCACCGCATCCCCCACCGCGGTGGTATCCTCGCTGGCTTGGTGAATATCCGCGGGGAATTGCTGTTGTGCGTTCACCTCCATCTTTTGCTGGGTATCGAGGGAGACCCTCACCCCAATCACGAGCAGCAGCGCTTGGTCGTCATCCAGCGCGACCCGGACACTTGGGTTTTCCAAGCCGATGCCGTTGATCAGGTTCACCGCGTCACGCTGCAAAACCTCCTCCCCCCTGCCCCAACACTCGACCGCGCCCACGCCAAATTGACCCGCGGTGTCTTCTCGGACCAATCCCGATCGGTGGGTTTACTCGACGAAACTCGGCTCTTCCCAACTCTCCGGGAGCGGCTGCGATGATCCCCGTCGACGACGCAATGTTCGAGCTGTTCCGTGAAGAAGTCCGGGCGCATGCGGATACGTTGGCCGCGGGGCTGATCACTCTCGACCCGCATTCCCCCGATCCGGCCCTGCTGGAATCGCTCATGCGGGCGGCACACTCCATCAAAGGCGCGGCCCGGATTGTTGGGATCGATGCCGCGGTTCGCCTGGCCCATGTGATGGAAGATGCCTTGGTCGCCGCTCAAGCCGGCAGTATCCGTCTGACGGCCGAGGATATTGATGATTTGCTGCAAGGAACCGATCGGTTGGCCCAACTGGCGACCCTGACAAGCCAAACGGTGGCCCAATGGGAAACCGACAACGCCGCCGCGGTTGAGCAACTCGAACCGCGCTTCCGCGCCATGGCCCAGGGCACACAGCGCACGCCAGCCTCATCCCCAACGCCCTCGGTATCCCCGCAATCCCCTCCATCCTCCTCCCCAACACCCCCGCGGCCTTCTGAAACCTCGCCCCAGCAACGCGCTGAAACTCCACCCCAGGAACGCGGCGAACAACCCACTGCCGACACGCCTTCCCCCACGGTGGGATTCCCCCCTCCGCCGGCGTTCGAACGGGCCAACATCCCCAAAGACCCCTTCCCTCTGCCGCCGGAGCATGGAATATTCGACTTGTTCCGGGAAGAGGTTCGGAGCTACTTGCTGAGCCTGCAGAAATTAGTTCCCGCATTGGCCACGGATCCCACCGCCACCGATACCGCTCTGGAAACGCTCAAATTCCTCCGTGGGGCCGCCCGATTGGCCAAGTGCGAACCCGTAGCCGAGTTGGCCCGTGCGATCACGCAGTATCTGCACGCCACACGCGAACAACACCAAACCATTTCGCCGGAAGGGCAAAATTGGCTGCACTATGCCATCGCCACCCTAGCCCCCCTTCTGACGACCGATGAGGAGAACTTCCCGGCCTGGGTCGCTTCCGAGGAAGCGCGCTTGGCCGAAGTCAGCCGGGTTTTTCTGGGCGTGGTCGCTGCTTCCGCACGCCGTCAAGCGATCGCTCCTTCTCCACCTGTTCCCCCCTCTGCCCCCCCGTCCTCGCAACCTGAACCCAAAACCGCGTCGGCGGCAGCGGCGGCCAGTACCCGTCCTTCCATCACGACCGACCGTGAAGATGCCCCGCGGAAGGTTTTTCCGCAAATGGCGGAATCCTCACCAGCTTCTCAGACATCAAGCACTAAAGCATCCTCGACGGCACCTGCGGAAGCTGTTGTTCGCGTCACAGCGCAAAGTTTGAGCCGTTTGATGGGCTTGGCAGGGGAATCGTTGGTACAAGCCCGTTGGCTACCGACGTTTTCCACAGCGTTGTTGAAATTGAAAAAGCAGCACGATCTGTTAGCGACGATGTTGGACAGTGTTTTCCACGCGGCCGTAGGGGGGGCACCCCCGGCCCTGTGGGCCGATTGGATCGCCCAAACCCGACAGCAGTTGGGGCAGTGTCGGCGTATTTTGCAAGCCGAGATGGCGAATTTTGACGATCACGCGGCCCGGGCCGAGGACCTCAACACCCGTTTGTATCGCGAAGTCATTACCAGTCGGATGCGGCCCTTTGCCGACGGTGTTCATGCTCTGCCGCGGCTCGTTCGCGACATGGCCCGGACCTTAGGGAAAGAAGCTCGTCTGGTGGTGCTGGGCGAGCGCACCGAAGTGGATCGGGATATTCTGGAACGGCTGGAGTCGCCACTGGCCCATCTCGTTCGCAATGCGGTCGATCACGGGTTGGAAACCCCCGATGTCCGTACGGCCCACGGGAAATCCCCCGCCGGCACCATTACCATTGAAGCCCGCCATCGTGCCGGCATGTTGCTGGTCACCGTCAGCGACGATGGGGCGGGGATCGATTTGCAACGCTTGCGTCAGAAGGTCATTGAGAAAGGCTTGAATACCCCGGAGGTCGTAGCCCGTCTGACGGACAACGAGCTGCTGGAATTTCTCTTTCTGCCAGGGTTTAGTACGGCACCGCAGGTGACGGAATTTTCGGGTCGCGGGGTGGGATTGGATGTCGTCCAAGACACCATTCGCCGTGTTGGTGGTAATGTCCGCATCACCACCACCCGCGGCCAGGGAACAACCTTTCACCTGCAACTGCCGCTGACCCTCTCGGTCATTCGGGCCGTGGTGGCAGATATTGCCGGCGAACCCTACGCCTTCCCGCATACACGCATCGACCGACTCATCCGCGTTCGCCGCGATCAGGTCAGGTCCTTGGAACATCGGCAGTTTGTCACGGTGGATGGTCAGAATGTCGGCTTGGTGATGGCATCCCAAATGTTGGACATTCCGTCCCAAACCCCGCCTGTGGATGAATTACCCGTCATTCTCTTGAGCGATGCCAGTGGGGAATACGGCCTGGTCGTGGATCGTTTCCACGGGGAGCAAGATTTGGTCGTCCGTCCTCTCGATCCGCGTTTGGGGAAAGTTCCGAATTTGAGTGCCGCGGCCATTCTCGACGATGGCTCCCCGGTACTGATTGTCGATGTCGAGGATATGATCCGTTCGATGGACCAATACATCCAAACGGGTTCGTTGGTCCCCTGCGATACGCGCCCCCCCGGTCGCCAACGGCGCAAACGAGTTTTGGTCGTGGATGATTCGATCACGGTCCGGGAAGTGGAACGCCAATTGCTGCTCAACCAAGGCTACGAGGTCAGCGTGGCCGTGGATGGAGCCGATGGCTGGAACCAGGTTCGTGCGGGCACTTACGATTTACTGATCACCGATGTTGACATGCCGCGCATGAATGGTCTGCAACTGGTTCAAGCGGTGCGAGCCGATGAGAAACTCCGCGATTTGCCCGTAATCATTGTATCCTATAAAGAACGCGACGAAGACCGCACCCGGGGACTAGAAGTGGGAGCCAACGCTTACCTCACCAAAAGCAGTTTCCACGACAACCGTTTCATTGAAGCGGTCGTCGATTTAATTGGACCGGCCGATCAACTATACTAATTAACAGGATAAGCTGCGAATGCGCATCGCGATTGTGAACGATTCCGCCCTCGCACGCGAAGTCCTCCGCCGGGTGGTCTTGTCGCAACCGGGCTATGTCGTGGCCTGGCAAGCCGAGGATGGTGAAGAAGCGGTGGCCCGAGCCACGGCCGATCCGCCCGATGTGATTCTCATGGACCTCATCATGCCCCGGCTCGATGGGGTGGCCGCTACCCGGCAGATCATGAAACACGCGCCGTGTCCGATTCTTGTCGTCACCGTCAGTGTCTCAAACAATTACGCTCTCGCCTGCCAAGCGATGGGTGCTGGGGCGCTGGATGCCGTCGACACACCTCAACTCAGCCCCACAGGAACGATTCTCAATGCCGAAAAGCTCATAAGACGCTTAAAACAACTCGAAGCAGAATTAGCCGGCGTCACCGGTTCGAGTGTCATCGCCGTGCAGAAAGTGGGACCGGCGCCCGCCGATTTCCCCCCCCTGGTTCTTCTGGGAGCTTCCACCGGCGGTCCGGAAGCCCTGACCCACATCCTCTCCAGCTTCCCGAAAGATTTTCCTGCCGCGGTGCTCATCAGCCAGCATATTGGAGTCGATTTTGCCCCTGGGCTGGTCCAACAATTGGCCACCTGGTGCCGGCTCCCCGTGCGGGCCGCGAAATCGGGCGATGCCCCCAACCCCGGATGGGTTTATGTCGCGGTCAGCAACGATCATCTGGAGCTGGGGCCGGACCGCCTGTTACGATACACCGCTCATCCCCGCCATTGCCCCTATCGACCGTCCATTGATGTCTTGTTCACCAGTGCGGCGGCTCACAGTGCTCGCTTGGGTGTCGCGGCGCTGTTGACAGGGATGGGGGCCGATGGCGCTGCCGGCCTACTCCGCCTCCGCAGCGTTGGTTGGCACACTATTGCTCAGGATGAAGCCACCTGCGTGGTTTATGGCATGCCCAAAGCCGCCATGGAACGCCGCGCAGCGGTCGAAGTGCTGCCACTGCAACACATCGGCGACAGCATTGTGTCGAAAATCTTGGCGCAGACGCGCAATAGTCCCCGACCCGACTAGCCCACATCAATCCCTGACCTGACTCGCCCGCGTCGACCGAAAGCCGGCCCCAACCCGCATCGACCCAAAGCCAGCCGAAAGCTATCCTCGGTCGCACTGCCGGCTTCATTCCAATTGTGAAGAGCGGAAATTGTGGAGAGCGGAAGGCGATGAGAGGCAAGCCCTCGTCGTCCGCAAGCATCGTCTTATGATCAAAGTGATATCATCGGAACTGTAAGGGAAGCGATCAGCCGACACGTTGGGTGGGATTCACGATTTCCAGCAAATCGTGATATCATCGGAACTGTAAGGAAAGCGATCAGCCGACACGTTGGGTGGGATTCACGATTTCCAGCACCATCTGGCGGCAAGGCAATTCACAGTCGGGCCGGCGGGATTTGAACCCACGACCTCTTGCACCCCAAGCAAGCGCGCTAGCCAAGCTGCGCTACGGCCCGAACCTTCGACATTGGCGTTGTAATCCTTCCGCCACGAAATGGCAACCGCGATTCTCCCCACCCTGGCCAACTCCATGCCGACCCACTCGCCACGAACCTCGCCGAACGGCCACCGCGCCACCCCGTTATCATCACCGGACGGCGACTCATCTCGCGATCCCCCCTTCCTCTGCTCAATCGGAAAAATCACCACCCTCCCACGAGGCTCACGGAAACTCAACGGCCATGCCGACGGCTCATCACTCCCGCGGTTGGAACAGTCTTACGCTGCCGAAGCCAAGACTTGCAACGAATGAACGGCCCGATTTCCTCCCCCGCCGGGCTTCCCGTCCCTTGCAAGCCGACTTCTAGACCGTTAGCCTGACAAATATCGCCAACAACTGTTGAACAAGAACAGTTATCGTTTTAGGGCATAGTCACTCTCACTGGTTTACGGTTCGGGGTCATCGATGAAATTCCCTTCGCGGCTCCTGATGCTTCGGACACTGGCACTGACCATCGGGTTCGCACTTTTCGCGCCAAAAGCCGGTTCGCAACCCGATGACACCAAATACCCGGTCTGGCCGTCGGCCGTGGCCAACGACTTGCGGCAAAACCAGAAGGGTCGTCTGCAGGGTATCCCCGAGGCGGAAATTCCGGCCGTGCGGGCCAAATTCAAAACGATGGCCGAGTATTTCGCCGCGATTGTCGCTCACCCGGCCACCTGGAAAACCTCACAAGACCTTAAAGCCAAAGCCCCCAATGATGGGCGGATGGCTTTGGAGGGGGATAACGGCGTTTTTGCGGAATTGGATCGGTTCTTGCTGGAACCGGTCTTGGGTGGCACGCGTGTGGGCAGAGATCAGACCGTCTACATTCATGAATTCGGGGCCGCTCTCGATGCCGCGTTTGCACAACTGTTCACACACGATGAACAGATTGTCCGCATCAATGCGGCCCGAGTCTATGCGCATTTTGCCCGCACCGGGGCACCGGCCCACTATCCGACGATCACGAAAATTTTGGCCAATCCGGAGGCCCCCACCGAATTGAAGTATTACCTATTCCAAGCCGCTGCGGCACTGTTGGCTGCTCCCGATGTCACGGAGTTGGAAACGCGGAAGCATTCTGGCTCACCGGAAGCTGTGGGTGCGTTAGTGAAAGCCCTGATGGATTGCGTGACCGAACCGGCCATGCTTCTCCCAGGTTTTAAGCGCGAATCGGCCACACCGGAGCAACTCTCGGTGATCGGCATGGTCCGCCGTCAGGCCGTTCGGGCTTTGGCGCAAGTGAAATTTGTGAAAATTCCCGGACCGGACGGCAAAACACCTCTTTATCCGGTCTATCCGCTGGTGCGCGTGGCCATGAGTGATCCGAACTTGCTCCCCGCGCCAACGCCGGCGGAGGTGGCCGAGGCGGCGATCGGCATCATGAACATGGCCCCGATCGAATTCCGCGTCAACCGCTTTGTGAAAGTGACGGAATACAACGTGGATGTGGCGATCGAAGCGATTACGCAAGCTCTCATCACCTTCGCCACGCCGCGGGCCGCCAACGCCAACGATCGTTCGATCCCCTGGCGCAATTACGCTCTGCGCCTGGCCGAAGCGATGTTCAAATGGCGAACCCTCTTCACCACCGATTACGACCCCAAACAGCCCACGAAGTTCGATCCGGCGGCCATTCCCCCCCTCTTCAAAGAACTGTATGATGAAGCTATTCCCAAAGTTCTGGCGCGGATTGAAAAGGTGGATGCGACCGGCCGGCCGGGGGTCGAACCCGTAGAAGTCGGCGTTCTCCGCAATCTGCTGAAGAAGATGCAAGCCAATCCGCAACGGAAGACGGTGCTCATTGAAGGGCTACCGGAAACCACGATTCTCTTCCCGGCGCCCGCGAAGAAATGATAGCGTTCGCACCCCGGGAAGCAGGACGGACCGACTTCTAAGGAAGGGCATTCCACCAACGACTGAGGAAGGGCATTCCACCAACGACCTTGTCGCCGGCCTGCGCCGGCTTCGGGAGTATCACATGAGGCGTGCATTTCTGGCGGTGGCAATCCTGCTAACGGCGGCCGTATCCCCCACCTTCGCGGGTTATATCATCATCCGCGTCTTATTGGAAACGACCGACCCCGGTCCGACCCTGCCCGGCATGCCCGGCCCCGGGGAACCGGGGGATTTCTACGACGACGACGACCGCGGCGGCAAGTTCGGTAACTTCCCCCCGCGCGGTAGTATCGGCCCATTGCCCCCCCCCGGCATGGGTTCCCCGGGTGCCCCCACCGATCCGAGCAAAACGCCTCCGGACCACGACCCGCGCCGCTCCATCGTCGTCATCATTCCCACCGAAACCGATCTGGTGTCCAAACCATTGGACGAATCGAAAGCGTTTAATGAATATCACAACCCCTACTACCGCAAATTCGTCACCCACTGGTACGGTCGCCGTCTGACGCCGATTCTGTTTGTCGATAGCACCTCGATTCAGCTCTACGAGCAACTCTTGGATAAGCCGGATCGCCGGAAAACCTATGCCACGCTCTTGCGGCAACAGTATCAGGCGTGGCTGAAATCGAAAACCGACGTCAACGCCCTCTACGAGGCTCTCATCGCGGCCTTGCGCGCGGGGATCATCCGCGACCTCAATCCCCCGAAAGAAGACCTGCCCCCTGCCGATGCCCTGAAAATCGCCCAAGAACTTCTCGACGTGGCCGCGGCGAAAAAAATCCCCTTGCCGGAGAAAGTGCAACGCTTTGTTCAAGCCTGGCGACCCATGCACGAAGCGATCAAAACACCGGTCAGCCTTCGGAGCAGTACCGCCGAAAATTGGAAGAGCGTTCTCGACGCTCGCAAGGTGAAAGTGATCGGCCACTACGCCCTCATTTACTGGGATACTCCCGACTCCCCCCCCAACGACGAAGTGGGTCGGCGCGCCACTCAGCTCAACGACCACTTCTACGCTTACTTTTTGTGGCACGCAACACGCGGGATTGTTCTTCCCGTGCCCACCAAGCCGCTTTTGGTCGTGTTAGCGGCCGAAGGCAAACAAATGCGGCCTTTGCGTCAAGCCCTCGACGGCCTGCCCATGCACACCGCGGCCTTCTATTCGACCGAACATAGCCTGTTGGTGCTGTCCCCCGAGCGGCTCGATAACATTGCACAGACTTTCATTCGGCAAAATGACCAGATTTTCAAGCGCGGTCTCAGTCGCGACCCCCTGTTGCGGGGTGAAATCCCAAAACTCGACGCCACGGGGGAAAAAGGCTCCAAACCCGCCGATGTCGCCCGGGCCAGTACTCTCGCTTTGGTAGAAAAGTTCTTCGCCGACGACTCGGAAATAGCCGCGGTGACGGCGGAAGGCACCCGGCAATTGCTCTTCGAAACCGGTCAACTCCCGCAGTATGTGGCCATTCCTCATTGGCTCAGCTTCGGGGCTGTCAGCTTCTTCAGCCGCCCCCGAACACCTGCCTACGTGAAGCTGGGCGAAGACGAGAAGCCCACCATGGCCGTGGCCCTGCGCGATGGCTACGATCTCCCCAACTTCTATCATCATCGGTACTTCCGCGATCTAGAAGATAAGAAAGAATTGAATCCCAACCGAGCCAAATTGCTCGAACATGTCCTCACGGATGCCTATTTTGCCGGCATCAAAAACGGCGACGACCCCGACCCGGCCCCCGAAACCAAAAAGAAGGACAAAGACAAACCCAAAGGCCCTGTCACCGGGAAAGGGCCGATCGGCAGCCCCGGCCCGTTCCCAGGCCCTGGCTATGGCCCCGGCGACGACCCCACCGGTGGCCTACTACCGCCGCCGGATGTCGAAAATCCCATCGTGTTACTTCGCAAGAAACGCGAACGGCTGACGATCAAAGCGCAAGCGACCGCGTGGGCACTCTACTACTACCTGGCTCAGGAGAAACCGGCCCAACTCCAACAGTATCTCGCGGAACTTAACAAGTTCCCCCGCGACCTGCCCATTGATGGCCGCACGGCCTTCACCATTTTCATCCGCGTCTTCGACCTCACGAACCCTTCCAACGGCACCGTCGATTCAGCCAAGTTCCAGAAATTCGCTGAAGAATGGGTGGCGGCCATTCTCAACGAATCGCCCACATGGATCGACCTGCCGGTGGTCATCCCCGAGAAGCCCAAAGACCCCGATCCGAAGAATCCCATGACGCCTGTGCCCAAATTCGGTTCTCCTCCCATGGGTCCGGGTGTCCCGGCCCGGCCGTAACCCGCCCCAAGCCCAGGCCACAGCACCGCGTCCTCCCCACGCATCGACACCTGGGGGAAGACGAACACAGTGATATTGTGGCCGGGTTTTTCTGGTCAGCCCATGTTTGACGCCCGGCATCGACCCTTGAGGAAGCGAACAACCTCCCTGACGCCTAGCATTTTCGCCCACAGCCCAGCGGGCTTGCTAGTCGACGTTTGGAAGCGACGAACGACCTGACTTGCGCCGATCCGGATACAATCGCATCCGCAAGATGGAATTGACGGGCGCTGTGGCGGTGGAGTAAGGTTAGTGGTGGAGTAAGGTTAGCGGTACGATGTGAGATGAGGCTCAAGGAAGGGCCGCTGGGAATGATCACCAACCGCCCCGTCGTTGGACGACTCGACACGCCCCCACATTTCCCCGCGATCGAATGGGAGGAGGCCGCCTGCCCCCAATGCGGGTCGAACTCCACCGAGCTATTCTTGGAAGCTCCCGACCCCCTTCCGCCCGAAAACCAAGGCCTCATTTTCGCCGTTGTACGCTGTTGCGAATGCCATTTGATCTACACCAATCCCCGACCTTCACCAAACTCGATCAGCCGCTTTTATCCTGCGGACTATCGTCCACACCGCCGCGCCAGCAAAATGCGGCAAACTCGATCTGTACACAATTTGTACAGCCGTCTTTTTGGTCGCCCTTGCCAAGAGCGTCGCGGCTTGTTGCCCTGGCCGAAGCCGGGGCGCTTGCTCGACTTCGGCTGCGGCGGCGGAAGTTTTTTGAAAACGATGGCCGAGCAAGGCTGGCAAGTGACTGGCCTGGATGCCGCGGTGGGCGCTGTCGAACATGTGCGCGATCAACACGGGCTGACCGCCCTCGTCGGCACCCTGCCCCATCCCGATCTGCAACCCTGTTCGTTCGACGTCATCACCATGTGGCACTCGCTGGAACATGTCCATCAACCGTTGACGATCCTGCGGGAAGCTTATCAGCTCCTCATTCCCGGTGGGCAGTTGATCGTCGCGACTCCGAATATTGCGAGCTGGCCTTTCCGCTTTTTCCGCACGTCCTGGTTCGGTCTCGATCTGCCGCGGCATCTGACGCACTTCACGCCCACAACGCTCCGGATGATACTTGAGAATGCCGGGTTTCGCCTGAAATCGCTGCGGCCGCTACGGCATAGCGATTGGCTCCGCTCCAGTGCCCGATTGGCTCAGCGGCACCACCACGGTGGACTTCTCACCCAAACCCTGCGCTGGAAACCGCTGGCTAAGTTGGCCGCTTGGCTGTGCTACCTGGCCGGGCAAAGCGACTGCATCCTCGCCATCGCCGAGCGCCCCGCCTGAGACCGGCCGCCGGGACTCTACAATTGATGCCGAATCGCCCACAAATCCGGGAAAACCGGTAAAAACAACGATTTCTTGAGAAACTCCACGCCCAACGATCCCCCCGTACCCCGTTTACTGCCAATCGTCCGCTCCACCAACTTGATGTGCCGATAACGCCATTCCTGCAAGCCTTCATCAAAGTCCGTCATCATTTCAAAGAGGATTTCAATATCAGGCCGGGTTTTGTACAGACGCAGCATACCTTCCTGAAGGTTGGGATGCGGAATGGTCGGCAACGTCCGGTCGCGGGTGCGTAACTCCTCGGGAATTTCGATTCCGCAGTGGGCGAGAAAGTCGTAGAACGCCTCAACGACAGAGGGTTGGTGAAGCCGCTGCAGCAGCCGTTCATACGCAGGCGATCCGGGAGGATGAAAGCGAAGCATCTCAGCGCGCTTGTAACCGAGGATGAACTCCAATTCCCGAAATTGGACCGATTGAAAGCCGGAGGCCGTTTCCAACCGATCCCGGAAACTGTTGAACGACATCGGCGTGAGGGTTTCCACGATATCAACTTGCTCGACCGCGACCTTCATAATCGTTCGCAACCGTTTGAAGGTACTGATCGACTCATAGACGCGGTGTTCGCGGAGATCGACTTGGACTTTTTCCAACTCATGCAGCATCAATTTGAACCACAACTCATACACCTGATGAACGATGATGAAGAGCATCTCATCATGTTCGGGGGGCTGAGACCGCGGCTGTTGCAAGGCCAACAGTTGATCGAGATGGAGGTAATCGCTGTAGGTCAGTTCCACGGCCGTTAATCCTCGAAGGCGATCGCGACCTGATCCACGGGCTGATGTGGATGTAATGTATCCGATTTCTGAGCGGAAGAGAGTTCGGCTCGGTCGGTCACTCCTCGCAAAAGCCAAGGAGGAACAATTCCGGGAACGGTGTCAAGGCCAGAATAGCGATTCGCCGATGAAATGCTTGCGATGGTTTGCGGTGGATTCACAACCCCACAGACATGAGTTGCGCGGATGGCGTCACCGGACCCCAGCCCGGCACGACCGCCATCCGGTGGGTGGGGAATGGCACAGCAGAAGACCTCACGGCCGCATTCCAGCCCGAGGTTGCCACGCTGCTGTCGCTGGTCGATCGGCTGCTTCGGCCCCCGACGAGAGGCCGGTCCCACAACCTCCCACCCCGACCGATCGGTTCCGGCTCGAGAGTTGTGCACCAGAGAGCAGACCGGCCACAGATCGTGGCCACAGGCTGGCCTCTCCATGAAGCGACACCGCCGGAACCGATTCGGCCTGCCTCAGCAGAAGCGACACCGCCGGAACCGATTCGGCCTATCTCACCATCATCCCCCTGCTCACCGAGGCTTCGCTCGATAGAGTAATGAATCCGCTGGCCTAGAGGTTGTTTCGAAACACCAGGATGGTTGTGGAATGCGGCGTATTTTCGGGTTTTGCAACAGCCTCTAGCTAAAACGCCGGTGCAAATATCCACCAATTGGCCTTCTTGGAAGCCATTCTCTTGACCAAATAGGCCAAGCACATATCCCCAGATGCAGAGGTCGGCGCTGTGGTGTGAAACGTCCCCTCAGAGCTGTCGGGGTTTCCGGCAACGACCTGCGTGAATGACCGAATGTTGAGACATCCCTATGAGTACCATTCGTTCCATCGCCGCACGTGAAATCCTGGATAGTCGCGGCAACCCCACGGTGGAAGTGGAAATCACCCTCGCGTGCGGAACGCGCGGCCGCGCTGCGGTGCCCAGCGGTGCCAGTACGGGGGCACACGAAGCCGTTGAACTGCGTGATGGGGACAAATCGCGTTATCTGGGCAAAGGTACTCGTAGCGCGGTCCGAAACGTGCAGGACGTGATCGCTCCAGCGCTTGTCGGCATGAGCGTCTTCGAACAAATAGCCATCGACCGCACGATGCTCCAGCTCGATGGCACTCCGAACAAGAGTCACCTGGGGGCCAATGCGATCCTGGGCGTATCGCTGGCGGTCGCCCATGCCGCGGCCAATCGCTTAGGATTGCCGTTGTACCGCTATGTCGGCGGCACCAACGCCCGCGTCTTGCCGGTGCCCATGATGAACATTCTCAACGGCGGCAAACACGCGGATAGCACCGTCGATTTCCAAGAGTTTATGATTATGCCCATCGGCGCTCCCTCGTTTTCCGAGGCTTTGCGGATGGGTGCCGAGGTCTTTCATCATCTCAAGAAAGTCTTACACGACAAGGGGTTAAGTACAGCGGTGGGCGATGAAGGCGGTTTTGCACCGAATATCCCCTCCGCGGACGAAGCCTTGGCCACCATCGCCACCGCCGTGGAAAAAGCCGGCTACAAACTGGGGGATCAAATCGCCTTTGCCCTCGATGCAGCTTGTACAGAATTGTTTGAGGAAGCCAAACACCGCCACAACAAGGAGGGTTACTGTTTCTTCAAAAGCAATCCCCAAAAGGTCATTTCCTCCGACGAAATGATTGATATTTGGGTGAATTTGTGCAACAAGTACCCAATTGTCTCTCTCGAGGATGGTCTTGCGGAAGACGACTGGGCGGGGTGGCAGAAGCTGACGGCGCAGTTGGGCCGCAAAATTCAACTCGTCGGAGATGATCTTTTCGTCACGAATACCCAGCGACTCCGCCGTGGTATCCAGGAAGGTTGTGCCAACAGTATTTTGGTAAAGGTCAATCAAATCGGCACGCTCACGGAAACGTTAGAAACCGTTGAGACCGCCAAACGCCACAAGTTCACCGCCGTCATGAGCCATCGCAGCGGTGAAACCGAGGATGTGACGATCGCTGATCTGGCGGTGGCAACCAATTGTGGGCAGATCAAAACCGGTTCGGCCAGCCGCACCGACCGCATCGCGAAATACAACCAATTGCTCCGCATTGAGGAACAATTAGGCTCCGCCGCTATCTATGGCTGGGAGTTGCGTCGCTGATGGGGTGCCACCATGCCGACATTTCTCATCGACCCGCCGCAGGGTGTTTATCTGCTTCTGGGCGGGTTGCTCATCGTCACGGGCTTGATCGCAGCGCAGAAGCCGGGTCGGCGGGCCATCATTCCCTTTGTGGTGGCCTTTTTCCTTCTTTTGGGGGTTTTCATCCTCGATCGCCTCGTCGAAAGCCCTCGCGAAGAGGCCCAACGCCGTTCGTATTTACTGGCTCTGGCGGCCGATGCCAAAAACCCGGACTTATTCACCGAGCAGATCGCCGACAACCTGCTGGTTCACACGACGGGTGGCCAGACCAAAACCTTGACGCGGCAAGAAGTCCAGGAACATCGCTTCTGGGACGCGCTACGAAACTTTGAGGTCCGCATCACGGTTTGGGACTTCTCTCGGGACGATGTCCACTATCCGGATGACGACAGCGTGGAAATCGGGTTTATGGGCAAAGGAGAGGTTCGCGGCGGACCCACCATCCCTGTCTACATTCGGACAACCTACCGTCGCCAAGCCGACGGTTCGTTCAAATTGAGTGCCCTACGGACTTTTGAAGCGCTCAATCGCAGCCAACCGTATGCGATTCCCCAGTTCCCGTAACGTATGCGATTCCCCAGTTCCCGTACTACGAACCGTTCGCGAACGCTCAACAGACGTGTTGATCCTGCTGCTCTCGGGGCCGTCAGGGGCCAGCTGTTTGAGGACTTCCTTGCTGTCCGCACCCCGAGTGCAAGTGGTCCAGAGTAACTCTGAAGATCGTCACTCTGAAGGGAGACGAGGAATCACGGTTGCCGTTGCGGTGGTGGTGTCACGGGTCGGTACCAGCGTTCGGGAATCACCAGGGCTTGGCCTTCACCGATGCCTGCACTTTTGAAGACGTTCGGCCCCCGGAAACGGGCTTGGACCAGCAAGGCCGCTGTCCCCCCCGCGAAAGCGGTCGCCACACCCGGCCCATGAACCACGTCTGGGCCGATCACCGCGCGGGCCGGAGCCAGAATATCGGGTTTGACACGCAGAGTCAGGCCTGGGCCGCCGCCGGTCAGGGCGTTTTGGTCGCGGATGCCCACGGTAGTGGCCCCCAAGGCATCTCCGGGCAGACCCACCCCCGCCGCTGGCGTTGTGAATGACCGAAACACCACACGCGGTTCTTGCGGTTTGGTATTGAGGGTTTCCACAACAATCCGCGGATGGATTTCCAAATCTCTGCGGAGCGCGGGTAGCGGCGGCTCGGCGGGAATGGGTGATGCGACAACCAGTGCATACCGACCATCCGCGGGCACGGTCCATTCCAACATCTGCTCGAATACCAGATAACGGGCAGTCCGATAGACGATGTTGGGTGAACCGACCGAGCGGGCCACTTCGGCCATTTCGTCACTGGAACGGGTTTCGCCTCGGGGATCGATCTGCCGCCACACTGCCAGCTGCAGGGGGTAATAGGGAATGTCACTTTCGGGGAAGTTCGGATTGGCCGCTTCGCGCCATTGGACGATGAAGCGAAGTTTTGTGTCTTTGCGTAGTTCGGTTTGGACCTGTCCGGTCGGCGTGCGAACGCCCAGGAAATTCATCTGTGGCGACCATTGACCCTCGGGCCATTGTGCCCCCGGCGGGGCGAATTCCATCAACCCATCCTGGTTGACATCGCGGAAAGGCCCCCCCCAGACACGATCAGCCGCAGGGCTAGCGGCTTGAATCCACACCAACGGCGGGGGGGGAAATGCCGCGGGGTCGCCGGCGCGCTTGACGATCCGCGGCTGTTGGGGGAAAGCCAAGCGATCCAAGGTGTTGGCCATGTCGTGCAATGCGTCGAGAGGATAGCCAGATTCCCAAACGAGCGTGTTGACGAAAACCTGTGCGCCAGCCAAGGCGGTGGCGATTTCTCGTTGATAGGCATTAAAACGGCGAATCAAGGCCGCTACTTCCTCCTCCTTCTTCAAGATCGCTTCCAAGGCGGCCCGGGTTTTCTTACGTTGTTCGATGGCCGGTTGGGTATCGCTGATGTCAGCCAGTGCGGCCCGATAGGCGAGGATAGCCTCGGTTTTGTCGCGTTCGAGGGTTTCCGCTTGTAACGTCAATTCGGCCAAACGCAGTTGTAGGGCATCCGTGTACGTCATTTCGCCGCGGGCTAGCCGCACAACGGTTTGTAGGAGGAAGAAACTTCCAGGGTCGATCCGGACAAGCACCAACTCGCACTCGGGGGCTAAGGCCGCTAAGGCCCGTGCCGCCACGGTGCCTTGGCCCAGCCGCAGCGGGTCCGCAGGGGCCGGGGTCAATTCCGGGGTCAGGTCAAACGTCAGGTCGATCATCTTCGTACGTGCCGGAAGTTCTTGCCCTATCAGCTTTTCGGCGCCGGTGAAGTCTGATCCCAGCACAACGACCTTAACGCCTGCGCCCTTGTAGCCCAACTTGTGCAGCTCCCCGACACCGGTGCTTTTGAGTATTTCCGCGACGGAGGCACCGTGGCCGTCTGGCTCGATGTGGATGGTCTCGGCCGCCTGTCGTGGTAAACGCACGTGGAGCACGCGCGGTTCTTGAGCCAAACGTTCAACAAATGCCAGGCGCGGTACGCGAATGCTAGCTACATTCCCAATCACGCCATCCAACGATGCCCCCGCATACTGCCCCAACACCACACCGCGTAAGGCTTCCCGATCGGTGATGTTCTCATCCCAGACGACCTCCACCCGCAAGGGGCGATTTTGCGAATTGGGATC
This sequence comes from Gemmata sp., assembly GCA_025055115.1. Taxonomy (GTDB): domain Bacteria; phylum Planctomycetota; class Planctomycetia; order Gemmatales; family Gemmataceae; genus Gemmata. The sequence continues at coordinate 49,824 of JANWYJ010000080.1, forward strand.
GAGCATCATGGCACGGAGGTCGGGCGAATATTTCAATTGGATCGGCACCAGTGGAGGTGGGTTGTAGCGTTCCGGCCGTTGGAGGTTAGGAACGATTTCCGCCCACTGAATCGGGTTGCGGTCCCGGAGGGGTGCGGGCAACTTTTCGACGGGAATGGCCGGTAAAAACCAACCACTGGGTTCGTAGCGCAGATCGTTTAAGAGACGTTCGAGATATTGGGCCGGCAGGTAGCCACGAATCAGCGTGTGCTGTTGGGTGTCGTAACCCAAAGCTTCGTGAAAGTCCAACATTTGGAGGTGGTGAACGACTTGCCGGTGCAGTTGCTGCTGGTAGAGTGCTGGCAAACCAGTACGAAGCCCGAGTTTGACTGCCACGAGCTGATCGGGTTCGGGGGTTGTGAATCCCGCCGGTGCAAAGAGGATGTTCTGAACGCGAACATCCTTCAAAACATCCATCACCTTGTCGCTCGGAATGGTGCCGATATGGCGTTCCGCGGTGGGGTCGAGGATGTCGAGGTCACGATCCGGGTCGTTTTTGCGCGCATCGTCGAAGCCGAGCGACTGCAGGTGCTGCTCGAGGGCCCGGTATTGACGGATGCGCTCGTCACGGTCGGCACGGATGCGGAAGCGGATTTGGATATCCAATTTCTCGGCTCGCGGTGGTTCCTTCACTTGCGCCAGGGCCGACGCCCCAGCAAGAAGCCCCCCCAATACCGCTAAAGCCAGTCGCGTGATGCTCGTGGTCATAGGTGAGTCTTCAACGCAGGCGTGGAATCTCACCTTCATCCTGACCGCCAATCCGTGAATTGCCAAGCCTCGGCGTGCAACAAATCGCCCGCCCCACCGGGAATCAAGCGAATAACCGGAACTCAGTCCAGCCCGAAACCGCGGAATTCCGGGATGAAACGATCGTATCGGCTCTCCGCCCTGGGGTGAGTGGTCACTTCACACGATCGGGCGCGAGTTTACCCAGGTTATCGAAAAGGTGAACCAACGATGCCATCAGCTTCTTGAAATCGCCCTCATGCAAACTCTCATTGGGGGCGTGCGCGTTGCTGGCGGGGTCCTCGATGCCCAGCAACAGGGCCGGTGCGCCGCCAAACAGCTCGCACAATGGGCCGACAAAACCTATCGTACCGCCACAACCGATCGCCACCGGGTCGCAATCGAAGCCACTGCGCATGGCCGACAGAGCGGCTTCAAACGCGGGGCCGTTGGGGTCGGTCATCCACCATTCGACCGGTGGTCCTACCGGCGTCACCACGACGTCGCAGCCCCAAGGTGGGTTGCTCGTCAAGAAGGCCGTCAGTTGCTGAAGGACTTCATCCGGTTTCTGGTCAGGGACGATGCGGCAACTGACCAAGGCGGTCGCTTTAGGTAAAACCTGGTTCGACGCGCCTTTGATGGAACTTGCTTCTTGGGCGATCACCGTCACGGCGGGTCGGCGCCAGGTTTGAGCGTAGAAGTTATAGCCTTGTTCCATCGCGAATCGTGCGGTACCCACCATCCCGCACGTGGTGCGGAATTTTGCCTCATCGAAGGGGAGTTTATTGAACGCTTGCCGCTCTTTGTCGGTCAAGGGGCGCACGCGGTCGTAGAATTGGGGAATCGGCAGGGGGCTATTGTTCCAGTACAACCGGCCCAAAATGGCGTTGAGCGCGATTGCGGCATCGGGTAACGCCCCGCCGACCATGCCACTGTGGACCGGAATTTTGGCCGTGTTCACTTCCACCTTGACGGTTACGATTCCGCGTAGCGAATAGGTGATGCTTGGAATGCCGACTTGAATGTTTTCAGTGTCACAAACGATAATCACATCCGATTTGAGACGATTACGATGTGTCTCAAAGAATTTGAGGAGATTTTTGGAACCGATTTCCTCCTCACCTTCGACGAGCATTTTAACGTTCACCGGGAGGGTATTGCCAGTTTTCCGGTAGGCCGCGATTGCCGCCAGTTGTCCGACGATGGCTCCTTTGTCGTCGGCCGCTCCGCGAGCGTAGAGCCGTCCATCGCGACGGGTCAGCTTCCAGGGATCACTCTGCCATTGTTCGACGAAATTGACCGGTTGGACGTCGTGGTGGGCATAGAGAAAGACAGTCGGCTTGCCGGGGGCCTCGAGCCACTCCCCATAGGCATAGGGCATCGATTGCCCAACTCGCAGTATTTCCACATTGTGAAGCCCCGCATCGCGCATCTGATCGCAGGTCAGCTTCGCGGTACGGTCAATTTCCGGATTGTGTTCCCCATCGGTGCTGATGCTCTGAATCGCCACAAGGTCAGCCAGGTTGTGGACGATGTCTTCGTGGTTCTTCTCAAGCCAATTCAACGCCGCTTGTTTCATAACACGTGCCTCCGAAGTTCCGGTCAGATCACTGTACCGGTCGGGGCAGTCAGGGTAAACCCGCTTCCGGAAGCTAGTCGAGGCATGAATCCGGAGGCTCGTCGAGGCATGGAGGATAGTATCAAGGCATGGAGGATAGTAGAGGCATGAACATGGAGTGCGTCACGCTCCTCAAGCAGGCGTTAGGGTGAACCCACTCCCGGAAGCGAAAAGAGGCCCAGGCCCCGTGGCACGGTCGTGGTCTGCTGGCCATGGAGAGTCGTTTCCTTTGCTGGTGTCGGCGTTGCGGGCGGCGTCGGTGGCACGGTCGTGGTCTGCCGGCCATGGAGAAATGCTCACTTGCTGAGGATGTCGGCCGAGTTGGAAAATGATGACAGGATTTCGACAAGATACTGCACGGTGGCCCCTAAAAAATGGGTCGAGCCGGCTCGTTGAAGGGACGCTGCCAACCCTTCAACAACACCGGCTCGACACTGTCGCTCCCACACGAGAAGGGGACGCTGCCAAACAACCCCCTCTCACTTTCTATGATGCGCCCGGCTGACCAATTATTGCCCAACTTGTGCATTTTTTCCTCTTGCTGCTGTAAATCGAAAGAGGATCATTAGTTCCGCCCACTCACGACTGACGGACCATCACCATGAACCCACAACTATCCCGCCGAGCGTTCCTTCAAACCGCAACCGCCGCGACTGTGGCACTGGCCCACCCCCGCCCCACCCTCGCGACACAACCCGCACGTTTCCAGTTGGGCTTGGTCACATACAACGTGGCGAAAGATTGGGACCTGCCCACCCTCCTGAAAGTCTGCCAACAGGTCGGAATCGCTGCCGTTGAATGTCGCACCACTCACAAACATGGTGTCGAACCTTCCCTAACCCCCCCACAGCGCAAAGCCGTTCGCCAACAATTCGCGGATAGCGGGGTGGTCTTCTGGGGCTGCGGAACCGTCTGTGAGTTCCATTCCGACAATCCCCAAGTTGTGACCAAAAACATCGAAGATTGCAAGCAGTTCATCGAATTGGTGAAAGACCTCGGTGGCCGGGGCGTGAAAGTACGCCCCAATGGTGTGCCCAAAGGGGCTGATGAACAGAAAACGTTTGTGCAGATCGGGCAAGCTCTCCAGAAGTGCGGCAAAGCGGCCGCCGATGCCGGAGTGGAAATTTGGGTGGAAGTTCACGGAGCCATCACACAAATTCCCCGCAATATGAAAACCATCATGGAAGCCTGCGATCACCCGGCGGTCGGCGTCTGTTGGAATTCCAACAACACTGATATCGACGACCCCAAAGCCACGCCCAAGTCCATTACCAAGTCTTTCGACCTACTCAAAAAATGGATTAAGTCCTGTCATATCAACGACTTAGAAAACGAGGCCAAAGGCACATACCCCTACCGCGAACTCTTCGGCCATCTCCGCCGCCTCGGCTACGACCGCTACACGCTCTGCGAAGTGGGACGAGCCTACAACGTGGACGAGGGTATCGCATTCCTGAAGAAGTACAAAGCCCTGTGGGAAGAACTCACGAAAGGTTGATTCGACATCGCGTTGTCGAGATCGAGTTGATTCGACATCGACATGGAAAGTAGCATCCACAAGACAAAGTGGCATCCGCAAGACAACGGAATGTTCCCTCCCAACCGTCCGCGCGGAGGACGGTTGGAAGGGAGGGCAATTGTATGCCGAACCGATTCGCCTACGGTCCAGATGGGTTGCACCGGCACCGACTCTCCGCACGCACCGCTTGCTTCCTTCATCGAGTTGCGACACAATAACTGTAAGGGGTGGAGGGGCTATCAGGGTCTCTTCCCAATCACGAGGAGGCGACCTCATGTTCGGCGGTCGTCGCGGACTGTTTCTGTGTGCGTGTTTTGTCATCATCTGGCTCGGGTTGTTCACCGACCACCACCCGTTGGCGGCCCAACCGCCGCAACGTGGCTGGGGCCGCGACCGCGAGTTCTTCCCCACCGACCCGGCAACCGGGCGTCACAAAATTTGGCGCGAAACCGTCAATCCTGATGAAGTGCGGGAATTCTTGGCGCAAATGGGTTCCCACCCTTCCGCCACCGACGACGCCTTCATGAACTTGCTCAAGCGGATGGTGAAGGAAAAAAATCCCAACGCAACCGATGCCGAAATCGAAGCCGCCGCGCAACGACTTCTGAGCGACAAAGCTTTCCGCGACCGGCTCACCGATCTGATCCAAAAATACAAAAACCAGCCCCTCCCGCCAGGCCCAGGTGGCCGTGTGCCGCAGCAACCCAGCGCAGAAGAAGTCGCGAAGTTGTTACAGTCTCTGCGGTCCAACGGCCAAGTCCCCGGTGATCCTTTCAAACTCCCACCGTCGCCAAAGCTACCCCCCACATCGGCCCCCCCCTCGGAGCCTAAGAATCCGCCATTCGATCCGGGTCAGCTGCCTGGTGGAACACCAAAAACGCCGCCACCGTTCAGCCCCCTACCAATCGACCCGAAAACGGGCCAACCGTTCAATCCCCGCACGGGGGAAGTGTTGGAGCCGCATGAATTACGTCCCTTTAACCCGAAAAACCCCCACTTCGACCCCCGGCGTTTCCCTGCTATCGATCCCAAGAATCCACCCGAATTTGATAAAAAAACGGGCTTCCCCATCGACCCCAAAACCGGCAAACTCTTCGATCCGCGCACCGGGCAGGAAATCGACCCCGACAATCCGCCCCCCATCGAACCAGTGCCCGCCCCACCACCAAGTATTGAGCCGAAGATTCCTACCGAGCCGAAGATTCCCTCGGAGCCGCTACCCACTAAACCACAACCCAAACCACAACCCGCGGTCCCTCCCCCAGGGGTCGATGAACCGCCGGCCAACGATATCCGCCGCTTCGACCCCGACCAACCTTTGGGACCTGTTGAGGAATCTCCCGAAAAAATCGCCAAAACCCGGGCTTTAGAAGCCGCTACAGCACTCTGGGAACGCAACGTCGGGCCGATTGATGAATCGCCCGCGGTCAAACGGGCCTTACAGGAGTTGGTCAACGACAACGACGTGATGAATTCCCTCTTCGATGAGAAGGGAAACTCGTTCTTTGATAGCCTCAAAGGCGATAGCGACAAAGATTGGGCCGATTGGTTCCGCTTCGACGACGGCTGGGAGTGGCCAGACTTTAACTTCGGCTGGCGATGGGGCACTATCGATTGGGGCTTGGGTTCCGGCCGTGGCCGCGATCACACCCTAAACCTCGATGGTGCTTCCGCGTCATCGCGCTCATCGTCAGCGTGGGATAGCCTTGGTACCGTCCACATCGGCACCCTGAAGGTGCCCATGCTGTTGGTGCTGATCATCGTGGCGGTTATCATCGCCATCGTGCTGTGGCGCAAATGGGACGCCCTGCGACCCTGGCGCCGGCATGACGGGCGAGCTGTGGCCGAGAGCGGCTGGCCCCTTGATCCGCGCACGATCAATTCCCGCGAGGATGTCGTGAAAGCCTTCGAGTATCTGAGTGTTCTGTTGTGTGGCCACGACGCAAAAACATGGACCCACTCGACGATCGCCGATGCTCTTGTATCGCTTGCGCGAACCCATGTGGAAACGGCGATCAAGTTGGCCCGGTTGTATGAGTTGGCCCGCTATACCCCGCTCGATGAACCGCTGACGCGAGTGGAGGTACTCGAAGCACGGCGGTTGGTATGCGAACTGGCGGGGGTTGACGAAGTATGAAATCGCGACCGTGGGGACTGACCGTTCATGGACTCGGAATCATCGTCATTCTCACCAGTGTCGTGATCATTCCGGCCCTGAACGCCGATGAGCGACGGCCCCAAGCCCACAAACCGCAGTTGTTGATTCCCGGAGGGGGAACGGAACTTTTCCGCGCCCTTCTCGACAAAGCCGGGATCAAACCGGTCACGCTTCAGGACATTCGCACCCGCCCCTGGGCCGAAGATGATCTGATCGTGATCACCTTGGGGAATCCACAACATCAGGTTTTCAACGCCGAGCCTCTGATTTGGGCACGCCTGACCATTGAGGCCAATGGCGCAGCCCTCATCGCTTCGGACGATCGTTTCAGCGTCTACTCCGCGGTGCAGCCGGGGGGGTTCAATCCCGTCACGAACTTCACGGGCATTCCGGTACGCGCGCATCACCGGGATTGCTTTCAAGGCGACGAAGATTGCCCCTGGGTGGTCCCTTACTCACCCGCCCAATGGCCTCAACCCATCGACAATCCCGGTCCGGTGTGGGGATTATTCCGTGGGCTGAACAAACTGGCCACCAACCAGCCCACCTACCTCGAAGAACCCCAGCAATACCGCGGTGAATACCAATATCCCCTGGCCCGCCTCCCACGCTCGGCGCGCACGGATTGGGCCGCACGATTCATCCCGCCCCCGCTTTTTGCCATCGGTGGCGATGGTCCGCAGCAAGCCAACGGCCGCCCGGGCTATGCCTTCCTGGCGGTCGCCGATGCCAGCTTGTACATCAACCAAATGTTGATGGAACGAGAAACGGATAATCTCGAATTGGCTCTACGCACCATCGAATATCTGCAAGGACCGCAAAAGCATCGCAAACGCTGTCTGTTTTTTGAAAATGGTCGCGTGATGGAGAATTTCGATGGTCTGAAACAGGCTTTGGCTCGGCCGCCCCAGAAGGTTCCGCCACAAGCCATGCCCGACCTGGGTACATTTTTGAGCAAAAACCAAGAAAAGTTAGTGGACTTGGGGGAAGAATTGATTGATCGGTTGGAAAGCCAGGATGCACTTCAGAAACTGTTGTTGGGTCCTGAAGGTTCGGAACGGCAAGCCCGCCGCTTCGCGCGATGGATGGAGTGGCTGGCAGCAACAGCGGCCATCATGATAGCCGTTTTTTTACTCGGGCGTACTTTCAGTAGTCGTCATCCCCTCGATGCTCCGCCAGCCCCTTCCACCGGAGCCGGAGCGGCTCCCACCGGCCCGCCGGGGGTGTTCGAGCGGCGGCAACGCGAATTGCTCGCCAACAACAACCTTTATGAGCCGGTCCACCAGTTGATGCGTGATTTCTTCATTTCTGCCGGCGCCCGGCCCGACCCGGAAGGTCGTCCGCCATCCGTGGAGATCGCTGCGACAGTTCGCAAACCCGATTCGCTCCGGTGCGCCATCCGCGACATGTGGCGGATCGCCTTTGGCCCGCCTATTGCCATCAGCCCGCAACGCTGGCACGAACTCGAACCCTATTTCCGACGGCTGCGCCAAGCTCACGCCGATGGTCTGTGGCGTTTCTTGCCTACAACCCAGGCCACCTAGGCCCAGAAGGTCAATAACCCTCAAGCCATGACGACACTATCGATGATTTCTCTGCACACGGCCCATCGCGACGGGAGTCGGGCATGACGTTAGCTTCAACATCCACCCCCGGCCTGCCGGCACCACCCAGTGATCTGCGCGCCGCGGCTCACGAATTGGCGCAACAGGCCAGACAACTTTGCCACAAAGTCACAGCAGAAGTGGCCCGGGTCGTGGTCGGTGCCGAGGAAGTCACCAAGCAGCTGCTGATCGCTCTGCTGGCCGGCGGCCACGTCTTACTTGAGGGTGTGCCGGGCGTGGCGAAAACGACGCTCTCGAAAGTGTTCTCCCGTCTGCTGGGCTGCCAATACCAACGGGTGCAGTTCACCCCCGATTTGCTTCCTTCCGACGTCACCGGGACATCCATTTTCGACCGCAACGTGAATGATTTTGTCCTCCGCAAAGGCCCCATCTTCACACAAGTGTTGTTGGCGGATGAAATCAACCGTGCCCCCGCCAAAACGCAAGCAGCCCTTCTGGAAGCGATGCAAGAATACCAGGTGACGGTCGATGGTATTTCGCTGCCGTTGCAGTTGCCCTTTCTCGTCTTGGCCACTCAGAACCCCGTGGAGCAGGAGGGCGTTTACCGCCTTCCGGAAGCGCAGCTGGACCGCTTCTTATTGCGTGTGGAAATGGGTTATCCGGGCTTCCAGCATGAGGTCAATTTGCTGAAATTGCACAGTCAGCCTGTGGCCGAAGTGCAACCGATGTTCAACCCGGAGATGATCTTGGATTTGCAGCGGAAGCTGCCCGCGGTGTATGGAGCGGAATCGTTGTATGAGTACATTTGCCAGCTGGCCGCGGAGAGTCGGCGTCACCCCGATGTATCCCTCGGGGCCAGCCCGCGTGCCGCACTCAACTTGCTACGCTGTGCCCGGGCACGCGCCGCCCTGGACGGGCGGCATTACTTCACGCACGAAGACGTGCAAGCCGTCGCCCTAGGGGTGTTAGGGCATCGCTTGATTCTTCGACCCGAAGCCGAAATCGAAGGTAAACAGGTCGCGGATGTCGTCCGCGAAATTCTGGACGCTGTTCCTGTACTCGAAACCGTCTAGCTCGCACTCATGCCGCACTTCCGGCAGCGACCGGAAGAACAAAGGTCACTGACTGCTTCTCCGCGGCGGCGGTGGGACGATCCGCTGCGGCCGCCTTGTGGAAATGCCTATGCTCACTTCGCGTGGTTGGTGGTTTCTCATCATCGTTCTTTTTATCTTTGCCCTGGGGGCGTTCGTCGTGGCCAATTACACCACGCTCCCGGCGATTTTGGCGCTGACGCTTTTGCTATGGTTCCTCGGCGAATGGATTGTCTTCAACTTCTCCGTGCACGGAGCTGTGGCCCATTTGCGCGCCGAACGCTGGGTTCTCCAAGGTGGGCGTACCACCCCGATATTATGGGCCAATGTTCCGTTTCAGGTTCAACTCCGCGTTTTTCACCGGGGGCGGTTCACGATCCGGTATGCGTTGATGGAAGATCGCTTCCCCGCGGCCACTGACTTGCTGGAGGGCCGCACGGACACGACCGCGACTATCCGGCGCGGCGAGGCGGTGGAAATTCTTTACACGGCCCGCTGCCCTGCCCCGGGCGTTGTGCGCTTTGAAGGAGTTCGCGTCCGAGTCGCCGACGTGCAGGGTTTTTTCTACCGCCGGGTCTTTCTGCGGGATCCGGTCGAATTTCTCATTCTCCCCCCGTTGGTCGATGAGGAAGGCAATCAACGCGCTGATAAGCGGTTCAACGTCCTTCCCCCCCCGGGGATTCACCGGCTGCGTCGCCCTGGCGCCGGTGATGAACTGCATGATCTGCGGGATTATCAGCCGGGTGATCCTCCCAAAATGATCGCCTGGAAAGCCTCCGCGCGCAAGGACAAGCTCATTACCAAAGAATATGAAAGTGACGTTCCCGTACGCTGCACGCTTTTTCTCGATACCTCCGAGGGCGTACGCCTCGGACCGACCGGCAACACTCTGCTCACGCGCCTGGCGGGCATCAGTGCCGTTATCGCGCAGGCCGCTGCGGCCAACCGCGACCTGGTCGGTTTGACCACCTTTGATGATCGCTCAGCGCAGGTCCTGCGCCCGGCCCGCACGCAAACACACATGATCAACGTCCTGCGTACCTTAGCGGAGGTCGCGGCGTTACAACCCAGCATGCGGGGAGTGCCCATCGAAACAATGATGCGTCGCGCCTACCCACTGGCGCATGAACTGTATCCCGAGTTGATGACGAAAAAAATCAATACCCTGCCGCTGAGCCGGCTGTGGCAACCGCTGTTGGATCGCTGGTGGGGCTGGATCGTCTTATTCATCCTCGTGGCCCCGCCGGCCTTGGCGGCATACAAGCTAGCCAATATCCTGGGCGGCCCCCCCTTGCCCGGGCCGCTGCAGAAAATCTACCAAACGTGGATGGCGGCAACCTTCGATTTCGCGGTCCGTGTCACACCCAAAGTCTATTGGGTCCTTCGTATCGCTCTGGCCTTGGTCATCTGGTTTGTGGTGCTCTGTTTACCGTCGGTGTTGGCTGCAGGGCTTTGGTTGCTGTATGGTATTCGTGGCTGGTTTGGGCAACGCGCGGCAGAATTGCGCCAGCGCAAGCAGCTTGCGGCGCTACTTTCTCTGCAAGACGGTGCGGGTCCCGATGCCATTGAACGCTACATCCACGACGATAACGCCCTGGCCCGCCGTATCAGCGCGTTTCTGGAGCACCACCGGCTCCGTTGCCCCGTGCCGATGTACGATGACGACGGCCGCTATCGCTACCGTTGCGCAGAGAAAGCCCACGTGTTGGCCTATCAACTGATTCGCGCAGTCGGTGTGGCCCGCGACAACGAACTGTATGTTATCTTGGCCGATCTTGCTGAACTGGGCGACGATCTCGAACCTCTGGTACGGGCCTGCCGCGTGGCTCGGGCACGGCGGCATCATGTGATGGTGATTGTGCCCTGGCCGGCTGATATTCCCATCGCCAACGCGCCGCTATCACCAGTGCCTGAATCGGCCTCTCCCAGCGGCCGGCGGAAAGCGGGCGAGCAGTGGCCTGCCAGCAAGCGTCAGCGCCGCATCGCCCAGATTGTTCAGGACACCCTGACTCGTCAGTATCACGAAGCATTCCGCGCGATGCGGCGAGCCTTGTCGCAGGTGGGGGCCAGTGTCTTCCGCGTCAACGATGGCGACCCTGTTCGGTTGGTGTTGGATCACCTCGACCGGCTTCGGGGCATGAGGAGTCGACGATGACAACCGCGCCAGAGGATAGTCTGGAATTCGAAGAGAAATCCAGCCAGCATCGCTTGTCACAACGGCAGGTGGTGGAACATCTTCTTCAGGATGAGCGCATCCGCCCTTATACGTTCGCGGCCATTGGGTCGCTGGCCATGACGGCCCTCGTCCTTTACCTCAGTGGCAGCGAGATCGGGGCGGCCCTCGTGATGCTCCTCGGTAGCGCCTCCATCCTACTCCGCTGGACAGCCGGACCCATCGTCGTGCTGTTGCTGCTTCTGTACTTCACCGTGTTCCCTTTTGGGTATTTGGAACTTGGTTACAACAACCCGCTGCAAGTTCGGGAAACGCATTTTCGTATCTCCGACATGATTCTGGTCATGGCGGCTTTGGTGTATTTTGCCACAGTTTATCGCCTCTTCGGACTCATTCATCAATCCGTCCCGTTGGAAAATACTCCGCGTAGACAGGCTGTACCACCGCGGCGGCCGAGTTCTCACATTGGGGCGAATGAGGTCACGCAGTTGGTGGTTGCTTCGGCTGTGTTGGTCGTGCTTGGTCAGGTGGCTTGGTGGCTGCTGAATGCTTTCGACTTCACGCCCACCGAGGCCGGTTTTCCTCTGCAGTGGGCCGATCGGGAATCGTTTGCTCGTTACCGCAGTGGGCCTTTTCCTCCAGGAGAATTCAGTGCCGGGCAAAGTCGGTTTTTCCTCACGATGGGGGTATTGTTTTTCGGCTATTTGTTCTTTCGGCTATTTTTTGGCTATTGGCGTTTGCGGGTGATGAGTCCGGCGGAGGGGGCATTGATGTTAGCCAACAGTAGTTGGGCCGAGTCGCATCGGGAGCGAGTTCGCATTGAGAAATGGCGCGTGTGGGGCCGCGAGCGTGCCAAGGCCCGCCGCCGCAAGGAGCAACAGCGCCTCCTCCAGGCCCAAGACGGTTCACCCGTCCGTGCCCGGCCAACAACCCAGGTAAGTTCTCGTCTTCCCAAGCCCACAAGCGACAAGACGTCTGTCAACCCTCCGAGGACCAAACCATGAAGTTGGTATACTGGAGCCGTGAGTTAGCCGGTTGGGCCCTCATCGCCTGTGGATTGTGGTTTTTCTGGGAAGCCTATCTACTCGTGATGAACAAGCGGCTGTTTGCGGCCGCTCCCACCGTGTTCATCGCTTTCATCATCTTTCGCGGTGGGGTTCATTTTCTGAAGGTGGCTGTTGCGGCCCAAGCGGCCCGTTCGTTGGCGGAATCGTATGCCCAGCCGCCCACGCGCATGGCCAGTCGCATGGCGGGGAAATCATATGCCCCAACTCCCGTTCAAGCTGTGATGCCAGGCCCACGGTCGCGGTCAATCGGTCAACCGACACAAAATTAACATGCGCCCAGCGCTCAATTCATCCGAACACCATGCCGCGAATTCCTAACACCGTGCGTGCCATCTACTTCGATGCGGTGGGCACGCTGCTTTTTCCCGAACCGCCGGCCCCCGTGGTCTACGCGCAAACCGCGCAACGTCATGGGCTTGGTATTTCCGCCGAAGATGTTCGTGGCCGGTTCTGGACAGCGTATCAGCTTGAAGAACACGCAGACCGCGCCAGCAATTGGCAGACCAACGAAGACCGCGAACGTTTGCGTTGGTATCGGATTGTCACTCAAAGCCTTGCTGGGGTCGCCAACCCGGAGCAATGTTACCGTGAACTTTTTGATCACTTTGCTGCCCCTCATTCGTGGCGGTTGGCTCCCGGCGTTCTGGCTACCCTGACCCAACTGCAGAAGCGAGGGATCGAGTTGGGGTTGGGGTCGAATTACGATGACCGCTTGAGGAAGGTACTGTCAGGGTTTCCGGAGTTGGCGGGTTTGCACGATCGCGTGGTGATTAGCGCCGAAGTAGGTATCCGCAAACCGGGTCGCGGCTTCTTCGAGGAAGCCGCCCGACGGGCCTCTCGACACCCCCACGAACTTCTCTTTGTCGGGGATGATCGCTTGAACGATTACGAGGGAGCCGTGCAAGCCGGTTGGCATGCCATTCTGTTCGATCCGCACAACCGCCATCCCGACGTGCCCCAACGGATCACTCAATTGACGCAACTCGTGGAGTGAAAGGGAAAAATCAGAATGTCTTGTCGCACATCATGCAATAACGTTGGCCCGGTGCACCGGGGATAACCCTCCCACACCCTGGGCAGGCGTTGGGATTTTTGACGGTGGGCTTGATGGCCGGCTGAATCTTGGGAATGGCTGGCTTCACCGGCTGGGCCGTTTTTTCGGGTAGCGGCGACCCCTGCGCGGTCGATGTTGCCACTGGGCTGGTGGTTCGCGGAGGTACAGGGGCCGCCGATGCTGGCACCGCCGATGAGCGAGAGGGTGTTACCGGCAGAGGCAGTTCGAAGCCGTCGTCGTCGGCCGATTCTGATCGTGCGGCAGTAGCAACAGGCACTCCTTTCGCAGGTTGTTGGCGCGCGACGGTGGTATGGGCCGCAGCCTGTCCGGTGCGTACGCAAACGGTCAGTGTCCCGACTTCTTTTTGGAATCCATCGCTGGCCACCACTTCGCGACCTTGGGTCAATTCGTCACAAATCACTTGGCCATCACGAAGGAAAAAGCGCAGCGCAACGGGTGGTGCTCCGCGGGCCCAGACCGTGCAGTTTTTGGCATCACTGCCAATTTTCACGGGTTCTGGTCCTAAGGTGACCGTGATGGTTTCTCGTGCACCGTAGCGGATTTCCAGCCAAGCATTACGGAACACGGTTTCGGCGATAGTCACCATCAAGCCGATGCACAGGCCCAGCGCCAGCCCCCCACTCAAGCGACCCAACGAGTCGGCGACGCCCCCCGGCAGTTGAGAAGAACTGAGCCAGCCCGACACCGCCAGGTAGCAACCACAGCCGAGCGCTCCACCCAACGCACCACCCAATAAACCCAAAGTCCACTTCATGTTGGGAATGAACATCGACAATCCCGCGCCGGCTAAAGCGCCCAACAACGACCAGCCAAGAACTTGAAAGATGATCGACAGCGCTTCATTTCCTTTCGCGAGTAAATACAAGCCCTGCCCGGCTGCCCCACCCAGGCAACCGACACCAAAACCGCCCATCAAAGCCAAGCAAATTCCTCCGACCGACAGCCACGACCCACGCAAGTAATGATGCTGCCCAGCCACCAGGGCCAAGCCGATCCAAGCCGCGATAGCTGCGGTCCACACACCACTGCGAACCACAGTCTGACCTTCACTGCCCGCCGCCGTTTGTTCACGCGATTGGAGACTTTTGACCACACGCGGCACGTCCTGGCTTTTCTCGGCGATCCGCGGTTGATTCGCGGGATTTTTCGCAATAGCCGCCGACGTGACCGCGCTGCCAAAGGTCCTCAGCACCGCGTCGAAACCGTCTTCACCGCGAACAACATCGGCCAGGTTGAAGTATCGGCCACCGTCTTTGTCGAGGCCGGCTTGGGTCAACGGCCGGTAAATGGCTTCATCCAAACGGTGGACCACCGTATGCACGGCATCGATTTTCGATTCCCGAATCGCTACCACCACGTTCTCCACAGCTTGCTCGGGCCTTCCACGGCTCACTTGCGGAGGTGCATCGGTGATGAGCAGCAACACCTTGGTCGCCTCTTTGCGAAACGGAAGTTCACAGGCTTTGACCAGAGCTTCCAAACTACTTTCGGGAATATCACCGCCACTACCGATCTTGATTCGCAATTGGCTAACTTCCTCCCGAAAAACGGCTGTGTCCGCTGTGAACGGTCCACCTTTGAAGTGAATCACGTTCACGCCTTCATTCGGCCGCGTAGCATCCTCGAAGACCACTAAACCCAAACGAAAATCAACACGGGCTTTGCTGAGCGCTTCGGTGAATTGGCCGATACCGTTTTTCAGATCATCGATGGCCCATTGCATGCTCGCAGAGATATCAAGCACAAACACGACATCCGCCAGTGGTTGCTGCGCCTCAAGCACGCGCACTGGGATCGTCGTTTCTGCACTGGCCAAGTGGCTTTCCGGTCCACCGGTGGCAATCACTTTGGCCGTGTGAGTCGCGACTGAAGCGGCCGTGGGTGAAGCGATCAGCGTAACTTGCCCTTCTGTTTGATCCGCCGCAATGACAACGGGAGCTGCCGTGATTCCCGGGGGCAAATCCTCAACATGGATCGACACAGGACCAGTGAAACCTTCGCGAGCCACTTGCACCGGAAAACGATTCTGCCCACCCACGAACACCTCGACCGCCGGCGAAGCCACCACAGCAACCTGTGGTTGTATTTCGGCGGCCGCACCTTCAGCCGGTGCCAGCAGGTGGTACAGCGGTTCAGCTAACACCAAGGCTCCCACCAGCCCTCCGAAGGCTCCGTAAAGTCCAAACAAGATCGGCTTTGGCAGCACAGAAAGCCATCGTGGAGCAGGCATCGCGACGTTCTCCTGTGAACTTCTTCGACCCGTTGTGCCTCCATCGGACGACCCAGCACACATGGCAGAGTTGGTTGGCAGCCAACGGCGACATCGCCTAGCCCCACGGCCATGCCCCGACGGAGTCACTACTTCTTGTTCTTCTTGGGCATGAAGAGATTTCCGTAGGCTTCTTTCGGTGGCGTTGCGGGTGCTTTCAGCTCGTGACGGAGGCGGTCGAGTTCGGCATGCAGTTCTTTGATGGTGTCAGCGTAGGCCGGATCGTTGTAGAAGCTTTTCGTTTCCAGCGGGTCTTTGTGGCGATCGTAAAGTTCCCAGTAGTCTGGATCGGGTTTTGAGCCATCGGCTTGGGGCACGTAGAAGCGGGCCAGCTTGAAGCGATCGGTAACCACGCCGTAGTGTGGCATGACGCGATGGGGCGTCGGATACTCATAATACTCGTAGTAGAAGCTCTTGCGCCAATCCTGCGGTTTCTGACCGCGCATCAGGGGTAACAAGCTTCGTCCCTGCATATCGGCCGGAACCTCTAGCCCCGCGGCTTCCAAGAATGTCGGGGCGATGTCGAGCAGACTGACGATCTGAGCGTTGACCTGCCCTGGCGGAATGACCCCCGGCCAGCGTGCCACAAACGGTGTCCGAAGCGATTCTTCGAAAATCCACCGTTTATCAAACCAACCATGTTCCCCCAAATAGAATCCTTGATCCGATGAGTAAATCACCAGTGTATTCTTCGATAACCCCTCATCATCGAGGTACTTCAAGATTTTGCCCACCGCTTCATCAACGGCCTTGACACAACCCAAATAGTCGTGCAGGTAGCGGTTGTATCGCCAGCGAACCAATTCTTTCCCGGCCAGTTGAGCATCCTGAAACGCCTTATTCCGCGGTTCGTAGTAAGCGTTCCACGCCTTGAGTTGTTCGGCATTGATGCCCGGTGGCGGAACGAGCTTGGCATCGAGGGGCGTGAAGGTTTTTTCCAATGTCATATCCTGATCGCGGACCGCGACCCCACGATTCGCATAATCGTCGAAGAGTGTGGCCGGTTCGGGGTATCGGCGGTCGTTATCCCATCCCAAATGCCGCAAGGCCGGCGACCACTCCCGGTGCGGCGCTTTATGGTGTGACATCAGCAAAAAGGGCTTGCTCTTATCGCGATTTTTGAGCCATTCAATGCTGAAATCAGCAATCAAATCCGTGGTGTAACCCTCGTGTTGAACCGGCTGACCGTCCTTGATCATGGGCGGGTTGTAGTATCGCCCCTGCCCTGGCAGAATGTGCCAGTGATCAAAACCGGTCGGGTTCGTCACCAAATGCCACTTGCCGATGATTGCCGTCTGATAGCCAGCTTTTTGCAAGAGCTTCGGGAAGGTGACTTGCGAACCGTCGAAACGGCTGTTGGTGTTGTTGTAGAAGCCGTTCAGGTGGGAGTATTTCCCCGTGAGGATGGTAGCCCGGCTCGGTCCACAAATCGAGTTAGTCACCAAACAACGGTCGAAGCGGATACCCTCGCGGGCCATCCGATCGATGTTGGGCGTTTCAATGAGCTTACGACTATCGCCATAACAACTGATCGCCTGGTACGCATGGTCGTCACTGAAAATGAGGATGATGTTCGGTTTCTCCGCTGCCATCAGGGGAACAGTACCGAACAAAAGAACACCTATTACTATGTGCGCTATCTTGGCCATGTTGTCAACCAAAAATCCAGAAAAAATCCATTCTGTGATCTTACCCGCACGAACCGCCCATCGCCAGCGGCAAGACCGAAACGGCCTCGCGCGAACCCCACCGCGCCAACCACAAGGCCGAAACGGCCTCGCACGAACCCCACCGCGCCAACTACAAGGCCGAAACGGCCTCATACGAACCCCACCGCACAAGCCACAAGGTCGAAACTTCCCCGATGCGAGCGCGTCTCAAAAAATAATGCCCGGTGAGACTTCCTCTCACCGGGCGATTGTGTTGCTGCGTGGTTATTGGCCGAGTGATGCTTTCCCACCAGCCGCCGCGGTAGCCTCAACGCACGGGAAGATCGAAGTTGAGCATGTTGGGCATTTCGTGAATGCGAACTTTGAGGGTACTGGTGGTCGGCGCTGTGTAGATTTCTGGCACACCTTCGGCTTTCACGACTGTGGCCACGTATTCACCGGCGGGGGCACCGTCGAACTTGGCGTAGGTTGTCATCTCGAAGCGGCCTTTGTCGTCGGTACGGCCTTCGGCCACGGCTACATACCGTTCCGTTTGAGCATTGTATTCGTTCAAAACGATAGTCAGGCCGGCGATCGGTTGTCCGCCAATGGTTAGGCGACCGCTCACGGGGAACGTGGGTCGCAATTTTCGGGGGACACCTTTCTCATCGCTGTCTGGGACTTTCAGATCGTTGGGCAGCACCCCGTCGAGCATGATGTTGGCGATGAGGGGTTTGTTTTTCTTCATCGTCACCCACGCCACATGGTCGAACTCGCCATAGTCGGTGCCGCGAAGGCGGCTGCCGCCACCCGTGGTTGCCAGTTGGAAATATTCCATACCGTTGCGTTCATACTTCACATAACGGTGAACGTGACCACAGAAGACGGTATAGTTTCGGCCCGCGAGGCTCTTTTCGACAGTCGCCCAGCCGTTGGCCTCAAGGTCTTTGGCGGTCCAGATTGGTTTGTGGAGGAACAAGAAGGTCCAGCGGACGTCTTTGTTGGCTTGCAGCGTTTTGTCGATCCATTCTTGTTGTTCTTTATCAATGGTACCCATATTCGGCGGATTTTCGGAGCAAAGGCATAAGAACAAAACGCCTTTATAAGTGAAGTGATAGTAGCGTTTGCCATAACGTTCACCCCACTTGGCCACCATGATCTTGTTGGTGAGATCGTGATTGCCGGGCACATAGAAGAAGGGCATTTCAAATTTTTTCACATAACTATCGAATTCGTCCCATTCTTCTTTGATGGTGTCTTCCTTAGTGGTGTATCCCTCGATCAAATCACCGACCGACATCACAAACTGTGGTTGCAGCAAATTGAGCCGATAAACAGCTTGCGAGAACACTTTGGGGCGGTGACCGCCAGTGCGGTCCGAGACAACCGCGAAGGTAAATTGATCGGGATCGTTATTCAGTTGCAAGGAGGTCCACGGATTTTTGTCAGCCGTTTCAATCATCAGTTGTTGGGTTGTGGCCGGTGCCCGAGCATCCAGGAACTCGACGCGGGACAAGCCAACTGCAGCGGCCAGAGCCGTCGCTGTCACAATCCCCAAAAGGAAATGTTTCATGGGCATCACCTCGTCGCATGCGGTGGGAGGAGCTTGGCGTATGCTACGCCATTGTGAAGTTACTGCCCGGTCAGCCCAGCCGCAAGAAACCCACAGGAAGGTTCACCAAAGCTTCGCAGAGATGTTATGAAACCCAAGAACGTAACACGGCTCACAATGCACTGAATCACGCAATTCAACAGAGAAATTCAACAGAGTCCCGCAATTCATAAGATGTTCCACAACGATGGTACAACAAAAGGTCTTCATGCGGCCTGGGGTTACGGTAGGTCCACGATGGCGGTTCTGGATCAATTTCGTTTAGACGGACGTGTGGCGGTGATCACTGGGGGCAGCCGCGGCCTGGGGCGAGCGATGGCCCAAGGATTGGCCGAAGCTGGAGCCGATCTGATCCTCATCGGACGAGATCAACAGTCCCTCGAAGCCGCACGGCACGAGTTAGCCGCGTTGGGCCGTTGGGTGGCGATTGTTCCCGGCGATGTCAGCACGCCACAGGGAGCCGAAACTGCATGCGAACAAGTGCTTCAATTGAACCGGCCCGTGGATATCCTCATCAACAACGTGGGTGGACGACGGCTCGATGTGGCCGTCGAAGACATGCCGATTCAACAATGGCAAGAATTATTTGATCTGAACTTAACCAGTGCGTTGATCTGTAGTCAGAAGATCGGTCGCGGAATGCTGGAACGCGGCCGTGGTTGTGTCATCAATGTGACAAGTATCGCCGGACCGTGGGTGACTATCCCCAATATCCGCGGTCGCCACTATGAAACGGCCAAGGCGGCTCTGACCGCCCTGACGCGTGCCATGGCCGCAGATTGGGCACCCCGGGGTGTGCGCGTCAATGCCATCGCCCCGGGGGCGTTCCTCACCGATGCCAACCGCCGCTGGTTCACCATCAAACCGGAGTTCCAGCGCGAGTTTGAACGGCGCATCCCGATGGCCCGCTTGGGAGAACCGGCCGAACTGGCCGCGACCGCGGTTTTTCTCGCCAGCGATGCAGCCAGTTATGTCACGGGTGCCACACTGATTGTGGACGGCGGCTACACTCTATGGTAATCCCTGACAATGCCATACTGATACCGAACCACAGTAGCGACAAAGGAACTGTTCGAATGGAAGTTCGCTGAGCATGAATCCGATCGTCGGTATCGGCGAATTGCTGTGGGATGTCCATCCCGATGGCCGTAAGGTGGCGGATTTTTTGTTGACGTGAACATGCCCATCGTGTCGTTGATTCTGTCCTTCATACCGGGCCAAACTCCTCTCAGACTCCCATTATTTTAGCGAATCCATCACCCTGTATACTTCAACAATACATCACCGTGGACTCCGCCAACAATACGTTACCGCGAACTCCGCCTTTGGCTCCAAGAGAGAGACCATCTTCCTGGCCGCTATGGGTGACCAGCCAAAGCAGCCGGTGAACTGTGGCTCGATACACGATTCGCTCGGCGCTTCGGTGCATGGACATGATGCGCCCATAGCGCGAAGCCTCAGTGTTCGTCGCCGACGAAGTCGGTGCGGAAGTCGGCGACGCGGATTGTGGAACTCAGCGACGCGGATTGTGGTACTCGGCGACGCGGAGGTTGTAGACCACCTCCCATTCGCCCGTGTCGTATACCTCCGCCAGCGGCACGCTATCGCCAACAAGGGTGACGAGGCGATCCCCGGTACTGGCCCTCAACATCGATCTCGAATCGCAAGCCTAGGGGGTGCGAAGTGCCAGATGAAAGCCCAACCCGACAATTGTCACAACTCCAACTGCAACAATTACCGCATCTCATGCTCCGGTGGTTGCCTCCACGCCGTCCGGATTATCTCCATCTCGATCGGCTCGGATAAATCCCAGCTCAGATCTCGTCCGGGCCATCGACCAACAGACAACGGAATAGGGGGAGTTT
>JANWYJ010000099.1 GCA_025055115.1 Gemmata sp.
TGGGACCGGCGATCCGGCCCCAGCCGCACGAGAGCTGCCCTGTTGTTTTCCTTCTTGATCTCTCTTGTCTATCCTGCCTTACTCGCTCCCACCTTTATCCTGCCTTACTCGCTCCCACCGCTGCTTACTCGCTCACGCCGCAGGGGCGGACGGCTTGGCCTTGGGTATTGGTGAGGGAATCGCCCCATTCGCGGCGGGCGGCCTCCACGAGGGTCAGCAACCGCTGCACCACGTCGGGATGCTTCGCGGCTACGTTGGTCGTTTCTCCGATGTCTGTTTCCAGGTTATACAGGGACAGTTCGATCTTTTCGACTTTATAGCCGTGGCGGCTGGCGATCCCGCGCAGGCCGGAGGAGGTCATCGCTTCGGGCTTTTGCTGGCCGTGGTTGGCGGGTTTGCCGTCGGTGCGGGTCGGCCCGTTGACGGTTAGGTACTCGTGGGGCAAGTGCAGTTTCCATTTTCCTGAACGGACCGCGTGGAGTTCATCCCCCGCGTAGAAGAAGTAGGCGTTGTGGGGCGTGTGGGCGTTTTTGTCTCCGAAAAGAACCGGGGCAATGTCTTTGCCGTCGATGGGGCGTCGGGGTAGGGGGGCGCCTGCCAGTTGGCAGAGAGTGGGGAGAAGGTCGATAGTCATGAGCGGTTCGTCGCATATGCGGTGGGCGGGGATTTTCCCCGGCCAACGCATCACACAGGGCACGCGCACTCCGCCTTCGAAGGTGGTCAGCTTGCCTTCGCGGAGGGGACCGGCACTGCCGGCGTGTGTGCCGTAGGACAAAAACGGGCCATTGTCGGACAAGAAGATCACCAAGGTGTTCTTCTCCAGATTGTAGCGCCGGAGGGCTGCTAGCACCTCACCAATGCCGGCATCGAGTTCTTCCACCACATCACCGTAAAGCCCGGCCTTCGACCGTCCGCGGAATGCTTCCGAAGCAAAAATGGGTACATGCGGCATGACATGCGGAACATAGAGAAAAAAGGGTTCGTGCTGATGCTGGGCGATGAATTCGACGGCCAGATCGGTGAAGCGCCGGGTGAATTTCGCTTGGTCGGGGTCTTTCTCGATAATCTTTTCGCCGCGATAAAAGGGCAGGGGCGGCAGCCCGGGCATGGTGGGGTGCAGGGGGCCGTTGTCGTTGGAATAGGGAATGCCGGCGAAGTCGTCGAAACCCCGGCGGGTGGGCTGAAACGGCGGACGATCGCCCAGGTGCCACTTTCCGTAGCAGGCCGTTGCATACCCGCGGGCTTTGAGCAATTCCTGCAGCATTTGTTCTTGCGGATGAATGCCGACCTTACTGAGATGATTCAACGCGCCGGACATCGAGATGCGGTTGGCATAACAGCCTGTCAGCAGGGAGGCTCGGCTGGCCGTGCAAACCGGCTGCGACACATAAAAGCTCGTAAAGCGGGTGCCCTCGCGGGCCAGTTGGTCGATATGCGGGGTTCGGATTTGGGTATTCCCATAGCAGGAGGGATCACCGTAACCCAAATCATCGGCCAACAGAATCACAATATTGGGGCGTTGTTCATGAGCGACAACGGGAAGACCACTCAAGGCCAGCGTGACAAGTGAAAGCCAGTAACGCCACATCGGATCAGCTCCTGGGGGGTCTCAGATTCCGTGAGTCCGGGTGTCATGGCCGAAAGTCGATGGTGTATTGCGGCCGTTCTGAATGGTACCTTGCGCCGGTATGATGGGCGATCAGCGTTCTGTGTAAAGCCGATTTTTGATCGGGTGGGCGATCTCATCCGGCAATAGCGGAAAGAACTTCAAGCCGGTTTTTTCCTCCACTTCCGCGACGGTTACCAGGTAGCGTTTCCAATTGTTCTGAACGGACTGATCGTTGGGCATCCAAGCGGCCAAGGTGCGGGTTTCGGCAGTGGGTTGCGCGTCGGAATTCGGGAGAATCATGACCACTTTCCAGACCGCGTTGGGCACGGTGATGGCATTATTGCGGGAAAGGGTGAGGGCCGTTTTGAAGCCGTCGAGTCCGGTACCACCTTCGCCGTGGGGTCCGCAGGCGATGTACAGTTCATTGCCCTTCTGGGCCAGCCGGCGGCAATCGTTTTCGAGCTGGGCCCAGGCCCGCTGATTGCACGCGGGCGATTGGGGCACGATATTGGTCATGTAGAAGGTCGCACGGTTGTTTTCGCGGGTGTCGGAACGGTCCTTGGAGGGGCACATATGGCCGCGGTCGAAACCGGAGTTGTTGTAGTCGGCTTGTTTGACCGCGTAAAACTCCGGGGGTAAGGCGGGATCAGGTAAGAACCCCGGTTCGCGGTCCGTCTTGCCGATGTCGCTTTGGGTCAGGTGCCAACTGACCCAATTGGGAATCTTTTTCGTATCGTTGTACGACAAAACGTATTGTTCGCGGGCGATCAGGAAGGCTTCCCGGCTGGCCGGATCGGCTTGGGCCGGACCCGGCATACCATAGCGGATGTTGCGGTTGGCGAGGTGGTCTGCTGGGGAGGGGGTGGGCTGTGGCTCAGTGGTTACTTCAGGCCGCGGTGCCCACCGGCTCAGCAGTGCCAGCACGCCGAGGACCAGCAGAAGAAGCAGTGCCGCGATCCAGCGCTGCTGGGGAGACAGTGGGTTGAAGGGGCTTTTGACCGCCATGCGGGAGCTTCCTTTGGCCGCTACAAGAGTTTGGCCGCTACAAGGGTTACCTTGTCGTAAACGATTGGTATTTCAGGTTTTCTGAGAATTTTCCGCTCGGCGATGGCGGAAGTTCGAGGGCACCGGGGCCAATCGGTCGGGGCGAGTCGCTCGATGCACTGGCTCGGGTGTCGAGGGGGTTGTGGGTGGCTTCGGATGGCAGAATGTCCGCACAACGAGGCTAGGGGCCGCGTGTGATTTTCACAATCCGGTTGTTATCGGAATCGACGATGTAAATATCGCCCGTTGTCGGATGAACACTGACTCCGTGGGGGCGGTTGAATTCCGCGCGCTGGGGGTCGCCTTGGCCGAGTGATTGGCCGCGTTGGCCCGTTCCAGCAACGCGGGTGAGTGTGTTGTCGTTGGGGTTGAAGCGGACAATGCGGTGATTCTCCGTATCGGCGATCAGAATAGTCCCATCGCGATCGAGGCAGAGGTGTTTGGGGCCGTTCAGGGCCGCTTCGCGGGCTTTGCCAACGCCCATGCCCGCTTTCTCGGTGCCAGCGACGGTGCGAATTTTCCCCGTGCGATCGACCACGCGCAGGGCATGGCCAGCGCGTTCGAGAATCCACACGTTGCCGTCGCGATCCACAGCGTGAGCGCGCGGATCGACAAGGGGTTGCTGCGTGGCGTCTTGGCCATCCTGGGGGATGCCTTTGTGGCCATTGCCAGCAACGGTTGTGACGATTTTCGATTGTAAGTCCACTTTGCGAATCCGTTTATTATCCAGGTCGGTGATGTAGAGATATTTCCTCGCCGGGTCGCAACTGACGCAGAAAACACCCCCAAACTGGGCTTTGTCCGCGGGTCCGCCATCACCGGCGAAGCCTTTTTTGCCTGTGCCCGCGAAGGCCTCCACCTGGCCGGTGGCTATGGAGTAAACCCGCACCCGATGGTTCCACGTGTCCGCCAAGAAGATTTGCCCTTGGGGACCGGTCGCCAGGCTGTGCATGCCGTTGAAGGTGGCTTTGCTCCCAGGTCCGCCATCGCCGGCATTTCCTTGGACTCCGGCGGAACCTGCCCATGTGACCAATCGGCCATCCGGCCCAATGGCCCGCAAACGCTCTCCTTTGGCCATTTCCACAAGGAAAATCGTTTTCCCATCGTCCGAAAAATCGACCCCGAAGGGCTGGATGAGCTGGGCTTGGGCGGCCTCGGTTCCATCGCCACCACGGCCACCACCGGCGACCAGCTCGATTTTGTCGGCCCGGGCTACGGCAACCAATACCATCAGCCCGAGCATGGCCAATCCGCTCGAACGCAGCATGGACTTTCTCCGCGGGGAAAATGGACGCTTGTGAAGAGAGCGTACCGGGGCTGGGGTTGTTCCGTCAACAGGTGGGCCGGAAAGCTGACCTTCATTCGCCAATTCCGACTCGCCGTTGGCTGGCTGTCGGCCTACTTTGGAATCGTCGCCTTGTGTGTCAGGCGGCACAACATACGGAGGAATGAGTCATGCGAACTCTTTTGGGCATGGGCTTGGTGTTGCTGTTCGCCTGCGGTATGGCGATGGGGGATGATCAGAAAATCGACCCCCAAAAGCTCATTGGCAAATGGGAACCCAAGGATAAGAAGGGTGAACAGATGGTGATGGAATTCACCAAAGACGGCAAGTTGACCGTCACTGGAGACTTGGGCGGCAAAGAATTGAAGATCGAAGGCACGTACACCCTCGAAGGCAATAAACTCTCGTTCAAACTGAAGTTTATGGATGTGCCCATCGAAGAAACTGTGACGATCACCAAACTCACCGACGATGAACTCGAAGGGAAAGACAAAGATGGTCGGGTCGAAGCCTTCCGCAAAGTGAAAACCAAGGAAAAAGACAAGGAAAAAGACAAGGCGAAATGACGCCGCGGGCCAGTCGTTGCCAAACGACAACAACCAATAACTCCGCAGTTGCGTGTTCGCTCATGCGTCAGGCCGCGAGCTTGCGTCGCGGTCTTTTTTCTTTTTCCAGACTTCTTTTTCCAGGCGGTTCCCCCGCGGTTTGCTCTTTTGGGTTTGCTCTTTTTTCTGATCGCCGTGGCGACTATCCTCGGCACGTGCAGATTTGTGCCGGTCACGGCGTCTTCACGAGGACCAGGATATGCGTTATGTCATGCGTTCGGTGGTGGCCGTGGTTGCTTGCGGAGTGGTCGTTGCGGGCGGTTGGGCCGCCGACGAACCGATCGATGCCAAAAAACTTCTCGGCCAGTGGGAATTACCCAAAGCGGGGCCGAACGACACCCAGATGATCGTCGAGATGATGGAGAAAGGCAAACTGACTATGACCGTCATGGTCAAAGGTCAGGCCGAACGCTGCCCGGGAACCTATAAACTCACCGGTAATAAGCTGGAGATTGAAGTCACCTTCATGGGGCAAACCCTTCAAGAAACATTAACGATTGTCAAACTGACAGACACCGAATTGGTCACCAAGGATTCCAAGGGTATTGAGGAAACCCTCAAACGGGTCAAAGAGAAGAACAAATCGCGATGATTTCCGACTGTGGACCGCCCACCCGGGGCTTTACGCCGCCCACAGGCCGTGGTTATGCTGGCGCCAGGCAGTGGAGGATGGCACCATGCGGTGGCTGACGGTGGTCGTGGTCGTGGTGGGAGTCGTTCCGGTGATGGCGGCCCCAATTCCCGCCGAGCGTCTGGAAGCCGAGCGGATTGTGGGAACGTGGAAAATGACCCGCGGAGCCCACGGCGAAACTGATGTCCACCTGGAGCTGGACTTGTACCAAAGCGGCCGCATGGTCATTCGCCAGCGGATGCCCGATGGTCGACTGTCCATCTATCAGGGCAGCTACCGCGTGATCGGTGATCAGATGCCCTACGATGTCCAACAGGGGATGAACCGCAAGGCTGAAACGCTCACCATCACGAAGTTAACCGACACCGAGTTGATTGTGGTCGATCCGGATGGCCTCAAAGAAGAGTTCGTGCGCATCAAGAAAGACCCGCGGCACAAGTAGCGGGCGGGGCCGCCAATATCCCGTGCGGTCCGAACGACGTTCGAGGACGTTTGCAAACACCGGGATAGTTGCCGAATACGGCTTATCGTTGGGCTTGTGTCGGGTTTTGCAACAGTCTCTGCCTTCTTCGCCCGCTGTCCAAACCGCCATGACCAAAAACCGCCATGACGGGCAGCGCTGGGCTGGTGCCCAACGACATGCCTGACCAAAAACCGCCATGACGGGCAGCGCTGACGAGGTGCCCAACGGCAGCCGTGGCTGAGCCGGGCCTGACAGGCACGCTGGCGGCCTCGGCCGCGGCATTACTGGGCTAGCTGCCGGATGATAGCGGCGGCCTGGTGGCACTGCTCCCGCGACACATCCAGATGCGTCACGGCGCGGATGACGTTGGTACCGAGGGCGGCGACCAAAACACCCTGGCTTCGCAGACGCTCGGCGACCTGTTGGGCGGTTCCCAAGGAGGGATGGACTTCAAACCACACCAAATTCGTCTCCACCTCCGGGGGCGTCAGTCGCAGACCAGGGACCGTGGCCACGGCTTGGGCGATGATTTGGGCGTTGGCATGATCTTCGGCCAGCCGCTCGATGTGATGATCGAGGGCGTAGTGGCATGCCGCTGCCAGATAGCCCACTTGCCGCATGGCCCCGCCGAAGAGTTTGCGAATCCGCCGGCCGTAGCTGATCAGGTCCCGGGGGCCAAGGAGCATCGAACCCACCGGTGCTCCCAATCCCTTGCTGAAACACACCGCGATGGTATCGAACGCCTGGCCCCATTGGTCGGCCCGGACGCCGGTTTTCACCATCGCATTCCAGATGCGGGCACCATCGAGGTGCATAGCCAGATGATGCTGGCGTGCCCAGGCGGCGATGGCTTGGACCTCGTGCAGCGAATACACCGTGCCGCCGCCACGATTGTGTGTGTTTTCCAGACACACCAGACGTGTCCGCACGGCGTGCATATCATCGGGGCGAATCTTCCCTTCCAATTGGGCGACCGACAATCGCCCGTGGCGGCCCTCCAGGGTACGACATGTCACGCCGCTGAGGGCCGCGGGACCGCCCGCTTCCCACAAATAGATGTGACTGGTGCTGTCGATGAGAATTTCATCCTGGGGCCGGCAGTGGACACGCACGGCGATCTGATTGGCCATTGTGCCGCTGGGTACGAACAATCCGGCCTCCTGGCCAAACAGGGCGGCGACCCGTCGTTCCAGCTCGTTGACGGTCGGGTCTTCCCCCAAAACATCATCCCCCACGGCGGCCCGCATCATCGCCGCCAGCATCCCCGGGGTGGGTTTGGTCACTGTATCGCTGCGAAGATCGATCATGGGAAAACCTGTGCCACAGGGCCGAAGGCTCTCCCCGACAGCATATAAACTCCCCCCGACAGCATACAAAACCCGTGGGGATCAAGGTTCTTTTTTCGCTTCGACTTGGCGGTTCTCGATGAACCAACGATTACCGACTTTCGTGAAGAAGATCGCTCGATTTTTGAAGTCCGGATGGGTTGCGGTCGCGCTGGTATCGGTAACGGCGAAAGTACCATCGTAAAGGATGCGGCGAAAGGCCCGGACTGTTTGCAGGTCGTCGCCGAGTTGGCGAGCGACGTGTTGGACCAATTGTTGAAACCCCAGTTCTTGCGCTTTCTGATCGACTCGTTGACGGAATTCTTGCGGCTCGAAGGGTAAACGATCCGCAGGGTCGATGCGGTCACGGTTTGCGCGTTGGTATTCGCGGAGTCGAACCAGGTCGCGTTCGGCCGTTGGCAGCAGCTCCTGGGTCCGTTCCCGAACGGCTTCGTCCACAAACTTCGGATCAAGTAAATGGGCGACCAAATACGAGAAATCTTGGCTGTTGATGGCGGCCAGAGCCGATTTCAACGTTTCTTTGGGAGTTTCTTGAGGGTATTGTTTGAGGCGAGCTTTCATTCCGTAGCGGGCTTGGGGTTCTTGGAGTGGTTGAGCGACCAGTGAAGCCGTAATGGCTAGGAAAACCGCGACGGTTAAGCTGGCACGCATAGCAGCATTCTCCCGGAGTCGTCTTGTTTCCAATTTACCCTATGCTCCCTACGGCTTCCCCAGTGCCGTCGCCGATCAGCTACAATTATTGGCATGGCAGGCAACACATTCGGTAAGTTATTCCGAGTCACAACCGCCGGTGTCAGTCACGGCCCGGGGTATCTGTGCATCATCGACGGCTGCCCGGCCGGGTTGGAACTGTCGGTGGATGATCTGTTACCCGACCTCCAGCGGCGGCGGCCCGGTCAGAGTCGATTGACCACGCAACGCGACGAATCCGACATCCCCGAAATTTGGTCCGGAGTGTTCGAAGGCCGCACCGATGGCACCCCGATCGGCATTCTCTTCCGCAATACAGATCAGCGCAGCACCGACTATACCGACATCCAAGAGAAGTACCGGCCCGGCCACGCCGATTACACGTTCGATGCCAAATATGGTTTTCGCGACTATCGCGGCGGCGGCCGCAGCAGCGCACGGGAAACGATTTGCCGGGTCGCCGCCGGCGCGGTGGCCAAGAAGCTGCTGGCCCGCTTCGGGATTCGCGTTCTGGGCTATGTAAAACAAATCGGTCCGGTGATCGCGGACATTCCCGACCCCACGGCTCTCACCCTGGAAGACATTGAGGCAACCCCGGTTCGCTGCCCCAACCCTGAAGCCGCCCAACAGATGATCACACTGATCGACGCGGTACGCAAAGACCGCGATTCGATCGGCGGCATCTGCGAACTGGTGGCCACGGGCGTACCCCCCGGTTTGGGGGAACCCGTCTTCGACAAACTGAAGGCCGATTTGGGCAAAGCGCTTCTGTCGCTGCCGGCGGTTCTTGGTTTCGAGTACGGCGCCGGTTTTGGCGTGGCGACAGCACGCGGCAGCACGAATAACGATGTCTTCGTTCCCGCAGGGTCTTGCCAGGGGGCGTCGGGCGTGGCCATTCAGACGGAAACCAATCGCCACGGTGGCATGCTTGGCGGTATCTCCAGCGGCATGCCGATTGTCTGCCGTGTCGCGATCAAACCGACCAGCAGCATTCCTCGGCCGCAACGCACCGTGACAAAACACGGCGAACCCACGGAGATTCTCGTCAAAGGTCGGCACGATCCGTGCTTGTTACCACGATTTGTCCCGATGGGCGAAGCCATGATGGCGTTGGTACTGGTCGACCACCTGTTACGATCCCAAATCAGCCGGCTCTAACTGGGTCGCAACGCGGCTTCGATCCGGGATCGAACTTCGGCCATGGGAAGGCGTTCTTGCTGGAGTGTGTCGCGGTCGCGGATAGTGACGGTGCCATCTTTCAGGGTGTCGCCATCCACGGTGATGCAAAACGGTGTACCGGCTTCGTCCTGCCGCCGGTACCGCCGGCCGATAGCGCCGCTCTGATCGTACACCACGTTGAAATAGGGCTTGAGCGACCGGTACAACTCCTTCGCCTTCTCATCCATACCATCCTTGTTCACCAAGGGGAAAATGGCGGCCTTGATGGGGGCCAGTCGCGGGTGAAAACGCATCACGATGCGTTCTTCGAGTTTGCCCTTGGCATCGGGCACCTGATCTTCGTGATAGGCTTCGCACAGCACCGCGAGGGTGAAGCGATCGACTCCCGCACTCGGTTCGATAACGTGCGGGACAAATTGGAACTTCCCTTTTTCTTCTTGTTCCAATCGCTTTTTGGCTTCCTCGCGCTGGGCTTTGTCGCCCGCAAACGGCGCCAACCGTTCTTGCAGCAGGGCGTTCCAACCGTCTTCGTCGAAGTAGGTCAAATCCTTGCCGCTTTGTTGGGCGTGGGCGGAGAGGTCAAAGTCACCGCGATGAGCGACCCCTTCCAGCTCCTGTGGTTCATCCGAAAAGGGGAACAGATACTCAATGTCGGTGGTGCCGACGGAGTAGTGGGCCAGTTCCTCTTTTGTTTGTTCGCGAGGCCGGAGATTGTCGCTGCGAATCCCCAGTGTCGTGTACCATTTCCGCCGCACGTCGCGCCAGTACTCATACCATCGTCGCGACTCGTTGGGGTGGCAGAAAAATTCGATCTCCATCTGCTCGAATTCTCGGGAACGAAAGGTAAAGTTCCGAGGGTTGATTTCGTTTCGGAAGGCTTTGCCGATCTGGGCGATGCCGAACGGTAACTTCAACCGCGACGAATCCAGGACGTTCTTGTAGTTCACGAAGATGCCCTGCGCGGTTTCTGGTCGCAAGTAGGCAATATGCTCTTCGCTTTGGACCGCGCCGACATAAGTTTGGAACATCAGGTTGAAAGCACGCGGTTCGGTCAGTTGGCATTCGCTGTGTTGCCCCGGGGCCTTGCTGGGCTTCAGAGGGCATTGCGCAGCAGTGATCTGATCGGCCCGGAAACGGCCTTTGCACGTTTTACAATCGACCATCGGATCCGAGAAGCCCGCAACATGTCCGCTGGCGACCCACACCTTGGGATTCATGATGATCGCACAATCCAGCCCGACCATGCGGATTTCCTGTCCGTCTGGCCCTGGTGGTGGATTGCGAACCATGTCGTGCCACCACGCATCTTTGATGTTCTTTTTCAACTCCACACCCAAAGGGCCGTAGTCCCAAAAGCCGTTGATCCCGCCGTAGATTTCCGACGACTGATAAATGAAGCCCATGTCTTTACAGAATTTGGCGAATTTCGCCATATCCACGATTTTTTTCGGCATGTGCAAACCTCTGCGCGTGCGTCGTTCGTGGTCGGAACCTGCGGTTAAGGTCATCACCAGCGGCAAAGCCCGACCCGGTGGCCCCAGTTCGAGCATCATCATACGAATTGCGCGCCGCGATGGCGGGATGAGACGCTTGCGGCGGCGATTTCGCGCCTCTCGGCGAGCTTTTCTCCGCAAATGAATGCGTTTCTCCGCAAATGAATGTTGACAACAAAACCTAGCACGGTTAATCCCCCGGCATGCGTTTTTTGCAACACCCGGCAACAGAAAAGGACCGATCCCGGTTTTGGCGGGGGTGGGCGGCGGGGGTTAGCCTGGGGATTCTGGCGCTAGTTGTAGGTTGCCAGCCGCGCTGGACCGTCGAACGGTTCTCGCGCTGGGCCGGCAGCCAGCGCGAAGCGCCTGTGGTCGTGCCTCCAGGCGTGATTCTGGAAGCCCCCAACGACCTCATCCCAGGGTTGCGTGCGCCGCGGCATCTGCTGGCGCTTTCCAGCGGTGGGTTGTACGGCGCCTACACCGCTGGGGTGTTGGATGGCTGGTCGCGCACAGGCGGCCGGCCAGAATTCGATGTGGTGACCGGTTCCAGCACCGGGGCTTTGATCGCGCCGTTCGCCTTTTTGGGCAGTGAATACGACGCCCTCGCCATGCAATTGTATACCAACGTTCAATCCGAAGATATCTACCGCATTCGCGCCTGGGTCACCATTCCCTTTCGCGACGCCTTGGCCACCACCGCTCCTCTCAAGCGCCTCATCGCGGAACAAATCCATCAAGGGTTGATGGAAAAAATTGCCGCCGAACATCAGAAAGGACGGCGGCTGTATGTGGGCACCACCGACCTGCGCACCAAACGCGCTGTCATCTGGGACATGGGGGCGATCGCGTCGCTACCGTGCCCCGAGGGTTGCCGGTTGTTCCGCGATGTGCTACTGGCGTCGGCGTCGGTTCCTGGGGTGTTTCCCCCGGTCGAATTCCACTGGGAAAGCGCGGGCCAGCGTGAAAAAACTCTCCACATCGACGGTGCTGTGACGGCCCCCTTGTTCATGCCGCCCGGGGTGTTTGCCGCCATTGCCATCGCTCAGGGACCGCAATTCCAGCCGCATCCGCCACCAGGCGCCCCTAACTTCTACGCTATTGTGGCGGGCAAAGTGTACCCCGAGGAAGGCCCCGTTCGTCGCCGTATTTTGCCGGTTCTGAGTGCCACCACCGAAGCGGTGCTCTTTGCCCAGATGCGCTCCGAATTAGCCAATTTATATTGGCAATCGCGCCTCGCCGGCGTGCGCTACCACATGATCGCCCTCCGCCAAGAAGCCGACATTACCGCACGCAGTTCGGTCAGTTTCAACCAAACGGTGATGAAACAACTGTATTACGAAGGGCTTCACGATGGTTGGGCTGGTCCACGCTGGCGCTTCATTCCCCCCAGCCTCAGCCCTTGCGACGATTACCCCAGCCGTACGGCACACCCCCGGATTCTCATGCTGAACCCACGGCCCAACCCCTAACAACCGGCGATCGTATTTCCCACAACCTCTTACCGATTCCGGCGACAATCGGCTGTGTCGTGACTCCGTCCGACGACCCGCCTTGGTTGGCCTGCGCTGCTTGCGCACAACCCCCGTTCGGCGGCAGTTCGGACATCAATTCCCCCTTCAGCAGCAATCGCTTCTCCGCAACAAATTCATATCCATAGTGGCCAGGATGATTGTCAAACAACCGACATCATCGTGAAACCATCATCGTGGAACAACCGCCCGGGGCCTCTGCATGACAAGCCGTGCTGCGTGGACGATTGTCGGGCTGCTGTGGATTGTCGCGGTACTGAACTACCTCGATCGGCAATTGTTGGTCAACATGGCCGCTCCAGTGAAAGCTGATCTGGCGATCGCTGACGAACGCTTTGGCTTGTTTTCGTCAATGTTTTTGTGGGTGTATGGCATCTGTTCGCCCCTGGCGGGTTATCTGGGGGATCGTGTTGGCCGCAAACCAGTGATCATTGCTAGCCTGGTCATTTGGTCGTTGGCCACGTTGGCTTCGGGGTTAGTCACGTCGTTCGAGCAAATGCTGCTAGCCCGCGCCTGCTTGGGGATTAGTGAAGCGTTTTACATGCCCGCAGCGGTGGCCTTGATCGTGGATCATCACACCACACAGACACGCTCGCGGGCCACTGGGTTGCACCTGAGCGGGGTTTACGTCGGCTCGATTTTGGGCGGCTTGGGCGGTTGGTTCGCCGAAGAGCAGGGGTGGCGCTTCGGTTTCATTATGTTTGGTTCGTTGGGTGTCGCGTATGCGTTGTTTTTGGTCATCGTTTTGCGCGTGGGGGATCGCGTGGTGGACGATGAACCACGACAACACCCTGAAAGATCACGCCGTGAGGCACTGCCGGCCACGTCGTTGCCGCAACCGCTGCGTAGCAATCCGTTTCGCGCGTTGTTGTCCAGCCGAGGGTTTGTGTTGCTTCTGGTGATGAATGCCCTCAATGGAGCGGCGTATTGGCCAGTCCGCAACTGGTTGCCGTCGTTTTTCAACGCTGAATTGGGCGTCAGTCTCACATGGTCTGGGTTGTACAGTACCGCGGCATTCAACGCGGCTGCCTTCGCCGGGATGCTGTTGGGCAGTACCATCTCCGATCGATTGGCGGCACGCCAGCCGCGGGTGCGGGCCTTGATCCCGGCGGTGGGTTTCTGTCTGGCGGCTCCGTGCTTGGTGGTGTTGGGGCTGGGCGTCTTCATTCCTGTTCTGGTGGCTTGCATTTTCGTGGTTGGAATGTCCCAAGGATTTCTGGATGCCAATCTGATGCCCGCGGTGTGTACGGTGGCCGACGTGCGGCACCGGGCTACAGGCTATGGTCTGATGAACTTCGTCGGTACTAGTGCCGGGGGTCTCATGACGTATGTCGGCGGGCGCATGAAGGACGCACACATTCCCTTTACGGACATGTTTCCCTTTGTGGCCGCCATGATTTTCGTTGCGGGCATGTTACTTTTCGCTGTTCGGCCCACACGGCAGTAATATGGTGCGGGGCTGGCACATTACGAGTTCCAGAGGAAATTCTGCACTCCCACCTGAACTTGAATCCTCTCGCCAGGGGGATGCCATTTTTCGCATCCAAAGCTCAGCAAAATTTCTTCGCGCCCCTTCGATAACCCTTGCAGACACGACGGGTGGGATGTCCGACCCGCCAGACCACAACCAACCTTCACCGGGAGTAACTCGTAATGGGCCTGTCGCTTGTTAACAATGTCCCCTCGCTGACCGCAACCCACAGCCTCAACAAGACGAACCTCAACCTGTCGCGCTCGTTGGAACGGCTTTCGACCGGTTTGAAAGTCAACCGTGGCGTTGATGGTCCGGCCGCGTTGGTCATCAGTGAGCGGATGCGGGCACAAATCAGTGGCTTGAAGACCGCGTTAGACAACACCAACAAAGCCGTGTCGCTCATTCAAGTGGCCGAAGGTGCCTTGAACGAAATCAACTCGCTTCTCAACAAAGCCCGGAGCTTGGCGCTCGACTCGGCCAACGCTGGTATCAACGACGATGCTTCGCTCGATGCCAACCAAGCGGAATTGGCTAACATCATTCAATCGATCGACGACATTGCCAACCGGACGCAGTTCAACGGCCGTTCGCTGTTGAACACCACCGATACCTTCACCTTCCAAACCGGGGCCAACGACGGTGAGACGGCCTCGATCGACATGCAAGACATGCAAGCCGCCGCTTTGGGTATCGATGCCATCGACATCGGTTCGGGTGGTGATACCAGTGCCGCCTTGACAGCTCTCGACGATGCGATTTCCACCGTGTCGCAGTTCCGAGCCACGTTAGGGGCATTCCAGGCTAATAACCTCGAATCCAACGCCAACACGCTGCGAACCGCTCTGGAAAACACGGTCTCGGCGGAATCGGTCATCCGCGATACCGACTTTGCCACCGAAATTGCCAACTTCACCAAACTGCAAACGCAAATGCAAGCGGGGGCCACCGTGCTGGGCAATGCCAACCAAATGACGGCTCTGGTCGCTCAACTGCTGCGTGGTTGATGGCTTCGTTCTGTGGGAATCGGTGGGGTTTCTCCTCATCGGTTCCCACTTTTCGCAATTGTGTTCTAAACTCGATTGCTTCCTCTGTGGTGTTTTGCACTGAAGGTGTCGTGTGTCATCGCTCAGCGGACTGAACTCCAACGGTTTGGCTTTCAGCGGCTTGGCCACCGGCATCAATACCGACACGCTCATTGCCGGTTTGACGAAAATCAACCAGCAGCGCATCGACGCGCTCAAAGCCCGCGAATCGACACTGCAAGCCCGGCAGTCTGCGTTTGCGACGTTGCAAGGGCGAGTGTTCGATTTGCAATCGAAGGCCGCGGCCCTGGCGCGTTCGGTGGGCGGTGCTTTTGACGCCCGGCAAGCGACCAGCTCGGATACCGCCGCACTCACGGCTGTCGCCGGCAGCGCGGCTTTACCCGGTACCTACAACCTCACCGTCACGGCGCTGGCCCAAGCTCATCAATTGGCCTCCGACGGTTACGCCGACATCAACACCCCAATCAAGCAAGGGACGCTGACGCTTCAGGTCGGCTCTGGACCAGCCACGACCATCACGATCGACTCACAAAATAACACCCTGCAAGGCCTGGTGAATGCGATCAATGCGAGTGCCGCAGGTGTACGGGCAGCCATTATCAACGATGGCTCGGATTCGCCTTATCGCGTTGTCCTGACTTCGACTCGCACTGGTGCTGCGAATACCATCCAAGTGACGGCGAACCTGACAAGCGGTTCCGGTGCCGACTTCGACCCCGCCGCCACAACTTTGCAAGCGGCGAGTGATGCCGAAGTTCGCTTCGGCAGTGGACCTAGCGCCCTGGTGGTGACCAGCTCGACCAATCAGTTCAACAATCTCATCCCCGGCGTCAGTTTGAATGTACTTCGGGCGGATGCGAGCAAACCGATCACGCTCACAGTCGCCGCGGATACAGCCGCAGCGACCCGAGCTGTGCAGGAATTCGTCAACTCGTACAACGCCGTCATCGACTTTGTGGCACAGCAATCCACCTATGACCCGAAGACGCAAACTGGCGGGCTTCTTTTGGGCAACCGCGACGCCCGGCAACTGACCAGTGAAATCGCCGCCGCGTTGGTTGTCGCCGTGCCGGGGCTGAATTCAGCGGCCAACCGACTTTCCAGTGTGGGTATCTCCTTCGACAACCGCGGCCGGTTAGTTCTCGATTCGGCCAAGCTCGATCGGGCACTCAAGGGCGAAACCGGAGCGAGCATCGCCGATCTGAAACGGTTGTTCGGCCTGACGGGGGTTGTTTCCAATAACCCCGGTATCGAGTTTGTGCTGGGAACCGACAAAACCAAACCGACCGGGAACACCCCTTATGAAGTTCACATCACCGCACCGGCTACTCGGGCTACGGTCACGGCGACGAGTCCGCCCCTGTTGATTTGGCCCCCGAACGCCTCACTGATGCTACGGCTGAACAACATTGCGGGCGAAGTGACCATTCCCACGGGGGTTTACACTCCCGATGAACTTGTCGCCACCTTGCAACGGCGCATCAATGAAACACCGGCGTTTGCCGGCAACTCGGTGACGGTGAATTTGGATAGTCTCGGTCGTCTGCAGATTACCTCCCAACGGTTTGGTTCATCCTCGCGCGTGGAGATCACGGGAGGTTCTGCGGCGGCTGGTTTGGGCTTCACCGGCACAGAGAGCGCCACGGGTACGGATGTCGAAGGCTACTTCGTGGTCAATGGCCAAAACGAGGCCGCAACTGGTAATGGTCAGTTGCTGCGCGGCAATGCTGGCAATCCCAATACCGAGGGGTTGCAAGTGCGTTCCACACTCACGGCACCAGGCAGCGCGGAATTAACCGTTACGCAAGGGTTAGCCAGCCGATTGAACCAGGTTCTCAACAAGTATCTCGATACCGGTCGTGGGCGTTTCCGCGCGATCCGTGATGGCTTCCAACGCTCGATCGACGAAATCGGGCAAACCATCAGCCGACAGAACGACATGCTCTCCCGGCGCACTGAAGAACTGCTGCGGCAGTTCGCAGCCATGGAATCCGCCGTCAATAGTCTCCGCGGACTCCAAACCCAACTGAGCTCTCTCATTCAACGTCGTAACTAACTACGGAATCCGATCATGAATCCGTATTTGAAATACCGGCAACGGGAAGAACCAATCGGCTGGACCCGGATCGACTTGCTGCTAGCCCTTTACGACAAAGCCCT
Source organism: Gemmata sp. (assembly GCA_025055115.1). Lineage (GTDB taxonomy): Bacteria > Planctomycetota > Planctomycetia > Gemmatales > Gemmataceae > Gemmata. The sequence goes on from JANWYJ010000099.1 coordinate 16,552, forward strand.
CGAACGGCTCGATCGGGCCGAGACGGCTCTGAAGGCTGGACAAACGACCATAGCCACCAGTGAACTGGCCAAAACGCAGCTCATCCTCACGGCGTTGGTTTCCGGGGTCCGACCGGAGGTCAACCCCGATTACGCTGGGAACATACTGCGCCTTTATGAATATGTGAGCAATGAATTGCGTTTTGTCAAATATGAAAATATTATGAATGCGCGCAAAATTCTCCGTACTCTGCGGGAAGGCTTCGATTCCATTCGCGACGAAGCCAACCGCCTCGAGCGCAGCGGGCAAATCCCTGCGGCGGAGGAAATTCAAATGGTGTTGGCAACGGCCTGACCCCCTTGGCCACCAAGTTCCCTTGGCCACCAAGTTCCGCCTCTTTGGGTTTTGCCGAAGTGCTTTGATCACAACAAACAGCGTTGCGTCTTTCTCTGTCGTTGCCACCAAGTTTGTTTGTCGTTGCCACCAAGTTCCGCGTCTTCGGGTTTTGCCGAAAGTAGTGAATGAAGGCCTTGGGGCTGGTCGATGATTAACGCGGATACCTGTTGCGACCGGTAGAAGCGTTATGATTCGCGGAATGTACAGTGCCGCATCGGCCTTGGTGGTGGCTTCCGAAGAGCAGGAAGTGACGGCTTACAATCTGGCGCAAGCCAACCAGACCGGCTATCGCGCCCGTGGCCTTGTGGTGGAATCGTTTGACCGCGTGTTGGGCCGGACAACAGAACCGACGGGCGACATTGTCGGTGCTCGCAGTGTGACGGCCTATCACGACTTCCGCCCTGGTGCTTTGGAACAAACCGGTCATCCTTACGATCTAGCCTTAGCGGAATCCGATCGTTTCTTCGTCCTCAACGGTCCCAACGGTCCTTTGTACACCCGCAACGGGACATTCTTCCGCACTGCCGATGGGCAGTTGGTCAACCAGGCGGGTTATGCCTTGCAAGGGGAGGATGGGCCACTGACATTTCCCCCCAACACCGCACAGCTCATCATCGCCAGCGATGGCTCGGTCACTGCCGATGGTCAACCTCTCGGCAACCTGAACATTGTGCGCTTCACGAATCTGCGCGAATTGACCGCTGTTGGTCCCACCCTGTATACCGCTTCGCCGCAGGCTGGGCCGGTCGCGGACCCGGGGCGTGTCTTGCAAGGCTATCGCGAAGGTTCGAATGTTCAACCGGCCGAGGCCATGGTGAAGCTGATTCTCGCGGCACGATCGTACGATGCTGCCCAACGCGCCTTACGCACCTTGGCCGAATCGGTGCAACTGAACACCCGGCCGCAAGGAACCTGATTCCACCGGAGGTGGCCAGTGATCAAATCCCTGTTCACCAGTGCAACGGGCATGAATGCCCAGACGACGTACATCGACAATACCGCGAACAACATCGCCAATGTCAACACCAACGGTTTCAAAAAAGGGCAAGTCACATTCCAAGACTTGCTGTACATCAACTCGATTGCTCCCGGTTCAACGGTGGCCCAAGGTCTGCAAACGCCCACCGGCTTGCAAATCGGCAGTGGCACGCGGGTCTCGGGAATTACCAAAGTTTTCACTCCCGGGGCGCTGATCAACACGCAAAACCCCTTCGATATCGCCATTGAAGGCGACGGATTCTTTCAAGTGACGCTTCCCAATGGAGAACTCCGTTACACGCGCGATGGGGCCTTGCGGTTGAATGCCCAAGGGAATCTGGTCACCAGTGATGGCTTTCTCATTTCGCCGCAAATCACCATTCCGCCGCAAGCTGTCTCGGTTTCGATTGGCCCGGATGGTACGGTATCGATTCAAAACGCCGGTGCGCTCAATGCGTCCACCGTTTTAGGGCAGCTGACGCTTGTGCGCTTCCAGAACCCTGCGGGTTTGAGTGCCGAGGGCCGCAATCTCTTCGCGGAAACGGCTTCCAGTGGGGCACCGATTATTGCCACACCCGGGCAAAATGGCGTCGGACTGACACAACAAGGCTTTCTGGAACGCTCGAATGTGGACGTGGTTACTGAACTGATCAACCTGATTTTGGCACAGCGGGCATATGAATTTAACACCCGCGCCGTCCGCACCGCCGATAACATGCTCGCCTCGACAACCGACCTCGTCCGATAACCCCCGCTCCTAGCGCCCGCCAACGGCGGGGCTGACCTTCGGAGAATGCCGGGATGCGGTCTGTCCAACTGACCTGTGCGCTTATTGGTGTTGCGGTTCCGGGTGGAGCTGTGTGGGCTGCGGAACCGGTCACGGTCGAATTACACGACCGCGCTGGTGTTGGTACGGCGATTGTGACCATCGGCGACGTGGCTCACATCAGTGGCAGCGATGCGTTGACGCGGGCCAAAATCGCCCAGCTCGATCTCGCCGAGTTGAAGTTACGGGAACCCAGCGTGCAATTGGGACGCCGCGCGGTGGAGTATCGCTTGCAATTGGCCGGTTTCACCCGCGACGCAGTGCGGATCACGGGGGCCGAACGATGTCGTGTTACCCTTCTCAAACGAACGGTGACCGCCGATGAAGTGACCGCTGCGGCCCAAGCGGCACTCCGACCACTGCTACCGCCGGACAGCGATGCCAATTCCCTGCAATTGGCCGTGCCGATTGTGGTGAAGTTGCCCGAGGTTCCCGCGGGCGAGCGGCCGATCATCACGGCCAAGCCCCGGGGCACAGTGCCCCCGTCGGGGCGCGTGCAGATGGACGTTTCCATTGCCACCGCGACGGAACATCTCCTTTCGTGTGCTGTTTATCTGCAAATTCCGCCGCCAACGTCACGGCCACCGTCAACGACATCACGCCACGGTGTACCCACGACCCCACCACCGCCACCGCCGGGGGGCACGACGGCGAACGCAACGGCTTCGGACGTTCTCATCCGCCCACGGCAGCGAGTGACGATGGAGGTCCGCACGGGGGAATTGGTGGTCAAAGCGCTGGGGGAAGCTCTGCAAGAAGGGCGATTGGGTCAAAGCATCTTGGTGCAAAATGTCGATTCTAAGAAAACGATCACGGCACGGGTCACCGGGCCGCAAACGGTGGAAGTGGATATTGGAGGTTCCCCATGAGTCGGTGGCCGTGGCGGCGATTCTTGCTCGCCGGTGGTTTGCTGCTCCTCACAACCGTTTCGATGACTCGCGCCGACTCTATCTGGGAACGTCGCGATCCACGCTATGCCTACCTGTTCAAAGATAACCGCGCCCGCATGATTGGTGATACGCTCATCGTTACCATCAGCGAAACGACGGTTGCTAACGAACAAGATCAACGAACCTTGGCGCGAACCACCAGTGGTAGCGGCCAAGTGACACTGTTTGATCGCCTGCGGACTCCCGCAGGAGCCGATGCCGGCACGGCCGGAGCAACGCAATTCCAATTCCCCAGCCAAAACACCGCGATGCAATTCAACGGCAACGCGCAGAACCAGGTCAACCGTGTGTTCACCGATCGAATGGCCGTGACCGTGGTGGACATCATGCCCAACGGGAATCTGGTGGTGGAAGGCTACCGCAGCCGGATTGTGCAAGGTGAAGAACGCGTCTTACGCATCACGGGGATCGTTCGGCAGGCGGATATTCAAGTGGGCAACGTGATCCCATCGAGCGCTATCGCCAATTTCCGCATCAGTTATCTGGGCCGCGGACCAGCCACGCGCACGAACAAACAGGGCATTCTCACGCGAATCAACAGCATCTTCCGGCTCTTCTAAGCGAGGACTGCTCATGTTTCGTACCGCCATCGCTGTTGCTGTGGGGCTTGTGCTGTGTACAACCGCGGCGGCCCAGGTACGCATCAAAGACATCACCGATGTGGCCGGCGCCCGCCCCAACCAACTCTTCGGCTTCGGCTTGGTCGTGGGTTTGGATGGTACCGGCAGCCGCAGTACCTTCACACAAGATGTCGCAGTGCAGATGCTCCAGCGCCTGGGTACCACCACGCAAATTTTCAGCCAATTGCCGGCCGAATCGGTCATTCGCTCCACGAGTATTGCCGCGGTGATGGTGACGGCTGAATTAGGGCCATTTGCCCGCAAAGGTAGCAAAATCGATGTCACTGTGTCGGCCATCGACGACACGCGCAGCCTGCAGGGAGGAACTCTCATCTTCACCCCCCTCCGTGGGGCCGATGGCAACGTGTACGTTCTGGCGCAAGGAGCGCTGTCGGTGGGAGGGTTCTCCGTGAACGTCGGCGGCGGTGGTATTCAGAAGAACCAACTGAACGTGGCCCGCATTCCCGGCGGGGGGATTGTGGAAAAAGAAGCCCCCGGGGAATTCGTTCAGAATGGGAAAGCGGCGCTACTGCTCAAAGACCCGGACTTCAACACGGCCCGGCTCATCGCCAAAGCCATCAATGAACGCTACCCGAATACGGCGGTCGCAACCGATCCGGGGGCTGTGACCATCTGCCCCCCGGCCGATCCTTGCAAAACGCCGACACAATTCCTGGCCGAGATCGGCTTACTCTATGTGCGGCCTGATATTCCGGCACGGGTGGTCATCAATGAACGCACAGGAACGATCGTTGCCGGTGAGAATGTGTCGATTTCGAGCACCGCCATTGCCCACGGGAATCTGTACATTGGTGTCGCGATTACCCCGTTTGTCTCGCAACCGCCGCCATTTTCGGGGGGGACCACCGTGGTGGCGGGTGTTCCCCAATTCACTGGCAGTGAACAACAAGCCCGACTCATCGCCGTTCCCAAATCCACAACGGTAGCCGAGGTGGCCCGGTCACTGAACGCCTTAGGCGTGACCCCCCGCGATCTGATCAGCATTTTCCAAGCCATGAAGAAGGCCGGGGCTTTGCACGCCGAGTTAATCATCGACTAACCGCGGAGTTGAGGAAGGCACGCGGCGTATGAAGTCACCGTGCGTTGGACCTGCTTGAGATCCGAGGAGAAATTTATGCTGGTACGGGAAGGAATTTCACCCATCAGCACATTTTCGTCACCGCATCGTCTCCATTCTGGTGCTACGGTGAAAGAGGCCGGGCCCGCGAAGGTGAAGGAAATGGCCACCGAGTTGGAGGCCACGTTTCTCGCGATGCTGCTAAAAGAAATGCGGGAAACTCTGGACCCGGATAGCGGCGGGTTATTCCCCGGCGATACCGGCGACATCTACGGCGGACTTTTCGATCTGTACCTGGGCCGACACCTGGCCCACAGCGGGGGAGTCGGAATGGCCGCAGCGCTGATGCGCCAACTGCGACCGGCCGAATCAACCGCTCAAGCGAATCCCACAACAACCACCGATGCCAACCCTGCTCGTGCAGTCGTTCCTTCAACATCTGCAACATGAGGAAACGCTTCTTCGGGAAGCGTTGGCCATCACGAAGACCTTGTACACGGCCCTGGTCGCGGGGGACCTCGGCTCAGCCCAAAATTCTTCACTGCGGCAAGAAACGCTGGCTGCGGCGTTGCAGGAGGCGGCCCATCGGCGTGCAGAAGCCGCGGTTGCCCTGGCTCGTGAGGTGGGCTTCACGGGAAGCGCCCTCACACTGTCGGCATTGGCCGCCCGGTTGCCGGAGCCGCTGGCTACGGAAGTGATCATGGCCCGCGACCGGCTCGCCGTGCTGACAGCCGAACTGACGGTTGCGCAAACGCGCAATGCAAATTTGCTCCATCATCTTCGATCATATCTCCGCGGAGTCTTGTCCGACGCCGACTCGGACGTTCCAGTACGGTATGGGCCTTCGGGCGCACGCATCGATGCACCAGTGAGTCTTTCCACCCTCCGTGAACGAGCGACCGCATGAATGCGTTGCAAATTGGGACTTCGGCGATTGCCGCTGGTCAGCGGGGTCTGGATTTGGTCGGGCAAAACCTCGCCAATGCCGCGACCCCCGGGTATCATCGACAGGCCGTCAATCTCGTCAGTCGGGTCACGGGCGATGTTTATGGAACGGGGGTGGCGGTCGCCAGTATTACCCGTTTCACGGCCCAAGCGGTGCGAACAGCCATCCTTAGCAACAACTCCGCCCAAGCGGCGTTTTCCACTCGGCTCGACATTCGCCGCCAAATCGAACGCGCGCTGGGCACCACAGATGGCGGTATTGCCGATCAGCTTAACGACTTCTTCAACCGAATCGAACAACTTAGCAGCCGACCCGACGACACCGCCGCCCGTCGCCCGCTGATCGCCACCGCGGTGGAGCTGGCCCGGCAGTTCAATGCGGCCGCCACCGATATCGACCGGCTTCGTAACACCATCAGCGACCAAATTCCCCAAGCTGTGGAACAATTGAACGATTGGGCCAGCCGCATCGCAGACCTCAATATTCGGATTTCCATCCGCGAAAAAACCGGCGATCAAGCCAACGACCTCCGCGATCAACGGGATCAACTGATTCATGACCTGGCCAAACTTGTGGACATTAAAACCGTGGACCAACCCTACGGTGTGGTGAATGTGATGGCCGCGGGGGCGGCCATCGTCGTGGGGGAATTCGCCAATCGCTTTGAAGTCAATACCGATCCGCAGGGGAATTGGATCATTACACCCGTGGGCAGTACGCAATCCGTCACGTTCCAATCGGGGCGTTTGGGCGCATTATTGCAAGAACATAACACGGAAATCCCCGCCACCCGGTCCCGTTTGGATGCTCTTGTCAGCGCCTTGGTCAACCAGGTGAACGCCGTGCACGCCACGGGGGTGCCGCTGAGTGGCCCATGGACCACAACCACCGGTACGGTCAGTGCCCTGTCGGCCACGGTGCCGTTGGATGCTGCTGGTTTGCCATTTCCGATTCAAACGGGGCACTTGACCATCAGCGTGACCGATACATCGACCAATATCCGCACCAGCACGACGATTCCGATTGATCCCGCCACCCAAAGCCTCAACGATCTCGCAACCGCACTCAGCAGTATTCCGGGGTTGACGGCGAGCGTTCATACCCCGGCCAATACGCTACAAGTCGATGCCCTGCCAGGGTTTGCGTTCGATTTTGCCGCTGCCAATGCCGATACCGCCGGTCTTCTGCCGGCGCTGGGCATCAACGGGTTTTTTCTTGGTTCAACGGCAGCGGGTATTCGCGTGCGTTCCGAGATTGTCGCCAATCCCAACCTTCTCGCTGCAGGCACAACGCCTCAACCGGGTGATAGCACCAACTTGCAGCGATGGGCTGCGCTGCGCGATGTGGCGGTGTTTGGGAATCGGACCTTTCAGGGAGAATACGCCGACCAAGCCGCGGCGGTGGGGGCCGACGTGCAATCCCTGGCCGATCGTCAGACCGCCCAGACGAACCTCATGCAGGCGCTATCAGCCCAGGAGCAAGCGGTCATTGGTGTGGATATGAACGAAGAGTTGGTCCGCTTGCTCGATTTCCAGCGGATGGTGCAGAGCGCGTCGCGGTACCTGTCGGTGGTGAATTCGGCTCTCGATGAGATTATCGACATCCTGCGCTAGCCGGATGATTCTCACTACCGCGACCTCGGATTATACGACATCAAGGGTGTGATTATCGACATCCGGCGTTTGCCGGATGATTCTCACGGTGGTTGTTGTATTATGCGTGTCACGAATCAAACTCAAATCAACAACGCCATTGCCTACATGCAGACCCGCAGCCAAGACCTGGCCCGGTGGCAAGATCAGGTTTCGACGGGCCTGCGGGTGCGTGCTCCCTCCGATGATCCCGCGGCGTTTCCTGCTCTCCAGCAAGCCAAGTCGGCGTCGCAACGGCTGGAGGCGTACACGCAAACCATTGGCGATGCAACCGCGGTCCTCAATGTGAGTGTCAGTTCACTGCTCGATATGAACAGCCTGTTGGTGCGTGCTCGCGAAATTGCCCAGGAAGGGGCCGATTCGACGAGTTCCGACCCGGCAGTGCGCGAAGCCTTGGCGGTGGAACTCGATGGCTTGATCAACCGGGCCTTGCAGATCGCCAATGGGCAACATGAGGGCAAACGCCTCTTCGGCGGAACCGCGCTGACCACTCCGCCGTTTCAAGTGGACACCACCGATGCCAACGGCCGGCCACTGAGTATTGTTTACGTCGGTGCCACGGAGCGAGCACGAACAATCACCGGGCCGAATCAAACCACCGAGACCCGTTACGTTGGCGGCGATGTGTTTCAACGCCCTGGGGCGGATGTCTTCCAAGCCCTCATCGCCTTGCGCGATGATTTGCGCAATACGACGTATAACGATGTTGATCGTTCTGCCGCCCTCAACCAGCGGATCGCCGACCTCGAAGCCGCCCGCGATGCCGTCGCAGATACGATCGGCGAGCAATCCTCCCATCTTGCGACACTCGACGCCTTTCTCAATCTCACCACGGATGTCAAACTGCTCGCCGATCAGCGCGTCGGTGAACTCTCCGCAACCGACTATGCTGAAGCTGTGGTGAAACTGCGTGAAGCGGAAACGGCCTTGCAAGCGATTTTCGCAGCCACGTCGCGGCTGCTGCAACCGGGCTTTCTCGACTTCATCCGCTAACGGACGATCGCTGCTATTTCTCGGGCAGCCTCCGGCCACTGCCGCCGACGCGAACCGTATCAGTGAAATTGCATGGTCAAGCTGCTATTTCTCGGGCAGCCTCCGGCCGCAGCCACGCACATGCGACTTCAGCCGCTCGGGGGGTGTGACAAGTCGATACCGGCTGCGTTTCGGCTACAAGGTTGTTCACACTATCTCACTATTCCGATACCTCCACTATCTCACTATTCCGATACCTCCACTCCATGACGCGATACCGTGTTCCGATACCCTCACGCGATGACGCCATAACTTGTCCCGATACCCTCACGCGATGACGCCATAATGTAGCAACTCCCGGTTTTCGCCCGGTCGAGGTAGTCGATGCGGGACCGCTGCCCCCACAGGCTGACGCAAAGCGAGGGCGGCCAAGCGGTCGTCGCCTTTCTCCCATCCATTCTTTTCAAAAATCCCCGGCGCGGGTATGTTAGTAGGGGAGAATTTTGGGCAACTACGCTTACGGGAACCCGTTATGGCCGCGCCACCGACCCTTCCGGGAAACGAGCCTCATCGAGCCGAGGACGTGTTGGTCTTCCCGGAGTTGCCCCAGGAGGAATTCTGGGAAGCCTACAACAAGCGGATGGAATTCCCGTTGGCCGCAGTCGGTACCGTGTTTTTGCATGTGTTGGTGGGGGCAGTGTTGGTGTATGTACTGGTCGGTTTGATGAATACGGGGGAAGACCGTTCCAATCCGCCGTTGAAGCTGATGCGGGTTGGCGGCCTCGGGGATGTGGGGGAAGGGTCATCCGGTTCCGGAGGGAACCCGGATCAAGAAATCATCCGCGATGTTGACCCTTACCAGGCCCGGCAGAAGGCTTTTGCGACCCCGCAAGCCCTGGCTGATGCCCGCGCCAACATTCAGAAAATCGTTCTCGACGACCCGAACGGGAAACTGGCCATCGCCCCGGCCAATGCGGCCGCTTACCAAGACCTTGACGAAGCGCTGCGGAAGAAGCTGCTGGGCGTGGGTGGTCGGCAAGGCGATGGGAGCCAACTGGGCATGGGTTACGATGGCTCTCCGGGCAGCGGGCCGGGGGGCAGTGGGGCCGATTCCACTCGCGCTCGGGGCCTGCGCTGGGTTTTGCGCTTCCGCGTTATCCCTGGTGGCCGCGATTATATCGACCAATTACGCACCATGCGGGCGGAAATCCTCGTGCCCATCACTTCCGATAAAGATTGCATCATCGTACCCGATCTGAGCCAACCCACGTCTCACCGTGTGGCCACCAACGACGACTTCAACCGCTTGGCAGGCAAAATCCAATTCAGCGATAACCGCCCGGCGATGGTGCGCGAAGTTCTCGACGCCCTGGGTATCCACGCCAAGCAAGCCAAAGCGTTTTGGGCCTTCTTCCCCAAAGATATTGAGGAAGAGTTGGCCATGAAAGAGAAAGCCTATCGCAACAAACGCCCGGAGGATATCGAAGAAACGGTCTTCAAAGTGACGATCCGCGGCGGCAAACCCGAAGTGGTCGTGGAGGACCAAATCTTGAAACGCTGATCGGCTTCTGCCACAGGGCGTTGAGCCTTCCGCACCCGTAGGCCTGCGGCGCGTCGTGTCGGTACCCACCGGCCGCACGAACAACCCCCGATCGGTCGCTCAGCTTCGACACCGGCGGAACTTCGGACCGTCACTGCTTGCAACGCAGGCGACTGGATGATGGCGCATTCGTGGGGCCAAACCAGTGCCCGTCACTCCCACAATTGCCGAAGTTGGCTGTAATCCGACAAATCGGGCAGAAGCACGTCGGGTTGATGTCTGGCGAGTTCTTCGAGGGGATGCCAACCAGTCGCGACGGCCACCGCCTGGGCACCGATGGCCCGGGCACAGCGAACATCCCAAGGGGTATCGCCGATCACCCAAACCTCCGCAGGGTCCACAGTTCGTCCCAAATAGGCTGCCACAGAGGCTAAGGCGGCACGGGCGACGTCATCCCGATCGTGGAAGTCGTCACCGAAGCCGCCACAGCGGAAAAACTCCCACAAGCCGAAGTGCTTCAGTTTCGCCGCGGCTCCTGGCCGCACATTGCCGGTGAGCAATCCCAGCACCACGGGTGTTCGTGTGGCGATGTGGGGGAGCAATTCTCGCACGCCGGGGCAAACGTGCCCGCCTTTGGCTGTCAAGCTCCTCGGGAGATGTTCCAAATAGGCCTGACACAACCGGCGCTGATTCTCCAGAGTCGGTTCAATGCCATGCACTTGGAGCAAATCGCGACTGATGGCCAGGTCGGTTCGGCCACTGTAGGGCACTTCGTCGCGGATGGCGGTAATGCCGAAGGCGGTCTGTAAGGCCGCTTCCATGGCGGCTTTCCCGGCTCCGCCCGTCCGGATCAACGTCCCGTCGATGTCAAACAGCAGAATTGGCATTGTGCTAGTATACTGAATGCGTTCTGGGAGGCTGAGGGTAATGCGTGTTCTAGCCATTGGCGACATTCACGGCTGCCGGGGCCCACTCGACGATCTGCTCGCTTGGGTGCAGCCAGCCTCCGACGATCGGCTGATCTTCTTGGGTGATTATGTCGATCGGGGGCCGGATACACGTGGCGTGTTAAACCGCCTGATGGAACTTCGGCAATCGCACCCAATCGTCTGCTTGCGGGGCAATCATGAGATCATGATGATCGACGCTTACTACCGCAAGCGTGCGGAACTGAAGATGTGGCTGAGCGTCGGCGGGACGCAAACGCTGGGTTCCTACGGGCCGGCTCCCGGACTGACCGGCACCCTCGACGATGTGCCGGCCGACCATTGGCAGTTCCTCCAACGCGACCTGGTCGATTATTATGAGGACGATGAATATATTTTCGTTCATGCCACGGTCGACCCCACGCTGCCCTTGCACGAACAACCCGAAAATGCCCTGTTCTGGGACTTTTTGCCTGATATGATGCGGCACCACTCGGGCAAAATCGTCATCTGCGGTCACAGTTCCCAAAAGTCCGGATGGCCGAAGATTATCCCCGGAGCTGTATGCATCGATACTTACGCCCACGGCGGAGGTTGGCTGACGTGTCTGGATGTTCACACGGGTCACTATTGGCAAGTCGATCTGTTAGGCCGTCGTCGTGAGGATCGGTTAGAGTATCAACGATGAAGGGGAGAAAATGATGAACAATCTTCAAGCGGCTCGGCATCCCGGATGGTTGCGCCATGATTGAAGTCCGCGATCTGTCCAAATGGTTTCGCGGTTCGGGTGGGGAACGCGTCGTGGCCGTGGACGCGGTCCGCTTCACCGTGCGTCCGGGAGAGGTTTTCGGCCTGCTTGGCCCCAATGGTGCCGGCAAAACCACCACGCTCCGCATGCTCTGTACGGTTCTGAAACCCTCCGCAGGCACGGCCAGTGTGGCCAACTACGACGTGGTGACCCAAGCCAGCGAAGTTCGCCGTCATGTTGGCTTTCTATCCGCCAACACCGGCGTTTACGACCGCATGAGCGCTTGGGAGATGGTCGAATACTACGGCTTGCTCCATCAAATCCCCCCCGACGTGCTCTATCCCCGTATGGAAGAGCTGTTCACCACTCTGCAAATGACCAGTTTCCGCGATGTCCGCGGAGGGCAACTCAGTACAGGCATGAAACAGAAAGTGTCGATCGCCCGGGCGCTGATCAACGACCCGCCTGTGCTGATTTTCGATGAACCAACAGCGGGGCTGGATGTCCTCGTGCAACGTGCCGTTCTCGATAACATTAAGCGGCTTCGCGGTCGCGGCAAAACCATTCTGTTCTCCACCCACATCATGCGTGAAGTCGAGAAACTGTGCGACCGCGTTGCGGTGATGGCCAGAGGCCAGATCGTCGTCTGCGGGACACTCGACGAATTGCGCGACCTCTACCACCAAAACGATCTCGAAGAACTCTTCTTTACCCTCGTGTCGTGAGGGGTTCAGCGTATGGGCACCGCCAGGAAGCAAGGATTCATGAGAGAAATATGAGGGTCTGCAGCCGTCGTGAATCCGCGGTTATTTGCGGTGAAATTCAATGTCCATGAACTTCACCGCCAGCGGTTTCTGATCGCGGACCCGGAAGGTGGTCAGTTCGTCTTCAAAAAAACCGTCAGTGATGCGGAAGGTGTCCCGCTCATAGTGTTCCAGAGAACAGGTGAAGCCACTGAAGCGGAGGGTGAGTCGGTTGTCCAAAAATTGGACAGTCGCTCGGCCGTAGGCGGGGTGTTCGTAGCTTCCTGCGAAGTCGGCCAAGGCCAGCGACGGAGGGGCTGACGGGTCACGGGCCTGGTCGCGGGCAGCCCGAGACTGGCGTTTGGCCGCGGCTTCGGCATCGACCAGTTTGCGGTAATAGCCGATCCAATCCCGAGGTGGCAGCCCGAGATACAGATCGATCAGGGCGTTGGTGGTGGCGAGGGGCAGGCGGTTATCGTGCCGGTTGGTGAGGATGGCACAGGCGAGGTTTTTCTCGGGCACCAGGGTCAGCTGAACGCGAAAGCCGTCGATGAGGCCGCCGTGCGCGACGATTTTCAGGCCGCGGTAGTCGTTCACCACCCAACCCATGGCGTAACTCATGAGGACGGTTTCGGGAAACATCGCCTGCGTCGTTTCATCGAGGCGGATAAGGTTCTGGGGGCTGCGGGTTTCCAGAAGGGCTTTGGAGGTAATCAGGCGTTCGCCGTTGGGAGCAATCCCGTTGGTGAGATGGAACTGAAGCCAAGGGACCAGATCGCGGGCGGTGGTGTGCAGAGAGCCGGCGGGGTTGGGTTCGTCGATCTCATAGGTGGCCATGCGTTCAATATCGCCGTTTTTGTTCAACCGATGACCCCAAGCCCGGTCCGCGTCGCGAGGAATTGCGGTGGTCGTGAAGTAGACATTCTTCATCTCCAAAGGTTCGCACAGGCGGTTGCGGATGAGTTTTTCCCAGCGGTCGTGGCCTATCTTCTCGGCGATGCGTCCAGCAGCGACAAATGGGATGCTGCTGTAGCGGTAACCACTGCGGAACGGATAATCGAGCGGCAGATGGCGAACTTTGGGAAGGATGTCGTCCCATCGGGCCGGGGCGTGATACCACAGCAGATCATGGCTTCCCAAGCCCGTGCGGTGCGTGACCAGATCGCGGAGCGTGAGCAGTTCGTTGGCGTGAGGGTCGGATAGTTGAAATGCCGGATAGAGTTTCTTCACGGGAGTATCCCAATCGAGTTTTTTTTCATCGACCAACAAGGCGAGCAGGGTGGTGGTGAATTGTTTGGTACACGAAGCGAGGGGGAAAATGGTATCCGCGGTGATCGGTTGTTTTGTGTCGATACTTCGTTGGCCATAGCCTTTTAGAAGGAGGATTTGGTCGCCGCGGACCAAGGCTACAGCCGCCCCCGGAACCTGGAAAGTCTTCAGAGCGCGTGCCACGATGGCGTCGGCCACGTGGGCCTGGATTTTGCTGGCCATCGCTGGGTCTAGAAGGAGGCTAGCCCACGCCAGCGCGATCGAGACATTCATACGATTCTTCCGCCGCGGCCGCGACAGCAACAACCGGTTTGCCGTCATGCTAGCCGAGGGCGAGTCCTTTTGCCATCGCGGCCTGTCGTCTGTAAATCAATCCCGAACGTGTTGCCGCAGCCGGCGGCGATCTCTCACACTCACTGCGGGTCATTATGAGCGCAAAGTACGTCTATTCGTTTGGTGGTAAAACGGCCGACGGTGATGGCTCGATGAAGGAGCTTTTGGGTGGAAAAGGTGCCAATTTGGCCGAGATGTGCAAAATTGGCATTCCCGTGCCCCCCGGTTTTACCATCACCACCGAAGTTTGTGCCGCATACTACGAACAGGGCCGAAAAATTCCTGAGGCCGTTCTTCCCCAAATTGATGAGGCGCTCAAGAAGGTGGAAGAGCTGGTCGGTAAAAAATTCGGCGACCCCAACGACCCCCTGTTGGTCAGCGTTCGCTCCGGGGCCGCTTTGTCCATGCCGGGGATGATGAACACCATTCTCAACCTCGGCCTCACCGATGCCAGCGTGGAGGGCTTGGCGAAAAAGACCAACAATGTCCGCTTTGCTTACGACAGCTACCGCCGGCTCATCGACATGTTCGGTTCCACGGCCATGGGCCTGGACCACGATCATTTCGAGCACGAACTCCACTCGATGAAAGTCGCCAAAGGGGTCAAACTCGACACCGACCTGACCGCCGACGACCTCAAAGAACTCGTTCAACGCTACAAAGCCGTTTACAAAAAGGATGTCGGTGACGATTTCCCCCAAGACCCGAAAAAGCAATTGATGCTGGCCATCAATGCCGTTTTCAACTCGTGGATGGGCCATAAAGCGGTGGAGTATCGGCGGATCGAGCGCATCACCGGCTTGAAGGGAACGGCCGTCAACGTGCAGGCGATGGTCTTTGGCAACATGGGCAATACTTCGGGCACCGGTGTGGCCTTCACCCGCGACCCCAATACTGGCGAGAACGTCTTTTACGGCGATTATCTCATCAATGCCCAGGGGGAAGACGTGGTGGCGGGCATTCGTACCCCCGAACCGATCTCACAGCTAGAGCAGGAGATGCCGGAGGTCTATCGGCAACTGGTGCAGATTCGCTCGGTTCTCGAAAAGCACTACAAAGAGATGCAAGACATCGAATTCACGGTGCAAGAAGGGGTGCTGTACATGCTGCAAACCCGCACCGGCAAGCGCACTGGGACCGCCGCGGTTCGCATCGCCGTGGACATGGTCCGGGAAGGATTGATCGATGAAGCCACGGCCGTCAAGCGGGTCAATCCGGAAAGCCTCAACCACCTGTTGCAACCGCAACTCGACCCCAAGGCGAAGGAAAAACCGGTGGCGCAAGGCATTGCGGCTAGCCCCGGAGCCGCCAGCGGCAAAGTGCTCCTGTCCGCCGAAGCGGTGGTGGCCCACGCGGAAAAATTCCCCCACGACCCCATCATTCTTGTGCGCAAAGAAACCTCGCCGGAAGATGTGGCCGGGATGCACCTGGCCAAAGGCATCCTCACCTCCACCGGGGGCAAAGCCAGCCACGCGGCCGTGGTCGCCCGCGGATGGGGCAAACCGTGTGTCGTGGGCTGCGAAGCCATCAAAATCGACGAAGCCCATCAGCAAATCACCATTGCCGGCCATGTTGTGAAAGCCGGCGAATTCGTCACCATCAACGGCACAACCGGTGACGTCATCATCGGCCAGGTGCCCACCGTGCCGCCATCGATGACCGGCGACTTCGCCACCCTCATGCAATGGGCCGACAAGTACCGCCGGTTGAAGATTCGGACCAATGCCGATTCCCCCGCCGATGCCCTGAAAGCCCGCGAATTTGGGGCCGAAGGTATTGGCTTGTGCCGCACTGAACACATGTTCTTCGGCAAAGACCGCATCGCCGCCGTGCGCGAAATGATCCTCGCCACCACGGAAGAGGGACGCAAGAAAGCCCTGGCCAAGATCGAACCCTACCAAAAACAAGACTTCGTCGGCATCTTTGAAGCGATGGATGGCTTTCCCGTCACCATTCGCTTGCTCGACCCTCCGCTGCACGAATTTTTGCCCCAACGCGACAACGAAAAGGGCGCTCAGGAAGTAGCTGAACAAATCGGTACCACCGTGGAAAAAGTCTTCGAGCGAGTCGATGAACTGCACGAATTCAACCCCATGATGGGTTTCCGCGGCTGCCGCTTGCCGATCGTCTATCCCGAAATCGGCGATATGCAAGTGCGGGCGATCATCGAAGCGGCCATCGAAGTCAAGAAGAAGGGCAAAAGCGTTCTGCCCGAAATTATGATTCCTCTGGTGGGTACGGTCGAAGAACTCATCTTCCTCAAAAAACGGGCCATCGCGGTGGCCGAAGAATGTATGAAGAAGGCCGGGATCACCGTCGAATACCAAATCGGTACGATGATCGAGCTGCCACGGGCGGCACTGACGGCCGATGAAATCGCCACCGAGGCCGAGTTCTTCAGCTTCGGCACCAACGACCTGACCCAAATGACCTTCGGCTTCAGCCGCGACGACATCAAAGGCTTTATGCCCACCTATCTCAAAGAGAAGATTCTCCCCATCGATCCGTTCCAATCGATCGACCAAAAAGGCGTCGGCAAGTTGATCGACATGGGCATTCGCTTGGGGCGTGAAAGTCGCAAGTCGAAGCACAATCAGCACTTGAAAGTCGGCATCTGCGGCGAACACGGCGGCGACCCGGAGAGCGTGATCTTCTGCCACAAAGTCGGCATGGATTATGTGAGCTGCTCACCATTCCGCGTTCCGATTGCCCGCCTCGCCGCCGCCCAAGCCGCCTTAGGAGAAACCGTTCGCGATAAGTAATCCGATCTGCCCATCCGGATAAGTAATCCGATCTGCCCATCCGGAAAGCTCCGTTGGCCAGGGAATCCGAAACAGCTATGTTTCGGATTCCCGTCATGGGCCTGTCCAATTTTTGGACATTTTTCGCGGAAATCTTCTGCCAAGCGCTGGCCTGGCGTGGTATTCTCATCCGCAGCATTTCAGTTCTGAGGAGGTTCCGCTATGTGCTGCTTTTCTCGACCGGTCGAGCTTGTTGCAGATACCAACATTTTTGCCCGCGCAGCGAAAGAGGGTCGGCAGTATCTGGTCTACAGCATGACTTTCCGCTCGGCGGAAGACCTGGCGATGATCCTGCCGATTCCCACACCCAAGGCTGCCCCCGAAGATGCGGTCAAGTTCATCTCGCTCAAAGGTTACGAAAACTTCTTCGACGACATGCGCAAGGGTTTCCCGGCCCCGCCACCCACCCGTGGCAAAAACGATGAAACCGATGACAGAAACAAAAACACGCTCAAGGTGGTGGAAGTCGGTGATTTTATTGCCTCGTTTGTCCCCACATTGAAAGACTTCGACCGGCTCGATCCGCGATTCCGTTTACCCGACAACGTGTGGGAGAAGCTACCGCAATACAGGGATTGGGGCTTTGCGGTCTTCAAGCTCAAAAAACCCGAGCACGGGAAAAGCAAAGTTCACCCGATGGCCTTTGAATTTCCCCGGGCCGACAAACGGGTGCTGTTCTTCCCCACCGTTCACATCCACGATGGTACCGTACCGGCCAAAGCTCGGTTCGATCACGCCCTCTTCTGCCAGCCAAGCGGCGATGCTCCGCAGCAATGGGAGGAATCCGAACAGTTGGCCGAGCAATTCATGGCGATCCCCAAAACCGCAGGCATCGTCGATGGCCAAGCCCATATTTACCGCAAACTGATGCGAGGTCCGTTCGACAACAAAGATGTGCTGGTGTAAGGCGAAACACCCATCGCCCGCAGAACAAATGGGGCCAAGTCGGCTCCTTCTGGCAACGCGGGGCGATCGTCGAGAGCGACGGTGATGGTATCCGTATCGATGATCACCCCCGTTCGGGTCGTGGCTACGATTCCAGCCCGTGATCTGTGGGCCCTGAGAGCCGACACGGATCGGATCAGCTGCGCTCGTCAAACTCGTCGAGCAAATGCCCCAGTTTGTCGCGTTTGGCTTGGAGATAGTCGCGATTGTGAACCCCCGGAGGCATTTGAATCGGTACACGCTCGACAATCCGCAAGCCGTAACCTTCCAAACCGATGACTTTGCGGGGATTATTGGTCAGCAGGCGGATATCGCGCACGCCCAGATCGTGGAGAATCTGGGCCCCAATGCCGAAGTGACGCAAGTCGGCGGCAAAACCGAGGCGTTTGTTCGCTTCGACCGTATCGAGGCCTTCATCTTGTTGCAGTTTGTACGCCCGGAGTTTGTTCAACAGGCCAATGCCACGGCCTTCTTGCCGCATGTACACGATCACCCCGCGACCGGCCTCGGCCACTTGTTTCATGGCGTACTGCAGCTGCGGGCCGCAATCACACTTGGCGGAGTGCAGTACATCGCCGGTCAGGCATTCGCTGTGCATCCGTACCAACACCGGTTGCTCTTGCACCGGCACGGTTTCAATCGCCGCATCCCCGGATTCCTGGAGGGGAAGACCAATGCCGCCGAGAGTGAGAGCCAGATGGGGTTCGGTATCCACCAGTGAGGTATAGGCGAACAGATCGAAGACACCAAAATCGGTGGGGAGTTTGAGCGTCAGTTCGCGTTTGACGAGTTTTTCGCGTCGCCGCCGGTATTCGATGAGGTCGGCGATAGTACACATTTTCAGGCCGTGGGTGGCACAGAACTTCTGCAAATCCGGCAGGCGAGCCATCGTGCCGTCTTCATTGAGGATTTCGCAGATAACCGCGATCTCCCGCAATCCGGCCAGGCGGCACAGATCGACGCTGCCTTCGGTATGACCGGCCCGGACCAGCACTCCACCGGGTCGAGCGATCAGGCCATCCATGTGCCCTTTGTCGCGGACCAGATCATGCGGCCCGCTGTTCGGATCGGCACAGACCTGAACAGTGCGTGCCCGATCGTAGGCGGAAATCCCTGTAGTAATACCGTAGCGGGCATCGAAATTGTGGGTGAAGGGTGTCGCAGTCGGGTCGAGGTTGACCCCAGGAAGTAGCTCCAGCCCCAGGCGGTCGGCATGGGCCTTGGAAAACGAGACACACAACCGACCGCACGCCTGGCGGATCATGAAATTGATGGCTTGCGGTGTGACCGCTTCAGCGGCCATTACGAGATCGCCCTCGTTTTCGCGATGTTCGTCGTCCACCAAGACGATCATCCGTCCGGCTCGGAGTTCTTCCAAGGCGGTATCGATGGTGCAGAAACCTTCCGCCGTGCGCGGCATCGCGAGTTCTCCGAGGGGGGTATCTCGATTATACTACCCGTGGGCCTGACGGATTATGAGCCAGGGCCATTCATCCCCGGCCCTCCCAAACCCGGTCCCCCCAGACCCGGCCCGGGCTGACTCAGGCTGACGGGGGCCATGTCCGATTCCACGCGGACCACACGCCACGGCAATGCCAGCCGATCGGCCGCCCGCGGATCGCGGAAACGTTCCAGCAGCTCGTTGAGAAGTTCTTGCGGCAGTTCCGGCGTCAGGGTAGCACGAGCCGCATTCGCTTTGTGACGCTGGAGCATTTCTTGAACCGCCGGATGAGTGCATTCGACAACCACCCGGCCACGGGCCACCTCGTTTTTTCCGATCAATTGAATTTCAATGGGCACACGAACTTCGACCGAGCGGTCCAGAATGGTGAGAATATCCTCCTTATCAATCGGCGCACCATCAGGACCTTTCAATTTGTCGCCCGCGGGCCGAATGCTCTGCCGCTCCCACGACTTCATGAAGGTGGCTTTCACTTCCGGCGACGGTTCGGCCCCCTTGGGGAGTCGGAAGAAATGCTGCTGAAGATAGTCGCGATAACCCGTGGGGTCGATAGCGCCGACCACCGCCGCAAAGGCGAGTTGGGACAGACCGCGGGGGTCGAGCGCGACCTCCGCCCAGCCCGGTCGATCCCCCCCCGGCCGAATAAAGCCCTGATACAAATACGGGTGGGTGGCGGTGCCAAACCGGGCATGATCCACAAAGCCCCGTCCGAACGCCCCGCCATCCTTTTCCAACAGCCAGACCAGCCAACCGTATGCCGTTCGTGTCACCTGCGACGGATCTACAAAGCCACTCCGCGGCCGCTCGATCATCCACTGCCGAGCACCGGCACCACCACTTTCACTTGTCACCCCCTCAATGCCCTTCAACGGGATGGTGACCGGAAAGGTCCCTTCGGGGCATTGGACGCTGCCCAACAGAGTGCATTCGATCACCCCCGGCTTGTTATTCCACGTCACCGTGGTAGTTTTGAAAGTCAGTTCACCTTTATTCCGCTGCCCGAGGCGGACCAGATCACCCGTCACAAAGGTGAGGAAGTCGTCCCGGAAGCGGACGCGCATTTCTTGGGCATCGTCAGGAGCGACCGCTTGGCGGGCCCCGGGCGGCAATGTGCGATAAAACGCCCGGGCGATGTCGTCATCCGTCGCACTATTGATCAGCACGAACCACTTTTCGGCTTCGGCTTGAGCGTCGCGCCGGATAGCGAAGCTGATGGCGAACAGATACGCCACATAGCACAAACCGAGAACTACAGCCGTCCACCAGGCCGCGTTGACGAGATTGACACCATACAGGATGCCGGTCCGCGTGCCTTCGGAGTTCTGAATTGTCCGCCGGGCGGCAAAACACAGCACCAGGGTGGCCACCGGGAAGATCAAAAACGCCGGTTCGATGAGCGGTTTTCGGGATCGAAAGGCGAAATACCCAAAAACAAACAAGATGAGAGCAAACGTACCCGCCACGGTCGCGGCCAAAGCCGCCACCCACGATACGGGAACATAGGGCATGACATCCGCCGTCGACGGCAGAGCTGGGAGGGACGGCGACGGCGTCGCAGGGGAGTTCGATTCAGCCATGACAGCAAAACCCCGAACCGGTGGGCGATGCGCTTATTCTACGCGGACACCGGTACTACGGGACAGCCGGCGAATCGGTTCATGGCCATTGCCCGCTCACTGTCAGCGGACGCTGATCGGTCCGCCGACTTCGGCGGGCGCAACGGTTAATCATCGGTGGCCGGCCGGGCGGTGGCACCGGGTTCAGGTGGGGTAGCTCCCGGCATACCCGGGTAGGCCCCAGGCAGGTTGGCCAAACTCGTGGGATTTTTCGCCTGAACCGCTCCCGAAGCGTCCAGGTAAATTTTGTCTTGGAGTATTTCTTGAATCACAATAGCCATGCGGTCGGTCAGGCCGCGGGTATCGACCAGCGGTTTGGCCCCCGTATTCAGTGCGATCATGCGTTTTTGAATCAGGGTTGAGAGTTTGAAACGTCCACCGACTTTGTTAACAATCGCTTCCTCTTTCAACTCTTCGAGCATAGAGAACCTCCGAGACAGTGGAATCGGTCGCCGATGCGCTGTTGCAGTTCACGGACGGCTTGCTCCAGATCGCGGTTGACGATCTGATGCTGAAATTTCCCGGCTTCGGCCATTTCCTGGTGTGCGGTGCGGAGACGGCGGGCAATCCGCTCCTCCGCGGTATCGTTGCGTCCGCGGAGACGGGCTTCCAATTCCGCCAGACTGGGCGGCGCAATAAAGATCGACAAACATGCGGGGAACAATTCCCGTACACGGGCGGCCCCTTGGACGTCGATCACCAAAATCACCCCAATCCCCTGGGCCAGGTAGGGTTCGACTTCGCTTTTCGGAGTGCCGTAATAGTCGTTGCCAAAAACAATGGCATATTCCAACATCTGCTGTTCGGCAATGGCCTTTTCGAATTGCTCACGACTCCAGAAGTGGTAGTCGCGGCCATCGTGTTCCCCCGGCCGGGGGGGCCGCGTGGTGGCGGTGATGGCGCGGCGCAAGGGAGGAAGCTGATCCTTCATTTGGGTCAACAAACGCTCCACGACGGTGGTTTTGCCCACACCACTGGGTCCAGACACCACAATCAGCGGGGCTGAGGCCGTGGTCGCGTTCATAATCCCCCCCGCAGGCTCGCTTATTCGATGTTCAGAACCAATTCGCGGAGTTTTTCGAGGGTCGCTTTGATGTCGAACACATGGCGGCTGATCGCCACATCGCCGGCTTTGGAGCCGATGGTATTGGCTTCGCGGCCCATTTCTTGGAGGACGAATTCCAGTTTCCGCCCCGCTTCGTTGCCCTGGTGCACCAATTCCGCCAACTGCTCCAGATGGCTCGTCAAGCGGATGACCTCCTCCGAGACATCGGTGCGATCGGCAAACAGGGCGACTTCGCGAATGATGCTTTCCGCACTCAGCACCACGCCCGCATCCGCGACCGCTTGCCGGACCCGCTCCAACAAGCGCTGGCGATACTCCGTGACCACCCCTGGCAGCAACGCCCGCAACGCCGCGAGCTGTTCCGCAATCGAGCGATGATAGCCAAGCAATTCCGCCGCCATGGCCCGGCCTTCCTCCTGCCGCATGGCGTTGACTTTCACCAAGGCCGCTTCCAATGTCTGTTCGACGATCGGCCATTCATCCTCAGGGAGGCTGGTACTGCCCCGGGGTTCAGGGGCCACGCCTGGTAACGCCAAGGCCCCCGCGAGCAGCGGAGCCACCAATTCGGGGGTGCCGGCTTCGGCACAAGCCGTGCGGATTTGCCGCAGATAGTCGGCCAAGACCCCAATGTTCAACGCCGGGGCTGCCACGGCGGCAGACCGGTCGACCCGAATGTGGATGTGCAGTGTGCCGCGACGAATATAGCGCCGGACAATTTTCTCCACTTCCGATTCATAGAGCGGGTAAGGCTCAGAACCGCGGACCGTGAGCTTGAGGTAGCGGTTGTTGAGTGCCCGGACTTCCACCGCCACTCCGACCGTCTCGGTCTGCGTGCGAGCTTCGCCAAACCCGGTCATGCTCCGCAACACGCCGGCCACCTCGGGGAATACGAAGGAATTTTGCGTTCGGGGGAACAATCCGTCGATCAACAGAGGTCGTGGGGAGAACCCGTGGGAGGTTAGTTCGTTTTCCCGATCATCGGTCGGTTTTCTTGTTCGCTGATATCATATTTGACCACCTTGACATGGATCATAATCACCAACACCCAGACACCGGCTAACCACAAGGTGACGCGAACGAACTGATCCGCCGCCCGCGAACCAAACGGGCTGGACCCACCGACGCCGCCAAACGCCCCCGCCAGTCCACCGCCTTTTCCGCGTTGAATCAATACCACCAACATCAGCAATAACCCCAAACCCAGTACGATGAGGTTGAGAAGATGCGATACCCACCACGCGGCAAAGACCATCACGATCGATCCTCCCTCCACGTTCCGCGGCCCAGCCGTCGGTTTCCGAATCAGTGAACAGCTATTGTAGAATGGAAAGCCGCCCCCGGATAGCCCGGATGGCCCGGCCGCACCCGAGTCGCAAGATTCCTGCCCCCGGGTCCGATGGTGCGTTGCCCTCGGGGGGGATTCCACGAAGAAGCCGAAGGGGTGATCGTCGAGCGGGGGTATCGTAGTTGCGACTACTTCTCCGAACGTATTGAGCCAGACGATTTGACGAGAGCATGTTACTTCATGCCATCGCGAACACGGGTTGTCTGTTGATGGGCCGTTATTAGCCCAGCTTCCCACCGCGGCCATGCGCGACGACATGGCTCGATACCTTTGGAATTCGTGCCCGCCTATCGACCCAGCTCAGCCGCCTCGCGGCAATTCGAATAGCCTACTGGGAAGCCAAGCTGAGCTGTTGACAACCCCTCCCATCGCGGGGTCGGCTGCAACGCCTGATTCGGCGCTGACTCCGGCAAAATCCTCCCCGCACTACGACGGGTCCGCAGCCACGTTCGTGGCTGACTCACGTTCGTGGTTGACTGCGCTCCATGCTGGCCAAAGTCGATCTCCGTCATCAGCATCGCGTCGAGGATACTGAACGCCATCCCAGACAGGCTCAATACAAATGCAGGGCGACTGTTAGGTCCAAGCAGCAGGAAGTCGTGATGCCGCACCTCGAATGAGCGTCCATCTGCGATGTGAATGATGAACGGGCGGAAGGGAGTGGCTTGCAAAGCAGCGTGTAATTCCTGAACAGTCATCAGGCCATCTCCAAAGCAAAAGACTACCGCTATCCTACCCTCCCTCCGTCTGCTGGGATTGCTCACCATTGACTGACTCGGCCGATTCGCAGATCCTCTGCAAGCGATGGCTCGCCGAACAGAAATGGCCCGGAAAGAGGTTAAACGGGCGGTGACGGGGGCGAGCCATCCGACGGGTCCGGATGAACCCGTTGAGCGACGAGTTCACCGGAAGTGGGGGCTAGGAATGTCATCATTCATTATCGATTGCTTGGTCATTCGACCGGCGAAGAATCCAGCGGGGGATGTGAACACCTCCCGAAACCTGATTCTCCGGGTGGTGGCGTCGTTCCATCAGAAGGAATGCGGGTGGCGGGATCGCAGTACCGCGCGAGACCGCATCCTCAGTCGCTTGTGGTAGCTCGCGCAAAGTTTATCCGAGGACGCGAGGTGGTGGGCCGGAGTGTGTGCGGTGAAGATTGCGTGAGTGTGAACACCTGCACGGTTTCATCCGCGGTCTGTGGTCCTGCAGGTTGGCCATTACAGCATATTGAACTAAATTACAGTATATGGAGTTAAAAGGACGTGAACACCTGGAAGGTCTCCGCCGCGCATCGCGGCGGGATGGTTGGTGGGCCACGAGGAGATACCCCAGCCGAACAAGCCGAAGACTTCATTCGGGGTAGGCGGGTCGTTAGCCGGGGGTATCAATCACACTTGTCAGATTCTGGCCTATCCGAAAGAATACCAACACGCGCCTGTAGCTCAACTGGATAGAGCACCCGCCTTCTAAGCGGGTGGTTGTGGGTTCGAGTCCCGCCGGGCGTACTGCCTTTCCTTTCCCGCAAACGCTGCTCGCTCGGGGTTAGACCGCGCTGAGCCGCAACCGCCAGGGAGCGGCATGGGCCCTCCCGCGACGAACCGCGCTTTCCCGCAACGATTTACGTCAGCGCTGCCTTCACCTGCTCGTCTCTGCACGAACCCACGAGACTCCCGCGCGACAGCGACTTTGCGCCAACGAACCCACCTTGGCCCCGAAACTCTCGGTGTCTCTCCCTGTCGCGCGCGTTCGGTTTAGATGGAGGTTCGGGCCGCGAAGCGAACGAAACAAAACCGCATTCGGTTGGGAAAGATGCCTCGCCGCTTAGCCGTTTGAGACAGACTGAGCATGCCTTCATTTCCGCCGGACGAGGCAGCGCGAGATTCGCGGACAGGCCGGCTTCCGCTGGCATACATAACCGACAGGTCACCGTCACGCGGAGACTGTCGGCATGCTC
>JANWYJ010000028.1 GCA_025055115.1 Gemmata sp.
CAGATTGTCCCACGTTTCCCATCGCGAACCGACGCCATACACCGCCAACGCCACCAGCAACAGCCCCCCATTCCGCCGCACCGCATGCCAATAGGCAGCGCCTGCGCCTGTCGACTGCCGGCGCTTCTGAAATGTCAGCCGGAAAGCGAAGCCGACGGCGAAGAGAAACTGCGGCATGATCGTATCGGCGTAGCTGCAGTAGGTGTGGTGGTGGGCCAACAGGGGCAGCGTCGCGCGGATCACGACAAACGAGCCGACAAAGTTCACCAGCAGCATGCCGAAAACGGTATAGCCGCGGAACTGATCGAGGGAAACCAACCGTTCGGGGGTTGATGGTGCGTTCACAGGATAGTTCTCAAGCCACGGGGCAATCGAGGGACATTCTGGGAGTTTCGGGTTATACGGCCAGAAAACCGTCGCCAATCCGCAGCCAATTCGGCACAATAACCGCACCCGTTGCGGGGAGTGTTGCTATGGCCGAACGCCTGTTGCTGACCCAGCGACCCGCGTGGATGGCGTTGCAAGCCCATGCGGCCCGTATCCAGAAGGTGCATCTGCGTGAGCTGTTTGCGGCTGACCCGCAACGGGGCACGCGCCTGACGGCGGAAGCCGCCGGGATTTATCTCGATTATTCCAAAAATCGCCTTACCGATGAAACGCTTCAGCTTCTGTTCGCATTAGCCGAGCAATGCGATCTGCGCGGCCGCATCGAGGCGATGTTCCGCGGCGAAAAAATCAACATCACCGAGAATCGCGCGGTTCTCCACACGGCCCTGCGCGCCCCCCGCGAGGCTGTGATCGTCGTCGATGGGCAGAATGTGGTGCCGGAGGTGCACGCCGTCCTCGACGCTATGAGTGCCTTCGTCGAGCAAATCCATTCCCAGCAGTGGAAAGGCTTTACCGGCCGACCGATTCGGAACATCGTCAATATTGGCATCGGCGGCTCCGACTTAGGACCGGTCATGGCGTATGAGGCGTTGCGCTTTTATGCCCGGCGGGACTTGAACTTCCGGTTCTTATCGAATGTCGATGGCACCGACTTTGCCGAAACCGTGCGTGATCTGGACCCCGCCGAAACCCTGTTCATCGTTTGCTCGAAAACCTTCACCACGCTCGAAACCATGACCAACGCTGCCACGGCGCGGCAATGGTTGTTGGCGGCTTTGAAGGACCCGGCGAGCGTGGCACGGCATTTCGTCGCCGTCAGTACCAACGCTGCGGAAGTGACGAAGTTCGGCATCGACCCGGCCAATATGTTCGGCTTCTGGGATTGGGTCGGCGGCCGCTATTCGATGGATTCCGCCGTCGGGCTGGCCACCATGTTAGCCATCGGACCGCAGCGGTTCCGCGAGCTGCTCGCCGGCTTCCACGCCATAGATGAACACTTCCGCACCGCCCCCTTTTCCCACAATCTGCCGGTCCTGATGGGCCTCATCGGCCTGTGGTACGGCTGTTTCTTTGGTGCTGAAACCGTGGCCGTGCTGCCCTACGAGCAGTATCTGAAGCGGTTCCCGGCGTATTTGCAGCAACTGACCATGGAAAGCAACGGCAAACGGGTGACTCTCAGCGGGGTGGACGTCGATTACCCCACCGGTCGCATCTATTGGGGTGAACCGGGCACCAACGGCCAACACAGCTTCTACCAGCTCATCCATCAAGGGACCCAACTCATCCCCTGCGACTTCATCGCCTTCGGCCAATCGCTTCATCCGCTCGGGCGGCATCACGATTTGCTGATCGCCAACGTGTTCGCCCAGGCAGAAGCCCTCGCCTTTGGCAAAACCGCGGACGAAGTGCGGGCCGATGGGGTTCCCGAGTGGCTGGTGCCGCACAAAACCTTCCCCGGCAACCGGCCATCGAACCTCCTGCTGCTGGAGAAGCTGACCCCCTTTGCCCTCGGTACCCTGGTGGCCCTCTACGAACATATCGTCTTCACGCAAGGGGTCGTTTGGGACATCAACTCCTTCGACCAATGGGGAGTGGAATTGGGCAAGGTTCTGGCCGCGAAGATTACCCCGGAGTTGGAAGCGCCCACCGAACCAGACTTGAAGCACGACAGCTCCACCAATGCCCTCATCCGCCGCTACCGCCGGTACAAATGGTCCGCCCCCCCGCCGTAGCCGTCGGTGAAGCGTAAGATGCTTCGGCTCTTCCTCGTCCCAACACCCAAAAGCCTCACGGCTGATGTCGACACCCTCGCCGCAGCCGTCGGTGGCGCGTGGCGGCCCCCGCGGTGCAACGGGGATTCGCAGGCCAGCTTGACCCAAGCCACCGGGCACATCCGACCGCATTGTGTCCGCGGTATACCAAAGGAACGCGACTCTGGGCCAGCTTGACCCAAGCCACCGGGCACATCCGACCGCACCGCGGTGCTTTTAGCGCTTTTGGACAGGGGGATCGTGGCTATACAGAAGATTGCGCTTCCGGCGTATGTCCCGGTGCTTTTAGCGCTTTTGGATAGCGCTTTTGGACGGGGGATGGTAGCTATGCGGCATGATCACCGTCGGTTACCGTCGGGGAGATGTCGCGTGTATCCCGGGTGTGTTCCCACACAAAGCGTTGGAAGTAGTAGATCCGCTCTTCGCGCGTGCCAATGACGCCCCGGTGCGGGCTGGCTTCCAGTCCCCGTTGCACCGCGGGATACAAACGGCCATCTTCCGCAAACACTTTCTTGGCCACATACACCACAATCGGCCGCAACAGACGGTAGGCGGCCCAGGCCAGCGGACCCGACTTCTTGCCCCGCAAGGTGAACAAAATGCTGCGGTAACGGCAGGTCGTCGGCCCGGTGGGGAACACGCACATGACCAGCCGGTTGACATCCAAGGTGCTGACCGTCAGGTGCGGGTGCCGGTTGTAGTGCCAGTATTCCCACGTCGGCTGTTCCCCCAGAAGCCGCACGATGTGCGCTTGCCGCCGGTTGACCCAATCGTTGGGGATGATCGTTTTGAAGGTGGTGAATGTGCGTTCCAGCTCGTGCCAGGCGACCTCTTCGGGGGGCATGTCTTTGAACGTTTGCGGGTGTACCATCGGAATGTGGTACGATTCCAGAGAATTTTCGAGCACCACCTTCCAATTACACGCAAAATCAGCTTCCCAGGTGGTCGCGTAGCGGTAGGCCCCGCCGAACGAGCTGTGCCAGCGCTCCCACAGGGGGCCGAGCCACTCCCGCAGCGATGGCCCCTCCTCAGAGAGATTGACGAAAACCACCTCCCCACAGGTTTCCAGGCGAAACCGCCTCAGACAGGAGTTGGCGCGATCCCACGGACGGAAAGCCTTGGCGTCGGGAATCTTGCCCGTACGGCCTTCATGGTTGAATTCCCAACCGTGGTATTGGCAGCGCAGCGCGGCACTGCGGCCGCGAACCTCATCGGTCAGGCGGCTGTGCCGATGCGGACAGACATTCAGAAACGCCCGCAACTGCCCGCCAAAATTCCGCAGCAGAATCGGCGTTTCCAACAGATCAAACGTCAAGAAATCCCCAGGCTGCGCCAGATCATGAATCGTACACAGCGGATGCCACGCCGGATAGAACAGCCGCTGCAATTCACGCTGATACTGGGCCGGGGACGTATAATCATCCGGCTGTAACAGATGCTCCAAATGCTGCTGGTGCGTGAACATGCAGCGTATCTTAGAAACCACGGCCGCGGCACACCAGAGGCCGGTGCAGGCCACGGGCCTGCCGTCGGTTGTCGGGTGACACAGGTGTACCCATTCGGGGGAAAAAAGTTCGGGGGGAAAAGGGTGATAAGGGGGAAAAGGGTGCACGGTGGGGAAAGCGTGCAACGGCGCTGAGTAGTCTTATGTTCCATACTGGCCAGCACTTCGGGGCGTCATTCCCACAAACGCCGACATTCGACGGAGAACCATCGGCCCAACGGCGTCATGCCCCCGCGTTGTGGCCAGCCGCGGGAATCCCCGAGGGCCGCCGTGTCCCACGGGGGGGTCGGTCGCGTGTACGCCGGATGGCCGCCTCTTCTACTCCAGGTTGATCCCGACACTGTGGGCGATGCGGAGGATGCGTTCGCGGGCCACTGTGGCGGCGGCGTCCGGGTTCTCATGGCAGGTGTACAGTTCGATCGTCACCCAACCGTCATAGCCGATGTCCTGCAACGCTGTCAGCGTGGCGGCAAAGTCGATGGCGCCGTCGCCGGGAATCAGGTGATGGTGGACGCGGCTGGCGGCGATGTCTTCGAGGTGAACATGGCGGATGAGTTGGCCCAAGCGGCGAATCGTGGCGGGGGGGTCGTCTTTCACACAGTACGCATGCCCGATGTCGAAATTCAGCCCCAGATAGGGTGAAGAAATCAGGGCCGCGAATTCCAGGTACTGATCGGCCGTTTCGATGAGTAAATCCGGCTCGGGTTCCACCAGCAGCTGAACCTGTTCTTTCTCAGCGTGTTCGACCACGGGTTGGAGCATCTCGACGAAGAGCTTCAAGCAGTCCTTTCGCGACCGGCCGTCGAGCGGTCCGCCCGGTTCGGTGGTGATGCACGCGGCCCCGAGTTCCTTGGCGAGTGTCAAGGCCCGTTGGGTGTGGTCGATGCGCACCTGGCGGTAGTGAACATCGGGTTCGATCCAGGACGGATACCAATACTTCTGCCGACGGTCGTTGACGGCGTGCATCATGAAGGCGTTGATGTTGGCGATGGCCAGTTGATGAGTGGCGAGCGCCGTGCGGATCGCCTGCTTCTGCTCGGGGAGCAAGTAGGCCGGCCAGGCATGCGGCACATCGGCCATGATTTCGACACCGCGATAGCCGATCCGGGCCAGACGGCTGACGGCGTCGGCGAAGGAGTAGTTCAGATAGGCATTGGTGGAGAAGGCCAATTTCATGGGATCGTTCCGTTTCTGGTCGCAGCGAAGGCCACGACCCAGTGCAGGAAGGGTCTGTCGCGCGACGGGGTTAGGCGGGGCCGCGGAGGTAGTCTTCTAATCGGGCGAACTGTGTATGGAAGTCGTGTTCTGTGACACCGATGGGGCTTTTGAAGAAGCAGGCGGTCTGGGGCATGGGTCCGTATTCTCCGCGGCGCTGGGCGTAGGCGGCTAGCCGTACCAGGTCGATCACCAGGGGGGCCGCCAGCAGTGAGTCGCAGCCTTGCCAGGTGAATTGCAGCACCATTTTGGTACCGAGGAAGCCTTCGAAGTGAATGTGGTCCCAGGCGGTTTTCCAGTCGTCCAGCGAGGCGACAAATTCGATGCTCACCAGCGATTGCGGCTTATAGCCCAGCAGTTCGGCCAACAGGTGATCTTTGCTGCGTACTTTGCTGGCTTTGTTTTCTGGATCGTTGAGAACCAGCCCATCGCGGTTGCCAAGGATGTTATGCCCAACCCAACTGAGGACGCGCAGATTCCGTTTGGCGAAGAGGGGAGCCAGCACGCTTTTGAGGAGTGTTTCACCGGTTTTGAGGTCTTGGCCGGCGTACGGCACGCGGCGTTGACGGGCCAATTCCGCTAAAGCCGGCAGCGTGGCCCCACAGCTGGGCGTGAGGTTGACATACGGGAAGCCGGCATCGAGAGCGGCGAAGGCATAAAGGCTGCTGGTGGGCAAAACCCGCGACCCCCGCCGGTTGAGAGCCGGCAACAACCGCTCGAGCGATTGCTGCTCGTCGCGGACTTCAAACGGCGGTTCAGTCGATGCGGCGTTGACCACGACGAGTTGCTCAAGCTGGTGCGCGCTTCGGAAAGCGTGGAGGTCGGCTTGAATCGCGGCGATGGCTTCGTGCGGGCTGGCGGGGTGCTGCACGTCGGGTCGGTCGGCCAGGGCGGTGATGGCGGCGTTGGGTTGGTAGACCACGCCGGGGCGGATGTTGGCACTCCACGTTTCCAGATCGGCAGCGCAGGCGGCCAGAAGCCGCTCGCTGAACACGTTGGCGCGGGCGTGCAGTTCGCGGACCGCGGCCAGGAAGTGGCTTTGGCGAATGTCGTGCCCGCCAACCACAAAGGCGGCCGGTTCGTCGAAATCCGGGTGGGCTAACGACGGCAACGCGGTCACCAGACCCGTGGGAGCAGTCAGGCCGCGGGCCAGTGCCGCGATCCCCAAGGCGGTGGTACTTGCGACGCCGCCGCAAGCTCCGATCAACCAGATTCCAACGCGGCGCTGAGCCATAATGACAGTTTCCGTCAGAAGTTAAAGTGTGCCGTTGTGGTGGGTTACGTTTAATGTACCCGAATTGTTCGTCCGTGTCTTGCCGCGATGAAGACCGCAGTGGCCGCGGCCACCACGATGGTCAACTTTTGGTCAGTCGGATCGGCCGCTGGAACGTCGGGGTCGCCGGAACGTCGGGTCTGTCGGCACGCTCCATCCCACCTGGTATCAGTGGCCAATTCGTTGTCAGCGCTGTGCAGGAATTGCCCGCACTTTGATTTTGTTGACCTTGGCATTGCTGCGAATCCCGACAATTCGTTGTCAGCGCTGCGCAGGAATTGCCCGCACCCATTCGCGCGCAGCCAACGCACCCACCAGACCTATGACCGGCACGGCCACTTGCAGCACAACAGGCCATTGCGCCCGCAATTGTACGGCGGCCAATGTTGTCGAAATCCCCAACCCGATCCACGCCAGCGCAAAGAGGACAAGCCAGGCGTCCCGCTGGCTGGGAAATTCGTCCCATACGACGATTGCGGCTGCGACCAGCAGCGCCCACTCGTAGATGAGCGAATGCGGCGAAGCCCACAGTGAGAGGAAAATCGCGATGGGGAACATCACTGCAACAGGCGCGCCGGTGCGCTGCTTCACCCACCACGCCCCGGCGATCGCCGCCAACGAACAGATTCCGGCCAGTGCCAGCACCAGCGGGGCCTGATCGTCGGCTTGGTGTTCATCCCCCGTGCGTGCCAACAGCAGCGCCCAAAACGCCCGTGGCGACTGCTTATTCCAAAACGGATCGCCCCGGAAGGCGGCAATCTCCGGCAGCGAATGGACAAACGCACGCGTTGCCGCCGGCAGCACCACCGCACTTAGCGCCGCCAAAGTGGCCCCCATGAGAACCACACCCCCCCAAGTGCGGGCATAGCGGCGCGGTTCCATACCCCACCAGACGAAAAAACCCAACAACAACTGTGGCTTGAAGAACAGTAACCCCGCAACCCATCCGGCGGCGAACTTCCGCTCAGCTTGGAGCAACCGGTATACGCCCGCCATGATCGCCAGGCTCACAAACGTATTCTGACCAAAGCCCACGACGGCGCAGACCGGGTAGAACGTCAGCGACCACATCCAGACCCGCAGCGGCTGGGCCGGCCGCAATAGCCCGATCGCCCCCACCCACAACACCCCGCCGATCACTAGCCAAATCACCGCGCTGTGGTAATACGACAACCCGGCCGTAGGCCAATACAGCAACGCATAAAACGGCGGATTGCGAAACGCCTCAAAACCGTCCCACTCCCAACCGATCAATTGGCGTTGGTAGTTCGTGGCGTTCAATTCGCCGTAGTTGTACAAGCGGTGTTCGTGGCCTTCGCGCACCAGGCGAGCGGCATGGTAGAACGCCAGATGATCGGCCGTGATAAGTTGGTCAAAGGCATCTTTGTACCAGCCGCCCAGGGCCAAACTGGCGATCCACGCCAGCCACGGAGTGATGCCAATCACCAGGCCCATCCCCAGACGCGGCCGCAACCAAGCAGCCACTGCGGCGTAGGTCATCGCCTCTCCAATACCGTGCGAACGAGCGTTTCGGGAACCGCATCAACCAGTTTCACTTCGCCCAGGCGTGTCGGCAGAATGAAGCGGAGCTGGCCGGCGGCGGCTTTTTTATCACGCCGCATCACAGCCAACAGTTCCTCGGTGGCCAACTCGAAAAGCGGCGATGTCGGCAGCCAGAAGGCTTCGAGCAAGCGCTGTTGCCGCGCAACGAACGTGGCATCGACCAACCCCAACTGCTGTGCCAGCCGGGCAGCATCCATCATGCCGATAGCAACCGCTTCGCCATGCAACAGCGTACCGTAGCCGGCGAGGGTTTCGTAGGCATGCGCGAAGGTATGGC
This sequence comes from Gemmata sp., assembly GCA_025055115.1. GTDB lineage: Bacteria > Planctomycetota > Planctomycetia > Gemmatales > Gemmataceae > Gemmata. The sequence goes on from JANWYJ010000028.1 coordinate 7,992, forward strand.
CGTAGTTGAGAATCGCGCGCAAGCCCGTGGTTTCGTATTCATCGCGCTCTACCACATCGGCTTTCAGCCGGCAGCAACGGGCCACAACTTCGGGAATCACCGCCGACTTGCGATCACGCACCTGGGCGGCCTGCGCTTCGAGAAATTCGAAAAACTCCGCATCAAGAATGACGCCATACTTCACCACTTCCGCCAGCCCGCTGAGATATTCACGCTCCGGCAGGGTGCCCAGATGAGCCAGATCGATCCAGACACCGCGGGGTTGGTGAAAGGCCCCAATCAGGTTCTTTCCCTGAGGATGATTGATGGCCGTTTTGCCACCCACCGACGAATCGACCATCGCCAACAGCGACGTGGGGACCATGATCAACGGTAGACCGCGGTTGTAGGTGGCGGCGGCAAACCCCGCCAGATCACCCACCATCCCCCCGCCCACCGCGATGACCGCCGTTTGGCGATCGGCGGCCAGTTCGTACAGGGCGTCGTAAAGGCGCGCCAGTTGCGCCAGGCACTTGGAAGCCTCCCCAGCGGGCACGACCGCCATCGCGGTGCGCCAGCCGGCCGCCGCAAGCGCCGCTTCGACTTCTTGAGCGTACGGCCGTGTATTCGTATCGCCCACCACCAGCGCCGCGGTGGAATGCGGCAGAGTATGGCGAACAAATTCCGCCAAACCCGGATGGGCCGCGCGAAACTCCGGTTCGCGGGGAACAATCACGATGTCGTAACTACGCGGACCCAGATCAATGCGAAGCGTTGGCATAAGGCCATTTCAGCAGGACCACCGCCGTTCGCCAAGTAGCGGGTGCAACCACGAATCGTTACGATAGGCGGTCATGTCGGCAGTTTCCGTCTTTCCGGCGTTGACTGAACCGCTGGGCCGGTCGTTGGCACATGCCCCACTGGTGCCCGTGGCGCTAGCCGCGACTGTGGGTTTATTGGTCGACCGATATTGTGGCGTGCCGCAGGAGGGGGGCGTGTTGGCTGCGGTCGCGGCCTTCGTGGGTTGGTTCCGCACGCGGATGACGAAGCCAGCGGTAGCGTGCGCGTGGCTACTGCTGGGTATCGTGGCGACCGCGGCGCTGTATCACGGCATCTATCGGCAGCGGTTTGCGCCGGATGATATTTCGTACTGGGCACAGGAGAGGCCGCAACCGATTCGCCTGCGGGGGCGTTTGGCGGAAGAACCCGAGCGCTTCCGACCACCACGATTCGATCCTCTGTTGACCGTGTCACGGGAAGCCATCAGTGCGGGGGTGATCGACGTTAGCGAAGTGGAAGCAGCTGGCGGCTGGCAGGCGGCGCGCGGGCGGGTGCAGGTGTGGGTCCCGGGTCGCTGGGACGACGTGCATTGTGGCGATGCGGTGGAAATTGTAGGGCAATTGGTGCCGTTGGAAGGGCCACTCAATCCCGGGCAGCGCGACCACCGCGCGGAGTTGCAGGATCGCCGCATTCACGCCGAAGTCCGCGTGCGCCGTGGTGCTGATGCCATTGTTCGGCTCGACGAGAAGTGGCATGCGTCGTTGTTCGGCTGGCTGGCCACTGTGCGCGGTTGGGGCCGGCGCGTTCTCGAACGCACGCTGCCAGACGAATCGGGGCTGGCGGCTGCGCTTCTGTTGGGCGATAGTACCGCGTTGGATCGCGACGAATGGGAGGTCTTCCTCCGCACCGGTGTCATTCATGTGCTGGCGATCTCAGGCCAGCATTTGGTCATTCTGGGGGCGTTTTTGTGGCTGGTGCTGCGGTTGGGTGGTGTTCGCCGCCAGTATGCCGCGGCCGTGGTGGCGGGGTTTCTCCTCGCTTATGCGCTTCTGACCGGAGCGCGGCCGTCGGCGGTGCGGGCAGCCGTGATGGTCGTTGTCGCCAGTGGTGGACTGATGCTGCGGCGACCGGTTCACCCGGCCAACACCTTCGCCTGTGCTGCGCTGGTGGTGCTGTTGTGGAACCCCACGGACTTATTCACCCCAGGGTTTCAACTCTCGTTTTTGTCGGTTTTTGTGCTGATTTGGGGGGTGGGGCCGTGGCTGGCCCCACGCCCCCCGACCCCCGCCGAACAACTCATCGAAGAAACCCGCAGCCTAGCCGCAAAAACCGTCCGCACCATCGGCCGCGCCGCGGGGCAGCTGCTGGCCACGTGTACGCTTCTGACCGCGGTGAACACACCCCTTGTTCTGGCGTGGCAGAACGTCGTTTCTCCGGTGGCCGTGTTGCTTGGCCCGCCGCTGGTCGTCTTGACCGCCGCAGCCCTGGTAACAGGGTTTGTGCTCTTGATGGTCGCACCGTGGAGCGCGGCCATCGCATGGCCCTTCGCCCGACTGACCGAAGCCAGTCTCGCAGCGTGTACCTGGCTCGTCGAGCACGGCGAACAACTTCCGTTCAGCCATTTCTATGCCCCTGCGCCGCCTTGGGGGTGGCTCGTGGGGTTCTATCTCGGCATCCTCGGCGTGATTGTGTTCAACCAACCGCAGCGCCGGAAAATCCTCATCGCCCTCCTGGTGTGGACGATTATCGGCTTGGTCGTCGCCATCCCACCGCGACCGTCCGACGAAGCCCGCGTGGCCTTTCTGGCCATCGGCCATGGTGGCTGCGTGGTCATCGAATGCCCCGATGGCCGCGTTTTGCTCTACGACGCCGGAACAACCATCGGCCCCCCCGCGGTGCGCCGCATCATCGCCCCATACCTGTGGCACCGCGGCGTGTGGCGAATCGACGAAATCTTCCTCTCACACGCCGATGTCGATCACTTCAATGGTTTGCCAGAACTGTTGCGGCGTTTCCCAGTAGGCCGGGTGACCACCACGCCGAGCTTCGCTACGAAAGACACCCCCGGCGTCGAAGCGATTCTGACGACCCTCGAGCACAAGCGGGTTCCCCGGAACATCGTTCGGGCCGGGGATCGCCTCAGCGCCGGTGCGGAAGTTCGTCTCGATGTGCTGCACCCACCGCAACACGGCCCGCCCGGCAGCGAGAACGCCCGCAGCATGGTGCTTCTGCTGCACCACGCCCACCATACGATTCTGCTGACCGGCGATTTGGAAGGCGAAGGGCAAGACCTGGTGGTGCAACAACCGATTCCTCCAGTCGATGTGTTCTTGGCTCCCCATCATGGGGCCTACAGCGCGAACGCCCCCGGCGGCCATTCGAGTCAGCCGCAAGCGGGTCGGATGGCCGCGTGGGCCAAACCACGCTTGGTGATTTCCAGCCAGCGGCCCGGCGCACCGACGGAACACCTGCACGCCAGCTATGGTGCCGTCGGAGCCAAGGTGTGGGACACACCACACGCCGGCGCGGTGATCATTCGCAGCCACAAGACCGGACTGATCGCCGAAGCCTACCGCACCGGCGAGCGATTCGTCATCACCCGCGGCCAGTGAAAGAGAGCCGAACGGAGAAAAATCAAGAAAAAAAGAAAAAAATCGCGCTGGGAATTTGACTTGGCTGGCACAATTGCGCAAAGTTTCCAATAGGGAACGAGTGTTCACAATTCTACGAAAGGACGCTACTAGGAAACGGGTATTTCACAATTCCGCGCAAGGATACCAATAGGTATCAAATGTTCATAAAGAAACAAATATTCACAATTCCGAGAAAAGGACGCCAACAAGAAAGGATGCCAACAGCAAATATAAGGATGCCAACAGCAAACGGACGTTTCGCGATTCCGCGCAAGGACGCCAATAGGGAACAAGAGTTCACAATTCCGCGAAAGGACGATCGGTTGTACCAAACCGGACAGATGGCTTTGCGAACATGAAAAGCCGCTATCCTTGGCGTGCGGTTTCGTTGAGAGCCGCGGTGGCTTTGATCTTTCTCAGCTTGCGAACATGACTTTTCAGCTTGCGAACATGAAAAGCCGCCATCCTTGAAGAGCTGTCATCTCTGGCACGCAGGCCGATAAACGATCGGGAATTCGTTGTGCTTGCCGCAACAACCTTCGTGCGGATGTCGTAAATCGCGATCGCGCCGCCGCTTGTGCGTTTAGGCGACGGTATTCGTGCCGCCGCTTGTGCGTTCAGGCGACGGTATTCGCGCCGCCGCTTGTACGTTCAGGCGACGGTATTTTTCGCTGCCACTTTCTTCAAGCCCCGCGCGCGATCACGAGCTTTTTCTTTTGTGGCGCGTTCCCGGGCGTTGCTGGCTGGAAGAGCTTCGGCCTCTGCCTCCGCCGCTGCGGCCATCGCCGCGGTGATGGCGGCCGCCTCTTCGGTTTTGGAGGTCAACACGGTGACAACGTTCGAGCGCACTTGCACGAAGCCCGCTTCGACGAACAACCGCTGGGTCGCACGGCCGGATTTCATCAGCCGCAATTCGCCTGCTCCCAGCCGACCAATGAGCGGAGCGCGGCCCGGCAGCACGCCCAATTCGCCATCGATCATCGGCAGAATGACCAACTCGGCGGTGTCGTCGAGAACGGCGCGTTCGGGTGTCACCACGATTACGCGAACACGGCCTTTTCGGCTATCGGCCAGCTCGGTAGCTTCGCTGGGCATCATCCGTTCCACGGCGGATTGCAACGTTGGTTCGCTGGACATCAGATTATCTCGGGTTGTAGGTGGGCGTGGGGTGCTTGCGCGTCTGGCTGAGCAACGAGGGGACACTCGCGGCTCAGCCTGGCCGGCGCGCTGGAGGAGGGTTTGCTATTTGACCGCCGCGGCCTTCTTTGCAGCTTCTTCGGCGGCCGCCGCAGCCTCTTCAATCGGCCCCACGTACATGAAGGCGCCTTCGGGCAGGTGGTCCCACTTGCCGTCGCACAGTTCTTCGAAGCTGCGGATGGTGTCTTCGAGTTTGGTGAAGTTGCCCGGTTTGCCGGTGAACGGCTCGGCCACGAAGAAGGGTTGGCTGAGGAACCGCTCGATGCGGCGGGCACGAGCCACCACTTTCTTATCCTCTTCGCTCAATTCTTCGACACCCAAAATGGCGATGATGTCTTGCAGTTCGCGGTAACGCTGCAGAATGCGTTTGACGCGATCGGCCACGGCAAAGTGGCGCTCGCCAACGAACTGCGGATCGAGCAAGCGGGAGTTGGACGCCAACGGGTCGATAGCCGGGTAAATCCCTTTTTCGGAGATGGAGCGTTCGAGGTAGATGAAAGCGTCGAGGTGTTGGAAGGTGTTGGCGGGGGCTGGGTCGGTAGGGTCGTCAGCGGGCACATACACGGCTTGTACCGAGGTGATAGCCCCGTTTTTGGTGGTGGTGATGCGTTCTTGCAGCTCACCCATCTCGGTGGCCAAAGTCGGTTGATAGCCCACAGCGCTGGGCATACGGCCTAGCAGCGCTGAAACTTCCGAACCTGCTTGGGAGAAGCGGAAAATGTTATCGACGAACAACAGCGTTTCGGTACCTGTGACATCGCGGAACCACTCGGCCATCGTCAGGGCCGAGAGAGCCACACGCAGGCGTGCGCCGGGGGGTTCGTTCATTTGGCCGAAGACCATAGCGCAACTCTCGATGACCGACTTGGCATCTGGTCCAGCGCCGGTTTTGGTCTCTTGCATTTCGAGCCACAGGTCGTTGCCTTCGCGTGTGCGTTCACCGACGCCTGCAAATACAGAGTAGCCTTTGTACACCTTGGCGATCCGGTTGATCAGCTCGGTGAGGATCACCGTTTTGCCCAGGCCGGCTCCGCCGAACAGCCCCGCCTTGCCCCCCCGCGCCAACGGGGTGAGTAGGTCGATCACCTTGATGCCTGTGACCAGCACTTCCGCCTTGGGCGACAGTTCGTCGAACTTGGGGGGTTCACGATGGATCGAGCGGCGTTCCTTGGTGACGACCGGTCCACCACCGTCGATCGGTTCACCCAACAGGTTGAAGACGCGACCGAGTGTTTCTAGCCCCACGGGCACGGTGACTGGTCCGCCGGTATCGACCGCTTGCATACCGCGAATCAGCCCGTCGGTGCTACCGAGGGCCACACAGCGAACGCGGCTGCCGCCGAGGTGCTGTTGGACTTCGCCGGTCAGGTTGATCGTCACACCACTGGGGGTAGTGGCGGAGATTTTGATGGCGTTGTAAATCTGGGGCAGATGCCCTTCTTCAAACTCCACGTCGAAGGTGGAGCCAATGACTTGAACGATTCGGCCGGTGTTGGTCGCGGTGGATACCATAGTCGAACCTCATCAGCGGATCATGCCGCTTGCGGGGGAAGAACCAGTCGGTTGCCAAGGACACAGGGAGTGTTCCAGAACCCATACAGCGTCGCGTCGAGTGGGGGGTCGCGCGTTGGGCTACTTGAGGGCTTCGGCTCCAGCAATCAGTTCGGAGATTTCTTTGGTAATGTTGGCCTGCCGGGTGCGGTTGTAGAGGCGCGTGATCTCCTTGATCAGCTCGCCGGCATTCTCGGTTGCGGCTTTCATGGCGACACGGCGGGCGATCTGCTCACTGACTGCGGCATCGAGGAAGCACTTGAAGAGCCGGATTTTGAGGGCCAGCGGCACCAGCTCTTCGAGAATTTCGCTGGCGTCGGGGAGAAACTCGTAGTTCACCCTGGTGGCCGACGGAGCCGCCGCGGCAGACGACGTGGCAGCAACGCTCGCCAGCGGTAAGAGCGTCTCTACCACAGCGGTTTGCCGCGCCGGGTTGATAAACTTCATGTACGCCACCTTGACCTCGTCGATCTGCCCGGTGGCGTACAGTTCGATGAGGCGGCTGGCCACAACATCGACTTCGGCAAAGCTCGGCTTGTCTTCGAAGTGGGTGTACTCCTGGGTGCGAGCCAGCCCTTGGAATTTGAAGAAAGCAATACCGCGTTTGCCGGACACTTCGAGATCGAAGGGGGTGTTGGCCGCTTGGTATTGGCGAATGGCCACCATCGCTTCGCGCACAACGCTGGCGTTGTAACCGCCGCACAGTCCGCGATTGGCGGTCAGCACCAACAGCAGCGATTTCTTCACCGGCCGGGAAACCAGCAGCGGATGGCTGACGTCGCCGGCGTTGTGGCTGAGGTCGGCGGCCAGTTCGGCGATTTTGCGGGTGAACGCTTCCGCTTCCTGGGCGCGCTTGAGGGCACGCTGGAAGCGAGAGGTCGCGATCAGTTCCATGGTTTTGGTGATTTTGCGGATATTCCGCACCGCCTTGCGGCGTTTCACCAGGGCGCGGAGGTTAGCCATTGTGGGGGTCCCAAGTTAGCCTTTGAACTGTAACTGGAATTCGGCAATCGACGCATCCAGTTGGCGAACGACCTCATCGGTCAGAGCTTTTTCTTTCATCAAGAGGGCGCGGACCTCGGGCTTTTGTTCACGCATGAAGGTGAGGAATTGTTCTTCCCAATCGCGCACTTTGCGCCGGTCGATTTTATCCAAAGCGCCGCTGTTGCCGGCGTAGATGATCATGATCTGATCGACCACGTGCAGCGGTTTGTATTGCCCTTGTTTGAGAATTTCGACCATGCGGTAGCCGCGTTCGAGCTGGGCTTGGGTCACTTTGTCGAGATCGGTTCCCAGTTGGGCGAAGGCTTCCAATTCGCGGAACTGCGCCAGGGCCAGCTTCAAACCACCGGCGACGCGTTTATCCTTCATCGCCTTGATCTGGGCGTTGCCACCGACGCGGCTGACGGAAATCCCGACATCGACAGCCGGCAGCACGCCGGCGTTCTTCAAGTCGGGCTGGAGGTAGATTTGCCCATCGGTAATCGAAATGACGTGGGTGGGGATGTAGGCGGAAACTTCGCCTTCGAGCGTTTCAATAATCGGCAGCGCCGTCAGCGAACCGCCACTGCCGGCGACTTTGGCGATTTTGGCTCCGGGGAAGTACTGGAGGTCGTGTTGGGCTTGTTGCAGACCGCCGCGTTCACCCGGGCCAACGTAGACCATGCCCGCATCGCCTGGCCCGCGCCGTTCTTTGGGGTTGGTGGCTTTGTTGATTCCCCAATCGGCTTTGACGTGGGATTCGTCGGTGCTGCCATCGAGGATAACGTATTTCTCGGCGAGTTTGGCGGAGCGTTCCAGCAAGCGGGAATGGCAGTAGAACACGTCGCCCGGGTAGGCTTCGCGTCCGGGCGGGCGGCGGACCAGCAACGACAACTGCCGGTAGGCCGCGGCTTGCTTCGACAGGTCGTCGTAGACGCATAAGGTATCGCGGCCTTGCTCGTACATGAAGTATTCGGCCATCGCGGTGCCGGCGTAGGGGGCGTAATATTGCAAGGGGGCCGCGTCGGAGGCCGACGCCACCACGACGATGGTGTAGTCCATCGCCCCGGTTTTCCGCAAAACTTCAACCACACCGGCGATCTTGGATTCCATCTGCCCGCAGGCGACATACACGCAGATGACGTTTTCTTCTTTCTGGTTGATGATGGTGTCGATGGCGATAGCCGTCTTACCGGTTTTGCGGTCGCCGATAATCAGTTCGCGTTGGCCGCGGCCAATGGGCGTCATGGAGTCGATGGCTTTGATGCCCGTTTGAAGTGGTGTTTTGACCGGTTGCCGCTCGACAATCCCCGGGGCCGGACTTTCGACCAAGCGGCGATGGGTGGTGGTGATCGGTCCTTTGCCATCGAGGGGGTTGCCCAGCGGATCGACAACGCGGCCAATGAGGGCCTCACCCACCGGAACCGAGAGCAGTTCGCCGGTGGTGCGAACTTCCATCCCTTCGGTGACTTTGAGATAGTCGCCCAGAATGATGACTGCGACGGAATTTTCTTCGAGGTTGAAGGCCAACCCCTTCACGCCCGCCTGGGGAAAATCGACCAGCTCACCGGCCATGACCTCCGACAAGCCGTAGCAACGGGCGATGCCGTCGCCGACTTCGAGAACCTGGCCGACGGCGCGGGTTTCGATTTTGCGGTCGTAATTGCGAATTTGATTAGCCAGAACGCTGACAATCTCGCTGGCGTTGCTGATAGCCATGGCAGATGCCTCGTTAGCGCAGCAGGGGAAAACTCCAGGTCGTCGTTGGTTGGTGGATCATCCGGTTGGGGGTCGTTACCCGTGGCCTGGCCGTGCGACGGCCTTTCATTGTTCCAGCAGAAGCGACCGCAGCGACTGCAAGCGGGAACGAACCGAGGAGTCGATCACCGTATCGCCCACTTGGACGATCATACCACCCAGCAATTCGGGATTGACGCGCACAGACAGTACCGGCTCGTGGTGGAGGCGTTGCCGCAGGGTGGTGATGAGTCGTTCGCGTTCGGTATCCGACAGAGGCACGGCGGTGGTTACCTTCACCGGGATTCGCCCAGCGCGTTGATCGAGGATTTGCTGATAAGCGGTGGCGATCGACGTCAGAAGATAGAAACGGTTATTGTTCAACAGTACATGCAGTAAGCCACGCAGCAGCGGCGAAGCCCCATGTTGCAGGGCTTCGGCCAGCGCGGCCGCCTTGGCCTTTTTGCCGATTGCCGGATTGGCCAAGAAGGCCGCGGCGTCGGGGTTAGCGGCCAAGGCCTCGACAAACGCCTGCAGCTCAGCGCCGACCTCTTCAATGCGCTCGGGGGCTTCCTGCGCGGCGGCGGTGAGCAAGGCTTCGGCATAAACCCGTGCCAGGCGCGACTGTCGCGCTGCGGCATCGAGAACTGTGGGGTGTTGAAAGTCCACTTTGGCCATGCGTGTATTCACTTGCGTTCGCACCGGCAGCCGTCGCAACCGGTGCAGGGGGGGCAGGGCGTGTCGCTTAGGCTTGCAGATGGCCGGCGGTGTTCAGTTCGGCGATAGCTTCGTCGAGCAACTGATGGTGGTTGTCGATCGTGACCTGCCGCCGCAGGGCTTTGGTGGCAATGAGCAGAGCCAGTTCCACGACTTCTTGGCGCAGCTCTTTGCGCATGGCGTCCATGCGGATTTCGACATCGCGTTTGGCCCGTTCGCGTTCGGCTTGGGCTTCCTTTTGGCCCTTTTCGATTTCAGTGGCTTTGAGCACCTCGGCATCGCGGCGGGCTTCGGCCAGGATGGCGGCGGCTTGTTGGGCGGCCTCGTGCAGTTGTTTTTTGGCTTCAGCGAGCCGGGCTTCTGCATCGGCGCGATCCTTCTTGGCCTGTTCCAAAGCGGCCAGGATATTGGCTTCGCGCTTCTCCAGCCCGGCGCGAATGTGCGGCCAGGCGAAGCGTGACAGAATGAAGATCAGCAAGCCGAAGACGATGAGGGTATAAAGGCCCAGGTCCCAACGATGAATGCCGGTGAAGCTCAGTCCGCCGCCGTGGGCGTGGTCGTCGTGGGCGGTGGCGGTCTTCAGTTCGTCGTCGCGGGCCGGGCGGAATTGGTCGCCGTCTTTGACGTAGAACGTCGGGGGGGGTGTCCCCGGGCCTGGCGGCGCGGCGGCCCGCAGCCGGCCGTCACCGCCCACAACCACCACGATGGTGGCCAGCGTAATTTGCAACAAAGCCAAGCGCATGGGTCGTTCACTCCCCGAAGCCGAAGGATCGCGGCCACCGGCCGACAGGAAAACTCCTTAGAGGAACAACAAGGACAAGCACAACACCAAGGCGATAATCCCCGCCCCTTCGACCAGACCAGCCAGAATGAACATCGCGCCCTGAATAGCCCCGGCTTGTTCTGGCTGGCGGGCAATGCCACTGAGAGCCGCATAACCAATCAGGCCGATACCGATGCCGATGCCGATGATGGCCAGGCCCATGCCCACTCCGGCCCCCGGTCCAGCTTCCGGACCGGCGAACACGGGCATGGCGGTCGCCACGACCACCAGCAACGCCACCATCCACAAATTCGCACAACGCATTGTCGAAAACCTCCAAGGCTGAGTGAGAGTACGCGCAATCCCAAACCGTTAGTGCGCGGGGTGTTTGGCCAACCCGATGAACACCGCCGTCAGGAACGTGAAGATAAACGCCTGCAACCCGGCGATGAACAATTCCAACACGCTCAGGGCCGTCACCAATAGCACGCTGAAAGGCGTCACCAGGTAATACAACCAGCCTTTGCCTGCGGCGAAGGCAATCTGATATGGCGAGCCGTTGGCGACCATGGCGATGAACATCAGAATCATGAACAACACGGTGTGTCCGGCCAGCATATTGGCAAAAAGACGAACGGCCAACACCGTAGCGCGAATAAAGGCGGTGGCATACTCCAACAAGGCAATGCCCACGGTGATCGCACGCCCCAGAAGCTGCATCACCGGGCCGCCTTCAATATGGATGTGCGGAATAAAACTCTTCAAATAACCCACCGCACCCATCTGTTGGATGCCCGAGATGTGGATCACAAAGAAACTGACAAGCGCCAGCGCCCCCGTGACAGCCAACGACGCGGTGGGCGAACCCATAAACGGGATCATCCCCAATAAGTTCATGGCGAAAATGAACAGAAACAGCGTCGTGAGATAGGGCAGATACTTGTTGGCGTCGTGTTCGCCAACTCCGGGGACAGCGATTTTATCGCGCACGAAAAATAACAGCGCTTCGAGCAGATTCCACAGCTTCCCGCGGGGCGGATCGCCGTTTTTCATCTTCTGCGCCAGCCACACCATCCCTCCGCCCACGCCGACAGCGCACAAGGCAATGAAGAGCATGAACTTGAGGGGAATACCATGGTATTCCAGACCGTGGATTTCCAAACCGCCGAACAGTTCGATATGGTCGCTATCAACGACGTGGCTGAACGGATCGATCTTTTTCCCGGCCATCGCCGTACCTCATCTGATGCGCAGCCAGCAGATTAACTTAGCGGCGGGGGGGGAGCCGCCGCGGTTCCTCGGGCCAGCAGGATCGTTTCAACCACCAAGGTGGTCAGGTATAATCCCAAGACCCACGCAAAGTAACTCAACGGGTCGGTGTGGAACGTCGGGCGGGCCAGGAAAAAAATCAGTACCGCACCCCCATACCCCACCGCCAAACGGATCGCGGTTCCTACCACCAAGGCCAGTAGCGGTCCGACAACCGACACTTTCGCCAAACGCTCGGCCAGAAGTAGTGTCAGCAGCCCCGGCGGAACAACCAGTGCGATCGCCACCGCGGCACATAGCCATTGGTAGGGGCCGGTCACCAACCCCAGCGGCACAGCCACCACCCCCGCCACCACCACCGGCACACCCAAGAGGATCGTGGCCCGCCGGATCACGAGCCGCTCCTATCGCGTGGTTGCTCCGCGCGGGCGGATTTCGCGGACAACGCCTTCGACATCACAACTAAGTGGTAGAAGGCGACCCCTAACCCCACCAGCGTCAGGACGATCGTCAATCCCGGCTGAGTGCCTAACGCATAATCGAGCAATACGCCCACGATGGTGAATGACGCCATCTCGGAGCCGATCACCACCAAGTGGATCGGCCGGCGTGATCCGGACGCTGGCGGTCCGTCCGGCATAAGGCTCTCACAAAGGGATGCAAACTTAAGGGCGTATTGTGTGAAGCCCTTTGCGAAAGTCAACGGCTAACTCGTGAAAAAATTCACAAGCTCGCGCCCCGGGTGTTACTGTCGGAAAATCCGTCACTTCCTTCCGCTGTCAGCCGAATGACACGGCGACTGGCGTAGTTTCGACACCGGCCCGACATCCTCCGTCGCCCCGCGCATGCAGCTTGGCTGCGGTGGGGACCACTGGGCCGGAAAATCAGCAAAATCAATCGGGGAAACTAGTTCCGGCAAGGAAATCGCGTTGACACCCCCCCCGCAAAGTTTCTAAGATGTGAACTAAGCAAGGAACTTGTGACGATTCACAGTTCCGACACCCGCCAAACATTCGGCTCTTCTCGCTAACCCACGGTTTGAACTCCCACCGCATTGGGGCACGACGCTACAACTCGGTTGGCACGACACCGTGGCGCGGAAGAAATGTTGCGGCGGTTGCCGTGAAAGAACTGTACCGACAGTTCCACGGCTACAATAACCGCCGGATGCTCACCGGCTCGGGACGGACCCCACCCTGGGACCCCATCCACCACGGATGATGACCTAAAACCGCCTCCACCAGGTGTCGCTCGTTGGGGGGAGTGGCTTGCCGATGAAAACTGCCGGCTCGCTCAGCGACCGTTCGAAAGCCGAACTGGCGAATCTGGCCCGTCAACGTGGCATTCGTGGGTGGGCCAATATGGATAAGAACGCCCTGGTCAAAGCCCTATCGAAACTCGTGGCCGCAAAACCAGCCAAAGCCGCCGCCAAAACCACCCGGCCGGCAACGACCGCCAAATCGTCTGCTAAACCGCAACGGAAACCGGCCCCGCCAGCCGCCGCCGCTGCCACCAAGCCTTCGCGGACCAAAAGCCCTGCCAAGAGCAAGGCCGCCGCGACCGAACCTGCTGCGGTCCCCACAACATCGAAGCCCGCGGCGACAGCCACCAATGGCGCGGCCAAAGTGACTCCGGCCGCTACCGCGGCGGCCACGGCCACCAAGCCGGTGATCAAACCTCTGATTCCCCCCCGCGAGGCGACCAAAGAAACACCGCCTCCCCGGTCCGCTACCCCCGTGGGCAAAGACCGACTGCTGTTAGCCGTTTCGAATCCCTACTGGTTGAATGCCTATTGGGAAATTTCCGCCCATTCCCTTCAGCGGGCTGAAGCGGCTCTCAAGCAGGATTGGCACGGCGCACGGCTCGTCCTCCGGCTCTTCGATGTCACAAGTGTTGATACGACGAGCACTTCGGAAACACCGGTCAAGGATATCGTCATCCCTGGGCCGGGCAACAACTGGTATATCGACGTTCCCCAACCGCCGCGTACTTACCGGGCCGATCTTGGCTATTTGTCCCGGCGCGGTGAATTCTATGTGCTGGCCCGTTCAAATGTTGTGACGCCGCCGAAAGCTGGAGCCGTCGAAAGCGGCGAAATCCTCGAAGCCGCCTGGGACGACGACGACGCCAAATGGAAAGCCGAGCGGATGTTAGCCATGTCGTCGGGCTTTGAATCCACGGGCAACCCGGAACTGCGCGAATTCCTGGAGGAACGCACCGGTCGTTCGCTTGGCCCGCCCAAAGAAACCGCCTTCGGCACGGGAGCTATGCCGCCCAGCAGCGTCAAAAAATTCTTCTTTGAAATCAACGCCAAGCTCATCGTTTACGGGCGCACCGATCCCTCCGCCCACTTGACGATCAATAACGACCCCATCAAGCTCAACCCCGACGGCACCTTCCGCATGCTCTTCGATCTGCCCGACAGCCGACAGATCATCCCCGCGGTCGCCGCCAGTGCCGACGGTGTGGAAGAACGGATCATCGTTCTGGCGATCGAGCGTAACACCAAATACCTCGATCCGATGATCCACGATCAAATGAACGAAATCTGACTCGCCCCGCCGCACGACGCGCCAGGGTGCCACAATCCTCCGGCGTGGGCCGACGCGGGACAACAGCCCGGCGTTTCTCAGAAGCGACCATCGCACACCAGCGCGGCTTTTCCCAACGACTTTCATGTGGCACGATCTTCTCTGGCCTGACCAACCCCCCGGACCGAGCGAATTTGCCCTGGTGCGGGTGTCGCGTCGCGCGATGGCCACAACGTTTGAAATCGCCATTCCCCTCGGCACCCACCGTCACGCCGTCGAAGCCGCCGAAGATGCCTTGAACCTGATCGACGACCTTGAAGACCAACTGACCGTTTACCGCGACCATTCGGAAGTTTCCCGCCTCAACGCCACCGCCGCCGGCGGGTTTGTGGACGTGGAAGCGCGGCTTTTCGATCTGCTGGCCCGTTGTGCGGTGTGGACGAAGGAAAGCACTGGGGCTTTTGACATTGCCACCGGGGCTTTGATCAAGGCGTGGGGGTTTTTCCGGCGGGAAGGTCGCGTGCCGTCGCCGGAGGAACTGCGCGCCGCCATGCACGCGACCGGCTTTCGCCATGTGGTTCTTGATTTTTCACGCCGTGCCGTCAAATTCCGCATTCCGGGCGTTGAAATCAATCTTGGCTCGGTGGGGAAAGGCTACGCGCTGGACCGGGCCGCCGAATTGCTGCGGCAGAAGTGGGATGTGCGTTCGGCTCTGCTGCAGGGTGGCGGCAGCAGCGTGTATGCGATTGGTCATGCCCCGGACGACCCGCGCGGCTGGCCGATTCGCTTGCGTCATCCCCATACGCCCGACGAAGACCTAGGCACCGTCTATCTCCGCGACGCGGGTTTAGGAACGTCCGCGGCCACCTTCCAGTTTTTTGAGTACAATGGCAGAAGGTTGGGGCATGTGCTCGATCCGCGCACCGGCTGGCCGGCGACCGGTGCCGACAGTGCCACGGTGATCGCCCCTACCGCCGCGGAAGCCGATGCCATGGCCACCGCCGCCTTCATCCTGGGGCCGGTCGGGGCTGAACGGCTCACCCGCTTGCGCCCAGGGCTGAAGGCCATCGTCCTTTGCGGTCCGACGATCAGCCGTTATCAGGCTGTCGCCTAACCCCAACCCCCCGGGACGTCCCCACCCCGACACAGTACCATGAACTGGACCCAACTTCCCCTACCGCTGACGGTCATTTACGCTGGGCTGGCTGGTACCGTCTTGGCGCTCATGGTCGCCACAATTACCAACGGCTGGTCCATGCGGGTCTTTTTCCTGCTGAGCCTCCGTCTGGCCATCGGCTGGCATTTCTTGTTCGAGGGGCTGCACAAGGTCCAGTCCCACTACCTGGGGCCGACGGAAACGAGCAAACCTTTCAGCAGCGAACCGTACTTCCGCACCGCGACCGGCCCGCTGGGGCCGATCCTGCGGCAACAATTCGCTGATCCGCTGGCCGACATCGACGCCAAGGTGAAAGCGCCCAAACCGTTGACGGCTACACAGTTCCGCCAATTGACGCTCGAACAACAAGCCGCCGAATGCCCCCCGGCGGTCGCGGCCCTGCTCGATCCGCTGGAAGGCAAAGCCGCAGAGGCCGTCGCCGCGATGAAAGCCGCGGCCGAGAAAGACGCCGCCGCCGCCGCCGCCCAGGAAAAGAAAGCCCTTCAGGAGATCGACACTTGGGAAGCCCAAGCCCTCCAAGGGGCCGAAACCGACTTCCAGAAAAAACAGATCCAACGCCAAGCCGCCGAAGCCCGCGATGAGGCCCGGTGGAAAGCGAAAACCGCTCGCGACGCCGCCCAACGGAAAAAGGAACAATACACCGATGGCCGCCATCTGTTTTTGGCCACCAAAGCCACCTACGCCCGCTGGGTTTATGGTGTTGACCGCCGCGATTGCACCCTGAAGGCCATCAGTGGCGAAGTGGCGATGTCGGCTCCCGAGCGGCTGCGGCATCTGGACTGGTTGCGCGACCAGCTCCAGGCTGCCGAAGCGGCCGCGGCGGCCGACCTTGGCAACGGCTACGGCATCGACGTCAAACGCCGGGCCGAATGGCGCGCCGACCTCATCGCCGCCGAACTCGATCTGGCCCGCGACGCCAACGCCTTCATCGCCGAGTTGCAAAAGGTTCTCAACAACGGCCAGGCGGTGGAACAACCAGTGCCGACCGCGCGCGGCGAGTGGCTCGATCGCATCACGATGTGGTTCCTCGTCGGGGTTGGGGCTTGCCTGATGGCCGGGCTTTTCACCCGGCTGGCGTGCTTGGCCGCTACGGGGTTCCTGGTCACTACCTACCTGGTGCATCCGCCGTTCCCGTGGTATCCCCTGCCGCCGGGTACCGAAGGCAACCCCCTATTCATCAACAAGAACGTGATCGAAGCCCTCGCCCTTCTCACGGTGGCCAGCTTCCCCACGGGCCGGTGGCTGGGGTTGGATGCTATTGTGCTACGACCGTTCCGCCGCTCGGCCCCCAGCGCGGCCTGAACCTGCCACCGGCATCCCAGGTCGCTTCGCAGGCGACGGAAGAACTGGGTCGCTTCGCAAGCGACGGAATAACCGGCCCGCTGGTGGCTGCCGATGTGGCAATTGTGGTTCCTCAAGGCAGTGCCCGCGGCTAGAATAATGATGACGCCGTGGGCTGGAAGTATTTCGCGCAACGGCCAGCCCACGCCGTGTCCTGGGCCGTCCCACCGGTGGTCGGGCTGTGATCCACGGCCCCTGCCCTCCAACCTCGCATTCACCCGCATATGCCGGCCATCGTTCGCATCGTCGATTTGGTGAAGAACTACTATCTGGGCGCGCAGACGGTTCACGTTCTCAAAGGGCTGAACCTGGCCTTTGACGAAGGCGATTTCGTGGCCCTGATGGGGCCTTCTGGTTCGGGCAAATCGACGCTACTGAACATCCTCGGCTGCCTCGACCGGCCCACCAGCGGCCAGTATTACCTCGGCGAGGTCGACGTGTCCGAGATGAGCGACGATCAGTTATCGGAGGTGCGCAGCACCTATTTGGGGTTCATTTTTCAGTCGTACAACTTGCTGCCGCAGTACACGGTGGTGGAAAACATCGAACTGCCGCTGTTGTATCAGGGGGTGAAGTTGAACGAAGCCACCAAAGCCCGCTGTATCGCGTTGGCCGAGTTGGTGGGTTTGGGTGAGCGGCTCGACCACCGGCCGTTGCAGCTTTCCGGGGGGCAACAACAACGGGTGGCGATCGCCCGCAGCCTAGTCAACGACCCCCATCTGATCTTGGGGGATGAACCCACGGGCAATCTCGATACCAAAACCAGTATCGAAATTATGCAGATGCTACGGCAACTGAATCAGAGCGGAAAAACCATCATCATGGTGACCCACGAAAACGACATCGCGGCCTGGGCGCGGCGGGTGGTGCGGCTGCGCGATGGCCGTGTCGAATCGGATGTGCGCAACGATACCCGAACCATCGTGGAACTGGGCCGATGAGCGAAGTATTACCTGTGACGGGTCGCTGGGTCGCTGTGGCGATCCTGGCCGCTGGCGTGGGGTTGTTGGTGGTTGGCGGACTGATCGCCAACCTGTTGGGATATCTGCCCTTGTCGGGCAATCTGGCGAAATTCCAGCGCAGTGTGGCGCTGGCGATTAAAAGCTTGTGGCTGCATAAGTTGCGGTCGTTTTTGTCGGTCTTGGGCATTATCATCGGCACCTGCTCGGTGATTGCCCTGATGTCGTTTGGCGAAGGTTCGATGCAAGATGCCCTCGATGCGATCAAGCGGCAAGGGGCCACGAATATTGTGGTTCGCAGCGTCAAACCACCCGACGATTCCGCGACGGCGGCCCGCGGCTTCGTCACCACCTACGGGCTGACGAACCACGATCTGGCGCAATTCCTCAACCTCGGCGAAGCGATTGGTCTGGTCGTACCCATGCGGATTTTCCCCACGGAAGCCCGCTACCTGGAGCGGCTGCTGCCCAATGCCCGCGTCATCGCGACGGTGCCGGCCTATCAGCAGGTCAACAAACTCGAGATGGCCCGGGGCCGCTTTTTGATTCCCAGCGATGATACCGACCTGGAAAACTACTGCGTGTTAGGAGCCGAAGCCGCGGACCGGCTGTTCCCCTACGAAGACCCGATGGATAAATCCGTCAACCTGCGTGGCCACTTTTTCCGCGTCATTGGTGTGGTCAAGGAGCGCATGCCCACCGGCGGCGTGGGCGGCAGCCAGGCCGCGGAAGATTACAACCTCGATATTTACATCCCCCTGCGTACCAGTGTCCGCCGCTTTGGGGAAATCATCTACGTTCGTCAATCAGGTTCGCGCAGCGCCGAGAAGGTGGAAATCAGCCAGGTGACGCTGACAGTCAACGCCGAGGTCGATTCCCCCGAAGGCCGGGCCAAAGTGCAAGCGGTCGGCAACGAGATCAAGCGCATTCTGGAAAAACGTCACCCACGCAAAGATTGGGCTGTGACCATCCCGCTCGACAAGCTCGAAGAGGCCGAAGAAGCGCAGCGCCGCTTCACCGTGCTGATGGCCATGATCGCCTCGATTTCGCTTTTTGTCGGCGGCATTGGCATTATGAACATCATGCTCGCGACAGTGACCGAGCGCACCCGGGAGATTGGCATTCGCCGCGCCCTGGGGGCCAAACGCAAAGACATTACCTTGCAGTTCCTCATCGAGGCGATTGTCCAGACGACCATCGGCGGACTGTGTGGGGCGGCCTTGGGCATTGTGGCGGTCTATGGACTGCCGGAAGTGTGGGATGTTCTCCGCAAATGGCCGTGGTTTGCCTCCGAAGCTCGCTTGCCGGCCAAATTGCACGTCGGCTCGATCTTTATCGCCTTGTTCTTCTCCATTTTGGTAGGGATGGTGTTCGGCCTTTACCCCGCGTGGCGAGCCGCCAAACTCGACCCAATCGAGGCTCTGCGGCACGAGTAACCCCCCGCCCGACCCACGCCGGCCATAGCGATGCGGAACGACTGCCCTAGGTCCGCCGGGCCGTCATCCCGGCTCGACGCCCGACCCACGCCGGCCGTAGCGATGCGGAACGACTGATCGACGACCCGCCGCCATCGGTCCGAGACCGCCCGATGCGGCACGCGCTGCGTGGGAACTGGCTCGGAGGCAACAGGCTCCGCCCCACGAGCTGGCTCCTTGACCAAATAGCAGACTGGGTGCTAGTTGCAGATGGGAGCCAGGAACTGGCTCCGCCCTACGAGCTGGCTC
Organism: Gemmata sp.; assembly: GCA_025055115.1. Lineage (GTDB taxonomy): Bacteria > Planctomycetota > Planctomycetia > Gemmatales > Gemmataceae > Gemmata. The sequence continues at coordinate 27,331 of JANWYJ010000028.1, forward strand.
CTTGACCAGCGCCCACGGCTGGCCGATGCAGCACGCGCTACGAAGGGGTCGACCACGCCGCAGGGCATCACCATAAAACTCAGTTCAAAGGGACACGGAAGTTCGACAACGCGCTGTGAGGGGGCCGACCACAACGCGCTGCGAGGGGGCCGACCACGCCGCAGGGCATCACGGCTTTCGGTCGCCCTCAGCCTGGAAACCTCCGCTGGAAACCTCCAGGGGCTATGCCGGCACGGGCACGACTCGGCCCCGCCTAGCAACGAGCGTGCCGCGGCGAGGGTGTTTTTCACATCCGGCCCACAATGGGGTGCCTGTGCAGTACACTGGGGACCGTCGCTGCAAGTTATTCTCGAACTCTTGCAAGTTATTCTCGAACTCTCCCGTGTTGTTTTTCAGACAGTGCAGCGCAGGGCACTGGGGACCACCGCTGCGAGCGAAAATTCTGTGGCGTTGTCGTTGAATGTCCGATAAAAGATGCCAACGCAGGGCGCTGGGACCGCCGTTGCGAGCGGTCATTGGCGCAAGTTCCTATTTCCCAAAAGCATACAACGCTCTACCCGATCCGTGCGTGCATTTATTGGCGCAAGTCCTGATTTGCCAATCGCATACAACGCTTTATCACTGCGGAAGCGGCCAGCGGTGCTGCGGCCAACATAGGCGCAAGTTCTTATTTGCCAATGGCATACAACGCTTTATCACTGCGGAAGCGGCCAGCGGTGCTGCGGCCAACATAGGCGCAAGTTCTTATTTGCCAATGG
>JANWYJ010000045.1 GCA_025055115.1 Gemmata sp.
GGTAACAAAACTGCCGTAGACACAAGCGGGGGGAAGTTTCTAAACTCCTGAAGGGTGTGGTTTGGCCCGGACTTGTCGCAGGGATGCGCAGCGGACATGAAACTTCTCCACCTCACCGCGAGCACATTTTTTGGCGGCCCAGAGCGACAGATGCTCGGGCTGGCCTTGGCCCTCCCTGCAGCCGTACGCAGCCACTTTGCCAGTTTTCCGGAAGGTGGCCAGGCGCGCGACTTTTTACAAGTCGTACAGGAGCAGGGCTTTCCAGCCTACGAACTCCGCCACGACACGCCGCACCTCCGAGCCGCGGTCCGCGAATTGACCGGCCTTCTCCGCCACACCGCCTGCGACGTTCTCCTGTGTCACGGCTACAAAGCCAACATCCTGGGCCGACTCGCGGCGCGACGCGTGGGCATTCCCGCGGTCGCGGTGTCGCGCGGCTGGACCGGGGAATCGTTCAAAGTCCGCCTTTATGAATGGCTCGATCGGCGCCACCTGCGGTTCATGGACCATGTCGTTTGCGTGTCAGAAGGGCAAGCGGCCAAGGTCCGTCGCTGGTGTGGCGTCCCCGACCAACGACTGTCCGTGATCCACAATAGCGCTCGGCTGGAGGCCTTCACCGCCACCGATCCGACCGCACGGCAACGGTTACTTCGCTTCTTTGCCCAACCCGGCACGCCTCACGCCGGCACGAGCTTGCCAGACGATGGTTCGGCCAACCGCTCACCCATCACGGAGGTCGTCCTGGCCGCTGGGCGGCTCAGCCCGGAGAAAGGCTTCACGGTTCTTCTCGAAGCCGCCCGGACGATTTGTGCCGCCGCGGCAACAGCCGGCATCGTCATTTTCGGAGAAGGTTCCCTGCGCGGTGTGCTGGAAGCGCGGATCGCGGAACTGGGTTTGACGGGTCGAGTCGTTCTGCCGGGCTTTCGCGCCGATCTGGATACGCTCATCGCTGCCGCAGATGTCGTGGTGTTACCGTCGTTCACCGAAGGCCTACCCAACGTGGCGTTGGAAGCTAGCGCTGCGGGTGTCCCGGTGGTCGCCACTGCGGTTGGCGGCCTTCCTGAGGTTGTCAGCGACGGCGAAACTGGAACCCTCGTTCCCCCAGGCCATCCCGCAGCCCTGGCACAGGCCGTGCTCGAATTGCTCCGCGACCCGGCCTTACGCAGTTGCTTTGGCCAGGCCGGACGCCTCCGCATGCAAGAACTATTCAGCTTCAATACCCAAGCGCAAAGTTACCTCCGCTTGTTCCAGAATCTGAAGCCGAACCCCTTGCCGGTGCGTCTGCCGTGGGGGATGGCACTGCCCCACGATTGAGGGTCGTCAGCAGCCGACCGGTTGCGCCAGCCTTTGTCATCGGTAAACGGAAGTTCGGTTTTCCCTGTGAGGTCCAGAATGTCCGCGGCTACTGCTCCCCGCTCAAGCCATCCCCACTTGCGTTTGGCCCGCCATCCGGTGCGTGTTTGCTTTATGATCGACCGACTCAGCCGCGCAGGCACCGAAACACAGCTTGTGGCCTTGATCCGCGAACTCGATCGTACTGAGGTGGAACCGTCGTTGGTGCTTCTCGATGGTGAAGATGATCTGTCGCGGGCCTTGGAACCGGCTGATTGTCCGGTGCTGCGGCTGGGAGTACGCAAGTTGCTCAGCTGGCCTACGGTGACAGCCGCGCAGCGACTGCGACGCTTCTGGCACGACTACCCACCCGATATTCTCCAGGTCTATTTTCTCGATAGCGCCTATTTCGCAGCACCGCTGGCCAAATGGTGCGGTATCCCGAAAGTCATTCGTGTGCAGAATAACTTGGGTTACTGGCTGACGCCGCGGCATCGCGTCCTGAACCGTCTGCTGCGACCCTTTGTCGATGTCATTGTGACGAATAGTCAAGAGGGCAAACGCTCTCTGCTGGCGACCGACCGGCTTAGCCCCGAGCGTGTCGTGGTGCTAGAAAACGGTGTGGATATTGGCCGTTTTCGCCGCTTCATGCTGCCCGATACGTCGAAAAAGCTCGTTCGCGTCGGTTGTGTGGCCAATCTCCGCGCAGTGAAGAATATCGATGGGTTGATGCACGCAGCGCAGCAGGCACTGGCTCAACACCCACAATTGGTCTTTGAAGTGGCTGGCGATGGCGAACAACGGGAGGCGCTCGAAAGCCTCCATGCCCGTCTGGGCTTGGGCGAGCGTTTTCTGTTGCATGGCTTGGTGGCGGATGTCCCAGGCTTTTTGCGACGGCTGGATATTGCCGTGTTGCCATCGCACTCCGAAGGGATGTCGAATGCCCTGCTGGAATACATGGCCGCGGGGCGCGCGGTGATTGCGACCGATGTAGGGGCCAACCGGCAATTGCTCGATGACGGCCGTTGCGGTCTGTTGGTTCCGCCGGGCCATCCCGCCGCGATCGCCGCGGCCATCACCGAACTGCTCACCGATCCGGTCCGGGCCGCCGCACTGGGAGCCGCCGCGCGGCGGCGTGTGCAGGAACTGTACAGCCGCGAAGCGATGTGCCGACGCTTCCAGCAATTCTACCGCGCGCTGATCGATGACGAGTTGACCATAAACTGAACAAATTGTCAGAAATATTTCTCCCCCGCGCCGCTCCAGGGTTCAGGAAACGAAAACCACAGCCGATCGCATCACTCCCCCATGCCGCCGCTACCGGGTTCGAAGAAAGCCAACAACGAAAAAACCAACAACGAAAAAAGCCAACAACAACAACGAAAAAAGCCAACAACGAAAAAGCCAACAACGGCGATTTCATCCGCTGCTGCTACCGAAGCGGCTAGGGTTCACCTCCGGCTGTCGCCTTGGGAGAGCCAACGGGTATCATGATCCTCTTCTCGCACCCTGGGAGCCACACCGGGGACCCGAACACCGGGAGAGTCAGCCTTCCACAGCAAGTTTCTCGAGGCCGTTTCCAAACACTGGGCCAGTTGCCGCAGACGGCTTCGCAGACGGCTTATCGTTCGGCTTTTGTCGGGGTTTCAAACCGTCTCGTTCGGCTTTTGTTGGGGTTTCAAACAGTCTCGAGCGGCTTTTGTTGGGGTTTCAAACCGTCTCGTTCGGCTTTTGTTGGGGTTTCAAACCGTCTCGAGCGGCTTTTGTTGGGGTTTCAAACCGTCTCGAGGGAAAAAAAACACCGGGCGGAGGATTGGTGCCGAAGCCTCCGCCCGGTGCCACACTGACACATCCTTTACTGACGCAGGAAGTACTCCGCGTGACGCAACAGGCGCACAAGGAGCGTTTCCTGATTGACTACACCTTGGTTGAGGAAGCCGACGAAATTATCCAGCTCGGTTTGGGTCGGGTTGCGGCCCAGGTAGGTATTGAAGACCCGCGTGACGTAAATACGGCGGTACTCGGTGGAATCGAGAATTTGCCGTGCCACTTGGGTGCGAGCCGCTTGCAGTTGGCTGACCTGACCCGCCGGGATGCTGTTGAGGAAGGCCAACTGCTGGGAAGCTTGCAGATCGTCGGCACTGCGGTTGAGCAGGTCGCTGTACAACTTGGAGATGTACGAGGCGTTGGAACTGCCCGGACCGCTGAGGGGGAAGTACGCCGAACTACCCAAGATGAAGGCCAAAACGGCTTCCAAACGGTTGCCGCTCGATTGATAGAGCGACTCGAAGTTGGCGACTTCGTTATCTGTGGGCACCCGCGGCGCGGTGGTGCTGAGGAACTGCGTGTAGTAGTCGTAGTACACCCGTTTGCGGTATTCCGCGGTGTTAATGACCGCAGCCAACGCCGCCTCGCGGGCGGGGGTGTAGCTAGCCATCAAGGCATTCAATTGCGTGCGGAACTCGGTACCGTTGGTGTCGATCGACGAGCGACCCAGCACCCCCAGATAAATACTGCGCAGCCAGTTGAAGTTGCTGTTACCGTTGAGCCGCAGGTACTCACTGGAGGATACCAGGGCCGCGATGACCCGTTGATCACCAGAGGGTTGGCCGGGGGTCGGAGCGGCCCGCAGCATGTTGAGTAGGTTCACCTCCGGACCACTGAAGGGGCTGATCCAGAAGGCCCGAATTTCATCCAGGTTCGGATCGGGTACGCGATTGGGCGTGCGACCCAGATAGCGCAGGAAGTACTCGTTGAGTGTGCGGGCCAAGGCCGCTTCGTTGTGGACCAGGTCCAGTGCAATGCTCAGGCGGGTTTGACCGCTGGGGAAGTTGGTGGGCGGTGGGTTGACCTCGGGTCGGACATCGCGGTAGATGCTCGCCAACCAGGTAACATTGTTGTTGTTACCGCCGAAGGTGGCATTTTGGAAGTATTCATTGCTTGCGAGCAGTTCGGCCACCAGACCGCGCACCGTCAATTGACCATTGGCGATCCGGGTGCGGGCGTTCGCCAATTCCGCCGTTGTGGGCGTGCGGCGCAGGTAACGCTGGTAATTTTCCGTAATCAGCGTATTCAGGCCATCGGTCGAGCTGACCATTTGGGTAGCCACCGTCGCCAGTGCGCTATACCGGGCCGTTTCGACCGAGCTATTGAGCGTGAAGAACGTGGCATTGTCGGGCAACCGACCGTTGGGCGACAGGCCTTGGAAGTCGCGGAAGAGGGCGAAGAGGAAGCGGCCATTGTCATTTTGGTTGACCGACAAGCGTTCACTGAATTTGTCGCCCGGTTGGGCGATGAAGGGGAACGGCCCTGGTCGTTCACCGTTGATGGTGTTGCCGTTTTGGTTCATCGCGTTGCCGGTATTGACGTACGTTCCGTCCTGATCAACGAAATCACGCAGGTCAATCCCCTGGGCATTCGGGCCCAGAATGAGGCGGTAACTGACGTCGCGCAGCCGCGGACCAAAGGTCAGCCGGTAGGTCCGGTTGGTGGTGTCAGTCGGTCGGATCGAAATCGGCATGGCCACGCCATCGCTGCTATTGACGAAGGCCAAGGCATTCTCGGCAAGGACCAACAGCAGCACCTCGCGTTCGGCCCGGGTGTACGGCCGCCCCGCCAGAGTCCGGAAGACCCAATCGAGCCAGTTACGGTCTTTGGCGATCTTCATGATGCCTTGCTCTTCGCCCACCAATAGCGAGGTGAATTCGCTGTTGGCATACCCAATGGCCACATCCGTGATGCCATCTTGGTTGAGGTCCCCCAAGGCGATCGTCGTGGGGTTATTGCCAGTCAGCGGATAGGCGAAGGGTGCGTCGAAGCGGATCGTATCGGGTCCTGACGACGCCGCGGTCGTTGTGTTGTAAAGTATCGAGACTCCGCCACCCAAGAAGTTGTTGGCCACGACCACATCGAGCCGACCATCGCCGTTCATGTCGCCCAGGCGGACCGAACGCGGATTGCTCCCGGTCGGGAAGATCGAGGTACCCGCGGTCGTGAAACTGCCACCATCGTTGCGGAAAACGATGATCTCACCGCCGGCGGCATTGGCGGTCGCGACGATGTCGAGATCGTTGTCGGTGTCGATCCGACCGACGGCCACCGATGTGGTGGGGATATTCGTCAGCCGCGGCGAAGCGGTGAAGCTGGGTGTGCCAACGGTGCTGGTGTTGGTCAGCAGCAAGACCCCGTTATCCCCCGCCAAGACCAGATCGGGCAAGGCGTTCCCCGCGAGGTTGCCAATCGCAATTCCCTTCGGAGCCACGATTTCCGTCGCACCGGGCGTGGCATCGCCCACCTTGATTTCCGTGGGCGAACCAAACGCGCCGGTACCATCACCCAGAAGGATGTTGATGGTGTATTCATCCGCCGCATTGAGCGCGGCATTGGCCGCGACAATATCCATGTGGCCATCACCGTCGATGTCGCCCCAGGCCAAGCCAATCGGGTTGCTACCGGCATTGAAGTGCGTCGGTGTAGCAAAGCTCAATTGACCGATGCTGGAGCGGTTATTGAGGAAAATCGTCAGGGTGTCACCGTCGCCTGCGCTGCGGCCACTGTTGGCCGTGGCGATGTCGAGTTTGCCATCGTTATTGAAGTCGGCCACCAGCAAATCGGCCGGGCGCGAATTGGCGGGCAGATTGAGGATGAGCTGAGCTGTAGGCTCGTAACCACCACCGACTTTGCCTTGGTAGATGCGCAGTTGGTTGTTGATCGCCACCACCTTATCGAGAACCGGGACGATGGTGGGATTATCGGTTCCGCCCAGGTTGACGGTTCGGCCCGTGAAGTTCCCGAAGATGACCGAGGTCGCGTTCGTCCCGGCAGGCAGGGCGAAATCATTGCCGAACTTCTGATAGGCTTCCGTGGTCGAGATGATCCGGGCCACAACGTTCCGCAACAGGCCGCCACGCTGCAGAGTGTTAACGTGAACGGTGATCTCATCGCTACTGGCGCCGACCGCGGGGTAGTTGCGCCCCAGCAGGCGGTTGTACAGTGAGGCGACCAACCGCGTATGGAACTCCCGCGACAACGGGTGCAGGGGGTTCTCCAGGGCGGTGGGGCCGGGGAAGGTACCATTGAGCGACCGAGCCCCCGTGAGCAGCTGAGTGACTTGCAAGCGCGTGATTTGCCCGTTGATGAGCTGCTGCCGGAACGAAACGGCAAACGCATCATCATCAGCCGTGTTGGTGGTGAGCAGCCCCGAGGGCCGACCGAAGAAGTCGAGCCACAGCCGGTCAAGCCAATTGTCGATATTGCCCCCGGAGAGGGTCTGGAAGTAGGGATTATCGGAAGTGATGAAGGCTGTGAAATCCAGTTCACCGGTATTCCGCATCCGGTTGTAGACCACGCCGGTGCCCGGATCGGTTTCTTGCAGAATCGCTCCGGTCACGGGATCGCGTAAGAAGAAGGTCGACAGGCCGAACTCCCGCTCCGCCGGGGTCGCATTACGACCCAGATATTGCTGCGTCAATTCATCGATCCGTTTCAGAACAAAGTCGGTGCTGGTCAGAGCCAGTAGCGACATGAGCGTGCGGGCGACGTTATTCTGATCGGCGTTGAAGGTCCGCGGATCGACCGGGCTACTGAAGGTAACGTCAATTGTCGTCAACGGACCGTTATTCACCGGAGCACTGGGGGTAACGCTGATGACCGCGGGGCCGGAGCGTGCTGTGGAGAGGACAAACACGCCGCGGCCCTGTGTCGCCGCCGCCAGCAGTTCCAGACGGGGGTTGAATTGCAAATCCACCACCGGCACAGCGGGCAATCCCGCCCCCAAGGTGGTCCACGTCTGCCCTCGATTGGTCGAGGTGAAGACGCCCCGATCTGTACCTACGTACATCCGCCCGTTGGGAGCGCCGGTCGACGGGCGGGGATCGATGATGAGTTTATAGGCGGAAACCAACGGCAACTGTCCGCTACCTGAGCCGATGAACGCAGACCACGTCGTTCCGCCATTGGTCGTGCGGTAGACCCCCGCACGGCCGACCGGCACCGAGACCATCACATACGCAACGTTCGGGTTGGTCGGATCGACCGTGATACCGTTGATGCGATACGCTACCCCGCTACCCACCGCCGTTGGCAGGTTGTTGGTAACATCGGTGAATTGGCCGCTGATCGTGCGATAGACGCGGCCGGTATCAGTCCCAGCCCAGTAGATGCCCGGCTCCGGTGAGAAGGCCAAAGCGGAGTAGAAGCCGGCATTACCCGGCAAGACACTGCCGGGCAGCACGTCCCAGACGTTACCGCCTGTTTGCGTCACATAAACACGGCGGGTGCCAAAGAGCAACTCATCGTAGAAGATTGGTTGGTTCTGGGCATCGGTCCCGGCGAGGACTTTATTGGGGTTGATGGCCAAAACCGGAGCAAAGCCGGCGCTATCGACCGTGCTGATCCCGGCCGTACCCACGCCTTCGGCCCCCGCGGCGAAGCTCGCCCCGGCATCGGCCGAAAACTCGGGGATAATCGCCAAGGAGTTGCCGTTGTACTGCCAGACGCGATAAAGCGTGGTGATGGTCTCGGTGGTGGCGTTGGGAGGCAGGTTGGCGGTGACCACTTGGGTGGCGTTGGGAATACCCAGATTCCCGAAGCCAGGCACCGTCGGTCCTACCAACCCCATCGTCTGCCAGGTCAGCGTGCCGGAGGTTAACGCGGTACCGACCCCTGAGGCCGAGATATAAAACCGGTTGGGGTCCGAAGGATCAATGGCCACTGAGGTCAGGTCGGTAATCTGCAAGTTCCCGTTCAGGTCGGTGATGGTCATGCCGGGCACATTGAACGGTGGCAAGTTCGATCCCCCGCCTCCTCCGCCGCCGCCACCACCACCACCACCGGTGTCAAGAATCCCCGCGCGGCTACTGCGGAAGTCGTAACCGAACCCCAACGGAACACCCCGGAAGATGCCATTCTCAGTGCCGATGAGCAGCCGTCCCTGCGTATCAAAGACCAATTCATGAATCGAGGGTGGTAAGCGGCGCCGGTTACTGCTATCGCTGGCCCGAGCTTGTTCAATGTCGTACCAGTAGACGCCTTCGCCATTGTACGGTTGATCACCAGCGATAACATTGCCGTTGGCATCCCGTTGCGCTGGGTAACGATTATTATTGGCGGCGGCCCGGGCGGCTTTATCAATGTCGTCGCCATCGTTGGGAATCGAGCCATTGAACACATACGTGGTGTCGCGCATGTTCCCGGTATCGACGCGAATCAAGGCATGTTGCGGGGTGGCGCTGGTGCTGAAGCGGCGCGATCCACCCACATACACCACGTTGGCATTGCTGGGATCAACCACCAAGACGCCCACGTTGGCCCCTTCATTGCCCAGCAAAGCGATATCAACGTAGTTTTCCGTAAACCGCGCATGCCCCGGTCCTGGTTCCTTCAACATCACGCGCGTGAAGTTGAGCATGTTGTCTTTCGACTTGAACAGCCCCAGATAGGTGCCCTGATTGAACTGATTGGCAGCGCTGGACGGCGGATTGGACATCAACACATAGACAATCGCCTCATCACCAACCCGACCGTTGCCTTGAGCGATTGTCACCCGGCCAACACTGCTTCCGCTGGGCAGTGTGTTGTTGGGAATGTTGGGATTGTCGCCACCGCGTTGCTTTTCCCAACTGGTGCCGCCATCGATACTCTTCCACACCCCCGCGGTGCTTGCTGCGTTGGAGGAGGTTTGACCGATATTCCCCAAACCGATGAGTATCCGGTTGGGATTGAAGGGGTCAACGACGATATCGGTCACCGAAGCGAGCGCGGCACTGGACCCCAGGGGTGTGCCGTTATCGGTCATGTTCGCGGGATTGAGCAGGTTGATCCGCTGCGAGAAGCTGCCCACGTTATTGACCGTAGTGCCATTCCAGAGTGTGCCGTTCAAGGAGAAACGGAAATCGTCGATGCGGGTGGCCGTGAAGGTGCCGTTGGCCCCTGGATAACCCGTCACACCGCTGATGCGCACTTGTTCACCCGTGCGAACGCGGTGGAAGTTGTTCGTGCGAATGATGATCGGCCCGCCGGTGGTGCCCGTCACCTGGTTAATACTGCCGTCGGCGATCTTGACGACGTTGGGGCCGCGGGAACCGTCGTCGTAGGAGGTGACGGCGACATAGGCGATGCCGGGGTTTTGCGGGTCCACGACGATCCGCGACACCCGCGCCCCGGTGAGGATGCCCGGGCCAGCGGCCGTCGCCCCACCAATGACTTGCCACGTGCGGCCATCATCGGTCGATTTCAAAACCCCCACCCCGGCCCGCGACGTGAAGGCGTTATCGTCCACACCCGTTGCGGCATACACGGTCCCATCGGAACCGATGGCCAGGCTGCCCACTGCAACGTTCACCAATTGCCCCGTTTGGTCGCGCACGTTGTCGGTGAGGGCTTGCCAATCGCGACCACCGTTGACCGTCCGCCACACGCCGCCGTTGGCCGAACCAATATAGATGGTGTTGCCTGTCGGATCGCGCGGATCGACCGCAATACCCGTCACCTTGCCCGTGACCGTGTTGTAGTCGAGACCGGCGGCAGAAATGTCGATCGGCCCAGGACCGACGGCTTGCCAATTCACCAAACTGGGGCCTTGCAGGATGAACTGGAAGGTTTGCGTGACCGAATTACCCGCCTGGTCCACCACCCGCACCGGGATCGTATTGATACCCGGCAGCAATCCGGTCGGGGTAAAGGAGAAGTAGCCATTGGCATCGACGGTGTTGATGATGACGTCGTCGGCATTGCCGAAGCCGTTGTTGCCAATATCGAAGATAATCTGACTGATATTGTTGATGCTACCATTGTCGCGCACCAGACCAACGATGGTCGGGTCGGTCGACTGCTCCAAGGTGCTGGGGCTGGTCAAGAACGTGGGATTGCGGAGATTGAGGGCCAATAGTTGCGGGGCCGTGGTGTCCTGGAAGACCGTCTGCACCCGGACATCATCGATACCGACCAAGAGCTTGCCGCGGTTGTTGGTGCTGGCTATGCGGAGGCGAATGGTCTGCCCCTTGAAGGCACTCAAATCGACGTTGCTGATCGTGATCGTGCGGGCCGTGGTGGGATCGTTGGCCTGCGTTTGGAAGACATTGAGGCGCACATCGGCACTGGCCACACTGAGGATGTTGTTGGTGGGGCTCATGATATCGACGCGCACCTGTTGGTTCGCATCGGGGGTGTTGTAATCCAAGACCGGATTGAGCGACGGATTGCTCCATTCCCCAAACGACTGCAGGAATAGCGACATCGACAAGCGCACCGAGATGGCATTCGCGGGAATGGTAATGTCTTGGTAAATCGCATGCGAGCCGGCGTAGCTGGCATCATCGTTGGGATTGTTACCGCCACGGAACGGTTGCCGATCGTGCTGATCGAGCATGGCGCGGAAGCGGCCATTGGCCGGAGGTGGCACGGTCACGCCACTCAACGGGCTGACACTACCGGTTTGGATGTTCCACTGGCCGGCACTGCCCGGCGGCGGATTGAGCAAGCGGAACGTATTCCATCCGGTGAGATTGCCTTGTTCGCCTGTCAGGTCGCGGGCTTCAAAGTTGCCGTTGCGCAACAGGTTAACACTGATGATGTTTCCGCCCACGTTGAAGGTCGACAGCAAGCGGATCGGGTCGCTGACAACCGCAACACTCGACGGCGGCGGGGTGTTGGTGCTGGTGCCGCCCGCGACGCGGTAGCTATCGATCTGAGCCGCAAAGCTGCCATCCCCCACGCCATACAGGACATGCGTGTTGTTCACCGGGCCTCGCGGCGGTGTGCCCGGCGGTGGCGGCGGCGACGGCGGTGAGAAGGTCGTCGAGGTCACAATCAAATCCACGAAAGCATCGCCGTTGACATTGACCGCCTGAATGCTGTTGAGCGGCCGGCCCGCTTCCACCGTGGTGTTGAGGGCCGATTGGAAACCCGTCCCAAAGTTATTGATGAGGACGCTGACGTTGCTACTGGTCGATTCGTTGCTGCTGACGGTGGCGATATCCGCAAAGCCGTCGTTGTTGAAGTCGGCCACTGTGACGGCCCGCGGATTGGGACCTACGGACAACGTCAGAATGTTGGCCGACGGGAAAGTCCCCAAACCCGTGCCGAAAGCCACCCGGACGCGCCCGCCGTTGGGGTCATCATCGGTCACCACAAAGTCGAGGTTGCCGTCGCGGTTGAAGTCGCCCACAGCAATGGCGGTTGCCCGCGGCGTATTGCCGCCACTGCCGAAGCTCACCTGGTTGCCACCCAGCTTGCTTTGGAAAGTACCATCGCCATTGCCGAGGCGGAAGGTCACACCGCGGTTGGAGCTGCCTCCACCGCCGCCTTTCCCCCCCGTACCATTATGGGCCACAAGCAAGTCGAGATTGCCGTCGTTGTTGAAGTCCGCCAAGACCACTTGGGTCGGGTTCGTTCCCACCGAGAAACGCGTCGGTGTGCCAAACGACAGGTTGCCCCCTGTGGAGGTATTCAGGAAAACCGAGACGTTATTGTCCTGCGCACTGGCGGTGACAATATCCAGCCGACCGTCACCGTTCAGGTCTCCCAAGGCCACGGACACCGGCTGACGGCTGTTGCCGCCGGAGCCACCGACCACCGTCGACAGCGTCGTGGGGGCACTGTAGCCGCCACCCCGCAGGCCGAGGAAAATGTTGACCCGGTTATTGGCCTTGTCCACGGCGACCAAATCCGGGATGCCATCGTTATTCAAATCGCCCACCGCGACCGCAAAGGGCGTCGGCTGAGGTGTGGTCCCGCTCAGCGGCAGATGTGTCGCGGCCAGGAAGGTTCCATCTCCTTGGCCAGGTGTGCCACTGCCGGTGTAGTAAGAGAGGGTACCGCTGGTATTGTCGGTGTTGTTGGTGGTCACCAGATCGGCGATACCATCGTTGTTGAAGTCGAGGGTTGCCGACCACGTCCCGCCACTGGTGTAGTTGCCATTGCCAATCACCCCGACCAGTTGGAAGCGGTTCGCATCCAATACGGTGATCCGGAAGATGCCGTTGGCCGCGGTATTTCCGCCGACACCACTGATCCGCACCAATTGTCCGGTGAATAAGCCATGATTGGAGCTGGTGATGACCACCGGCTGACCATTGCCGGTCACGTCGGTAATCGTGCCAGTTTTTGTGGGCGTGATGGCCACGCCGACAGGTGTGGCCCCGGTCGGCGTGACCGGCAAGGCAAAAGTCCCCGTGTTGGCGGTGTAAGTCCCGCCCAGCGGGGTGTTCTGGGTACCGTTGAGATAGAAGGAATTGGCATCCACAACGGTCACAAAGAAGGTGCCGTTGGCCCCGGTAGCTCCGCCCACGCCCGAGATGGTGATTTGTTGACCGCTGCGAAGCCCATGATTGGGACTGGTGACCAGAATGCGCGTGTCGGTGGCCGACGACGACGTGTCTTTGGTAACGTTGGTGATGATGCCGGGAAGAGCGATCCAGGTTCCGGTGTTGGCGGTACCGGTGCCCGCGGTGTTAGTACCGTTGAGGGTGAAGGTATTGGCGTTGACAACCGTGATGTAGAAGGTCCCGTTGGCCGCGGTGAAACCGCCGACGTTGGCGATCGCCACCCGCTGTCCGGTGACCAGACCGTGATTGGGGCTGGTGATTGTGATCGGATTGGTGCCATCGCCACTGGAGGCCGTGATCAGCCCCGTTTGCAATGCCGACCGGGAAATGAAGCCCCCCGCCGCGGCATTGTTCACATAAACCAGCTCCAGGTTGCCATTGTGATTCAAATCGCGCAGCTGCAGAGCCGACGGATTGGTGACGCCCGCGCCAATTCCTGCGGTACTCTGGAACGTACCAGTGCCATTGTTGAGCAAGGCGTAAATCTGTCCACCGCTGGCCGTCGTTGTCACCACGATGTCGCGTTCTTGACTGGTGCCGACGTTGGTGCGGACAATCCCGGTGGCCACGGAGCTGGCCGCGCTACCGGAGATAAACGTGGCGTTGAAGCTCGGTGTCGCCCCCGTGCTGGTATTGAGCAACACCGAAACCCCGTTGCTCCCCCCCACCACCAGATCATCGAGTTCATCATCGGTGAATCGGCCCACAGCAATACTTGAAGGTGTCTGCAAGTTGGCCGGGGCATTGGTCCCCACCGCGATCGTCGTCGCGGTGGTGGAGAATGAACCATCACCGTTGCCGGTTAACAGATAAACGACAAAGTTCGATCCGTTGAGAGTGGCGGCGGAGAAGGCCAAGTCGAGATTGGCATCTTTGTTGAATTTCCCGGCGACGATCCCGTTAATCCCACTACCCACCGAGATGTTTGTGGCGCCACCGAAGGCCAATTCTCCGGGGGTGCTGTTTTGGTTGAGGAAAATACTGACGTTGCCGGTGGCATTATTGGCCACGGCCAGGTCGAGCTTGTTATCGTTGTTGAAGTCGGCCAATACCATCGCGACCGCACCGGCCCCCGCGGGCAGGTCCAACGACAAATTCGGGGTCGTCGCGAACCCCCCGGAAGCCTGACCGAGATAGACGTTGACGGTTGATTGCTTGTTGCTAGCGACCAACAGGTCGGCGATGCCGTCGTTGTTGACATCGGCGGACAGCACGGCTGTCGGCGCGAAGTTGGTGGTCCCCGAAGCGGGCAAGCTGATCGTCGAAACGGCACCCAGGCCATCACCGGTCAACGGAGCAGTCGAAAGGCTGCCAAAGCCCGTATTGACGTTGGCCACAACGATTTCCCCTGGCCGTGCCAAGGGATCGAGTGTGCTTTTACTGATGATCTGATCGCCGCGCAAAAACAGCGAGTAGGAACCAGCCGTCAACGCGCCCCCATTGACCGACAAATCGTTCCGCGAAATGACGGCGACGAATGTCGCGCTGTTGTAGGAGACTTGGGCGATGTTGACCTGCGTTCCATCTGCGGCAAATAACCGATAGGTGTCGGGGTTGTCGGCCCCGAACACGTCTTCCGAGAATTGGATGGTGATGTTGGTGCCGAGAGTACCGCCAGTGCCCGGCGTCACGCTCAGTACGGTCGGTATGGCGGGAACGTCGCGTTCTTCCAGTTGTTCCAGTTCCAGTCGGCGTGGCAGACGCTTGCGTTGGGCCAGCGACCGCTTGGGGCTTGAACCGCTGTGACCGAAAATCTTGTACCAACTCATCGAAGTGGCCTTTCTCGAAGGAGTAGCGGAGTACTTGTGGTCTCCGCGAATCCGAGAGTGTTCAATCCCAGAGTTCCGCAATACCCTGACGGGTGAAAGTCCAAAACGTCCCAGAGTTCCCGCATGCTAGCGCCCCGCGACGCCAGCGATGGGAATGGCGTTGCTGTCGGTTGTACCTGCGGACCCCCAACGCAGGCACACAGCGTTTTGTGGGGGCGTTCTCCGCGGATAACGAGTGGGGCATCCACCACAACGAGTCGTTCGTGGATGGAATTACACGAGGTGCGGCCACTGAATCGATTCGTAAGATGATTCCGGAAATCCGTCGTGTGCCGAACCCCTTTTTCTCCCTCCCGTGGGCGGTGTTGGCCGCTTGGGGGCAACTCAGCTAACACCGCGACAGCCGGAAGGTTTCGTTTTCTGAATGTCTGCTGCCAGAATCGCGCGGGATTCTTGTCTGGGCGAAAATCCGCTCCGCAACGGTTGGGTGTGGGTACAAACCGTGAGGCGAATCTGAACAATAAATTATGAAAAGCCCGTGCCGACGCAGCAACGGCGTTTTGCGAATTTCGGCCAGATCGCAATTGTGACGTCGGAACGCCCACCCCTGCTCCGTCCTTCACAAAACGCTGTTTTTCCGTGGAGCTCGAAAAGGTAGAAATCACATCGTTCCGGCTGGGCGGTTGTCGTCAACAAACCTCGCTTTCTTCCTGCGACGGTACCGGGGATGTGGCGGATTGATGCGTATCTTTGTTTCTGTCGGCACAAGCATCATTCGGGGTGGAAGGGGACGAACCGTTGGCACCCTTTCGGCCTGCGCCGCTGGTGTTATCGGCACAGGCCGGCGAACTCGACCGGACTTGGCCAGAAGGATCGCCAGTGCCCCGCGGACAGCCGGCCGGGTCGCTGCGATGGTGTGCTCTGAGTCCAGGCTCGCAGGGCCTACACTCCGAGCGTTGTCTTGGCATTCTGCGGTTTTGGCCCACTGGGGACGGCACCTGTGGCCAACGACCAAGGCCGCATTATCCCCGTTTTTTGGGCTGAATGCGGTCTTGGCCGACCCACGGTCGCAGCACTTCCGGAATGACCACCGAACCGTCGGCCTGTTGGTAATTTTCGAGAATGGCGATGATGGCCCGCGTACACGCCACCGCGGTGCCATTGAGGGTATGGACGAAGCGTGTGCCTTTGAATCCCTTGCCTTTGTAACGAATACCCAAACGGCGCGCTTGGAAGTCGGTACAATTGCTGGTGCTGGTGATTTCCCCGTATGCGCCACCCTGTCCACGACCGGGCATCCACGCTTCCAGATCGTACTTGCGGTACGCCGGACCGCCCAGATCGCCGGTGGCGGTATCGATCACCCGATAACACAAACCCAACCCTTGGAAGATTTGCTCCTCGAGGGTACGAATCTCTTCATGGATGGCATCGCTGCTTTCGGGTGTACAGAAAGCGAACATCTCGACCTTGGTGAATTGGTGGACGCGGTACAGGCCGCGTGTGTCGCGTCCTGCGGCTCCGGCCTCGGTGCGGAAGCAGTGTGACAGGCCGACATAGCGTTTGGGTAATTCGGCTTCGTCCAAAATTTGGTCGCGGTGCATGCCCCCGAGGGTAATTTCTGCCGTCGCGATCAAGCACAGGTCGGTATCGGCGATGGTGTAGATTTGCCGCGTCTGCGGGTTGGGGTCGCGTGGCATAAAGCCAATGCCTTCCAGAACGTCGACCCGCGCCAGGTCTGGGGTCACAATGGGGGTGTAGCCGGCTCGCCGGCAGTGCTGCAGGGCGTATTGGACCAAGGCCACTTCCAGAAGGGCGGCTTCGTTTTTCAGGAAGTAGAACTTCTGGCCGGCCACTTTGGCGCCGGCTTCAAAATCCGCCAAATCGAGCTTTTCACACAATTCGACGTGATCTAGGGGTGGAAAATCGAACTGGCGCGGTTCGCCGAACTGACCGACGACTCGGTTGGCCTCTTCGCCACCGACCGGGGCGTCCGGATGCGTCATGTTGGGAATGAGCAGTAACTGCGCGTGCAGCTCACTTGCCACGGCCTTCAATTGCTCGTCAATCGCCGCCACGTCCTGATCCACGGCGGCCGCTTGCTCTTTGAGGGCCTGCTTTTCTTCGGGCGTTGTTGCGGTCGGGAACTTCTTGCTGATTTCGTTCTTTTTCGCCGCTGTGGCACTGCGCCGCTGCACCAATTCCTTGCGTTGTGTTTCTAGGGCCACCACCCGATCGACGGGGGCCGCGGAAACACCGCGCTGGTGGCAGTTGCGTTTCACCGCCTCGGCATTTTGCCGAATGAAGTCCGCGTCAAGCATGAGGGATATTCCGCGTGGGGGAGTCCGAAGTTACTTGGGTCGAAGTTGGCGACGAAGGGCCGCGACTGTATCCGACAAGCCCTGCTGCCGCCAGGTTCACCAAATCGGTTGATAGCCGAGCATCCGGCGGATGAGCGCAATTTGGCCACAATGGAGCATCTCGTGCAAAGGAGCATAGCGCAGGCTGGCCAGGCGTGTGGTGAACAGCGGATGGGGCCGCAGCACGGGCAAGTCGAGGTCGGCATCGGGATAGTGGGGTAGTTCCGCCATCACTTGGGCATGAACCCGGTGATAGACATCGCGAATCTGCTCGGCGGAAATTCCGGTCACCTGCGCCGGATCGGATTGGCGGCCAAACTGCTGGAGGAAGCTATCCGGGATCAGCGCTTCATCGGCCGCGCTGCGGGGTCGCAAACGGGCCAGACACAGCAGATACTCCGCCATCGCGATATGACCCACCTGCCAAGCGATGTGCGAAACACCGCCGGGCGGAATGGTGAACCAGGCCGACAGTGGCACCGACTCGAGGCGTTCGAGGGTGTAGCGGCGGGTGAAATCGAGTTGGTCGAGGGCTTCGCGCAGACGGTTCATGGTCGCTCTTCCAACGGGACGTATTTGACACCAGTTCGGCCCACATAAATCTGTTCGGGTCGGAAAATCCGGTTGCCGACCAATTGTTCCGTCCAATGGGCCAGCCAGCCGGCCACGCGGGCAATGGCGAAGATGGGTGTGAACAAATCCGTGGGAATCCCAATCGCCTGGTACACGACCCCCGAGTAGAAATCGACATTCGGGTAGATGCCTTTGGGTCCGTAGATGCCCGCGCAGAGGCGTTCGAGTTCTAGGGCAGTTTCGTAATTCTTGGGCCGCGTTGTTTCCGCAAACATGTGCTCGGCAATCTCTTGTAAGACCGTCGCCCGGGCATCCTTGACTTTGTAGACCCGGTGGCCAATGCCCATCACTTTGAATTTCGGGTCGGCCGCGCGTTTCGCCTCCAGCCAGGCCTTGACATTTTCCGGCCCGCCGATCTCTTCAAATTGCCGCAAGGCTTCCTCATTGGCCCCCCCGTGGAGCGGACCGGACAAGGCGCCCACCGCCGAGGCGATCGTCTGATACGGATTGGCGAGGGTGGAGCCAGTCACCCGGGCGGCGAAGGTGCTGGCGTTCATGGTGTGTTCGGCATGCAGAATCAGGCAAGCATCGAGGACTTTGCGGACGGCGGGTGTGGGTTCTTTGCCAAAAAGCATGTAGTAGAAGTTGCCAGCGTGATCGAGATCGCTGCGCGGATCGAGGATGTCTTCACCACGACGGGTGCGGTGGAAGGCGGCCACCAGCGTGGGTAGGCTGGCCAACAGCCGCAGGGTGGCGTCCCAGTTCTTCCCCGGATCGTTGACATGTGGGCAAGGGTAGAACATGCCTAACGCCGCGACTCCAGCATGCAGGGCATCCATCGGGTGCCCCTCGGCGGGCATGCAACGAATGAGGTCTTTGAGGCGGAAGTGAATACTGCGGCGCTGGCGGAGGTCGTGATCAAAGTCGGCCAATTGCTTCTGCGTGGGCAGTTCGCCTTTGATGAGCAACCAGGCCACTTCCTCAAACGTGCTTTCCTTGGCGAGAACCTCAACTGCAATACCGCGATACTCTAGGACAGCTTTCTTGCCATCGAGAAAACTGATCGCGGATTTGGCCGCCGGAACATCTTCAAGACCCGGTTTATAGTCGACTTCAGTCGTCATTGGCAGTCTCGGGTGGGCCGGGGGGAGGATTCTTACTGCCATGATAGTGAGCGGCCGCAACGGCGTAAGCCCCCTTCACGTCTCTTACCGTCGAGACGTTCCCGCAGCTAGGCCGATTCTGCGCCGCTTAGCGATCGCCGATTTTGAGCAACACCTTCCCCCCCTTGCCCGGCTGGGCCGCATGGGTGACCGCTTGCTGGACCTGCTCCAGAGGGTAAACCGCGGCGAATTGCGATTGCAGCACCCCTTCCCGCATCAGGCTCGCCACCTGGCGGAACAAACGCAGCATTGTCAGAATGCTCTGCGTGCGCGCCCACCGGGCCAGCCAAAAACCCTCCACGCGCAAGGTATTGCCAATCAGCGCCCGCGGATGAACGGCTATCGGTTCATCCGCCAGTGAACCATACACCAAACAGCGCCCCCCCTCACCCAAGCAGGCCACCACCTCCGACCCCACCGACCCCCCCACAGCATCCAGCGCGTAACGCACGCCTTCGGGCACCATCCGCCGCACCTGCTGCGCGATCGAACCCTCCGATGCCACGATAACCTGATCGGCCCCCAACTTCTTCAGTTCCTCAACGTGTTCGCGACGACGCACAATATTGATCGTGCGAAACGCATATTTGGCCCCCAAGCGGATGACCATTTTGCCCAGTTCTCCCCCCGCAGCGCTTTGGACCAACCACGCCCCCCGGGGAATACGGAGTACCTTCTGCGTCATGGCCAAGGCGGTGGCGGGGTTGACGAAGAACGTAGCGGCTTGTTCATCGCTCAGTTCGTCGGGCACCGGAAGGACCTGCCGCGCCTGGGTCACGGTGTATTCCGCCCAATTCCCCACACGGTCGTTGATGACCGCGACGCGGCGGCCCCGGCGCAGCCACCCCAACAGCCCGCCGCCGTGAGCTTCCACAATACCTACACCCTCAAAACCGGGTGTGGCCGGCAGCACCGGTTTGAGGCCATACTGACCGGCGATGTACATCAGATCGGAAGGATTCACCGGACTGGCCAGCATACGGACCAGCACCTCACCGCGGCGCGGTTGTGGCGCTGGTACATCGTCTTCCACCCGCAGCACGTCCGCCGGCGGGCCACACCGATCAAACACCACACGTTTCACAAGCGTTCCTCACCGCAAGCCACGATCGTTTCTGGACACAAACCCCACCGCTGCGGGCCACAGTTCTTCGGCCCTTCTCGGCCACCGGCGCCACCGAGAGCATCCCAAACCCAAACAGCGGATGAACTTCGACCCGACAAGGCCGGATGAAAGGACCATAGGTGGTGCCCGCGGACATGCGCGGGGAGAGGGGAGCCGGGGGGGCGAAGAAGCGAGGGTGACTAGGTGAAGGCGTAGCCCACAGTAGGGGAACATTACACCGCGCCGAGGGCCAACGAGCAGTTATGCCCGCCGAAGCCGAAGCTATTCGACAACACGCGGCGCACGCGCACTTCCCGGGCCGTGTGCGGGATGTAGTCCAGGTCGCAGCCGCCTTCGTAATCTTGATTGTCCAGATTGATGGTTGGGTGCAGAACGCCATGGTGGATGCTCAGGGCGCAGGCAATCGCTTCGACACCGCCACTGGCCCCCAGCAGATGCCCAATGAGGCTTTTGGTGCTGGAGATCATCAACTTTTTGGCATGGTCTCCAAAAACTTGCTTGACCGCTTTGGTTTCCGCCACATCGCCCAACGGGGTACTGGTGCCGTGGGCGTTGAGATATTGCACCTCCTCGGGATTCCAGCCGGCATCGGTGATGGCCAGGCGCATGGCTTCGGCGGCTCCGAGGCCTTCTTCATGCGGGGCCGTGATGTGGTAGGCATCGGCGGTGTTACCGACCCCACAAACTTCGGCATAGATCGTGGCTCCGCGCGCTTTGGCCCGTTCGTATTCTTCGAGAACGAGAATCCCGGCCCCTTCACTGAGAACGAAGCCGTCGCGGTCTTTGTCGAACGGGCGGCTGGCCCTTGTAGGTTCATGATTGCGTTCGGAAAGGGCACGGCAAGCGATAAAGCCCCCCAACCCTAACGGCGTGATCGCCGCTTCGCTACCACCGGTGATCATGACATCGGCATAGCCATAGCGGATCGCCGCCAGGGCATCGCCAATCGCATGCGCAGCCGACGAGCAGGCGGTACTGACCGTGGTGTTCGGACCGCGCAGACCATAGCGGATGGAGATATTGCCGCTGGCGGCATTGGCGATCATCTTGGCGATGACGAAGGGGGAGAGGCGGCCCGGTCCGCGTTCCATCAGGGTGGTATGGGCGTCCTCCAATTCGGCCAATCCGCCAATACCACTGCCGATGATGCAACCACAACGGAAGGGGTTCTCTTTCGCCAGCTCAAGGCCGCTGTCGCGGATCGCTTCGTGCGCGGCCACCAGGGCGAATTGGGTGAAGCGATCGAGCTTGCGGGCCGAGCGAGCGTCGATGATCGGTTCGGGTTGAAAGCCTTTGACTTCACCGCCAAAGGTGACTTTGAAGGGGACAGTAGTACCGTTGATGAGGGGGGCGGCGGACGTGTCAAAGAGGGTGATGGGCGCAATGCCACTGCGCCCGGCGAGCAGGCCCCGCCAGTAGTCCGGCACATTCAAGGCCAGCGGGTTGACAGTACCCAACCCGGTGATGACGACCCGACGACGCATCATGACCATCACTGGGTTTTGCTTTTGACCGCGGCATCGATATAGTCGATCGCTTCACCGACGGTTTTGATCTTTTCCGCTTGATCGTCGGGGATTTGGATGTCGAACTCTTCTTCCAATTCCATGACAAACTCGACAATGTCGAGGGAATCGGCGCCGATGTCTTCGATAAAGGTGGTATTGCGAGTGATCTTCTCTTTGTCGTAGGCGAAATGTTCGCTGACAATTTCGATCACACGTTGCTCAACGGACACGGTTTGATCCTCCGGGCGGTGGGTCGACCACCGCAGCGCTTGCGCGCTGACCGGCTCCAACCGGTCACGCCAAGCCGCACCTGTGGATGCTTCGACCCGCCGGGGGGCAGCCGGTGGCCACCCGCGGGTTCATATACGAAAGAAATCTACTAATCTGCCCGCTTGGGGAAAACCCCAATTCCCTGACGCCCGTCGTGAAAGCGGAAAATCCGGCCTGCTGATCACTTCGGTCGAACGGGGTTGCTTGCTAGAGGGCCGGAATGTTGCGCAGGTCCGCCTGGCGGTCGATCCGTTTCAGTAAGCCAGCCAGCACCCGTCCGGGGCCAATTTCGTAAAACCGTTCGATCCGCGCAGCCAACAATCCGCGCAGGGTTTCTTCCCAGCGGACTGGAGCCAGAACTTGTCGGACCAGCAATTGGCGAATCTCGTGGGGGTCGGTGTGGGGTTGGGCGTCCACATTCGACCACACGGGCACCCGCGGCGCTTGTAGAGGGATATTCGCCAGAACTGCGGCCAGTTTTTCGTCCGCCGGTTTCATTAAGGATGTATGAAAGGCCCCGGCGACAGCCAAACGCACCGTGCGGATCGCACCGTGGCGCAGGCACAACTGCTCGAAGCGCTCCAGGGCTGCCAACATGCCCGAGACGACCGTGTTGCCCGGGCAGAGCAGATTGGCAATTTCCAACGTGTCGGAGCCGCGGGCTTGGGCCACCAAGGCCTCGACTTCGGCCCGGTCGATCCCCAGGACGCTGACCATGCCGGAAGGGACGGCTTGCGCGGCCTGTTGCATCGCTTGGCCGCGGGCTTGCACGAGCCGCAGGCCGTCATCAAACGTCAAGGCGCCTGCGAAGGTTAAAGCGGTGTATTCGCCCAGACTCAGCCCGGCCGTAGCCACCACGTCGTCTTCCACCGTCGGTTCGCTGGCCCGCAGTTGTTCCAACGCGGCCAGGCTAGCGACAAAGATGGCCGGTTGGCTGATGTCGGTGGCGTTCAACTTCTCCGCCGGCCCGTCGCGGCAGATTTGTAACAGGTCGTAGCCCAGAATTGTCGCCGCCCGGTCGAAAAGTCGTGCCGCTGCCGGCAGGGAGGCACACAGGGCTTGGGCCATGCCCACTGTTTGCGCCCCTTGACCGGGGAAGAGAAAGGCAATCCGTGGCATGTTGCATCCATCCTGTGGGTTGGTCCGGTGGCCCTCCGGAAGCCGTCGGGGCCGCCTTCGCGCTTCTACCTGCGCGGACCCCAGGGCGATGATATTCTTCGATCAGGATATTCTTCGATCAGGATACCGGCTTGGCTCAGTCGTCGTTGCCGCTGGGCAATTGTTCCAACTCGGCTACGATTTTGTCGTTGATTTTCAAACGACAATCCAAAGCCGCGACGCTCAAGGCGTTGGCAATCGCACGCTCGTTGGAGGAACCATGGCAAATGATGCACACACCATCGACCCCCAGTAGTGGCGCTCCACCAAACGCGCTATAGTGATACTTGCCGACCAACTGCACGGCGGCCTGGGCCGCCAGCTCACGATCATGGGGCAGTGGGTGAATGACCTCGCTTTTGACCATCCCCATGATGAATTCAAAAACGCCTTCACACAACTTTAACACGACATTGCCCGTAAAACCATCGGTCACCACCACATCGACGGTGCCGCGGTGGATGTCGCGCCCTTCAATATTGCCGTAAAAGTGATCTTTCAGGTGGCTAGTGCGGAAAAGCTCATAGGTTTTTTGGACCAACTCGTGCCCTTTGCCTTCCTCCTCGCCGACGTTCATCAACCCCAAAAGCGGCCGGTCGATGTGGAGCATCGACTGAGCGAACACTTTACCCATCACCCCATATTCGAGCAGATGCCGCGGTTTGGGGAAGACATTGGCCCCGACATCGAGAATCACACAGCGGCCCTTGGCCGTGGGCATGACGGTGGCTATGCCGGGTCGATGAACGCAGTGGAGGAATTTGCGGGTTTTCAGACCCCCGGCGACCACCGCGCCGGTGTTGCCGGCCGAGACCAGGCCCTCGACGGCCCCCGTGGCCAGCAGTTGCCAGCAGCGGAAGATCGACGCTTCGGGCTTGCGCCGGATCGCTTCCGCGGGTTTTTCCCTCATTTCGACCACTTGCGGCGCATGAATCAGCTCCACGCGGTTGGCCGGCACCGCCGCGGCGGCCAAGCGCGGTTCGAGTTGCGCTTGATCGCCAACCAGCACAATGGTCAGATCGGGGTTTGCTTCGAGGGCCAACCGCGTCCCGTGGACGTTGGGTGTCGGGCCGTGATCACCGCCCATCGCGTCGAGGGCGATCCGCATAGGTCACTTCCCCTGTTTCTCATCGGGCAATTGGATCGCGTCGCGGCCTTGATAAAACCCACAATTGGAGCAGACCCGGTGCGGCAACACCGGTTCGTTGCAACGCGGGCAATATTGAATTTGCACCGCAACGAGCCGATGATGACTACGCCGGTGCCCTTGCCGGGAGTTGGACGTGCGTCGTTTGGGTACCGCCATGACTACACTCACGCTCGTGTTGGAGAATCCGTGAAGACAGTCATGTTAGGACCGACGCGCAACACAGTCAAGCAACGCCCCTGCGGGCTTGGAACACAGTCAAGCAACGCCCCTGCGGGCTTGGCACGCGGCGCGGACCACGGGAGGCGGCTGGACCGCACCCCCGACCTCACGGCCGCGGAGCCGAGCCGCGTCACCATCGCCTGTGGACCGGACACCAAAGGCCGGCATTCTCGCCACCGAAATTCTAAGTGATTGTGTGTGAAGATGTTGTGTGAAATATCGTTGGTTGTGAAATATCGTTGGTTGAGTTGAGTTGATCGATAGGGTGTGTGGCAAGGCATCGGCACCGCTTATTTTCCTCAGGGAGTCGCCGCATGGATCGTCTATGGGCCCCGTGGCGCTTGGCGTATATCACCGCGACCAAACAGCCGCTGCCAGATTCGGGCAGTGATTGCTTTTTGTGCCACGCAGTGCGCGACACGCACGATCGCGACAATCTGCTGCTGGGGCGTACGGCCCGCTCCGTGGTGGTGCTCAATCGCTTCCCTTACAACAACGGCCATTTGTTGGTGGCCCCCGTCGCCCACAAGGCCACGCTGGCTGAGCTGAGCGACGATGAATTGCTCGATCTGCAAGTGACGTTGCGGAAGCTGGTGGGGATTCTGGAGAAGCGTATGACGCCCGCGGGGTTCAATATTGGTTTGAATTTGGGTCGTGTGGCGGGGGCGGGTTTGCCGGGGCATTTGCATTGGCATTTGGTTCCCCGGTGGAATGGCGATACCAATTTCATGCCGGTTGTGGCCGACACGCGTGTCATTTCCCAATCGCTGGAAGCGTTGTACGATATGTTGGCGGACGACTGCCGCCGCGTGTTGGCTGCGGCGGCGGTTGCGTCGTAAGCGGGGAGCCGGGTGTCGGTGGTGAGGCGCGGCCATCCCCCCTTGGGAAATCCCCTACGTTGTATGCCACCTGCAATAACGACCGTCGATTGGCTGGACTGGGAAGAGCGGTGGCTGGCCCCCTATGCGATGTCGTCGCGGGCCAGTCGCGGGCGACGCTACCCCGAGGCCGCCCATCCTTACCGCACGCTCTACCAACGCGATCGTGAACGTATCGTTCACTGCACCGCGTTCCGCCGTATGACCGGCAAAACCCAGGTCTTCGTCGCTTCCATCAACGATCATCACCGTACCCGCCTGACCCATACCCTCGAAGTGACCCAAGTGGCCCGCACGGTGGCGCGCCGCCTGCGACTCAACGAAGATTTGGCGGAAGCGATCGCCCTGGCCCACGACATCGGCCACCCTCCCTTCGGCCACGCCGGCGAGGAGGCTCTCAACGAGTGTCTGCGGCCCTTTGGCGGCTTCGACCACAACTTGTTTGGTCTACGCCGGGTGGATGAACTGGAGGAACGCTACCCGCAGTTTCCCGGCTTGAATTTGTCGTTTGAAGTCCGCGAAGCGTTCGTCCAACATAGTGGGCGGTGGGATATACCCGAATGTGAGGAATTCCGCGCAGCCGGCAGCCCTTTGCTGGAAGCCCAACTGGTAGACGCCGTCGATTCCCTCGCCTACGACACCCACGATACCGACGATGCGCTAGGGCTGGGGGTTATTACTCTCGACGAGCTGGCACGTGTCGAATTCTGGGCGCTGGCCGTGGACCGGGTTCGCCAGCACACCCCCGGCTTACGCGATGGTGCCTTGCGCATCGCCGTGATCCGCGAATTGTTGGCGTGGCAGGTCGCCGATTTGTTGGAAGAAACCACCCGCCGGCTGGAAGCGGCGAACATTCGCACCATCGCCGATGTTCGCACAGCCACCCAGCCACTGGTCGGATTTTCCTCCGAATTGACCGCGCTACGCCAGGGGCTGGAACGTTTTCTCCACGAGCGGGTTTATAAGCATCACCAGGTCTTGCGGATGACGACCAATGGCAAACGGATTCTGCAAGCGCTTTTTGCGGAATATGTCCGTTCGCCGGAACTGTTACCCGAAAAGCACCTGCGCCGCTGGACGGGTGCCGAAGTCCGCATCGGTCCACCACCGCCCGGTTGGTCCACAGCCGCCCGACCGCGGATCGACTGTCTGGAACGTGTGGTCGGCGATTATCTCGCCGGTATGACCGACCGCTACGCCCAGTGGGAGTATCAACGACTGTTTCTACCCACCCTGGACCGATAAGATGAAAGAATCGTGAGTGCGGTTCATCAGACCCACTCCCATTTTCCCGAGGTTCCCATGCTGTTGTGGCTGGTTCGAATCACTTACATTTGCTTGCTGATTGGTATGGTCAGCATCGCTATCACCATGTTCGCGGACGTGCGCGATAGTACCAGCATGGTGTTGGTCCCTGTCGCGATGCTGCTAGTGGGTTTCTTGGTGCTATTCACCGATTTGCGCGAAAAACAAAAGCAGATCACCACCATTTCGGCTGTGTATTTTGGGTTGTTGCTGGGGCTTCTGTTGGGTTATCTCTTTTCGCTGGCTTTGGCGCCGATCATTGAAATGACCTATGGGGAAAAATCGCCCCTGAATTTATTGTCGCGCTTATTGATTACTGTGATTTGCTGTTATGTAACGATTTCAACGCTTCTACAAACCAAAGACGAGTTTCGCTTTATTATCCCGTATGTCGAATTTTCCAAACAAACCCGGGGTGGACGGCCACTGGTCTTGGATACCAGCGTCATCATCGATGGCCGGATCGCCGATGTGTGCGATACTAAGTTGATTGACAATCCGCTGATTGTGCCGCGTTTCGTCTTGCAAGAGCTGCAAGCCATCGCCGATAGTTCCGACAAACTCAAACGCAACCGTGGCCGCCGCGGACTCGACGTGCTGAAGCGATTGCAGAATAATCCGAAACTGCAACTGCAGATGCACGATGGCAACGTCCCCGAATTGCGCACCGGCGAACGTGTTCGTGTGGACGAGCGGCTGGTGCTGCTGGCGAAATCACTCAACGCCCGCGTGGTCACCAATGACTTCAACCTTAACAAAATCGCCCAGTTGCAAGGTGTGGATGTCATCAACCTCAACGAACTGGCCAACGCGATGAAGACGGTGGCGTTGCCGGGCGAGTATTTGCAGGTCCGCGTTGTGAAAGCCGGTGACCAGGTGGGGCAAGGGGTCGGCTATCTCGACGATGGTACTATGGTGGTTATCGAGCAGGGACGACCGCACATTGGCCAGGAAATTTCCATCGTGGTCACCAGCGTGTTGCAAACGCCGGCGGGGCGCATGATCTTTGGCCGACCCGACCAGCGCACCAGCGGATCGCACACGCCGTATCCCACGGGCAGTGGCAGTGGTGGCGATTCCAAGATGGGCCTGCCCCCGGTCAGCGGTCCGGGCGACTCCCGCATGGGAGGAACGGCTCTCCCCCGTGACCCCAAAGCCGGGGAGGCCTGAGGTTGCCGACGGCGCTGCCTACGGGGGTGCGAACCCACGGCCGGCGACTCCGTGGGTTCGTTGTTTTTCCCAGCACTCCGCCCTCGCAGGAGAAGACGCTCATGATGCGCTTCCTTCTCGTGAGCCTGCTCAGCGGACTGACTCTCAGCCTCAGTGAGGGCTTGGCTCAACCCAACAAACCGCTCAGTGAACCTGGCGGCGGAACGGCCGCCGAGGAGAAATTGCCCTCCGCGGCGTCGGGCTTCTCCGACGTGGCCTTGGTGGAGCGGTGTATCAATGCCCGTAAAGAATATGAGAATAGCCTCAAAGCGCTTTACGAACATTATGTGAAAGTCGGTGATAAGCAACGCGCTGCCTGGGCCGAACGTGAACTGATGGCCTATCACCTCGCCTGGAAGCCATCGTACAATCTCGACGTCAAAGATGTGCCCCCCCCGACGCTGGAAGCCCGCGTCAACGTCAAAGAAGCCAATGATCTGTACCGGCTGGCGATGGAATACAAAGGCAAAGGCTTGGGCGACGACTATATTCTCAATATGCGGCGTGCTGAACTACTGTTGCGCGAAATACTCGAAAAATACCCCAGTTCCGACAAAATCGGCGATGTGGCGTATCAACTGGGCGACATTTACGAAAGCCGAGCCTATAAACAGTATGACCGAGCCGCCAAATACTTCGAGCGATCCTTCGAATGGGCCAAAGGCAGCCGTACCGACGCACGCCTGCGTGCGGCGATCCTCTACGATCGCCACCTCAACGAACGCTCGAAGGCGATGGAACTGTATCGCAGTGTCATCGACCACGACACCGATCCCAACCGCATTCGGCAAGCCGAAAAACGCTTGGCAGAACTCAATGGCCGCAAGTGATCGCCCTGGCCACTTGGGTATCCCCCGGGTCAGTTGAGAAGAGAGCCTTCCACGGCTTGTACCAAGGGGGCAACTGGAAATCGCTGCTTGTGACAATACGGCTGACATTTGACAATACGGCTGACATTCGCGCTGCCCTCGACACACGGGTTGTGCCAAGGGGGAAACCGAAAAGCGCTGGGCTACTACCCCGGCCCAAAACGGTGTTCTGGGCACGGCGAGTCGCAGATGGGAAGTGAACTTCGGCATGGAACCTTTGGCCCAGTTGCGTTGGCCGGTCGCATTATCCGTAGTGGCAGCGGTATTGACCATCGGTTTGAAAGGCACCGCCTATGCTCTGACGGGTTCTGTAGGGCTTCTGACCGATGCTTTGGAATCGTTGGTCAACCTTCTGGCTGCCCTGACCGCCTACTTCGCCCTGTGGTATGCTTCCCACCCCGCTGATCCTACCCACACCTACGGCCATGAGAAAATTGAATTCTTTTCCAGCGGTCTGGAGGGTGTGCTGATTGTCGTCGCCGGCTTGGGCGCTGCGGGCTATGGCTGGCACCGTCTGGTATTCCCCGAGCCACTCGCCCAGCTGGAAGTCGGTTCGGCCCTGGCCCTGGCCGCATCGCTGATCAATCTCCTCGTCGCCCGCCTATTGCTCCACTATGGCCGCCAGCACCAATCCATCGTCATGGAAGCCGATGGGCAACATCTGATGGCCGACGTGTGGACCTCCGTGGGTGTCCTGGCCGGATTAGCCTTGGTTTACCTGACGGGCTATACGTTATTCGACTCCTTGCTGGCCATTGGCATGGGCGCACACATCACATGGATCGGCTACGGCCTGATCCGCCGTTCCTTCGACGGTCTGATGGATCATGCGATTCCGCCGCACGAATACGAACGACTCCGCGAAGTGATTCAAGCCCATCTGCCCGCCGGGGCGACCTTCCACATGCTCCGTACACGCCTCTCCGGCGCACGCCGCTTTGTGGAGTTTCATCTGCTGGTCGATGGGGATTTGTCGGTACGCGAAGGACATCACCTCGCAGAACAGTTAACCCAAGCGGTGACGCGGGTATTACCGGAAGTAGCCGTGACGATTCATGTCGAAC
The DNA here is from genome assembly GCA_025055115.1 of Gemmata sp. Lineage (GTDB taxonomy): Bacteria > Planctomycetota > Planctomycetia > Gemmatales > Gemmataceae > Gemmata. Next base: position 29,278 of record JANWYJ010000045.1, read on the forward strand.
CGGTCGATGAGCAAGAATCCTGGGAACCAGAGTATTTACGCCGACTGGGCGAAGACCCGGGGCCGCACTCGTCGTCATCCTCATGAACTGGTCCGAGCTGCTTGAGCGTCTGAACACCTCCGCGCTCTGGGAACCGGCGCTGGGTACAGCACTGTTAGGGTTGATGGCCGGCACGACCGGGGCCTTGGCCGTCGTCCGTCGGCAGAGCTTAATGGGCGACGCGGTGGCTCATGCGGCCTTACCTGGAGTGGCGGTGGCGTTTCTGCTGGGAGCGCGGGCGCCGCTGGCGTTGGTGCTGGGGGGGGCAGCCGCCGGATGGCTGGCCATGCAGACCGTGAGACTTCTCACCCACCGGTCGCGCGTCTCCTTCGATACCGCCTTGGCCGGGGTTCTGGCCGTGTTTTTTGGCGCTGGCTTGGTGCTGTTCACCTACATCCAGCGGAATGTCCTCGGAGCTACGCTCACGCCACTGGAACGGTATCTGTTTGGTCAAGCCGCCTTCCTCCGCCACGACGATTTGCTCCTCATTGGAAGCTTCACGACAGCCACACTGGTGATCATGATGGCTCTGTGGAAGCCATGGGCCACCATCAGTTTTGATCCGGCGTTTGCCGCCAGTATTGGTCTACCGGTGCGGCGGCTCGAATGGACTCTCACCACCCTGCAGGTACTGGCGGTCGTGATTGGGCTGAAAGCCGTCGGCGTGGTGCTCATGACGGCTCTGTTGATTGCTCCTGGAGTGGCCGCGCGGCAGTGGAGCCACCGGTTGGGCTTCGTGGTGCTGGGGGCGGGTGTGTTCGGCGCCGGCGCGGGCTTGATCGGCACGCTTGCGGCTCACCTGGCCAGTTTCCAATTCGCGAAAGGTCGATCCGTCCCCACAGGGCCAATCATTGTGTTGACCGCGACGGCCTGGGTGGTACTCTCGCTGCTGGTGGGTCCGGCCCGCGGATGGTTGTGGTCGAAGGGGTGGCGAAGGTCACGGCTGCCCCGCCCCGATCCAAACGCTCCCACGCAACCATGAGTTCCATCATCGAACTGACGCTTGTTCTCGCTCTTGTCGCGGCAGCCTGTGCCCTGCCGGGCGTCTTTCTGGTCCTGCGGCGGGCCGCGATGACCAGCGACGCCATCGGTCATGTTCTGTTGTTTGGTATCGTGGTGGCGTATTTCCTCACGCGCGACTTGGAATCCCCGTGGTTACTGGTGGGAGCAGCGGCTGCCGGGCTACTGGCGGTGATCTTGGTCGAGACGTTAGCCCAAAGCCAGCAGATGCGCTCCGATGCGGCCTTGGGCCTGGTGTTTTCCGCGCTATTTGCGGCGGGAGTCTTGCTGGTCAGCGTGAGCGTGAAGAACGTTCACTTGGACGTGGATTCTGTCCTCCTGGGGCAGCCGGAATTGGCGACCGAACCGCGTTGGAGCATCAGCGGGGTTCAGCTGCCACCGGTGGTGATCATCGCCGGTGTGCTCGTGCTCAACGGCTTACTCGTGATACTGTTTTTCAAAGAACTGAAGCTCAGCACGTTCGATCCAGAACTGGCGGCGGTGTTGGGTTTCCACCCGGCCGCAGTCCACTACGGGTTGATGACAATGGTGGCTATCACGGCCGTGGCATCGTTTGATGCCGTTGGTCCGGTATTGGTGGTCGGTTTTTTCGTTGTCCCCGCGGCAGCCGCCTATGTGCTGACCAATCGGCTGGCGGTGATGGTGCTGGCCGCCATGCTCGTGGGCATTGTGGGTGCTGTGGGCGGTACCCTCATGGCCGAGGTCGGCAATACCACCACCGCGGGGGCCGTGGCCGCAACGTTGGGGCTACTTTTCGCGGTGGTGTTTGTGACGGCTCCCGAACGCGGACTGATCGCCCAATGGCGGCAGCGGCGGCGACAGATCCAAAACTTCCAGGAACTGATGCTGGCGGTCCATTTACTGCAACATGAGGGGTTACCCGAGGAAGCCGACGAATCGCGCTGGCGCGACTTGCACACCCACCTCTCCTGGCAGCCCCTGCAGGTGGCCGCTGTGGTTCGGCGGGCCGAGCAGCGCGGGCTGGTCGTCCGCCGCGGCGAGTATTTGCATCTGACCGATCAAGGCCGGACCTTGGCCCGGAGCGTTTTGCATGGTGATCCGCCGTCGCTATCCGCAGGATGACGACGGCCACAACAGTCAAAGACTTGAGGCCTGATTGGCCGGCACCGCCCCATCAGCGCGCGCGTTGAGCCGATGGGGGATCCCCAGGTCGAAAGCGACAAGATGCCATAACGGGACCAGCTTCATCAGCGCGTGCGTTGAGCCGATGGGTGATCCTTTCAGCGTTTGAGCGAATAGAGAACCACCGCGCTGGCAATGCGGAGGGCACTGTCCTTATCGTGCCCCAAGCAATCGGCGGACTTATGACCTTCGATCGCACAGCCGATGTCGTATTTACTGTAAATGACCACCCAGCGTTCCCCGATTTTGATGCCTTCGAGGTACACCGGGTAGGTGCGGAGTTCTTTCTCCGGCCCGGTGCCGTCGGCATTTTCGCGCCGGCAGCGGACGTTCTTCAAATCAATGCCGGCCTCGGCCGCGATGCGATAAAGCGGTTCTTCCTTCCCATCCGGCGTGCGGGTGGGAATCACTTGCAGCTTGAGTTTCTCGTCGGCCCACATGGTCTCCATTGCAGCGCGGAACGATTGGTCGAACTGCTTCCACTTGGTGAAGTCCGCACACGCGGCATCGACCAACAAGGTACCGCCGCTTTGCAGATTAGCCTTGATGTTATCGATGGCGTCGGGTGTGAAGTCGATTGTGGCCCGGCCGTGCAGGTACATGAACTTGTAGCGGTGCAAGTTCGGATCGGTCGGCGCCAGGACCGCGCTGGTTTTGGCCACATTGAGCTTGGCTTGCACTTCCAGGTAGGCCATGAGGTTGCGCAGGGAATCGGGCGCGGGGATCGCATCCTTTTGGTTGCTGTACTTCAGTTGCAAGGCACGGAATTGGCTGCGTGCGATGCTGCTGTCTTTGGCTGTTGTGATGAGGGCACGGGTCAGTTTGGGTTTGGGTAATTCCATGCCTGTGGCATAGGCGATGATGTTGCGGGCCAGGCAGAAGGCTTTCTCACCGCGGTTTTTGGGATCGCGGGCGTTGGTCGGTGTGGGGATGAAACGACTTTCTTCCCAATAACCGGCCAGCGGGCTGGGGCTGAAGACGGCGATAGTGCGGCAGCCGCGATCGATGTACATCAGATCGGGGAAGTCCTGCTTGCTGATGCCGGGGAACATCGTCCAGATGGCGTGTTCGGGGGGCATGGGGCGGAGAGTGCTGCCGGGGAAGATGCGATCCACCAACTCTTCAAACGAATCTGCAAACGCCCGGTCACCGCAGCACGCCTCGGCCAACAGGAAACCGCCTTCCTCGACATACTTTTGCAGAATCAGCTCCTCGTTCGTGAGATTTTCACCGACACGGGAAACAAATGGCATCGGCCCATGACCCGTGAGGTAAACGATCGGTGATTGCACCAACAGGCCCACTTCGGCAAGGCGTTTTTCATCGCTACTGAGATCAATCAAGCGTGGATCGTAAACCTGCCACGACAAGGGCGCATTGTCGAAGATTTCGCGTGACGCAAACTCGACGAGATGGCGGCAGTCGTTGTGTTTGCGGTTCCAGTTTTGCACGCTAGTGGGGCGATTGTTGGCATCCAGTTCGGTCAGAACCCCTTGTCCGAGGCCGGCGGCGACTTCGGTCTTGTCGAATCGGCCCCAGGCGAACTTGCTGATAAGCACCGGTGTTCGACCTTTCGACAAAAACAACAGCGCAAACGACGTGGTGATGATCGATTGCCCAGCGTCGATGGTACCGCGTTTCTCAGCGCCTAAGGAGAAGGAACCATCGGGTTGTTGCATCCGCACCAGTTTCTGGCAGCCTTCGCGGTACCAGTCGATACGGCCGATGAAGCGCTGTCCGGAGAGCCGCCCCAAGCGTTCGATACCGTAGAAGTTGTAGAAGTAGGATTTGCCCTCCATGAAGTTGAAGTTCAAGGCGATCCAGCGCATCCCTTTGGCCAGCGGCGTGTTCTCGGAATAAATACCGCAGCGTTCGGCCACACCGGTGAGGTCGTTCAATTGCTGTTCGCTCTGGCCCAATCCCATATTGGCGATGTACAGACCGCACGCCCCGGCGACAGTCATGGTGAAGCTCTTGGCGGGGTCGCCGGGGTAGTAGTAGGTCCAGTAGCCGCCGCGGTTGCCATCGGGCAGTTGCGTGCGTGTGTAGAAGTCTTGGATTTCTCGCCACAGTTTGTCGTCGATCTTCACCCCGGCGGTTTTGGCGGCGTAGAGACCCAGCAGGGCGTATTGCGTGTTGGAGTTGTCGGCCAGTTGCTTGGCGGGGTAACTCCAGCCTGTCAGTTGGCCATCGCGGTAGACCGCGGTTTTCTGGAACCATTCAACATTCTTTTGAATCTTTGGCAGATACTTCGGATCGCGCGTTTCGGCCAGCACCATCGTTTGCAGGGCGACGACATAGGTTTTGTCCGCTTCCAGGTCTTGGAGGAATTGCAAGGCTTTATCGACCACCGGATCGCCGGGTTTGACGCCCGAGGTGAGTAGCGCCAAGGTCGCCAGCGCTGTGACACCGCCTTTCAGCCCCGCGATTTCGCCAAAGACCAAATCTTCCCAATTGCCGTTGCGTTGTTCTTTCTTCAGATAGGCAATGCCGCGTTCGATGGCCGTGCGGACCTCCTCGACGAGGCGGTCGTCGCTGGTGGGGGCTTTCCCGGCGGGTTGCGCGGGGGCCGTCGGATTCCACACCACCACCCCAGCGGCGCTGATGGCGACTACCACCACGGCCAGCGAACGTGTCATCGTCACGACCCCCGACGGTTGGAAGAACTGACACCCCATTATACCGCCTACCAGCGCAGCGGTTTCTGCCACGCCTCTTTGAGAGTGGCGAGTTTGACCCAAATCTGCCATTGGCCATCCGAACCGGCCATGCGCAAACGCGGTTCGGCCACTGTGCGGCCAACGCCGACCACAGGTACTCCGGCACAACAGGCTTCGAACGCCGCGGCATGTTCGGGCTTCACTTCCACCAGAAAGCGTGTCGGCGATTCGCTGAAGAATTTCGCTTCGTCGCTGAGCGAACCAGGCAGGGCCGTCAGATCCGCACCGATTCCTCCCGCGAAGGCCATTTCGGCGATCGCCACGGCAAGACCGCCTTCGCTCAAGTCGTGACAGGCGCGGACAAGCCCTTGGATGATGGCGGCATGCACAGCGCGGAAAATCTTCGGTGCCATGACCCGATCGACCTGCGGCACCCGGCCACCGCGGCGGTGGGTCACCAGGTGGAAGTGTGACCCCCCCAATTCGTCTTGGGTGGTACCGAGCAGATACAGAACGTTGCCCGGCTCTTTGAGGTCCATGCTGACACAGCGGCGCACA
>JANWYJ010000064.1 GCA_025055115.1 Gemmata sp.
AGCCAATAGAATTTTCCGAAAAAATGGAATTTGTCAGAATTGCAGGTTCATACCCTGGAGACGGGCGACGGTTTCGGCCATCAGTGCGTCTTCTTCCGCTTCGTTTTGGGCCATGTAGGTGACCGAGAAGCGGAGATACGGCCCCGCGTCGTCCCACGGCACGCAACAGACGCTCTGTTCGTGGATCAGGTACTGCGAGGCTTCTTCCGCGGTGGCGAAGGTGCGGTTACCAGCGGCTTTGGGGGCTTTTGTGTAGAGGAAATACGTTCCTCCCGGCATCTCGCACTGGAAACCGACCTGTTTCAGCGCCGCTACCAGCTTCGCCAGTCGCCGCTGGTACTTGGCGCGAATGCGCTGCGGAATCTCGGGGGTTCGCAATGCCAGCGCCGCGGCGTGCTGAATGGCCATGAACTGACCGGAATCGCTATTGTCTTTCACGTCGGCGTAGGCTTGCACGATCTTCGGATGGCCGCAGACAAAACCGAGTCGCCAACCGATCATGTCGAAACCTTTGGACATTGAATGCACTTCGACGCCCACGTCTTTGGCTCCATCCACTTGCAAGAAACTGAGCGGTTCGCCGTTGTAGGTCAGCAGAATGTGAGCTGCATCTTGGACGATGATGATGCGGTTGGTATGAGCGAATTCGACAACGCGCTTGTAGAAATCTTTGGTAGCAACCGCGCCGGTGGGGGAGTTGGGGTAATTGAGGACCATCATTTTGGCCCGTTGCCGCACTTCCGCCGGAATGGCATCAAGATCGGGGAAAAAGCCGTTCTTCTCCAGAAGGGGCAGCTTGACGACTTCGCCGCCCAGATAGCGGGTCCAGGTGCCGGCTACCGGATAGCCGGGTACCGTCATCAGTGTGATGTCGCCGGGGTTAATGAACACCGCCGGCAGCATCGCGTAGGCTGGTTTGCTGCCGATGCAGTGGCAGATTTCCGTCACTGGGTCGAGCCGGACACCGAACTGCCGTTGCATGAACTCGGCGGCGGCATCTTTGTAGTTCTGAATTCCGTTGTCGGCATAGCCGCGGTTTTCGATTTTGTTGGCTTCGCGAGCCAGCGCTTGGCGGATGCGCTCGTCGGCCATGTCGTCGTTTTCCCCGATGCCGAAGTCGAGGAGTTTGCGTTCGGGGTGTTCAGCCAGTGCTTTCCGCTTGGCGCGTTTGATCTTTTCGAACTTGTAAATCTCCGTTCCTTTGCCGTAGTTGGCGCCGCCGATGCGATCCGCAAACAGCGATTGGAACCAAGGATCAGCGGGGGGGGCAGAGTCGGCCATGATGCGGAACTCCCAACAGTAGGAATGCCGATGTTTTAGCGAACCGGCCGGCAAAGCCCACCGGGGCGATGGACTCTCGGATGGTAGCCGTTTCACCGTGGTTGCCCGTGGCCGGAGCCGAGAGAAGGTCGTTGGTCGGCGAGCTGTTGACCTCATGGCCTGATCGTGAATGACTCGCTGCTGCGGAACCAAAGTGGGCATCCCAGGTGCCCAGGAGTTGACAGAGTTGGGCGGTGGTGAGCGCCTGGCCGTAGTACACGTCGAAGGAGGGGGCTTTTTGCCCGATGGCGTAGTTGGCGAGGTAACGGGTCAATGCCGTTGGTGACACACCGGTCAGCGCGCGGATGTCTGCAACGGTCCGGCCTTGGCGATGGAGCGCCAGGACGAGCTGCACCTTCCCCTTCGGAATGGTCGCCGGTTCGGTCAGATACCGATAGGGCCGCCCGATGAACTCCGGTGCCCAGGTCGTCATCCGTTGGAGCGATAATCCGACCCGCGCGGTGGTGTAGAGAGGGGCAGTGCGTGGAGATACCGCGGCCACGAGGTGGAGGGGGGAATGGCGGTCGGTGATGGTGTGTACACTGAGGTTGTGATCGAGTTTGGCGACACTTCCGGCCTGTGTTTGGGCCAACAGATGATCGACGACGAGGGATGGACCGGCAATCACAGTGCCCGCGGGGGTGACGAGGCTGCGGATTAGAAGGCCCAAGTACGCGGTACCATCGCCCAAGGTCAGGTCCAGACCTTGGAAGGAGCCGCCGCGGTAACCGCCACGGCTACGGTGGAAATACCAGCGGCCGAATTCGCGCTGGCGCGGGTCGCAGTGCGTGAAAGGATCGGGATGGTGGGGGGCTGTATAGTACACCTCCACTTCGGCCAGACGATGGCGTTGACCGGCGACCATAAAATCGGTGCGGTTCAGCAGATGCTCGGCGAGAGCGGCCAACGCCGCGGCGAAATCCGTCTCAGCGCTCCAATGAACCGCCTGTTGAGCGATCGTCAGGAAGGACAAGTCTTGGCACGGCCAGCCTGCCGACTCATGGCATGTTGGCTCGTGCCGGTCGGTTTTCTGACAGCCTGAGGTAGTCATTGCACGGAGAGCAAGCGCACCCATTGTGTGGCGTGGGCCAACTCCTCGTCGGACAAGCCACCGGGGCGGTGGATGGTGACGCTGGCCGCGCGGCCACTGGTTTGGTCGGTCGCCGTCACTTCGATGCGGCCATTCGCCGCGACACCGCAATGCACGCGCACCGGGGAACCTTTGGGCAACTGCGGTGGTAAGCCTTCAATCCAACATTCGCCGACCGCGATACAGGCTTCTGCGGGCAAGGCCTCACCTTGGAGAATCTGCACGCGCACGCGGGATTGGTTGTCGGTCACGGTGTAGTAGACCCGTTCGGCCACCGCGGGCAGGGGCGTGTTTTTGGGAATGAGTTTGTCGTTGATGCGTTCGTGACCGCGACGAACCGCCACACCGAGGCTGTGGGCGTTGACGTTGATCTCGATCACCTCGGCCAACTGTGGTCCAATCGCCCGGCGCAGCTTCTCCGTGGGTGTGGTTTCAATGCGAATGCCGGCATGCAGGGCCGCCCCGCGGGCGACCACTTCGCTGACGGCCAGGCTATGGTCGGCGCGTCGCCCGGTCAGCTCGTAGAGCATGCGGGCGCAGGCGGGCATGTGTGTACTGCCGCCCACGAGTAACACTTTGCTGACGTCGTCCCATGTCAGTTGGGTTTGCTTGAGAAGTTGCTGCGTGGTGAGGCGGGTGCGGGTCATCAGGTCGCGGGTGATCGCTTCAAATTCGGGGCGGGGAATGGGGTAGGTGGATTTGCGCCCGGCATGGGCGACAGTCAGCGTGGCGTGTTCGAGTTTGCTGAGGGCGCGTTTTGTGCGTTCGGCGGCGGCGTACAGTCCGGCCAGGGATTGGGGGTCGAGGCGTGGATCCTCGCCGTATTCACGAAGGAATTTGTCCGCGCCCCAGTTCACCAGGCGTTCATCCCAATCGCGGCCCCCCAGGCGGACATCCCCTTCAATCGCCAACACCTGAAATCGCTGTGGACTGAGCTTCACCAGCGTGACGTCGAAAGTCCCGCCCCCCAGGTCGTACACCAGCACGGTTTCCGTCTGCGCGATGCGGTCGCCGCTTTGCAGGGCATACGCCAGTGCCGCCGCCGAGGGTTCATCGAGAATGTCGATGACGTTCAAACCGGCGATCCGGCCTGCGTCCATGGTGGCCTTCCGCCGCGTGTCGTCGAAGTAGGCCGGAACAGTGATCACACAACCATCAATGGGGCCGAGTTGGGCTTCCGCATCCTGCGCGAGTTTTTTGAGGATGATCGCCGAGAGGACCTCGGGCCGGAACGATCGACCCGCGATCGGGCGGCCATAGTCCGGCTGCCCCATCCGTCGCTTCACCAGCGTGGCGACTCGGTCGGGCTGTTCAAGTTCCAAATCGAGTGCGGCTTGCCCGACTACGGCCGAACCATCGGGAGCCAGATACACCGCGGAGGGAGTGAGGATTTCACCATCGCGATTGGGGACGGTGAAGGGGCGGCCCCGGTCGTCCAACGCCGCCACAGCGCTGTAGGTTGTGCCCAAATCGATACCAATGATCGCCATAAGCCATTCGTGCTATGGGGAGAAGACCCGACCAAACCGCACCGCTTCTCTTAGTGATTGTACCGCGTCTACTGATTGTACCGCGTCCTGGTTGTACCGCGTCAGCCGATAGGCCAGCGTCCTGATTGTACCGCGTCAGCCGGTAGGCCAGCGCCACAATACGATAAGCTCGGTTCCTTCCCCGAGCAGAGTGGGTTCCACGCGTCATTCCCGGAGGCGGCTGTATGCGTGTCGTGGTCTTCCCTTTTGATCTCTTCGGCAGCGCCGGGACGGGGGCCGGGGCGAAACTTTTGGCCGACACGATTCACGAAATCCTCGACGACACCGAGCAGGAAAGCCGCCCCTGCCGCGCTGAGGTCCTCCGGGGCCAAGTGCAGCTGAAGGAACTGGCCTTCGATACGCCCGCGGCGGTCGCGCAGTGGCGGTTGCGGGGTCGTGCGGCTGCGCGGCAGGCTTTGCGCTGGGGCGAATTCGTGTTGTGGCTGGGGGGTAATCACCTGGCTGTACTCCCGCTTTTGGAAGAACTGGCCCCCGACACACTCGTCTTTCAATTCGACGCCCATCTCGACGTTTATCGCTTCCACGACACCATCGCGGAACTCTCCCACGGCAACTACCTCCAACATTTCGATGGACCCCGGCCACGCCTGATCAACGTCGGCCATCGCGACTTGTTCCTCACCGCCGCGGAGATTCAGCAGACCTTTGAAGCGGTTTACCCCGCCTGGCAGGTGGCCTGCGATCCGCAGCGCGTCGCTGGCGAACTGCAAGCGAAAGCGCATGCGGCGACGCGTGTCTGGATCGACCTCGACTGCGACGCTTTCGATCCCAGCGTGATGCCCGCGGTGGCCGAACCGCTGCCTTTCGGATTACTCGCACCGGTGTTTCTGACACTTTTTGAGGCCATCTGGAATGGCCCCGTGATCGGCCTTTCCATCAGCGAATTCGACCCCGGGCGAGATTGGCGCGACACTAGCCTCCAGCTGCTCGGCTGGCTGGTCGAATACACTCTCCTCAAAGCAGCCGAACGCTGATCGGCGGCAGCACCACGACGGCCCAGCGTGGGTTTCCACATTCCCATTAGCCGCTGCAGTGCAACTTTTGCCCCGGTTCGTTCGTCGGATAAGTGGAGACGCTAGACTCCGGTGACGAAAGGGAGCCGAGGGGAGGTGGAACCATGCGCATCGCCGTTGCCCTGGCCGTGTTGTGGTTAGCCCCGGTCGGGGCGGCCGACAGCAACCGGCAATTGAAGGTCCTGAGCCATCGCGGCCTGCCGACCATTGAGAAAGTCGTTGTGTATCAAACGAAAAACAACCAACGCGAAACGGTCGGTGAATTCACCCAATTCGCGCAACCATTACTGTTGATGGGGGAAGGACCATTCGAGGTGTGGGTGAAACCGTCCGGTGGCATGGCGGTCCGAATCGCCGAGAAGCTGACGGTGGCTGCGGGGACCACGCACGAACTGAAACTGGGCGACCTGCTGGGAACGATTGAAGTCGTTGGCGACGACTTTCCGCGTGCCGAGCGGATCGTCATTACGGCCCTGCGCGATCCTGGCCCTGGCGAAAAAGGCCATGTGCCGCTTCAGAGTGCAACGGAATATCGCGTGCCGATGTGTGTTCCCCCCGGGATGTACGAAGTGTGGGTGGTGCCAGCCAATGGGGCCAAAGCGCAGCGGGTGGAAGACAACGTTCGCGTGCAGGCGGGGCGGAATGTCCGAGTCGGTGGCTGAGCTTGGCGCTGCTGGTCACACCGCACGAGGCCCTGCGGGTTCGCCGTCACGGGTTGGGTTGTGGTGTTCCGGTGGTTGGGCCACAACCTCCTGGGCGTTCAGCTGGCGGACAGGCGCAGCCCAATGGGCAGGCTTTCGCCGAACAGTTGGGATTGTTCGTCGCTGGCGGGGGCCACCACTTCTTCGACCATGCGTTTCCAGGCGCCGGGGCATGCGTGGCTACGCAAAACGCCCAACACGCGATAGCGTGTCGTATCGCTGACATCGACCGCACGCCAGCCGCTGAGTCGCGCCAATTGTGACAGGCAAAACAACCAACCATTCTTTTCGCTCTCGTTGCCCGGTACAAACGGAAGCAGTTCCGCAATCCATTGTTCGACAATCTCGGGATGAACGACCGTGTTCAACGGCCCATACAGTTGCACGCGTGCGCCCAAGCGGGTGAGCGACCAGAACGCATAGGTCGGCACAGGAGATTGCTTGCAATCGCGCAGTACCGCGCTGCCCAGTGATTCTTTGGTTTTGGCATCGAGCCGTTCCAAACTGGCGGCGGCCCGCCACATCTCGGCGAATTCATTTGCGGCAGGCCGGGCGTATTGTTTCCCTTTCACGGGGAGAAGTGCGGGCTTGAGTCGTGTGAAGAGTTGTTGCTGCAATGCGGTGTTCAACCCGCCGCAGACCCGCCGCCACATGATCCAATAATCCGCTCCGCCTTCGGGTACAATCGGTCCTTTCTTAGTGGTGGTGGTGCTACTGGCGGCGGCGGTGATCAGCTTCCACAACGATTCGACGCGGTAACGATCGAGCGGATCACCAAAGCCCGGACGCAGGACAAACCCGGTGAGGTTGTACCATCGGGCCAGATGCTGCGGGGATTGGCTGCGACCGCTGGCATTCTCTTCGAGAAACTCCCACAAGCGACGGCACAAACCGGTGGGCCAATCAGTTCGTGCTGCTTCCAGGACGGCTTCGAGCCGTTTGGGCAGCTCGGCGGGGGTTGGTGGTGTTGCACCGGCAGGCCGTGGGGCGCTCGCGAAGACTTGCCGGATCAATTCCCCCGCTGCCTGCACTTTCTCTTCGGGGAAAACGTCGATCACGGTGGCTTTGTTCGGATCACTCTCCAGGTTTTCCTGGGTGGGTTCGCGCAGCACATCGCGAACGTTGAATTCCAGCCGCCAACGGTTGCCTTCCTTCGCTTCGCAATACAGTTCGAGCGTTCCGATTTCCGTACACTTGGCGGCCAGTGTGACGGGAACATGCTTGACCCCGGTACGTTTCCCACCGCGCAAGATCGTGTGCAAAGGCGGCAGGCGCAACAGCGATTGCTCCGGCAGCCGCAGCAGTTGCCCGGGTTTATCGTCGCCGCGGACCGTGGAGCTGTACAGCGGGAAAAGAACCGGCTGACCCAGGGCGAGTTGCAACACGGGTTCGGGCATGCGCACTTCATCACCCTCTTGCATGCGCCGCGGCACAACACACAACACCGGAAGGCTGTGGGCATGGCTGCCGCGTCCGGGGGTGTCGGTTTCGATCGCGATGTAGTAGGAGCGGGGAATTCCGCCCCCGATGCGTCGGCCGCCCGAGTGCTTCAACCACGCGAAGTAAGCGGCCCCCCACGATACGGCCAGATCGAGCGATGGACTGGTCAGAATCAATGGCTCCCAACGCTTTGGGGGGGTGGTGAACCACGGACGCATCACGTCGATCACTCGTTGGCGTAGCACTTCGGGCTGAAAGACACCGCCGTTGAAGAGGATGGCATCGATGGTATCGGAGCGTGGCGCAGCTGCCGATGGCGAATCGTTCTGAAAATCGTGCAGGTGCTGGCGCACGAATGCGGCCAGATGCTTCGTGATGGCCGGATCGGCCACATACGGCAAGCCCATCTCTTGCAGCCCCACGCGGGCAGTGCGGCTGGGTTCGGCATCACGGGGAACCAGTGGGAAAAAGCCTTCAAAAATCGTTTGCCGCACCTCGTCGGGTTTGAGGTTGACGGAGACCGTACCGCCGACCACCGCGCGGCCTTTGCCCATGACCGTGACCGGGTAACTCGGTGGCGGCGGGTTGGCCAAGAGGGCTTCCTTCGCGGCCCGACACGCTTGGACCAAAGCCCCGAACTGAGCAGCATCGAGCCGGCCACCGGGCAGTTTGGTTTCCACGGCCTTGGCCAAGGCGAGGTCCATATTGTCGCCACCCAGCAGCAGGTGATCGCCGACCGCATCGCGTAGGAACGTCAGTTCCCCTTGCTCTTCCCCAGCCCGAATGAGGCTGAAGTCGCTGGTTCCCCCACCGACATCAACAACCAAGCAGCGCATGCCGGGCCGGAGCTGCGCAGCCTCTTGCGGGGAGTGCGTGCCCAGCCACGCATAGAATGCGGCTTGCGGTTCTTCGAGCAGCGTGACGTTCTTCAAGCCGGCGAGTCGGGCGGCCTCCGCGGTCAGATTGCGAGCCACATCGTCGAACGACGCCGGGACGGTGACGACCACTTCTTGCGTTTCGAGAAAATCGGTGGGTTGGCGTCCGGGGGCGTGATTCCACGCCTGGACAATGTGCTTGAGAAACTTGGCACTCACTTCCAACGGCGAAAGTCGTGGCACATCGGGCGGTGCCGACCACGGCAGAAGCGGCGCTGTACGGTCGACCCCGGGGTGGCACAGCCACGATTTGGCGCTGGATACTTGCCGGCCCGGTACTTTCGCCCCGTGGTTCCGGGCAAACAAGCCGACGGTGTCGGGCGGATTCTTCTCCCACGGCAAATCGATCGCCCCCGGCGGCAGATCATGCGGCCCCGGGATATACAGAAACGAAGGCAGTAAGTCGAGTTCTTGCACTTGCCCGGCGGCGACAACTTGCGGAATCTTGAAGGTATGCAGTTTCGGCCCACCGGCGCTGCGACTGGCGGTATCGACGTAAGCCACGGCGATGTTGGTGGTTCCGAGGTCAATTCCAACGAGGTAACGTGACATTGGACTCACCGGTAGCGAGCGTGCGGGAATGATCCCATCCACCATCTTAGGACTGGACATTGGCGGGGCGAACTTGAAGGCCGCCACGGTCAGCCGGCAGGCCCGTTCCGTGCCATTTCCCCTGTGGAAGCAACCCGAACAACTGCCCGCCGCATTGGCCCAACTGATCGCCTCGTTTCCCAGAGCCGAAACATTCGCCATCACCATGACCGGTGAATTGTGCGACTGCTTCCTCACCAAACGGGACGGCGTGGCGACGATTCTCGCTGCGGTCGAAGCCGTGGCCGCAGGGCGGCCTGTGGGCGTCTGGAGTACGGATGGCCTGTTCCTTACTCCTGGCGCGGCCAAGCAGCAGCCCTGGAAGGTGGCAGCCGCCAACTGGCATGCCCTGGCGCGCTTCGTGGGGCGCTTCGCCCCGCACGCTGGCGGCTTGTTGCTTGACATCGGCAGTACCACCAGCGACATCATTCCCCTGCATCACGGCCTTCCTGCATCCTCGGGAACTACGGATTGGGAGCGGCTGCAGAGACGAGAATTGGTCTATGTGGGGGTCCGCCGCACGCCGATCTGTGCCATCTGGACCGACCACATCTGCGCCGAATTGTTTGCCACAACCCAGGATATTTACACGATCCTGGGGCTATTGCCGGAAGAACCCGACAATCGCGACACCGCCGATGGCCGCCCGCTGACCACCGCGTATGCCCTGGCGCGGCTGGCCCGCATGCTCGGTGCCGACCGGGAGCAACTGACCGACGAACACCTGCGGGATTTCGCTGTCCGTGTCCATACGCGCCTGCTTCATCAGCTGGTTGAAGCGGCCCGGCATGTCTACTACGATCCGCCAGGTAGGCCCGAGTTGAAGACGGTGATCATTGCTGGAGCTGGCGAATTCCTGGCACGCCGGGTGGTCGAGGAAGCTTTCCCAGCTGTGCCACCCGCGGCGATTGTTTCGCTCCAGCAGGAATGGGGGGCAACTGTGTCGGCCTGTGCCCCGGCGTATGCGGTCGCGGTCTTGGCTGCCGAACAGCACCGCGTCGCTGAGGCGACGGTCCGTTGAGTGATTCCCCGGGCTGATAGCGACAGTCGGCACGGGCGACGACTCCATATGTTCCTGGTCCATATGTTCCTGGATTATTGTTCCGTTGAGTGATTCCCCGGGCTGATGGCGAAAGTCGGTGACTGCTGATGATCGTGGTGAAAGTGGGTGGCAGTTTGTTCGACCATCCGGGATTGGGCCGGGGGCTACGGGCGTTCCTGCACTCCCGGATATCGCCCAAGGGGGGTCCGTGTGTCGTTACTCCGCCCCAGGCGGGGGTGCCAGGGGCGGCGGCGGGGGGCATGCACCTTTCTCCCGAGGTACTGTTGGTGCCTGGAGGGGGGGCAGTGGCCGACGTGGTGCGGCTATTCGATCGCATCCACCAGCTCGGAGAAGAAACCGCTCATTGGCTGGCCTTGCGATCATTGAGCGTCACGGCGGAATTCCTCCGGCAACTTCTGGCCCGAGAACACACCCAGACTGAGGAAGAATCCCGGCTGATTCACGTCGTAGATGTCTTGGCGTTTGCCAGCGCGGATGAGACCCGGCCAGGTCGCTTGCCCCATTGCTGGCAAGTGACCACCGATTCGCTTGCCGCGCGGATAGCGTGGGTTTATGGGGCGCAGAAGTTGTTGTTGCTCAAATCCATCGACATCCCACCGGCGACCCCGTGGCTGCAAGCCGCCCGCCAGGGTTGGGTCGACGCATACTTCCCCCAGATCGCGGCCCAACTGCCGTGCCCCATCGAGACCATCAATTTCCGATCGTGGTTAGAGCATTCGGCCTGATGACCCGGCATGTTCTATGCTTGGCATGAACCTTGCGGTTGGCCCAAGAAACTCCATCGAGGGGAGACGACGCACGCATGCGTTTCATCATCGCGAACGAATTCTACCAGCAGATGCAGCAGATGACCGATCACACCCCGGATTGCTACGTCCGCCCCGGGGAGTATCTGCATCATATGTACATCGACGGTGTGAAGTATGTCGTCGCCCCGGCAGTCTTGGACTGTTTGGCCGAAGCGGAAGCCAAAGGCGACATCGAAGCCATCAACCATCTGCAACTGCACAAACTGCACTACGAGATGCTATTGGCCGATGCCCAGCGCGCCGGCACGCTCACCGACGAAGTGACTCTTCTGGGCGATGCTCCCCCCACCGATGAAGAGGCCCTGCCAACAACCGGCAATTCCTATGTGCCACGCATGCCGACGTGCTGGGAGGATTTGGGGCTGGATTTGCCCTTGCTTTTTGATCTGGCATTGCGCACAATATATACACGTGGACACATCACGGGAGCCGAACTGGCCGAGTCGATGGCGGTTCCGTTTGCCGTGATCAATCCCGTCTTTCAGGCGATGCGCAAGCAATCGCTGGTGGATATTGTGGCCCAGAAGGGCAATAGTGGTGATGCAAGCTTTGTCTATGCGATCAAACCCCCCAAAGGTGAGGATGCACTCCGCGATGCGTTAGAAAAAACAAGCTACATCGGTCCGGTGCCGGTGCCGTTTGCCGATTATGTGGAAGCGGTGATGGCCCAAACTGTGCGCCGGTTGGTCGTGACGCGACGCAGTATTCGCCGCGCTTTTGAAGACCTCATTATCACCGATGAAGTCTTCAACGAAATTGGCCCGGCGATCAACTCGGCCCAATCGATCTTCTTCTTCGGCTACCCTGGCAATGGCAAAACCAGCATCGCCGAACGTATCACCCGCTTGATGGGCGATGCCATCTACGTGCCCCATGCGATCGAGGCCAACGGCCAGATCATCAAGGTTTACGATCCGATTCAGCATACGCCGCTGCCCAACGACGATTTCGCGGTGCAGCCATCGATCACCGACACGTTGCTCAAACGTGGTCCGCAATATGATACCCGCTTTGTCCGGGTCAAACGGCCGACGATTGTCGTCGGTGGAGAATTGACGCTGCCGATGCTGGACCTCAAGTATAACGCGGTCGGCAAGTATTACGAAGCGCCTCTGCAGATGAAAGCCAACGGTGGCATCTTCATGATCGACGACTTTGGCCGTCAGCAAGTGCGGCCGATGGACTTGCTCAACCGCTGGATTGTACCCTTGGAGAAGAAGTATGACTATTTGAACACGATCACTGGAACGAAAATTGAAGTGCCCTTCGATCAGTTGCTGATTTTCAGCACCAACCTTGACCCCAGCCAACTGGCCGACGAAGCCTTCCTCCGTCGCATCAAGTTTAAAATTGAGATTCGCGACCCCGACGAAGCTCAATACCGGCGGATTTGGGAGTTGGTGTGCCACAGCCGGCGTGTGGAGTACGACGCCCGCGGCATCGACTATCTGATTCAGAAGTGGTACAAGCCCTACCATCGGCCGTTCCGCATGTGCCAGCCACGCGATATTCTCGACCAGATGATGAGCATTGCCAAGTACAATATGGAACGAGTGAACTTTAGCCCCGATTTGATCGACGCCGCCTGTTCGACCTACTTCATCAACACCAGTAGCAACAAGGATTTTGGCGCGAAGGTGCAATTGCACTAACGGTGTGTATTTCGGATGGCTGGCGTTCCGGCGCTAATGGCGTTCGCTGATGGCGTTGAACCGTTGTGGGTTGCCGATGGCTGGTTCGCAACATCGTCGTAGTTCGCTACCGGCAACAGCCGATGGTCGGCCGCGCCTCGCGATGGGGTGTGGGGAGCCTGAGGAGGAAGGAGGCGGCGCGTTGCCAACATCTACTTCATCGCAACCCACCTTTTCATCGCAGCCCACCTTGGCAGCCCGCGTGAAAGCACAAGCGCTGGAATTGGGTTTTGCCCTTGTCGGGATTGCTCCGGCGACGGAAGCGGATGGATTCGCTCATTTTCGCGCCTGGCTGGAACGCGGTTATGCCGGCGAGATGGCTTACTTGCACAAGCGCGCCGAAGCACGTCGCCATCCGGAGAGCATTTTGGCGGGTGTGCGCAGTGTTATCATGGTAGCGATGGAATATGGTGGTTCGGTTCAGACGCACAAGCCGGCCACGGCGGCTTCGGGTTCCGTAACCACATCCGCCAGAAATGCTGCGGCCCCCTTCCACGCCCGGGTGGCGAAGTATGCTCAAGGGCCGGACTACCACCCCGTGATGTGGGGCCGTCTCAATCGGCTGGCTGCTTGGCTGGAAGCTGAAGTGCCCGGCTGCCGGACCGCTGCTGTCACCGATACCGCGCCGCTACTCGAACGCGACTTCGCCCGTCGCGCCGGGCTAGGCTGGATTGGCAAAAATACCATGCTCATCCATCCCCGCCGCGGCAGTTTCTTCTTCTTGGGCGCATTGCTGACCGATTGTCTGTTACCGCCTGACGAACCCTTTCCCGCCGTCCACTGCGGAACGTGCACGGCTTGCTTGAAGGCCTGCCCGACTCAGGCGTTCCCCGAACCGTTTGTCCTCGATGCCACCCGATGCATCAGCTATCTGACCATCGAATTGCGTTCGGCAATTCCTCCCGAACAACGCGACGCAATCGGGGATTGGCTCTTCGGTTGCGATATTTGCCAAGACGTTTGCCCGTGGAACCGTCGCCGCGTGTCACGCGCACAACGGCCCGG
This sequence comes from Gemmata sp., assembly GCA_025055115.1. GTDB lineage: Bacteria > Planctomycetota > Planctomycetia > Gemmatales > Gemmataceae > Gemmata. Next base: position 13,209 of record JANWYJ010000064.1, read on the forward strand.
ACAGACTCACCCCCAACCCGACCAGCACGAGGTTGCTTTCCCCCCGGATCCTCAGCTGGAATGGCTCGATCCTATCGAGCTGCTCCAAAGTGATGCCGACAACTTTCGCCAACGTTTCAAGAAAACTTCATTGTGGCGCAGCCGTCGTCGTGGACTTCTGCGCAACGCCGCTATTGTGTTGGGAAATATTGGCGACGCGCGGGCACTGCCGGCATTGGAAAAGGCTTGCTGCGATGCGGATGAAGTCATCCGCGACGCGGCCGCGTGGGCTATCGAACGCATCCGTCAGCGGATGGCCAAGGGAGAGTCGAGGGCACCAGCGCCGCCAGGGGCATAGAGTGCAGGGAAACGATCGCCGCCATCGGCCTGAGCTTGGGCACTGCGGCACGAACTCTTGCTGGCCCTGTGGGGCCAGGGGAACTGAGACGCAACACCAACTGAGACGCAACACCGGTGGTGGGCCTCGCGATGGCCGGATCGGTTGATGTTGGCAGCGCCAAAAGTGGTCAACGTCCCGGCGCAGGGGACCATCATTCGCTGACGATAGCAACGATCCTCATGGTTGAGCTGATTGGTACGATTGTGCGGTTCACGGTGGTGGGCCACGGCTTGGGGTGTGGGTCAACGTGGGCAGGGGAACTTCTCGGCACTACGACCGTCGCTAGCCTGAGGGGTGGGCCGTTTGGGATACTAGGAAATGATTGTCACTGGTCGTAACCGAATCGCTAGCTGTGGGTTGCGCCGGTTGTAAATGCTGATGGCCACTTGGGTTTCAGTAGATTCTCATAATTTCATCCCTACAATCAGGTACGTCTGAAACACATCCGGCCTCCCAACGGTAACGCCTGGAGAAACTCGCCGACCACCCGGAGGCAGTGGGGTAGCCATGCAATTATTGCAAACACTGACCGAACGAGGCTTACTGTCTGAAAGCGACCGGACACGTGCCGCCGAGGCGATCAAGGCGGCCCCGGAGTATCCACCCCATCAGGTGTTGGTCGATAAAGGGTTTGTGAAGGAAGAAGTCCTTCTGCCGGTTTTGGCACAAGAATTCGGTCTGGAGCAGATCGACCTGACCAAGACCACGATTGAGAAGGACGTCCAGGCGATCATCCCGCAGAAGCTGGTTCACCGGAAAAATCTTCTGCCTATTGCGCGGCACAATGGGACTTTGGTGGTGGCCATTGGCAACCCGTTCGATGCCTACGCGATTGATGAGGTCCAGACGATTACGGGGTTGCACGTCATCCCGGTTTTGGCGCCGCCGCGTGAGATCACCCGGCTCATCAAGCAGTACTACGGCGTTGGCGGCGACACCGTCGCGGCGCTGGCGCAGGAGCGGAAAGTCGAAGAGGAGGATATTGAGTTTCTCGAAGCGCTGGAGGCCGACGACAGCGAAATGGCCAAAGCGGCGCAGGAAGCGTCGGTCGTGCGCTTGGTGAATCAGATTCTCGTGGAAGCCGCCAATGAACGGGCCTCCGACATTCATATTGAGTGCGAGGAAACGGGCCTGCGGATTCGCTACCGCATCGACGGCCTGCTGCAAGAACAAAAACTGCCGCCGGAAATCAACCGGTTTCAGGCGGCGATCATCAGCCGTCTGAAAATTATGGCCCGGCTGAATATTGCCGAGAAACGCCTGCCCCAAGATGGCCGCATCAAAATGAAGGTGCAGGGGCGGGAAATCGATGTCCGTGTTTCGATCATTCCGATGATCCACGGGGAAGGGGTGGTGATGCGGTTGCTCGACAAAGGCCGCATGACCTTTGACCTGAAGATGTGCGGCATGCTTCCGGACATCTACAGCACCTTCAAGCAGTTGATCGACCGCCCCCACGGGATTGTCTTGGTCACTGGGCCGACCGGTTCGGGAAAATCCACCACGCTGTATTCGGCCCTCAATGAGATCAAAGACGAAACCACAAAGATTATTACGGTCGAAGACCCGGTGGAGTACAACCAACCGGGCATCTGCCAGATTCAAACCCATGCCAAAATTGGTCTGACCTTCGCCAACGCCTTGCGGTCGATTCTCCGGCACGACCCCGATGTGATTCTCGTTGGCGAAATCCGCGACCTGGAAACGGCGGAGATGGCCATTCATGCCTCCCTGACCGGACACATGGTCTTCAGCACGCTGCACACCAACGATGCCCCCAGTGCCTTCACGCGCATGATTGATATGGGCGTCGAACCATTTCTGGTCTCCAGTACGGTCGAAGGGGTGATGGCCCAGCGGTTGGTCCGCACCATCTGTCCGGATTGTAAGACGACCTACGTGCCGTCCCTGGACGAGATGCCCTTGGACTTCCCCCTGCGCAAAGGCCACCCCAAAGCGGCACCCGATGTGGCCATCCAGCGCAGTATTCTGGAAATGATGAACAGCGGACCAGTCGCTGAAGGGAAGCTGTGGAAAGGGACGGGCTGTCGGTCGTGCCGACAAACTGGCTTCCGCGGCCGCACTGGGATACATGAATTGCTCGTCACCAATGATGTGATCAAGGATTTGGTCGTTCAACGGGTCAACGCGGGAGTCATCCGGCTCGAAGCCCTCAAAGCGGGGATGATCACCTTACGCCAAGACGGCTGGCGGAAGGTCCTCAATGGCACGACCACGATTGAAGAAGTCGCCCGAACTACCGCTGGCGACATCAGTTAGGTAAAATCCCCTACTGTGGCCGACCGAGCGTCGCCACACCCCAGTGCCTGACGTTCCGCCGATTCGCACCCCCAGCCACCACGGCGATGGGGCATGGGCCAAGAAAAAAAACATGCTGGGATCAACTTGGAGTCGATTGTCCCCGGTACTGTCCGTTTTAAGCACCAGAAGCCATGCCGGACTTTACTTATGAAGCCTTGGGACGTACCGGGACGAAATCCACCGGTACGGTGACCGCCAACAGCGAACGGGAAGCCGCCCAGATTCTCGATGGTCGGGGGCTGTTCCCCATCAAAATTGCCCTGGCGAAAACGCAAGCCTCAAGCGCCGGCAGCTTTTTCGGAGGTCGCGTCAGTGGGCGGCAGATCGCCGTGTTCTACACCCAATTGGCCGATTTGCTCCAATCGGGTGTGCCACTGCTGCGTTCCTTGGAAATTCTGGAACGGCAAAGTACCAACCGCACACTGCAAGCGGTGGTTCGCGATGTCCGTGCACGCGTGGCCGATGGGACTGGCCTGGCGCAAGCGATGGCCCAGCATCCCAAGGTGTTCAGCGAATTGGCCGTGGGGATGGTCCGGGCCGGCCAAGAAGGCGGCTTTCTCGAAGATGTGCTAAAACGGATCGCTGCTTTCGTCGAGCATCAAGAAGACTTGAAATCCAAAGTGGTAGGGTCGTTGGCCTACCCGGTGTTCCTGGCGTTTGCCGGCTTCGCGGTTGTGACCGTGCTGATGGTCTTCTTCGTTCCGAAGTTCAAATCGATCTTCGAGAAACTCGAAGAAAAGAACCAGATGCCAACGATCACTGCCGGGTTACTGTGGGTGAGCAACTTTTTATCCTCGTGGACCGGCATAGCCACCGCCGCGGGCCTGGTTGTGGCGGTGATCCTGTTCATCCTGTGGACCCGCGGCTCCGGGCGCCTGTGGGCCGACCGGATGCGCCTGCGCTTGCCCCTGTTTGGCCCGATTTTCCTCGGCTTGGCCCTGTCACGCTTCTGCCGCATTCTGGGAACCATGCTTCACAACGGCATTCCCATTCTGAAAGCCCTCACTATCGCCAAAGACTCCACCGGCAACAAAGTACTGGGGGCGGCGATCGAACAAAGTGCCGAAAACGTGACCGCAGGACAAAAGCTGGCCGACCCACTCCGCAAAAGCGGCTACTTTCCCCCCGATATTGTCGAGATGATCACGATTGCCGAAGAAGCCAACACCCTGGAAAAAGTGCTCGTCGATATCGCCGATAGCCTCGATAAACGCACCGCCCGCAATCTGGAATTGATGGTGAAACTGCTGGAACCGATTATGCTACTGGTGATGGCCGTCGTGGTTGGGACGATTGCCGTCGGTCTGCTGATGCCGGTCTTCAAGATGAGTAGCACCCTGAGCACCTAGCGAGGGCCTAAGTAGCACTCTCAGCACCCAGCGAGGGCCTAAGTAGCACCCTGAGCACCCAGCGAGGGCTTCAGAACCACCACAACCGGGGGGGGCAACGCCGTGATCGCGGGGGGCCTCCGCAATAGGCCAGACACTCACGCAGCGCTGTCTGGGAACGTAGCGCAGTCGAAACTCTCATAACCAGTTAAGCCGCTACTGGTTATACTAGAGAATAACGACTATCGGCACCCTGTTGGAACCCGCGCTAGATCGTGGGAGGAGACTGACCCTATGTTACTGACCACCTCTCGTCGTTCTTCCACACGACGCTCAGCCTTCACCCTGCTGGAAGTGCTGGTTGTCGTGGCCATTTTGGTGATTCTCGCCACGGTCGCCACGGTCGCGACCACCCGCTACATTGAAGACGCCAAGAAAACCAAAGCGCAGCTGGGCTGCAAAGCCATTGCCGAAGCGATTCAAAACTACACCAACAACCCGGCCAACACACTCAATCAACCGCCGGAAACGCTGCAAGACCTGCTCACCCCAGCCTTTGGCGGCACCGCCTTCCTTCGCAACGGTCAAGAAGACCTCATCGACCCCTGGGGCAAACAATACCGCATGGAACCGATGATCCAAGGCGATGGCAGCACAATTATTGTTGTGTACACGTACTCCAACGATAACCCGCCAGTGCCGATCAGCCAATTCGGTATTGGCCCCAACTCGAAGGTGAACTGATCCTGTGGCGTGGTGGGCTTCCCACGGGCACCGCGTGGCCGTGCCCGTTCCTCGCGGTCGAGAATCGACTATGCATACTCCCTGGTCTCGACGCGGCTACACGCTCTTTGAGCTGATTGTTATTATCGCGCTACTCATTATTCTTGCCGTTGTCCTCATCCCCAGTCTGGCCACGTTTCGTGGGGATAGCCGGCCCCGTGGAGCGCTGGATAGCATCCGTGCCGAATTGGCCATCGCTCGTGCCCGGGCCAAAGACGAAGGTCGCCCCTATCGCGTCGCCATCAGCGAAGACGGCCGCCGTATTCGCCGTGCCCCTGATACGGCCGATTTTGCCCAGGTGGCCGCCCTCGATCAAGCTTCGGGATTGGCCCCGGCCGTTGAGTATCCGTTTGAAGCGGTCATCGTCAGCGTGGTGGCCGAACAAGATGGCGAACCGGCGCTGGTCGATGCGGGCTGGGTCACCATCGCCACCGTCTTGCCCGATGGCGGTTGTCGCGAACTGACGACCCTGCTGGCTCTCCGGGACATCGACAGCGACCTGACCCTCTACGCCCGCATCCGCGGAATCACCGCCTCGGTGCGCGTCGTTCCCAACCCGACGACCAATACCACTCTCGGCGGAGGTGTCCGATGAGGCGCCGCCGCACTCACTCATCCCGCCGGGGTTTGTCGCTTCTGGAAATTCTCTTGTCGATGGCCATTCTCGTGCTGGCCATGGCCGCGATTTGGCGGCTGGTCGACATGGGCACCGACAGTGCCACCGAGGCTCGGGCGTACATTCGCGGCACCCGCTTGGCCGAATCGAAGATGGCGGAGGTTGAAGCGGGTGTCATCGGCATTGAAGGGGCCGAAGGGCAATTTTCCGATGACGACGCCGCATGGTCCTTCACGGTCACATCGCAACCGGCCGGCCCCCCCAACCTTTACCAGGTCACGGTACGCGTCTCCCGCGACTTGCAGGGGCGGAGCATCGAAGTATCGCTGTCGCAGATGATTTTCGATCCGGCCTTAATCGGCTCAACGGCCCAAGCGGAACGTCCCGCCACGGATACGGGTGGAGGAACATCCCCATGATGCTGCGTACTGCGTTGGTTCACCGGTTCCGCCACCGCGGCTTCACCTTGCTGGAAATTCTTCTGGCCTCGGTATTAGCGGTCATGGTCCTGGCGGCGGTGTACATGCTGTTGCAAGTGACGGTGCAGCAAACCCAAATCAGCCGCGATGCCATCGAGGTCGAAGACCTGACGCGGGGTGTGGTGAACCGCCTGGCCATCGACCTGAGCGGTACACTGACCCCCCTGCCCCCCAAATCCGGCGGTAACTCGGCGGGCAGCAGCGGAACGTCGTCGGCATCGTCCGGTTCCACCGGTAGCACCACCACCGCGACTTCAGGTTCTGGCAGCAGCACTTCAGGAACAACGTCGGGGAGTAGCACGGGGAGTGCGTCCAGTTCCGGCACCAGCACCGGGAGTAGTTCGGAAACCACCTCCTCCGACCCGAGCGCCACCGACAATTCCACCGCTTTGGCGGCGGACTATTTGTTCCAAGGTGGGGTGGTCGGCGGACCGACGAAACTGGCGATTTTCACGGGCAAAGTTCCCGAAGCTCTCGGTCGCTATGGGGAACCCAGTCCCCAAGTGCGGCCGGATCAACGCCAGATCATCTACTGGCTGGGCAGCGATGGTCGTGGATTGTATCGCCGCGAACGGCCGTGGGTCACCGCCGATGGGGTCCGCAACGCCATCGAAGACGATGAGACGGCCAGCGATGCTGCTCTGTTGGCCGAGGAAGTCGTCGGTTTGATGTTGGAATACTTCGACGGCACCAGTTGGATGAGCGAATGGGACGGCACTCAACCAGGCCCGGATGGGGCCACACCGATCGGCCCTCCACGGGCCATTCGGATCACCCTGATGCTAGAAATTCCCCTCAGCCGCGGTGGCGAACCGCTGCTGAAAACGGTCTCCCATGTCATCGCTGTGCGCTCAGCGCCCGGTCCGTATACACCCGAGTTTTTGGTGCCCACCACCGACGGTGGCGACAACCCGACCACAGACCCTTCGGCCGGCAGCGGTGGTTCGTCGTCACCGTCCACACCTTCGGCCGGCAGCGGTGGGGGTAGCCCTGGGGGAGGAAGTATGGGCAGCGGTACCAGCGGCGGCACCCGCGGCAATACGGGGGGGACAGCCCCGAAAGGAGGTGGACGATGAAACGCCCTCGGACCACCGCCTCGGCCCGCGACGGCTACGTCATCTTTGCGGTGCTGATTGTGATTGTTGTGTTGTCGTTGGTGGCCTATCGCTACACCGATGCGATGTCGAGCGAATATCAGGCGGCGGTGCGGGCCAATGATGCTACCCAGGCCCGTTTAGCGGCCATTTCGGGCCTTTACTACGCGGCCGCGGTGCTGTCTGATCGTCTGACGTTCTACAACGAACTGGGCGGTAACCCCTACGACAATCCCGACATTTTCGAACTCTTCGAAATTCCCGTCCCCGGTCCCAACGGCACTACCCGCATGGCGTATTTCTCCATCCAATGCGCCACGGTCAATGACGAAGGCAGTTCGGTGCAACGCTACGGCGTAATTGATGAAGGCGGCAAAATCAACATCAACAGCATGATCGCTCTTGATCCGAAGGGGGAACGCCTCCGCGAAGCCCTCATGAAGCTGCCCAACATGACCGCCGCGATCGCCGATGCCATTGTGGATTGGGTCGATGCTGACGACGAACCGCGGGCCGAAGGGGCCGAGTCTTCGTATTACTTGTCGTTGCCCAACCCATACAAGGCGAAAAATGGCCCGCTCAATTCGCTCGATGAATTGCTCTTAGTCCAAGGTGTGACCCCCGAGCTGCTCTATGGTGGCGATCGCAACCGCAATGGGCTGATGGATGAGGGTGAAGAAAATGCCAGCCGGGGTTGGTCCGACTATCTGACCGTCTACGGCCGCGAAATCAATGTGGATATCAACGGGAATCCGCGCATTTATCTCAACGGCGATAATCTGCAAACGCTCTATAGCGACTTGGAAGCGGCGGTGGGGGCGGAGTTGGCCACGTATGTGGTCGCCCACAAACTGTTCGGTTCGCAACCAGTCTCGACCAATACTTCCGGCAAGGTCACAACTGTCGCGGTCGGTCCGGAGCAGCTGTACCAGGTGGTGCAAGAACGGATCGCGGCCACCGGCAGTAGTGGCCGGCGGATTCGCTCGGTCGCGGAACTGATCGGTACGCAGATTCGCCTGCCGCGGCCGCCGGGCTACCCCAAAGATGCCCCCGACCCGGTCGTTTATTCGCCCCTCAATACCCCGGAAGGGCTTGCGGAACTCTTTCCGCGGTTACTCGATGCCACCACGGTCCGGCAAGCTATCGAAATGACGCCGCGGATCAACATCAATAGCGCACCGATGGAAGTGTTGATGGCTATTCCGGGCATCAGTGACCTCGAAGTGGCCGGGATTCTGGCGGGGCGGCCCAACCAAGACCCCACCAGCCCTGCCACCACCACCGGGGCTTGGCTGGTGACCAGTGGGCTGATGGACCCTTCCCGCTTCCGTCGCCTGGAACGCTACATCACGGGGACCTCGATGGTCTATCGTGTGCAAGCGATCGGTTTTCTCGAGAAAGGCGGCCCGGTGGCCCGCTTTGAAGCCATCCTGGATACCAATCAGGGCGCGCCGCGGTTCTTACAGATCCGCGACCTGTCCGATTTGGACCATCCCCGCGGCTTCCAGCCGCCGATTGTGCCGAATAGGCGTTAGTTCGCAGCGATGGCGCCGAAACGGGCGCGCTCGACCGGCCCGCCCCGATCGCCAACGGCTGCTCCAGAGGAAATAATAACACGACAGCAACGAGTGAGGATGATCAGCAGTGGCCAACTTCATCGCGATTGATCTGGATTCTCAAGGCCTTTATGTGGTGGCCGGCGATGCTCGCCGCAGTGGTTTGACAATCACCCACGCCTTCCCATGGTCGGCCGATACCTCCGCCGATGGCGAGGCCCCGCCGACACTGACGGTGGAAACCGCCAACGCCATCGGCGAGAAACTCCGCGACAAACTCCGCGCAGCGAACATCCCGCCGGCGCCGGTGTTTGTCTCCGTCGGCCGGGATCGCGTCATTCTCAAGGAAGTGAAATACCCGCCGGTGGACCCCGTCGAGGAGCCGGCCGTCGTTCGCTTCCAAGCGATGAAAGAGATGACCGAAGCCCCCGACGACATCGTTCTCGACTATGCCCCGCTGGGCGAAAGCGATGGCGAGCGGCTGGCGATGGTTGTGGTGATGCGCAAAGACCTCTTCACAGCCATCCAAGCCCTCGCCCAGAAATTGGGGCAGAAGCTCGCCGGGGTCACCCCGCGGCCGTATGCCGTGGCGGCTGTGCTGAATCGGGCCTTGGCCGCGGGTCTGGTCCCCCCACCAACGGAAGCGACAGAAGCCGTCGCCGCGCTGACCCTCACCCCCGCGGGGGGGGAATTCACCATCGTTCGCGGCGGCGAAGTCATCTTCACCCTGGCAATTCCCGCGCCGGTGGTGGCCAGTGAAACTATGCTCATTTCGCAACTGCGGCGGAATTTAGCGGTGTATGCCGGCCAGCATCCCGGCCATCCGATTCAGGCGGTGTATTTGGCCGATGGCGGTGAGGTGTGGGCTGAGCGGCTGCGCGCAGCCCTGAGTGTGCCGGTCCACGCCTTCGATCCGCTTATGGCAGCGCTGCCGCAGATCCCCGCGGCGCTGCGGGGCCGTTTCGCCGGCGCAGCGGGCTTACTGGCGGCCCGTGCCGCCGACCGGCTGCCGATCAACTTCGCTTCGCCCCGGAAACCAGAACCCCCCCGCGACCCAGCAAAAAAACGGCTCGTCCTGGCCGCGGGGCTAGCTCTGCTGCTGTGCGGAGCCATTCTCGCCGCCGGACGCTACTACGTCCACGGGGTACAATCCCAGCTCACCGGCTTGTATGCCCAACGCGACGAACTCAAAAGCCAGATTACGCAAACCGGCCCCGATGCCATCCGCCTCAAAGCCATTGAAGCGTGGACCAAACGCGAGGTCAATTGGCTCGACGAACTCTATGAGCTGGCCGACCGCATGCCCCCCGATGATTCCGTACGCCTCAACATGCTGACGGCCACCGCGATCCAGGCCGACAAAACCGGCAAACAAGAGGCCCAAGCCAATGTCGAAATCCGCTTGGCGGCCACCAATAACACCGCGGCGACGCGGCTCTCCGATGCCTTCGTTCGCGCCAATCCCACAGCCAACAAATATTACGCCGGAACTAACATCAACTTCACCGGACCGTTGCCCGCCACCGGTGGGACCAAACATACCTACGGGGCAACAATCCGCCTCAAGCTCAATCGCCGCGAACCGGATGAATACACCCGCGTCAACCGCTTCACCCCCGCCAAAACCACCAGCGGCGCAACAGGCCTTGGTACTACTGCCGAGCCAGAAACTACCGTCGCTGTGGCACCGGCCCCCGCAGTGGCACCGCCCCCCCAGGAGAAGTAAAACCCGCGTTGGCGGCAACGCAACCCTCGGTTCCCCGACCCAGACACCCTGACCACTTGCAAGCGATGACAACGATGAGTTCCCGCGAACAACTGATGGCCTATCTGCTGCTGGGCGTGATTGTGTTAACGGTGCTGGGCGCCGGAGGGTACTTCTTCATTCTTCGACCCTTGGCCAATGTCGAAGCAGCGGAAGCCGCCCTGCGCGAGGACATTGAGAAACTCGAAAAAGACCTCGTCGCCCAGCGCACCATCCGCAAACAGATGGAGATTGCCCGCACCCGCAGTTTGCCGGCGGACCTGACATTAGCCGAACACGAATATACCATCGCGCTGAAACGCCTGGCCGATAACGCGGGTATCACCGACTACAGCACGACCAAAAAATCGGTGGATAATTCCTCCCGGGCCGTGCCCCAGATTGCCAAAGGCCGCCCCGCCTACACCAAAATTGCCATCGATCTGAACTTCAAGAAAACCAACATGAAAGCCCTTGCGGAGTTTCTCCGCGGCTACTACAACCTGGGCCTCTACCACCAGATCACAGCTCTTTCCATCAAGAAAGACGAAGACCCCAGCGGCAAAAATACAGCGCGGCGCAACAATCTGAACGTGGCGCTGACCACCGAAGCCATCTGCATCGACGGCGCTGAGAACCGCCGCACGCTCGTCCAAATCCCGGCTGCCTTTGCGGCCCTGGGTGGGGGCGGGCTGTATCGCAGCCTGCTTCTGACACCCAGTGCCGGCCGCTTAATCGTGCCCCCGGTGCCCACCCCCACACTCTCCCCCGTCGGCCGCGATTATGCCTTCATTGTGCAGAAAGACCCCTTCAACGGACCGTATCAAGAAACACCCCCACCCCCGAAAAAACCCCTGGAAATTGTTCGCATCGACGACAAGAAAGTCCGCACCGACGACAAACCCACAACCGTGCGCGTCGTTTTACGCGGCGACTCCGCCAACGGTGCCACCTTCACGGCCATCGCCAACGACGGCAACCTCTTCCCCGAAGGGGCACTGAAAGTGGATACCAAAGAATACACCCTCGAACTGCCCACCACATCCGCCTCCAGTGGCAGTACCACGATCACGGTCATTGCCACCTCCGCCGATGGGAAGGAAACCGCCAAAACGACTTTCAAAGTGACCGTCGAAGAGCCACCGCCCCCACCGGAGCCGAAATTGGGACCGGATATTTCCGAGGTCATCATTCTCATCGGTTCGACTCCACGCTCCGACGGCACGGCCTGGGCCCGCATCCGCGACAACTACAACCGCCTGCGCTACGAAATCGAAGCCACCAGCAAAGGGGTAACGGTCATCCGCGAAGAGAAACTCGCCGGCACGCTGCCGTGGAAAAAAGACCTCGACTACGACCACCCCGCGGGGATGCTCGTCATTGCCGATAAAGAAACAGCGACCAAACGCACCTTCAAAGTGCTGGCGATCACCGCCGAGGGACTGATTTTGGCCGATTTGCGACCCAGTGGCACCACGGAAACCAATCCAACCCGGCCACCGGGCGGTCGCGGCGGGCCAGGCTTCGGCGGCAAAGGCGGCTGGCCGCCCAAACAAGGCAAGGCTGATCCGCTGGCCGCCCTCGGCGGCAACCGCCTCACCGCGGTACCCAAACCCAAATATTACCGATGGGACGTTGGCACTTCCTTGGCCAAATTGGTCGAACTCCCAGAAGCCGAAGCCCAGAAAATTCTCCAAGCTGTGAAACAAAATGGCCCCGTGTATGAACTGACGGCCAATAACGACTGAACACCGCAAACGACTGAACACCGCAGGCTCCCGCCTGATGCCACCGAGTCCAATAGCCAAAGACACGGGCTTGGTCAAAAGCTGCGATCCCCGCTGCTGGCAGCGCCGACGCGACCAAAGCCACAGTTCGACCGTGCCGGTGAACTAACCGTTCGACCGTGCGGTTAAACTACAAGGCCCCGAGGGGGGGGACACAGCGGCGACAAACATCCGCATGGGCCACGCTCAACATGGGCGACGTTCAACCTGATCTCGGGGAAACCTGAAAACGTTCTCGGGGAAAATCCGATTGGGGCGCGGCGGCGACAAACAGCGCGGATGCGCGGCGGTTTGGGGAAATTGCGCGTTGGGGAAATTGCGCGGCCGGGGTTGCCATGGCGGCCCGCAGCAGACCTCCTAGGTCCTAGTCGGTGGTAGTAGTAGGTGGAAGACCTGCCAGGTCCTAGTCGGTGGTAGTAGTAGGTGGAAGACCCGTGTCGAGAACATACGCTCCACAAGGGAGTGGCCACCTCTCACCATCGTGATGAGCCTTCCATGCTTCGTGGCGTCGGGAAAATACGTTCCACAAGCGCGTGGCCACGGCGTGCCACGGGAGATCTTCAGCCAGGCCGATTGGAGGTCAAGGGTGGATTTTCGGATTTTCTCCCGGAGGGTGGATTTTCGGATTTTCTCATCGTGATTTCACCATGTAATGGCCGGGCAAGGATGGTAAACTGGGAATAGATTAAAAGTTGTTGGGAGTGTAGCAGTTTTTCTGGTTTTGCCCGAAAAAGTGCCGATATTAGGTTTGTTACGGGAGAACGCGTTCTGCAGATGGGTCGGCGCGCGGGCAAGGAGCACCGTGAGCGCGACCTCTACGGCCGCTGCCGCGAACTGACCGTCCAGGTGCGTTGTCGCAGTTAGGGGGATGTCATGGGTCAACGTCGCGATACCCGCTCAGCGTCGGGGACATTCTGGAAACTCTGGCGTCTGCGCCAATGGCTGCCGGGGGCTTTGGCTGTGGCGGCCGGGCTGAGTGGCCCGGTCGACTTCGCCGCCGCCCAAACCAGCTCGGATACTCCACCGACCATGCCGACCCCGACCAAACCGGGGACCGTGGTACCGGTCAAACCCGCCAACCCCAGCACCCCCACGTCCCCCGCGACCACCGAAAAGACCGTCGTCGTCCATTTCGACAAAGCCCCCTGGGACGACGTTCTGGAATGGTATGCCAAAGAAACCGGCCTGACGCTCATCACCACCGTCAAGCCCACCGGCAGCCTCACCCTCAAACCGGGCAAAGACAAGCAATACACCATGGGGCAAGTCACCGACTTGCTCAACGAAGCCCTGACGCAACAAAAGTTCATCCTCATCCGCCGGCACATGACCTTCTTCATCCATCCGGCGGATGAAAAGATCGACCCCACTCTGCTGCCACGCATCGAACTGGCGGAGTTGGCGTCGCGAGGCAAAACGGAAATCGTGCAAGTCATCATCCCCCTCGAAGGGATGGTCGTGGCCGATGTCCAGGAAGAGCTGAAGAAACTGCTGACACCCTTTGGTACGCTGGTGCCACTGGAAACGCCCAACTTCCTGCTCATTCAGGATACGGTGGGCAACATCAACCGCATTCGCGACACCCTCGAACGTGCCAAAGGCATTGGTGGCCGCTCCGATACGCTCGACCATGTCTGCAAATGGCGGCGGGCGCAGGAAATCGCCAATATCCTCAAAGACGTTCTCACCGATAAAGACACCCAAGCCAACATTACCGGCACAAACATGATGATGACGCCGTCGTTTGGCGGCGATCCGCGCTTCGGCTTTGGGGGCTGGGGCGACCGCGGCGGCTTTGCGGGCTGGGGCGATCGGGGCAGCTGGGGCGATCGCGGCAGCTCCGATCGCGGCTCAAGCAACCGTCCGCCGACGCCCGCCACCAACTCCCGGATGAAAACGGTGCAAATCGCGGTCGATTCCCGCCGCAATGCGGTGATCGTGACCGCCCCGCAAGATAAGATTGTGGTGGCTCGGCAAATCATCGAAACGCAAGACAAACAAATCAATCCCACGGATAAACCGGTCGTTCCGCAAGAACCGGTGGCGCAAACCTACAACGTCCCGGCCGGCTCAGCCCTCGAAATGGCCAAGGCCATCACGCAGAAGTATCCGTGGATCAGTTGCGTCGGCCTGCCACAGCAGAACCAAATCCTCGTCTTCGCCGGCAAAGACGACCAGGACATCGTCCGCTCCATGCTCGGCTCGGATACCGGGGGCGTGACTTCCGAGACGGTCTTCATCCCGCTCAATCTCCTCGACCCCACCGAAACCGCGGCCACCATCGTGAAACTCATGCCCAGCTCCACCGCGGGCGGACCGAGCGTCGAAGCCGTCAAAAGCGGTAATTACGGCCTCATGGTCAAAGGCACCTCGGCCCACATCGACGACATCAAGAAAATCCTTAAGGGTCTGGGCGAACCGGTCGATGCGGGTGGCAGTACCCCCTCCAACCTGCCCAATACGCGGATTCTGACACTGGGTGAGAATACCAATGCCCAACTGGTGGCCGAACTGTTGGGCCGAGCTATGGAAGGCATGGGCAAGCGCGTCATCATCAACGATCCGCTGGCCCCGCCGCGGCGGCAACCCAACCTACCCCCGGTGACACCCCCACCCCAACCGCAACCACAGCCCAACCCGGCACCGAACTTTCCACAGCTTCAGCCGCCCAAACTGCCGGCCCCGGCCAAACCAAAATATCCCGATGTCCAGCACCTGCGGCCCGCACTGCCCGGACGCGATCCAGTGCAACCGGTCCATGCCCAGATTGTCGATCCCGAGAAAACCGACGGCAAACCGATCACCATCACCATTTCCGGAGGCAAACTGATCATCCAAAGCGATGACACCAAAGCCCTGGATATGCTGGCGCAGCTGTACCGCATCATCACCACCGACGGTACCAAGATCGACAAAAGTGTGATGCGGGTCATTCCGCTGAAGTACATCGCCGCGGAAGATGCCGCCCGGGAAATCACCGAAATCTTCAACGGGCCCCAGCAGCAACAAGGGGGCGGTCGTGGTGGCCCCGGGGGGGGACGAGTGCCCGGCGGTCTTTTTGGCGGCAATCCCCTGGGGGCCTTACTCGGAGGCATCACCGGCGGCAACGAAGGCGCCGCGACACCCCAACCCAAGCGCGTCCGGGTCGTGGCCGAAAAAAGCAGCAACTCGCTGATCATCGTCGAAGCCAGCCCCCTCGATGTCATGCTCATTGAGAAACTGTTGGCGGGCGTCATCGATGGTGGCCAGAACGATTCCGCCGCGGTCATGAAAACCTTCGTCATTCCACTGAAAAATGCCGATGCCAGCGAAATGGCGTCGATTGTTCGCAATGTCTACAGTAGCGCGATGACCAGTAGCGGCGGCAACAATCAGATCGGCCAGTTGCCGTTCCTCTTCGGCGGTCTGACCGGCGGTGGCGGCGGTGGTCAGCCCTCCCGGCCGCCGGCCCTATCCCTGGCCGTTGATGACCGTAGCAATAGCCTCATCCTCTTCTGTGCCGAAACCCTCTACAACGACATCCACACGCTCGTGACGCAACTCGACAACGCCACCGTCAGCACCACCGAAGTGGTCGAGTTGGTGAAACTCAAGGGTGTGGACCCGAACCTGATGCAGCAAGCGATCAATGCTCTGCAAGGCCGCGACACCCGGGGTATCGCCGGTGGCGGTTTTGGCCGTACCGGTGGCTTTGGGGGGCTGGGTGGTACGGGTGGATTTGGAGGATTTGGTGGTCCGGGTGGCTTGGGCGGGTTTGGTGGCACCGGTGGCTTGGGCGGCTTGGGCGGTGGTGGCTTCGGCGGCTTGGGCGGTGGTGGCTTCGGTGGCACCCGCGGCGGCTTCGGCATCACCACCGGTGGCTTGGGCGGCATGGGTGGGGCCCGCGGCGGAGGAACAACCGGAGGTCGAGGCGGTGGAGGAACGCGCGGCGGGGGCCGAGTCAGTCTCGGCCCGACGGAGGGCCCCTTAAATTTTGACTACCGGGGCAAGGATGCCCCTTCGGTGGCCCGCGAATTCCAACTCTACGATCCCGAAACCGATGAACCGGACCTCGGCTACAATCGCCCGGCCCACGCTCGGCCCCGCAACGAGGTCCTCCAGATCGGCGGCTTCCAAGCGCAACCGCCTGGGACACCCATTCCGGGCGAACCCGTCTGGCCCAATATGAAGCCGCCCACGGCACCACGCGGTTATACAGCCCGCGAAGGCTCGGGGGTCACCACCTTCACCAGCCCCGCGCCCCGCGGCGTCATTTCGGCGATTCCCGTGCAGGGGTTGGATGTTCTCGTCGTTCGCACGCAAGATGCGAAAGACCTCGAAATCGTCCTTCAACTCATTGACCTTTTGGCCGAAGCCTCGAAGGGCACCCAACCGCGGGTCGAAGTCGTCCACCTCAACCACGGCGACTGCAACTATGTGGCCGATACGCTCAACTCGATCTTCGCTCGCTTACCCCTCGATCAGCAAGGCAACTATCTGCCGACTGGCAGCCGTCCGGCGGTGGGTGGTATTGGGGGTTTGGGGGGGGGCGCGGCCGCCGCGGGCTTGAACCCCACCCAGAATGTGTATGCTTTGGCGTTACCGCGCTTCAACGCCATTCTCATCGCCGCTCCCGAGGCGATCTTCAACGATGTTATCCGCGAAATGCGGCGGATTCTCGATCAGCCGAATTCCGCTCCGTTCAAAGCGTTCTATCTGAAAAAAGCGTCGGCCCAGATTGTGGCATCCCAGCTGCAAAACTTCTGGAACACCCGCTATCCGGGCGATTCTCTGGCGCAGAACCAGTTCCGCGTTACGTTTGATGTCGCCAACAACATCGTCTTTGTGCAAGGTAGCCCCAGCGATTTGGCCGATGTCGAAGAGTTGATCAAGTATATGGATTCGCCGGGGAATAAGGCCGTCAACGAAGTGCGCATCTTCTATCTGCGCAACGCGATTGCGGATGAACTGGGGCAGATTCTCAGTAATGCGATTTCGTCCAACGTCGTCAACCCGATTGCCCAATCGCAGCTGACCGGTCCGGTGGCCCAGCAGGCGGGCGGGGCTGCGTTCTTCACGCAAGGAACGGGTGTGCAACTGGGTGGTGCGGGTGGTCAGTTGGGTGGGGGGCAGCTCGGGCAGCTCGGTGGTCAGTTGGGCGGGCAGCTCGGTGGCCAATTGGGGGGTGGGCAGCTCGGCGGGCAGCTCGGGCAGCAAGCGGGCTTAGGGCAAATCGCCGTTCGCCAGATCAACGCCATCATCCCGACCATTGGCACCGGCACCGGGGGGGGCTTGGTGACGAAAACCAAAGCCATCAGTTTCTTATCCCCCAAAGACGGTAAAACCTACGAAACCGGCTATTTGGAAGATGTGAACATTGTTCCCAGTGCGCGGGTCAATGCCCTCATCGTCTCTGCGCCCAAGGAAACGATGACACTCATTCAAATGCTCATCGAGAGCCTCGATACGGTGGCCGCAGCGCGATCGTATGTCAACGTCTTCCGCCTGCCGCGGGGGATGGATGCGACTCTCACCGGCAACCTGATTGCTCAGTTGTTCACGGGGCAAGGCCGGCAGCAAACGGGCCTGGCCCAGCAACCGGGTGGTTTGCAGGCGCAACAGCAATTCATCACCCGGCCTCTGATCACCCTCACCGGCAACCCCGCCGACGGTGCGTCGCTGATCGACTTGCGCATCTCGGTGGATGACCGCACCAATAGCCTCATTGTCGCCGGTTCGCTCAACGATCTGGAAGCGATCCGGGCCATCATTGAGCGGCTCGAGGCTGGGGCGGCCGATGCCCAAAGCGGGCGTCTCAGCGCGGTGGTCAAACTCCGCAACGCGGCGGCCGCGGATGTGCAAAACGCCATCAACACCTTCTTCCAGAACCAGTTGACGGCCTACCAGAACGCGGGCTTCAACACCGCCTACCAGCAACTGTTGCGGCAAGTGGTGGTGGTGGCCGAACCCATCAGCAACACCGTATTGATCCAGGCCACACCGCAATATTTCGATGAGATTCGCCAGATCATCGAGCGGCTCGACAGCCAACCGCCTCAGGTGCTGATTCAGGTCACGATTGCCGAAGTCCAACTGAACAACGCCCGCGAACTGGGGGTGGAAGCGGGTCTGCAGTCCCCGGTGTTCTTCAACCGGGCACCGACGGGTACCGGTTTGGGCTTCAACTTCAACACGCCGGCCACCAGCCTCACTCTGCCTCCCAACGTTGTCAGCGAAAGCGTGGTGGGCTTCCAAGGTTTGGGGAATTTGGGAGTCGGTCGTACCTCGGCCACGCAGGGCTTCAACGGCTTCGTCTTTTCGGCCTCGAGCAACACCTTCAGCCTGTTGTTGCGGGCTTTGGAATCGCAAGGCCGGGTCGATGTCTTGAGCCGTCCGCAAATTCAAGTGGCCGATGGGCAGATCGGCTTCATGAACGTCGGTCAGAACTTCCCGATAGCGACCGGCTCAACGATCGCTGCCGGTGGTTTGGCCCAACAGGGTGTCGATTATGTCCCGGTCGGTGTGACTCTCCAGGTGGTTCCGCGAGTGAACCCGGATGGCAAAGTGCTGTTGCGGGTGGCACCGCGGGTCTCCAGCGTGCAGCCAGGCCAGATCAACCTGGGTGGCGGAGTGTTGGCCCCAGTGTTCAATGAACAGGTGGTGGAAACCACGGTCCTTGCTTCCGATGGTGAAACGATCATTCTGGGCGGCTTGATCACCCGACAAGAAGCCCGGCAAGAGAACGGTATCCCCTACTTCAAGGACATTCCTTATGTCGGGGCCTTGTTCCGCTTCCGCACGCACACCATCCAACGGCGGGAATTGCTCATCATCCTGACGCCACACATCATCCGCAGTGAGTACGACCAAGCCCGGCTGTTGGCCGAAGAAGCCGGTCCGACGTCTCACTGCTGGCCGGAAGTCCTCAACGCCCACAAACATGGTGGGGAAATCATCCTGCCGGCAACGCAAGGGGCGCGCCCCGTGCGCGTCGATCCGCAGAGTGTGCCGCCAACGACCTTCGGCGATCCCATCCCGCTCAATGGGGCCGCGCCGTTACCTGCGCCGGGGTCCATGCCACCAGCCACTTCAACGGGGCCGATCTCCGCAGCGCCGCCCGTGGCCGCACCGCCAGTAGCCACGGCATTGCCCGTCGCACAGCCTCTGGCTCAACCTGGGGTGCAACCGGCTAATCCACCCGCAACGGTCGGCGCGCCGGGGGTGCAACCGCCAGCGGTGCCCGGCGCAGGCATGCCCGGAGCGATGATGCCCAGCCCGACCCCGCCGACTGCTCCCGGCTCGCTTTCCCACAGCCCGATTCCCATGAATAGTGGGCATCCCACGTTCACACCGCCCTCATTCGCGCCATCCACGCCGGTCGCGGCCACGCCCAGCGGGCAGGTTCAACCCATAGCGGCAGGACCGACACCCGCCGGGCACTCCGTTCCGCCCGCTGCCGTTCCGGCGGTGAACACCACGTCGCCGATGGTGCAACCCGCTGCCGTACCCGGGGCCTTGCCGCCGGCCATGACCGCCCCCGTTGTTCCCTCCGCGGCTACAATGCCGCCCAGTGGGGGCGCGCCGGCTCCGGTGCCCACACCCACGCCCCCGTCAACGCCATTGTCGGGCCTGCCGACGTCGGGTATGCCAACGCCGGGTATGCCAACGCTGGGCCTGCCGACGTCGGGTATGCCAACGCCGGGTATGCCGACCACCGGGGGCGCAGCCGGTAGTCCCCATACCTTACGGCACGGCTATGTCATGACACGGGCAACAGCGTCTACCCCAACACCACCCGGCAACGGGCAGGAAGCCCGACCGGCAGACCACAAACCATTCCTCAAAGCCAAGGAGGGCGATTCATGGACGTTCGGCCGCTGAGTGCTTGGCTCGCTGCCGGGGTGTTGATCCTTGGCAGCGGCTGTACGACACTCTCAACCACTGCCCAGCAAAAGCCTGACATCACACAGCCGGGAGTCTTGCCACCGCCGCAAGAATTGGCCCAACAGAATGCCGCCGCGGCCAGCGGCGTGGTGCCCGCGGGGGGGAGCACCGCCGCCACCCCAGTACCCGCGGTAGCCTCGGGTTTGCCCAAGATGCCGAACCTGGCGAACATCGCCACACAATTGGGCTTCAAGACACAACCCAGCGAACTGGCTCTCGGCTGGCGGAACCGTGTCGCCTATTTGCCCGATCCAGCACGCCAAGGTGTGATGAGTCCGGGCCTGGTGGGGCAGATGTTTCTCTTCGGCTACAACGGTTCCAAGCTCGAATTTGTCGAAGCGGATGGCATTCTGACGGTCGATGTTATCGACAAAACGCCCCGGCCGCCGGGGGCTACCCCCCTCCGGCCTGAACGGTGGCAATTCAACACCGAGATGCTCAAACGCCTGCAAACGGTGGATGAAACCTTCGGCCGCAGCTATGTCTTGTTCTTGCCCTGGCCCGCGTATCGGCCCGACGTGACCCGGGTAGAAATCAGCGCCCGTTTCGACCCCAGCAGTGGCCATACACTCTACTCGCCGCCATCGATTCTGACCTTGGAAAATACGCCCCACAACACACCGGTGTGGGGTGACATGCAGAAGTCGAGCCGGCCATTGAACATGGCGAACAAACCACCCCTGATTCAGCCCATCAGCAGTCACCCCCTGCCCAATACCTTCCAACCCACAGGAACTCCGGGGGCTGCACCAGGAACTCCGGGGGCTGCACCAGGATCACCGGGGATGCACATTATTTCACCACCGGCAGGGGCGATGCCATCGGCATCTCCTCCTTGGCCCGGAGCCTTGTCGAGTCCGCCGGTGGTGTCGCCGGCCCCAGTGTCCACGTCCCCCGCGGCTCCGGCCACGGGGACAGCGCCGGCGGCACTCCCACCCCCCCCGTTATCTTCATCGACGGCCACGCCGATGTCGATGTCGGTAGTTCCACCCATGCCCAGCGCTTCGCTGGCTCCTGCGCCACCCCCGGGACTACCGCCGATTGCCATCAGTGTGAACCGCTGACAGGTTGCCATCAGTGTGAACCGCTGACAGGCCAGTTTCCGACGCGACGGCCGCTCAACGATCGAGCGGCCGTGAGCATTTCCGATGTAAGTTGGGGTGCGGGGCGCTACTGCCAGCCGCGGCGGCGGAAGATGTATCCCGCTGCGATCAACCACAAACTGGCCAACCCCATCGCGGCCATCAAGTGCAACCAGTGGGTGTGATCGACCGTTTGACTCATGGCCGCATGGAGAATGCGCGGGCCGTGATATTCCACCGCCAGATTCGACAAGAGCGGGATATTGTTGGTGGCACAGATCAACAGCACCATCGATACCGACAGCAAGTAACACATCCCCCCCAGAAACGCTGCCCGCTGGGTCTTCGCCAGAGCGGCAATCGTCATTCCAATGCCCAAGAATCCGCCGCCGACCGCCAGCAAGGCCAACCAGAAAAACAGGCTCGACAAGATATCGGGCTTGTAGATGCCGGCCAATGTCGCGGCCAGGCCCAGGCCGAGGGTGGGATAGAAGAGGAACTTGGCGAACAATAACTCGGTGGGCGACGCGGGGCTGAGAGCCTGGGCGAGCAAAACGCCCCGTTCGCGTTCTTCACAACTGAGGGTAGGCAACAAGTAGACGCAGGCGAAATACAAGGCAAAAACGACCATCCCGGTGGCGATGGCGGCCCGGACGTCGAGGACTTTTCCGCCCAAGCCTTTGCGGTCCAAGGCCAAATCGGGTATGAGGGGCGGCCCTGGGCTTTCACCGCGGGCCGCTTCGACTTGCTCTTGGAAGCGCTGGTGGGTTTCGCGAATCAGCCAGTTTTGATGGTCATCGAACGTCGGCAAGGGGGGGAGGACGGCCGCCGGCAGTTTTTGGCAGGCCCAGGCGGTATAGGCGCGGCGCATTTCCTTCCAGAGCCACTGTTCATAGGGCGCTAGCGCCGTGGGGGCACCATCCGGGTGCCAAATGGACACATGCACCATCGCGCGGCCGGTGGGGGAATCGGCGGCCTGCACTTGGCGAATCTGAATAGCCCCGGTACCGGTGGGGTAGACGATCACGCCGTCGATGGTGTCGGCGTGGGCTAATTCGCGGAACACCATCTGCGATTTCAACTCGGGCGGAACGTGCGTGCGCAGGTGCTGGATCAGCGGGGTCAGACGATCGTACTCGAGATAGCAATGGTGAACACCGCCGACGATGGTGGTTCCCGTGGCGGTGGCCTCGGGGGGAGCAAAGACCGACAACAACACCGCCGCCGCGACAAGCAGAATCGCCAAGGCGATGCCGCCGCGGTTGGCCAGATGCCGGGCCGCTTCTTTGTGGAGAAGTGCTTGGAGAATGTACCAACGCATAGTGTGCGCTCGTGGCTACCCCCAGGATGTGCGACCCCTGTTAGTGAAACGCCTGACCGGTGAGTTTTAAGAACGCGGCGTGGAAGTCGAATTCGCGCGTCCGCAGGCTGGCTGCTTGCCCGGTGGCGACCAAAGCCCCCAGTTGGGCGCGGTCGGTCGGGTTATCGAGATCATACACCCAGCGTTGGCCGCGGGTGTCGATCACATCGACTTTGCGTTCGGTGTGCTGTTGTTTGAGGGCCAGTGGCGAATCGAGGGCCACCAGCCGGCCACGGCACATGATGCCGACGCGATCGCAGATTTTTTCCACTTCGTCCATATCGTGGGTTGTGAGAATGATCGTGGCCCCCAGTTGCACGCGCTGGCGCAGGATGCGGTGAACGACTTCTGCCGAGTGGATGTCCAAATTGGCCGTGGGTTCATCGAGGTACAGAATCGGCGGCTCGTGTAAAAGGGCCCGCGCCAAGAGGAGTTTTTTCCGCATCCCCAGCGAGTAACCACGCACGGGCAGATCGGCGGCTTCCTCGAGTTCTACCATTTTCAGCACGTCGGCGACGCGCAGCCGGGGCACGCCGTAGAGTTGACCGAAGAACTCGAGGTTGCGTCGCCCCGTGAATTCTTCAAAGTGATTCTCACGATCGGGGACATAGCCAAAAAGGGGTTTAATCGCGGACCATTCGCGAACGATGTCGCGTTCGGCAATGGTGACGGTGCCGCTTGTGGGGCGGCGCTGGCCAATCAGAACACGGATCGTCGTCGATTTGCCCGCGCCGTTAGGGCCAAGCAAGCCGAACAGCTCGCCGCGGCGAATATCGAGATTCAGCCCATCGACGGCGGCGAACGAACCGTACAGAACACGCAACCCGGCAATACGGATCATCACGTCGGCAGACATGCGGCCATCCGAAGCAGACAACACACAGCGGCGACAGCAATAAGGTAGAACATAACGGCCACACATGCTGGGTATCGAGCGATCACCGCAGCGTGGTTCGCTTCATTCCGAGCTGACACAAGCACTGCCGCGGCGAACATTGAAATACTTCGCCTCGGGATGGTGCATCACTATCGCGGTGGTGCTTTGCTCGGGTTCGAGTTGATACTGTTCACTTAAGGTCATACCGATCCGCGTTGGATCGATCAAATCGAAGAGCAGTTGTTGGTCTTCCAGACGCGGGCATGCCGGATAACCAAACGAATAGCGGCAGCCGCGATAGTGTCCCTTGAACAGTTTGCGGACCTCGGAGGCATCCGCGGCCGCAATTCCCCATTCGCGGCGAATCTGCTGATGGAAGTATTCCGCCAAGGCTTCCGCAGCCTCCACACCCAAGCCATGCAGATACAGGTAATCCTGATAGCGGCCCGCTGTGTACCATGCGTGAGCCACCCGCGACACCTCCCGGCCCATAGTCACAGCCATGAAGGCGACATAGTCGACCGCTTGGCCGTCGCGGGCTGGCTCAACATAATCACTCAAGCACAGATACTCGCCCCAATCTTGCCGCGGGAAGTCAAAAACCGCCCGTGGTGTGCGATGATCGTCGGCGTAGATGGTCAACCGGGTGCCATCACTGGCCGCGGGGAAAAAGCCATACGTTACGGCCGGCTGCAGAATGTTCTCCCGCAGGCAAAGTTCTTTCAACCGAGCCAAAGCCGGTTTGGCGACCTCCTCAATCTGCTTGGCGTACTCTGCCGGTCGGATGCCGCCTTTTTTGAATTGCCATTGCGTGCTAAAGAGCGTTAATTCATTGAGATAGTTGAAAATTTCGCGCAGATCAAAATCGGTGCGTACCCGCGAACCGAGAAACGGCGGTCGTGGGATGTCGGTCGCCCGGCTCAGTCGCGGCGCCCGCGCGGGCAGTGGACGACCGTTGGGACCGGACGGTTGAGCCGAAAATGTGCGCGGCGCAGAAGCAGCCGCCGAACTGCCTCCAATTTCCCGACCCGCGCTGCGAGCGCTTTGGGCCACGGCTTTGAGGGCCACGCTGCCCACCTTCTCGACTTTCTTGCGGGCGGTCAGTTCGTCCATCACCCGCAAGCCTTCAAAGGCATCTTCGCCGTAGTACAGCTCCCCCTTGTAAATTTGCCGCAAATCGACTTCCACGTAGCGGCGGTTGAGGGCGGCTCCGCCGAGAATCACTGGAGGCGAAAGCCCGCGCTCGTTGAGCGTGATCAAATCCTCCTTCATAATCACTGTGGATTTCACCAATAAGCCGCTCATACCGATGGCATCGGCATTGTGCTCCTTGTAGGCGGCGATCATCGCGTCGACGGGCTGTTTGATGCCGAGGTTATAAACTTTATAACCGTTGTTGGTGAGGATGATGTCGACCAGATTCTTGCCGATGTCGTGAACATCGCCTTTGACGGTGGCCAGAACAATTTTGCCCTTTTCGGCGCCTTCGACCTTTTCCATGAACGGTTGCAAGTACGCCACAGCGGCCTTCATCACTTCGGCACTTTGCAGAACAAAGGGCAGCTGCATTTGCCCGCTACCGAATAAATCGCCGACGACTTTCATGCCGTCGAGCAAGATTTTGTTGATGATATCGAGGGGGGAATAGCGTTGTCGGGCCTCGTCGAGGTCGGCGATGAGGGAATCCCGGCGTCCTTGGATGATGGCTTGGCGTAAGCGTTCTTCGACGGTGTCGCCGAGCGATGGCGCGGCTTTCTTTTCTCCCTTTTTGTCGGCATAGTGTTCGATGAGCAGTTGCAGGGGGTCTTCCACGCAATTGCCCGCGGCATCGAAGACGCGTTCATCGAACAGCAAGCGGCGGCACAGTTCGCGGCCTTTCTCGTCGATGCTGGCCAGGGGCATGATTTTGGCCGCATGGAGAATGGCGGAATCGAGGCCGTATTCGAGTGCGTAGTGCAAGTACATGGAATTGAGCACTTGCCGGGTGTACGGTGCCAGACCAAAGGAGCAGTTGGAAAGGCCGATGTGGGTGAGGGCCCCGGGGAGGTTCTCCTTGATCAGTTTGATGGCTTTGAAGGTTTCCAGAGCACTTTTGCGGGTTTGTTCTTGCCCGGTGGAAATGGGGAAGACCAACGGATCAAAGAGCAAATCGGAGGGGGGAATGCCGTACTCGCCCACAACAATATTGTAGATGCGTTGGGCGACCTCGAATTTCCATTCGGCGGTATCGGCCTGACCACGTTCGTCGATGGTCAGGGCCACGAGGGCCGCGCCGTACTTTTTGGCCAGTCGGGTTTTGGGGTCGAGCGTTTTGCGGCCATCTTCGAGGTTGATACTATTGATGATGGCTTTGCCGGAGCAGAGTTTCAGCCCGGCTTCGATCACCGCGACCTCGGTGCTATCGAGCATGAGGGGTTTGGTCAGAACTTCGTTGTAACGGCGGATGACTTCGGTCATGTCGCGGACGCCATCGCGGCCCACATAGTCCACGCAGACATCGAGAACATGAACCCCTTCGCGCTCTTGTTCTTGGGCCATCGCGACGAGGCCGGCCCAATCTTCTTTCTCCAATAATTGCTTGAACTTCTTGGAGCCGTTGGTGTTGGTCCGCTCGCCGACCAAAAGCGGTCGTTGATCGACCATCAATTCTTGCATCGACTGCAAGCTCGACACCGCGGGGATGTACACCGGTGTGCGTGGGGTGGGGACTTTCCCGCCGACACGCTGCACAACGGCGCGCAGATGCTCCTTCGTAGTGCCGCAGCAGCCGCCGATGATATTGACACCGTACTCCACCACGAAACGATCGAGCCACTCGGCCAGCGGTTCTGGTTCCAAGGGGAAGTAGGTTTCGTCGCCGCGTGTTTCGGGCAGTCCGGCGTTGGGCAGAACACTGATGAGCTTGCGGCAATGGCGGCTGAGGTGGCGAATGCCTTCGTGCATCAGGTCGGGGCCGACGCCACAGTTCATCCCTAGAACGTCGATTTCGTCGATGGGGTCCAACGTGGTGAGCGCGGCAGGAATATCGGTGCCGGGAAGCATTTTCTGCCGGGCGTCGATGATCGTCAGTTGCACCATCAGGGGCAGCCGCACACCAGCCCGTTGCATCTCTTCAATGGCCGTGATCGCTACGCACTTCGCTTGCAGCGGATCGAAGCAGGTTTCGATCAAGATGGCATCAACGGCTTCTTCGATCATCACTCGCAACTGGGGCCGGTAGGCGTTGGCGAGGGTGTCGAAGTCAGCGTAGATGGCCGGATCGGTCAGCGACGGCATCTTGGTGCCCGGGCCGACGCTGCCGATGACGAAGCGCGGCCGTTGCGGTGTGCTGAACTCGGCAGCGATTTCTTTGGCGATGCGGATATTGCGCCGGTTGATGTCTTCGAGCTGGGCACCCATGCCGAAATCGTCGAGAACGATTTGCGAGGCGTTGAAAGTGTTGGTTTCGATGCCATCGCAGCCGACTTCGAGAAAACCACGGTGAATCGCCGCGATCCACTCCGGCCGGGTATACACCAGGGCATCGGAGAGATTCATGAGGGATTTGCCGCTGGGGGAACGGCCCCAGTCCTCCTCGGTCGGCCGGTAACGGTGCAGGCTGGTACCCATTCCGCCATCGAGGATCACCACGCGCTCGCGAGCGGCGTTCAAAAACGGATGCTCAAACTGGGCAGACATAGTCAGTCCGTGCAATACTCCACTCATGCTGCAGTTGTTGTACCGAATTCAACCGTGAATCCCAAGGGACGCCAACCGTACCCACACCAATACTCAGCCCCCGATGAGAGCTTGCCCCGTGAATAGCCTTGGGGTCTGCGGTTGGCCCGTTTCATCCCCCTCGCTTCTGGCATGCGGAACAACGGCAACTATCAACCCCTCAAAGGGGGGCATTAGTCGTTGTTGTTTCATCCCCCTCACTATTGTCATGGGGAACAACAGGCCTTGTAATCTGGATAGTGGCCCGTGGCGACAGCCGCGGCCAAGCTAGCGCCGCCAGTCTGTGGTACAATGGCAGACCGAGGGTGAAAATGGTGTGGCTTTCAACGACCCAACGGAGAACATCGATGGGGTCTCGGGTGGTGGGAGTGATGCTGGCATGCTGGGCGATGTCGATAACTCAGCCACTGGCAGCGCAAAAGCCCCAGCGGCTGGGTTCTACCCCCGTTCCCACAGCGGAAGAATTGGCCGAACAACGCCGCTTTATAGCGGGGGTGGTCGATCCGCGGAATACACTCGATCTGATCGTCGGCCGTCCGCGAGTGATTCTCTTGCACGTCACGCCCACGCGCACTCTTCTGGCCGATCCCCAAGTCGCGGAGTTATCGTTTTTGGAACCCAACGGCACACAGATGCTGATCCTGGGGCGTCGTGTCGGCACGACAGTGCTGTACTTGTGGTTCCCGGACCCGGAGAAGAAAGGCCAAGAAAAGATTATCGGCTACCTGGTGCGGGTACTTCCTGATCCAGAAGCCAAGGCTCGCCGTGAGGCTGCGGCCGCCGCCCTGGCCGCAGAGGTGAACCGCGCTTTCCCCAACAGTCGTGTGCGTCTGACCCCGGTGGGGATGACGACGCTTCTGAATGGGCAGGCTCACGATGTGGTGGATGCTATGAAAATCCTGCGCGTACTGCGGCGTTGATCGGGCCAGCCGGCTGGACGATGAAACACTCGGCACCAGGTGTTGCGACAATGGTTCCTGCAGCCTGAAAACCCCGCCGACTTCTGCGCCCCGCCGCTCTGTGCGCGTCAGATCGTCCTAGCACCAGGTGTTGCGACGCACCAAGTGGCTAATAGGATTCGTGGTACGCGGTAAGTGCGCGTCAGATCGTCTCAGCACCAGGTGTTGCGACAATGGTTCCCGCGCAGCGTTCGTGGTTGGCTCGGCAGGGGGCCTTCACCGACTAATGATCCTGACGCGGGAACTCTCCTACCAATGGCCTTCGCCGTACAGGAACTGGCCAAACGCCGGCCCGCAGCTGACGGAATTGACGCTTGACGGAATTGACGCTGGAAGTCTTTTGCCAATGGCATTAGCAGTGGAGCGAAGGAGAGTCGAACTCCCGACCTCTTCGTTGCGAACGAAGCGCTCTACCAACTGAGCTATCGCCCCGTCGAAATCAGGACAATGTGTGGACCACAGCGGTTCACAACCTTGTCATTCCCATGATAAAGCGCCCGGCTGAACCGGCAAGAGCAACTTCGCCGCGGATAAAGCGGATAAAAGAGGGGAAATTCGGCCTACCGGACATTTCAGGGGGCCGGTGCCACGGCTAGTCGCGGTGTTCTTTTCGGTATGTTGACTCCTGTCGACTTGCCGGACATTTCAGGGGGTCGGTGCCACGGGGGAAGGAACCGCCAAGCGCGTTTCGATGGCTTTCACCGTCGCCAGCGCGTGATTGCGCACTGCGGCATCCTCCGAGGCCAGCGCATAGCGCCGCAGTGGTTCGATCGCGGTGACACCACCGACTTTTTCCAGAATCGAAATGGCCATCAGGCGGGTAGCCTGATTATCAGCACGGCGTAAAAGATCCAAGGCCGCGCGTTCCGCCGGCAGGCCGCCGATTTCCTCCAAGGCTATTTTCGCCTTATTCGTCTCGATCGATTCAGGCCGGCCGATCAGCGATTGCACGGCGCGGGCAGATTCGTCGTCCTTCCATTGCGGCAGTAATCGCAAGGCCATTTCGCGGATCGTATCGCTGGGTGAGCGGATTGCTGCCAGGCAGACGGCGCGGGCCTTGTCGGGGTCCCAGCGGGCGTAAGCGGCCATCGCCTGCACCCGGACTTTGACATCTTGATGGTCGCAGAGTTTTTGGATTTCCGCGGCTAGTTCGCAGCGATCTTTAGCGTCTTCGGAAGCGAGCGGATCGGTTTTCGCCAGAACCTCTAACAGCTTGATGAGGGAATCGTAAGATTGCCGTTTCTGGTAGAGTCGGAGTTGTTCGAGTTTGGAGAAGGTAGTTGGATCGGGTGGTACGACGGGCCATTGTGGCGTTGGCTTCCACCAGGTGTGCGTGTGGGGGGCGAGGGTGGGGATCGCAGTGGCCAGGGCCGCGAGGATGGCCCCGGTGACCACAAAACGCAGCGGTCGCCACTTCGCGTACTTGTACTGGGCCAGATAGTACAGCGTCAGGGGAGGCAGGGCACACAACCAACCGCGAACAGCGCTACGGGCAGAGGTGAGGCGCACGATCCACGCGTATCCCAATCCGATTTGCACTCCACCGACAAGCCACCCCAGCCAATGATAATCCGGATTGCTGAAGAGTGAAACCAGTAGCAAAGTTACCCCCAGAACGGTCAACAAGATCCAAAGGGCTGTTGAGGGGCGAAGGTCACGACGGGGAGCGGGGGGCGGTTTCATGTGCGTGGCGAGAACCGCCGTCAAGGCGGCGGTGATGTCGGCTTGCGTCCGCAGCGGTATCGGTGGAGAATGTTGCGTAAGTTTTTGTGGAATCGGTGTTTGTGGAGATTGACGCGATGTGGCCGACGACCGGAGATCGCTGTCGGCGTCGTTGGGGCGCACGAACGTCCATTGACGAGGTAACACCGGAGGGGGCGTGATGGCAGCCGCGGGTTCTTCCCAGGAGGGGGGGGGAGAAGCTGTCGCGGCCCCTTCTGACGAATGGCCTGCTGGCACAGTCGGTGGCACTTCTTCAGATGCCGGCGTGGTTGGCCGCTGTTCCGGGGCCGGCTCAGGGACAGCCGCGTTCGCTTCCGGAGAGGCCCGCTTCGTGGTTGGGGGGACGGCCACCACCGGGCTTGACGCTGGCTTGAATTGGTCACCCTCTCCTAGCTGTATGCTCGTGGTTGAGGGCACGGCCACCACCGGGCTTGGCCGCGGTTCCCCGCCTTCGGTCAACCATTCCGCTTGATCCGCGGGTATGGTGTGCAGCTTCAGGCATGCCTTGCAGACACTCGCTTGCCCGGCACGCCGTTCGTGAGCGGTGGCCACAGCAGCACAGTGCGGACAGCGATACCGGATCATCGGCAGCTCCGGACCAGATACCAACGCAGCGACAAATTCATCGGTCAACGCACGACTTCATCGCTAGTTTAACTCGTTTTCAAACCAAGAGAAAACGATAGGGTGAACCAATCTCTCAGAGCCAACCAACCCCAACACACCCTGTGGGGGCTGGGCACGGCCCATCAGCGGAAACTGCTCGGCGGTCAATCCCCGTGGAGTCGGCGTAATCGTGGCGATAACCGCAATATCCACTGCACCCGTTCAAATTCGTTGAGCCAATCTTGCACCACCGCCTGCTGAACGGGGTCGTCACCGGCGACCCATCCCGTGGCACAGCTTTCGCCAGTCAATGTGGCAACCAGTTGCCGGTAACGAGCCAGTGGTCGATCGCCAAAACGGGAAACTTCAAAACCATCTTCGGAGAAGAAAACCACCACCGGCACGCGATTGCCGCCATTGATTTGGAGGGCCGCTTGGGCGTCGGCGTGGTCGTCACGGTCGATGTAGCGGAGACGAATAACCGGGGCTGCTTCCGCAAATCGTTCAAAAATCGGGCATTGCGACGAACAATCGCCACACCACGCCCCCGCCAGCACCAACACATGCATGGGCCGTGTGAAACGACCTAGAAGCCGGCGTTGCTCGTCGGTGAGGGTGGTCTGTTCCCAGGTCGCGTTCCACCGCGCCCGGTGTGCATCGGTGCCGTAACGGGTCAGGAATTCGGTGAGCGGAAGCCCAAGTTGAAATTTAGCATAGAGTTGCATCGTGTTGCGTCCTCCTGAAAAGTAACGTCCTGAGTTCTCCTGAAAAGTAAAGTCCTCAAGAGTAGTCCTCCTGAAAAGTCCTGAAGAGTGAGAGTGAAGAACAACCTCCTGAAGAGTGAAGAACAACATCGGGGCAAGTGGGGGCGATGGGTTTGTACCACAGTGTTACAAAGTGCTGTGGGGGGCGACGCGATGCAATCGTTTCTGGGCAAGTATTCGTATTATTTATGAGAATTTTCTCATTTTTGGCAGCGAGTAGAATGGGTCAAGCGAGGATGAAGTTTCTGTCTGATGGATTCGCCGCGATGGATTGTCCTTCGGATGCGTTGAACTGCCAACCTCCTCAACGCGCATCCCCATCCCGCCACCGGATTGTTCATTCCCAGCGTTGCGCGGTGCAATCCGAACAACTGCTAGAATACGAGGATGACGACGATCGCCACGCCACAAAATCTCCGTTGGGAACCGACGCTCACCTTCTGGGGGGCCGCCGGGGGCGTTACCGGCTCGATGCACCTGTTGGAAGCCGGTAACCATCAAATTCTGCTCGACTGCGGCCTTCATCAAGGCCGGCGGGAGGAAGCCCGGCAACGCAACGGCCACTTCCCCTTCCATGCCCACCAAATCGACGCGGTCATCATCAGTCATGCCCATATCGACCATTGTGGCAACTTGCCCACCCTCATCCGTCACGGTTTTGATGGTCCGATTTACTGCACGCCGCCAACCCGCGACCTGTTGCGGATTATGCTCGCCGATAGTGCGAAAATCCAAGAAGAAGACGCAGCCCATCTCAACATCCTGCGGAACTACGCCGAGCCGTGGGTTCAACCTCTTTATACCCTTCATGATGTCGAAAAAGTGTTCCCCCATGTGGTCGCCGTACCCTACGGTCGCGATGTGGACGTGACCAAAAGCGTCCGTTTCCGCTTCCTCGAAGCCGGGCACGTTCTCGGCTCTGCGATGGTGCACCTGACGATTGCCGCCCCCGATCGCGTGCGGACGCTGACCTTCAGTGGCGATATGGGCCGCCGGGGTTTGCCCATTCTCAAACCCACCGGCCGTATTCCAGCCGCCGATGTGCTGGTCTGTGAAAGTACCTACGGGAATCGCACGCATCCATCGTTCGCCGAGACGGTCGAACACCTCTACGCCGCGATTTGCGCCACCGTGGAACGGGGCGGCAAGGTCCTTATTCCCGCCTTCAGCCTGGGCCGTACCCAGCTGATCATTCACGTCTTGCAACAAGGGCTTCGGGAAGGACGCATCCCACGCATCCCCGTGTATGTCGATAGCCCGTTGGCGTCGGAAGTGGCCGAAGTTTATCGTTCACATGCCAACAACTTAGCCAGTGAAATTGCCCAGGCTCTCCGGGAGGGGCATGGATTACTCGGCGGCGATGGGGTTCGCTACGTCCGCGATTTTGAAGAAAGTATCCAACTGGCCACACAACCCGGTTCAAGCGTCATCATCGCGTCGAGCGGGATGTGTGATGCGGGACGTGTTCAGCAACACCTCAAACAGCTCGTTGATGATCCACGCTGCACGATTATCCTGGTCAGCTATCAAGCCCAAGGGACCGTGGGCCGCAAACTGCTCGAACCCAAGCCCACCATCCGCTTCCAAGGGCGTGACTGGAATAAGTGGATCGAAGTGGTGCATCTCGATGGCTTCAGCGGCCATGCGGATAAGAACGACTTCCTGGCCTATTTGACTCCTCTGGCCAACGACGTCGGGAAGGTCCGGCTCATTCACGGGGAACGCGAACAGGCCGAGGCCCTCGCCCAAACCCTGCGCGACATTGGTTTTGCGGATGTCGCGGTGCCCGAGCCAGGCGATCGGGTCGTCATCGGCTAGCCCGTGCTGGCACACTTCTGCTGAGAAACCCCTCAGCTTGCCCGAAACATCCCGCGCCAGGGGGGAGGCGACGGAAGGGGGAAGCGACGGAACGGGCCGGCACCATCAGGTTTATGCCGACGCGAAATCTCCGCCTCGTTACCCCCACAGGACCGGGTCGGTAACCGAGCTGGTAGACCGCCATCTGACCGCATTTTCTCACCAAACAACGGCCCTTCATTGTCTCGCAAGACCCGGATCGGCAACTGAGGTGGCAGGCCCACTTTGCACGGCGCTACAATGAGCGAAGACCACAGGGGTCCGGAGGAGAAGACCGCAGGCGTCCGGAGGAGAAGAGAATGAAAGCCGTTCAAACAGTCCCCGCCACGGAATTGGTGTTTCCCGATTCGGATGGACAACCGATGGCCGAGAACACCCGACAATATGAAGCGATTGTCACGCTCAAAGGGAACATTGAGGCGTTCGCTCCGGCCACCGCCTTCGTCGCCGGCGACCATCTCATCTACGTTGATCCCACCGACCCCAGCCAACGGCAAGCCCCGGATGTGTACGTGGCGTTTGGTCGCCCGCGCGGCCATCGCGGCAGTTATAAAGTGTGGGAGGAAGACAATATCTTCCCCCAAGTGATTTTTGAAGTCCTCGGACCGAGTAACACCCCCGCAGAGATGCGGGCCAAACGCCACTTTTACTTCCAACATGGAGCGGAAGAGTATTATGAATTCGACCCTGAAGCGGGAACGTGGCTGGGCTTTATCCGCAACCCTGACACCGGTCAGCCCGAACCGGTCGAAACGATGGATGGTTTTGTCAGCCCCCGCTTGGGGATGAAATTTGACTTCGCCCCGCTGGAGTTGCGCGTGTACCGGCCTGACGGCCGCCGTTTCCTCTCGTTCCAAGAACTCCACGACTTAGCAGAACGCAACGCCCACCAAGCGGCCGAAGCCCAGCGGTTGGCGGAACGCAACGCCCAACAAGCCGCGGAAGCCCAACAGCGGGCTGCAGAAGCTCTTCAGCAGGCCGAAGAAGCCCGGCGCCGTCTGGAACAGGCCGCACAACAGGCCGAATACCAGCGGCAAGAAAGTGAGCGGTTGCGGGCCTTGCTCCGTGCCGCGGGCATCGACCCCGATACGCTTCCGCCATCCTAACGGGTCACCCCAGTGGCTTGCCTTCGCACTGGCAAGGGCCGGAAGGAACGTAGAAATGACCGGAGAACCGGACTGGACCTTGGCCCCTCTGTAAAACAGCCGTATTCGGAAGGAGGCTCAGGCCGTGACCAGCAAACCCCGTTGGTTCCAAACCACCGCGATCGACTACCCCAACAGCCGGCCGCACATCGGCACCGCGTTCGAAAAACTCGGGGCCGACGTCCAAGCCCGCTACCGACGGATGGAAGGGTTCGACGTTTTTTTTCTGATGGGCAACGATGAGAACACGGTGAAAGTGAGCCAACGGGCCGCGGCATTGGGCCTCGATACGCAAGCGTACTGCGACGACATGGCCCGGCAATTCCGCGCCGTCTGGGATGCTCTCGACATCAGCTACGATTGTTTCATCCAAACGTCCAGCCAACGGCATAAGCACTGTTGCCGCAAGTTCATCCAAAAAGTTTACGATAACGGCTACATCTACAAAGGCAGCTACGAGGGCTGGTTCTGCGCCGGCTGTGAAGAGTTCAAAACCGAAAAGCAGTATCAAGACAACAACGGTTTGTGCCCCAATCACCGCACGGCGCTGGTGCGTCGTTCCGAACCGTGTTACTTCTTCGCCCTCTCGAAGTTCCAGGACCGACTCTTAGCGCACTACCAAGCGAACCCCGACTTCATCCAGCCGGAGTCGCGGCGGAACGAAATCGTCAGCCTGATCGAAAATGAAGGGCTGCGCGACATCAATATTTCCCGCTATGGCGAAGAATGGGGCATTCCGATCCCTTTTGACCCGCAATTCACTATCTACGTCTGGTTCGACGCCCTGCTGACCTACATCACCGGCATCGGCTACGGTGACGACGAAGCGACCTTCCGCCACTATTGGCCCTGCGATATGCACTTCATCGGCAAAGACATCACGCGCTTTCACTGTGCGCTGTGGCCAGCGATGCTCTGGGCTGCGGGGGAAGAGGCACCGAAGAAAGTTTACGCCCATGGGTTTGTCTATCTCAAAAACGAAGAAGCCGGCACGGTGGAAAAGATCAGCAAATCCCTTGGCAACGTCATCGAACCGATGGAGGTGATCTCAAAGTTCAGCGCGGATGCCTTCCGCTATTACTTCCTCCGCGAATGCCCTTTCCCCAGTGATGGCGAATTCAGTTGGTCGCGCTTCACCGACGTGTACAACGCTGAGTTAGCCAACAATCTGGGCAACTTGCTGAGCCGCTGCCTGACACTGATTACCAAAAACTACGGCGGTATCTTGCCGCAAACGGCGAATGTCCAGCCGCAAGTGGCGGTACCGGGTTTGGATTTGGCCCTTTTTGTCGGTGAATTGCGCGAACACATCGAAGCCTGCCGTTACCATCTGGCCCTGCAGAAAATCGTTCTCGACTTCCTGACACCAACGAACCAATACCTCGAAGAGCACGCGCCGTGGAAGTTGGTCAAAACGGACAAAGCCGCCGCGCAGCGGGTGCTGTTCCATGCGGTGCAGTCGCTGCGGATCGCCAGCATCTTGCTCAAACCGTTCATTCCGCGGAGTGCTGAGAAAATTTACACGAGCTTTAACTTTGCGATCCCATGGAACGCGGTCCGATGGGCCGATGCTGTGGTCCTGCAACCGCAACCGGAGGATTTACGCATCACGGCAGAATTGATCGACGGCAAAATTCCGCCCCTATTCCCCCGTATTGGCTAGGGGCATTCTCCGCGGGAGTTCTTTTCCGACTGTCGCGCGGTTTTCACTCTCACGAGGCAGCGATGATGCATCAACTCGGTGTGATTCTGGCTGGCGCTGGGTTGGCCCTGACTGCAAGCGCGGCACCCCAGCAACCGGCCGATACCGGAACTACGGTGTATCGGAAGGTGGTCCCATCGACGGTGTGGATTCATTCTGATCGCGGCCGGGGCAAGACGGCCACTGGCAGTGGATCGTTGGTGGATAAAGGCCGGCGCTTAGTTCTCACCAATTACCATGTGGTCGGTGATGTCAAGACCGCGACGGTGTACTTCCCCGCCTTCGAGGGCCACAAGATCATTCCCGAACGCCAGTATTATCTCGACCGCGCGGCCCAGCTCGGCATTGCTGGCCAGGTGGTGGAAATCGACAAGGAAGCCGATTTGGCCCTGATTCGCCTGGAGCGTCTGCCCGCGGGAGTCGCAGCGCTGCCGCTGGCGCGCGAAAGCCCCCAACCCGGCCAGACGGTGCATTCCATTGGCAATCCGGGCAAAAGTGGGGCGCTGTGGGTCTACACCCCGGGCAAAGTCCGCCAGGTGTACAGCAAAAAATGGAAAGCCAGGCTCGACGAACGCACGACGATCAGCTTTCAGGCCCAAGTGATCGAGACCGATTCCCCCACCAATCCTGGCGATAGCGGCGGGCCGCTGGTCAACGATCGCGGGGAACTCGTCGGCGTTACCCAAGGCGGCGCTTTGGATGCGCAAGCCATCAGTATCTTTGTGGACCTCTCCGAGGTCCAGCGCTTCCTCAATCGCCGCTCGGTGCAGTTGCTCCGCTCCGAGACACCCGAACAACCGACCCGAGCCAAACCTCTCGAAAGCCAAGACGCTGGCAAGTTCTTCAGTGCTGCGGCGTGGAAGCAGCTAGCCCCGGCGGCGGAGAAATTGCTCCGCGAAAAAGGCATCGACTTGTGGATCGAAACCTTGCCCACACCACCCAACGGGGACGCCAAGAAAATCGCGGCCCTCGAACCGGCGGAACGCGAAAAACGCTACCGCCAGATCGTCGAGGAGCGCTTGAAAGACAAAAACTTCAATGGTGTCTACTTGTTTGTCACAAAGTCGCCTAGCCTGTTGTATGTGGTGGTCGTAGGGCCGTGCACCAAAGACTTCAACCCCGATTTTGGAGCGATGCTGCGTTCCATGCTCATCGAACATTTTCAAAAACGGCAGTTTGATGATGGTTTGAAACAATTGATCGAGATGACGTTGGCCGAGGTGAAACTGGTTGAGAAAAAGTGACCCACCTTGGGGAAGAGCAGGAGCACACCGTGAGCCACGGGTTGATGTTGTGCGATGATCTGATGTTCTTCAGCCGCGTATCGGGAGCGGCGCGCGCGGCGGGCGCGAGCGTGCGGCAGGTGCGGACAGCGGCGGAGTTGCTGGCGGCCGCACGCACCCGCCCCCCAGCGGGGGTGATCATCGACCTGCATTGCTCCGGTCTGGACCTGCCCGCCCTTTTGGCTGAACTGGATGCTGCCGTTTCCCCCCGCCCACGGGTGATC
Source organism: Gemmata sp. (assembly GCA_025055115.1). Classification (GTDB taxonomy): domain Bacteria; phylum Planctomycetota; class Planctomycetia; order Gemmatales; family Gemmataceae; genus Gemmata. The sequence continues at coordinate 50,518 of JANWYJ010000064.1, forward strand.
GCTTACGGTTCGCATGTGGAAGCGGAGGTCCTGCGCGCAGCCCGCCAGGCGGGGTGCGACCGCGTCTTGCCGCGCAGCCAGTTCGTCACCGAATTGGAGAGCCACATTGGGCAGTGGCTGGCGGAAACCCAGTGAGGGATGGCGATAAGGTTCGGTTGGGATGGAACGCCGGGCCAGATTGGGCAGTGGCTGGCGGAAACCCAGTGAGGGGCTTATCCCGGAGGAGCGGGCGGGGATGTGTCGGTGGTCGGCAATGTCCGCGAGCTGCTAGGTAGGCTGGGGAGGGCATTGGGTGGCAGGATGATCGAGCCGGTGCCTTCATCGAGGGTGGCCGTGGGGGCGTGCGGTGTGGTCGCTGGTTTCACAGGAATAATAATTGGCTTGATCTCACCGGTTGTCACATCCAACACGATGCACGTTTTCGGGTTCGCTCGGAACAACGCCCCGGGGTTGGCCACGAGCGTGCGCCCCGTGCGGTGTTGCTCACGAACGTGCGTGTGGCCATAGAAAACGTAGTCAAAATAGTCCGCGTTCTCCAGCTGCCGCAGTTGGTGCCGTTCGTGACTGTGAACCCAGGCGATGCGCTTCTCCTGCAGCGTCAGAAAACCGAAGGAATCGTAGTAGGTACCGCCGATTTCCTTGATGACAGCCATCAGCTTGCCGCGGTCTTTATCCCAATTGCCAAAGACAAAGTGGGTGGGAATTCCTTTGAAGACCCGGACCGTATCTGGGGATTCGATGTCGCCGCAATGGAGGATCAATTCGACCTGCTGCTCCACGAGAAGGCGGACGGCTTCCGCCACCGCCTCGTGGCGGTCGTGGGTGTCGCTGACAACCCCGATCCGCATAGTTCCCCCGTGGTGCCTGCGTGCAACTACCGACACTGTCCTATTTTACCTTAATAAATCCCCGCGAGTTCGGGTATCTCGGTTGCTCGGTCGGCCGGATGGTATGCGATAATCCAACGCTGCAAAGAATACCTCCGCGAAGACCCTTACCTCCGCGAAGACTCTGGCGGCGTTGGTCAACGTGTGACCACGCCGCGGGTTCAGGCCCATCTTCCTGCACGCCCGAATAAAACCTTGGCGGTGTTGGCCCACGCGTGAAAACCGCGCCTTTCGGCGGAACGTGCCAGCACCCCGATCGTACGCCTCCCCACGGATGGGGCGGGGATGGATCGGGATGCGCGCCGTGGTTGGAAGGTCATCACCTTCCGGGGGCCAATCGCCGATCAGCAGCATCGGACGCGCCTGCTTATTTCCCCTCCCCCGGAATGGGGCTGGGCTTGTCCGCGGTGGGGAAGTTCTGGGGCAGTGGTAGGGTCACGGAACCCGTCGCTGCCCATTCCGTACCCCGCGCCAGGGTGGCAGCGAAGCCCCAGCAACGCATGGCGTTGGCATCGTGGCCCATCGGCGTGTGAAAAACCCGGCCCTTCCCATAGCGGACGGTCCAGATCATCGGTTCATGAACCTTGGTGCCGTTCGAATAGGCAGTCGCCAAGACTGTGACGTTCTCGATCGGCCCGCGCATGTTGTCATACAATTCGTCGCGGACGTGTAACCATTCCCGGGGCATCCCGCGGGTGATCGGATGCTCAGGATCGCGAATCGTGACGGTGAACGGACCCACATAGCGGTGCCCCGAACCGTCGCCTTGGCCTGAGGCCACCTTCACCGGTTGGCCTTGATCGTCCAGATACAGCCGGTCGCCACCGCGGTTGTTCCGCCAGCCCATCCCGATCATCTGGTTATACGCCTTCCAATCACTGAATGCGTTGTTGGCCGCATGAACGATGACCAAGCCGATCTTGCCGTCCTTCACAAGCGTCTCCAGATCGCTCTGGAGTTCCTGGCTCCACGGCTCACCGTTGTAGTTACTCAACACCACAGCGTATTTCGCCACTTCCGGGCGAAACCGCGCCATTTCCGCGGCTTTTCCCTTCGATGGGCTGGTAGCCACATCCACCGTGAAGCGCTGGGTATCCTCTAAAAGCTTTTTCATCAGTGGTGTGGTTTCCTGCCATTTGTGGTTGTTCTGGCCGTCGATAATCAGCACCTTGATTTTGGGATCGGCAGCATAACTCCCAATTGCCAAAAGACTTAGGATGGAGAAAGCACACAGACAACGCATCCGACAACCTCCCAACCGACCTCGGGGCTAGTGCCCACCACCCCTTGGCCGTCCTTCCCGACACCACGACCGACGCACCGACCACCGGCTCGCCGCTATTGTGCCGTGGTGTTAATGTACCTAGATTGCCAGAAATGAAATCGTAGAAATCGTTCGCGGAGAACCGTTATGCGGGTGGAATTCTTTGGGTTGGCGATGGAAGCGCCCAGCGTCACGGTGCATTTGTGGTCGCCGTGGCGCTGCTCCGCGTTGGAACACAAACTCTTCGAAGCGCTCAAAACAGTTCCGCATGCCTCTCTGGAAATTTCCCCCGACGAACTGCGGCTGCATATTCGCGAGGCCAAAGGTTGGCGCGTGGCCATCCAAACGATTTCGCGGGTGATGAAAGGCTGGCAAGAAGAAGCGACAGACGTAGGCAAAGACGAACGCCGCCAGTGGCGGTGGCTCATCGAAGCCGATGTGGATGCCAACGGCTACGATATGCACGGAGAAAAAGCCAGTTTTTGGGCGTATCTCCGCCTCTCCATCGATCGCGGGGGGCCAGGCGAAGCCGAAAAGGGCGAAGACATCGACCTCAACGGGTTCGGCATCCAAGTGTGGGGGGAAAACGCCGATTGAAGCCTTCAGAAGGCTCAGACCTCAACAGGTTCGGCATCCAAGTGTGGGGGGAAAACGCCGATTGAAGCCTTCAAAAGGCTCACTCCCTGATGGCATCGTAGTGACCTGACAGAGGCTCATAAGTGACTTGACAGAGGTTCATTGGAGCAAAACGCTGACTCAAGCCTTCAGAAGACTCACTCCCTGTTCGTGGTCATCTTTCGCCACGAATGTCTCGGGGGAAAACGCTGACTGAAGCCTTCAAACGCCGATTCAAGTCTTCAAACGCTGACTCCAGGGCCAGCCCACGTCGCCCCAGCCGTTCTCCAGCCCACGTCGCCCCAGCCGTTCTCCAGCCCACGTCGCCCCAGCCGTTCTCCCAGAAGCGATTTCATCCTCCTTTCCCGCTGATGGCGGCGTCGGCCCCAGCCCACGTCGCCCCAGCCGTTGCCCCCTCTCCCGACGCCCCGGCCCGAGGCGTACCGACGGCCGGGGGGCCGAGCTGGGCCATCAAGCTATCTTCCCCAGCCGCCAAGCTTTACAGCCGCTCACGCCAAGCTTTACAGCCGCTCAACTTTGGTATTCTCGTCAATCGCGATACTGCTCAGTTCACCGTTGGGTTTGAGGAACCGCACCACGGGTACCACCAAGTCATCCTCTTTGACCCGCTCGGTGGTGATACCCGTTTCCAAATAGGCGATCTCGCGGAATTCCCCGGTGGCCTGCGCCGTCCACGTTCTGGCCCCCACACGGACTTTTTGTGTGACCTGAATTTTTTCGCCGGGCCGTAGTGAGCGGAGTAACTCCACCTGGGCTGGGTCAAGCCGTCGTGTGGGGAGAACGATCTTTTCGGGTACGGCTGTCATGTTCCCTCCGCTGCGACTTGCGGCTTGGGTTCGCCGCGGACTAAAGCAATTCGTCCGGTGCGTGCTAATTCGAGAATTCCATAGGGCCGCATCAGGTCGATGAAGGCTTCCACCTTCCCTTCGGTGCCGCTGATTTCGATCATGACGTTGGCGTGCTGAATGTCCACCACCCGGCCACGAAAACTCTCGGTCAGTTGGAACACCTCCGGCCGCTGCGCCGCGGTGCATTTCACCTTAATGAGCATCAGGTCGCGTTCGACGAAGTTTTCAGAACTGATGTCGTCGACACGAACCACAGTGACGATCTTATCAAGCTGTTTGCGGACCTGGTCCAGAACCTGATCGTCGCCATGAACGACAAAGGTCATTCGGGAGAGGTTGTGGGTTTCGGTTTCGCCCACCGCAAGGCTGTCGATATTGAAGCCACGCGAATGGAGCATTCCGGCGATCGTGGCGAGAACACCTGGTTGATTCTGAACCAAAGCGGATAGCACATGCCGCATGAGTCAATTCACCCCTCCACATGAGAACGACGCATCGTTGTGATGATAGAGACCGTCCGCAAGGCTTCAACGGGGGTTGATGGAGCAACAGACTGTGCATCCTCAACCCGTCAACAGCACACCGTTTGGTGGCTCGCAGTCACAGCGCACCGTTTGGTGGCTCGGAGTCAGCAGGGTTGGTGGTGGCTCGAGGTGGCGAGTCTGTAGCGTGCGGGCTGTCGTGGGCCGGGCAGATAACCGTCAGCACGAATAACGCTACCAAAGCATAGGTCAGCACGGCGAAAAAGGTAATATTCACCACAGGTTTGATGGGATCGTGCTGCATATTCACCATCGCCTGGGCTTGTGATGGCCCCACGGCTAAAGCCACAAAGAAGTAATCGGGCATCCAAAGCGGTATGAGAACGAGCCACAGGAGGATTCGGAGGCTTCCGCTGGGCCAGCGCAGCCACAGCAGGGCCGCAGGAAGTAACAACAAGATAAAGTAGTGTGACCATGTGATCGGACTGACCAAGAGCATCCCAACGATGGCAGTTGCGAAAGCCCGATCGCGTGTCGCCACCGAATAGGAACGCCACGCAACCCACACCACGACCGCCGTAATAACCAGACGGGATAACCAGATCAACAGTCGCGCAGCCTCGGGCTGAGTGGACCACGTAATAATCTTTTGCGCTGGGTGGGGATCGAATATGCGTAACCAAAAAGCTGTGATGGAGATATTCCACCCAGAGGTTTGGTATTTCTGGAGGGAGGGAACCACCACGTCGATGTAAGTTCGGAAAGTCGCGATACCGAATACAGCTAGCGCCAATCCGTTGACAGCAAGAAATGTTGCAACCCCCGTGGCCAGCCCACGCCAACGACGCGTGCAAAAAAAGTAGGCCAAAAGAAAAGCCGGATAGAGTTTCAAGCCCGCGGCGATCCCCACGGCGACCCCAGCCCAGCCGATGCGATCGTGTCGATCGGCCCACCACGCGAGGGTGATGAAAAACACAAGCAGAATATTCAACTGTCCCAGAAACAACTGCAAATACAGTGGATGAAACAGAAGCAGTAAACTGAGCGCGGGCAAAAGCGACCACGGCGACAGGGGGAATTTCAGCTCCCATAAAATTATCACAATACTAATGAGAAATAGTGGGAATGTCACCACATTCCACAGGAAATGAGCATCACGATAGGGCAAATGACCAAACGGCAGCGCGATCATCACCGAGGCCGGCGGGTGGGCATTCCAGGAGAGGATCATTCCCATTCCCTCTTTGAGCAAAACCCCGGTGTGGCGGAGCATGGCTTGGGTTTGCTCGGCGTAAACCGGAGTACCCGCTAGGTAGTTGCGTGCGGAGAGCCACTCCTGAAGAAAGTCAAAGTAATAATTCTCGGCGGGACGGAACGCGAGGATGAAACGCGGACCGAACCACACGCCGACCACGACCGCGACAACGCCCCAAACGATGATCCGAGCAGGTGGCCAGGTAGTTGTTGCCGGTGGCATGATGAACTCCCAAAAGTCGGACTCACATTAACATTAGGCTACATCATGAGGGAAATCATCAAAACTTTGGTGTGCTCAGAGGCACGCTCTGGCTGGAGATGATAAACGCACGATCAAAAATTCTCACGTCAGGAGAAATCCACCCAAAAATTTTCACGTCAGGAGAAATCTGCCGAATCGGTCGCTCGGCCCGTGGCGAATCGATTCATGGCGAATCGATTCATCGCGTCCGTATCGGCATCTTCATCGGCATCTTCTTTCAGATGAGGCCATAATCTGTGTTGCACAGAAAACCCCGTTCGATCGACTTCCCGACGGCCAATCGCCCTTGCGCATGATAGATTTGACCTAATCGCGTTGCGTGGAACAATTGGGTTTTGCCGCGACGCGGGAGTGGAGGATGAGGCTCGTGAAACGTCCCCTGCGGCTGCGCGGCATCAGCGGCGACATCAAGGGGCGGGTTTGGGAATCGGATACACTCCTGCGGGCCGGCCGGCTCGGCTCGCTCGAAATCGTCTTAGACGACAGCTCCGTCAGTCGCCGGCACGCGGAGATTCGCCATCATGACGACGGCTGGTACGTTCGTGACCTGGAAAGCACCAATGGCACCTATGTCAATGGGGTTCGGATTGGTCCTGGTGAGCAGCCGCTGAAGGCACGCGACATCGTCCAGTTCGGCAAGGTTGCCTTCATTGTGGAAATGACCGAGGCCATGCCCGACGGGCCGCCGTCGAATCAGCACGTCATTGCCGCGACCCACTCCACGTTTGAAGAAGGTATCCGCCGCTTAGCCTACGACCGCAACCACATGCCGCGGCCTGGTGAGCAACTCGAAGCGTTGCTGCGGGCGGGCCAACACTTCGTCAACCTGCATAGTGAAGATCAACTCCTCAATGCGGTTCTCAACGATGCCGTCAGCGTCTTGGAAGCCCAACGCGGGGCTATTGTGCTGGCTGAAGGCAGCGGCACCGAACCAAAACTCCGCCTCAGAGCCTTAGCCACAGGTCAGGGCGAACCACCCGGACGTTTTCATTATTCCAAAAAGCTGGCCACCCGCTGCTTCACCAGCGGTGTATCCCTTCTGTACAGCACCCTCACCGGCGACGAAGGCACCCAAGCTTCCCAAAGCATCACCGATGGCGCCATGGCCAGTGTCATGTGTGTGCTGCTCCGCACCCCGCGCAAGCGGTTGGGCGTGTTGCACCTGGATCGGTCGTTTTGGCAAAAACCCTTCACAGAAGACGACTTATATCTCGCCGACGCTCTCGCCGCCCACGTTTCGGCGGCCATCGAAAGTGCCCAATTACTGCGACGGCAGAAAGAACAGTTCCTCAAAACCGTCACGGTTCTCGCCCAAGCCGTCGAACTCCGCGACGACTACACCGGCAACCACACGCAGCGGGTCACACGCTACGCCACACTGCTGGCCCAACGGCTGGAATTGCCCGAAGATCAGCTGGAGTTGATCAAACTCGGCGGTCCGCTCCACGACATTGGCAAAATCGGTATCGACGACGCCATCCTCCGCAAACCCGGCCGCCTGACACCAGAAGAATACGAAATCATGAAAACCCACACCCTCAAAGGTGCGGAAATTCTTTCGTCCATTCCCGAAATGGAACCGATTATCCCCATCGTTCGCAGCCACCATGAACGCTGGGATGGGGGGGGGTATCCCGATGGTCTGGTCGGTCCGGCGATTCCCCTGTTGGCCCGGATTGTCGCTGTCGCGGATGCCTTTGACGCTATGACCTCGCACCGGCCGTATCACGAGAATCAACGCGGCAAATCGCCCGCCTGGGCGTTCGCGGAAGTGGAGCGGCAACTGGGCAAACAATTCGATCCGGTCGTCGGCGGCGCTTTCCTCGCCATCCGCAACGAAGTCCTTCAGGCCATGCTGGAACTGCTGCCCGACGTTCAACTCGATATGGCCGAACCGGTTACAGCGGCTGGCCACTACGTCGCCGACCCCCGGGGCTGAGTCGCTGCGGACCATGGGGCGCAGTCGCTCCGAGGCATTCCCACAAACCACTTTGTCGCATGATTCACACAGTCGGTATCGCCGTACCGACTGTGGGCCAGCAGGGACTCCGAGGAGAGAAAAAAGGGAGTCGGTGCGGAAAGTCCGGGGGATTGGGTGGAGAGGGGTTGTTCGCGGTGCTCAACAGTGTAGGCAAGCTGCGTCGGTGCGGAAAGTCCGGGGGATTGGGTGTTGCGAGGAGGAAGCGTAAGCGTTGCTGAATCAATCAGCGTTGCTGAATAACCTTGGTTTGGTCGGTGCGGAAAGTCCGGGGGATTGGGCGGGGAGGGAGCGGCGAGCGACCTGGGAAGACTTCCCAGGTCGCCCCATGGCGGGTCAAGGAATAGGGGGGGCTACTTCTTTTTGGCGTCGGGTTTGGGGATATCGGCCAATTCGAGCGGCACCGGGGCGTAGTGGCTGAACTCCATGGAGAAGCTGGCTTGACCTTTGGTGGCACTGCGCAGGTCGCTGGTGTAACCAAAGAGGTTGGCCAGTGGGACTTTCGCCACCACCGTGGCCACCCCCTTATCCTCACTGGTTTCTTCGATGATCCCCCGTTTGCTACTGATATTGCCGGTGATCTGCCCTTGGTATTCCTTGGGCGAAACCACCACAACTTTCATAATCGGTTCGAGCAATTGAATGCCGGCCTTCTCCTGGGCTTCGCGGAAGGCTTCGAGAGCGCACAGGAAGAAGGCATCTTGCGAAGAGTCCACTTCGTGATATTTCCCGAAGTGCAGGTCGAACTCCAGATCGACAAACGGGAACGGATACTTGTACCCTTTTTTGGCTCCTTCGCGTAACCCCTCTTCCACGCTGGGGATATATTCTTTGGGGATCGCACCTTGGGTGATGTTGTTGACAAAGTAGATATTGTTGGGGTCCGGCTTGATCTTCGGGTCGTTGAGTTCCTCGATTTGCCGGATTTTCTCCTCGATCTGTTCGGGGGTCAGGGGTGTGTATTTGACGTTGATGACGGCGAATTTGCCGCGACCACCGGTTTGCTTGATGAACTTGTATTCCAAATCGACCTGGCGGGCGAGCGTTTGCCGGTAGGCGACGCGCGGTTTGCCCAGTTGGATCAATTCCGTGTTTTCTTGAGGAATTCCCAAAGCACGTTTGAGTTTTTCGATGGAGATTTCCAGGTGCAACTCGCCCATCCCTGAAAGGATGGTTTCCTTGGTTTCTTCATCGGTGTGGGCTTTGAGTGTGGGGTCGTCGCGCACCAGGCGGCTGAGCGCTTCGCCGACTTTGCCGGCATCGAGCGTTTTGGCGAAGCTGAGCGATTGTGAAATGACCGGTTTGGGGAACTGGATGGCCTCCAGCGCCACGGGGTTTTCTGGGTCGCAGAGGGTATTGCCAGTGAAGGTCTCTTTCAGGCCAATGCCCGCGATAATATCACCCGGGCCGGCTTTTTCCAACTCGATGCGTTTGTCGCCCATCATCCGGTAGAAGCGGGCGATGCGCTCTTTCTTGCCGTTGCTGGTGTTGAGATAGGTTTCGCCCGGCTTCATCTCCCCGGAGTAGATGCGGATGTAGACGAGGTCGCCGGTGGGTTCAGCGACCGTCTTAAACGCTAACGCCGCCAGGGGTTCCTTCGGGTCGGGCTTGCGGGTGACCACGTCTTTAGTCTTCGGATGAATCCCTTCAACCGGGGGACGATCGAGGGGGCTGGGCAAACAATCCACGATCAGGTCCAACAGGTGTTGAACCCCGTGGAAGTTCTTGCTGCTGCCGCAGTGGACGGGCGTGAAAACGCCTTCGAGTGTCCCTTTGCGAAGCGCTTTGCGGATAAGGTCTTCGGGAACGTCTTTGCCTTCGAGAATCAGCTCGGTGATCTCATCGCTGACTGCGGAGATGGCATCGAGCATCTGTTCGCGGCGTTTCGTCGCTTCCTCCAAGTATTTGTCGGGAATATCGTTCACGAAGAATTTCCGGTTGGTCTTATCGTTGAGGTCGCGGGTGATGAGCTTCATCTGGATGAGGTCGATAATCCCTTCCAGCGAAGTATCTTGCCCCGCGGGGATGGTGACCGCCACCGGATTGGCCCCGAGTTTGGTTTTCATCTGCTCGACACAGCCCCAGAAGTCGGCCCCCATGCGGTCGAGCTTGTTTACGTAGGCCAAGCGGGGCACTTTGTACTTATTCGCTTGTCGCCAAACGGTTTCCGACTGCACTTCCACCCCACCTTTGGCGCAGAAGACGCCCACGGCCCCATCCAACACCCGCAAGCTCCGCTCCACTTCCGCGGTGAAGTCCACGTGGCCCGGGGTATCGATGATGTTGATGGTCACCGGTTGGCCGGTCCGGTCGGCCCAGTCGACCGAAACGGCGGCGGAGTTGATGGTGATGCCTTTTTGCCGTTCGAGAGGGTCGAAGTCGGTGGTCGTATCCCCCGTGTCGACATCGCCCACTTTGTGTTTGGTGCCGCTATAGTACAGAATCCGCTCGGTGGTGGTGGTTTTGCCCGCGTCCACGTGAGCCATGATTCCGATATTGCGTACTCGGTCGAGCATCGTCGTTGTCACCGGGGAAAAACCGGCTCCTTCACCTACAAGAGAAATAAACTGAGCCGCCTCCGCGGGCGGCTTGACATTCCGACACAAGTGGGAGGGATTGGGTGTGTCACTACTGAACCCCTTCCCGTCATCTTACTCCCTGGGAAGGGATACAGACCGCAGTGATACTATATCGTATCGCAGAATGAAGAAACGTCCATACCGATTGAATGAAGCCTCTGTGAAGGCGGAGCGAATTCTGTGCCGTCGTGATCACGCCCAGCTTGACGGTAGCGGAAGCTGAGCCGCCAAAGGAAGGTGGCGTGAACTCTATGCTGTCGTGATCGCTGGTCCATCATCCGTGACCGGCATGCCAGGGGCGTGTTGGGAAGGCGGTGCGAATCCGACGTCGCGATGATCAGACTGATAGGCTGATCAGACTGATAAGCTGATGAAACCTGTTGGAACTACCTAAGATCGCATGATGCGAATGCTGCGTCGTCATGATCGGTGCGAATGCTGCGTCGTCATGATCGGACTGATAGGGGTATCGAAGTCAGTGCCTTCAGCGTGGGGAGGGCTGTGTATTCGGCGTCGTCATGATCGGGTCGCGAATCCAAACTCTGACTGTTGCGTTACTTATGCTGATGGTCGCACTGGGCAGCACTCCCCTGATAGCGGTCGCCGGCCGCACGCGCCAGACCCGACGGGTGGCCCTGCGCCGCAGTGCCGCGGCGGTGTTGTTCCTCTCGGGTGGCCTGGGAATCACCAGCACGCTGAGCGGCGCAGTCGATGGGATCAGCGGTGGGGCATTCGTGATGCTGGCCACAGTTGCCGGCTTGGTGTTCGTCTGGAGCTGTAAGGCATGCTCGGGGTTGCCCTCCGCGGATGGGGCCGCGGCAGCAGTTGGGGCCGTGACAGCCGTTTCTTCACATCTCGTTTCTTCGCATATCATTGTGCAGCAAGAACTTGCGTGCACCAATACGAGCACGCCGTCCGATACGCTCGAAGATGAGTATGTTCGGTTACTGATTCAGTTGGTCACTCGCTGCGATCTCCGCATTCCGCGGCCGGAAGCCCGAGCCACGCGGGCACAAGTTCAACAATGGCTCGAATTGATTGCCGAATCTGCCGATTACCGCCACGTCGGGCGTGGTAGTGGTCGGCAATGGCGACACCTCCTGATCGGCCGGCTGAATCCGAATCACCTGTACAGTTATCATCCACCGGCCAAGGAAGCGGGGCCATGTCGGGGCTTGTTGGTCTTTCTCCACGGACACGGCCTGAATTATCTTTTTGTGTTGCATGCACTTCGGCCGATTTGTGACGCACTGCGCCTGATTCTGCTGATGCCGTCGTTCGGCTATGGGAACTGGGAAGCTCCCGGGGGGGTGGAAGCGATCCTCCAGGCGGTGGAATGGGGCCTCCGCCGTTGGAATGGGAACTCCCCCCGGGTGCTGCTCGCAGGATTGTCGCAAGGGGGGGCTGGGGTGAGCCGGGCGGCGCGGCAGCAGCCGACGCGATTTACCGGATTGGTCTTCATTTCGGCAACGATGGAACTGAGCGTGATCGGTTCCCCCGAGTTCGCCTCAGGCTGGCACGGACGACCGGTACTGGTGATTCAAGGGGAACAAGATGCCAACGTTCGCCCAGCCGCGGTGACCGCGGCGACACAACGGATGACCGCCGACGGGGTGTTGGTCACCGAATACCGGGTGCCCCACGCCGGGCACTTCCTGTTTTTTGCTCAATCGGCGGAACTGGCTGAACGGATTATCGACTGGGCGCAACCTCTTTTGGAGCCGTCATCGTCATAAGTTGAACTTGATATGAGACTTGCGGCGATGACGGCCCGGCTGCACAAACCGTGATCATCCGCCACGGGCGCCTGCGGGTGGTATTGTCGTCCGCGGAACGTCACTGCATGCTGAAATCGGCAAGTGATCATCCGCCACGGGGCCAGGATGACCACAGCTACGACCACCACGGATCCCGGCGTCTGCCGTGAGGGCCTTCGCCGGGGTCACATGGCCATGATGACCGTCTTCACTTCGGTGTACAATTGCAGAGCGTATTGCCCCAGTTCGCGGCCGATCCCGCTCATTTTGAAGCCACCAAAGGGTGCCCCGGCATCGAAGACATCGTAGCAGTTCACCCAAACCGTACCGGCACGCAGGCCGTTGGAGAGTCGCAGGGCCTTTTGAATGTCCTTCGTCCATACGGCCGCCGCCAAGCCATAGGTCGTGCGATTGCCGCGGGCGAGTACTTCTTCGGGGTCTTTAAACTTCAGAATACTCATGACCGGGCCGAAGATTTCTTCCTGAGCGATCTTCATGTCGTCCTGAACGTCGGTAAAGACCGTGGGTTGGATGAAGTAGCCCTGATCGCCCACGCGGCGGCCACCGACGAGCAGTTTCGCTCCTTCTTTTTGGCCCGCTTCGATGTAGCTCATGACCCGGTCGAATTGTTCTTGGCTGACTTGCGGTCCTTGTTCGGTGTCCGGCAGGAACGGGTCGCCAACTTTGCGGCTTTTCGCCTTGGCGACTATCTTCTCCACGAATTCGTCGTATGCGCTTTCTTGCACAAACAGCCGCGAACCGGCGACGCAGCATTGCCCCTGATTGAAGAACAGGCCGAAGTATGCCCCTTCCACGGCCGCGTCGAGATCGGCATCGGCGAAGACGATATTGGGGGATTTGCCGCCCAGTTCGAGCGAAACCCGCTTGAGGTTGGATTGGGCCGCCGCGGTCATCACGATCTGGCCGGTGGTGGTTTCCCCGGTGAAGGCGATTTTATCCACATCCCGATGCGACGCGAGAGCGGCCCCCGCGGTGGGTCCAAAGCCGGGCACCACGTTGATCACCCCATCGGGGAAGCCAACGTCCTGGGCTAATTGGGCGACTCGCAAGGCGGTCAGCGGGGTTTGCTCGGCGGGTTTCAAGACAATGGTATTGCCGCAGGCGAGGGCCGGTGCCCACTTCCACGCTTGCATCAAAAGGGGGAAGTTCCACGGGATGATCTGCCCCACCACGCCAACCGGTTCATGCCGGGTATAGCAAAAGTACGGTCCGTTGATCGGAATGGTTTGGCCGAAGTTTTTGTCGGCCCAGCCGGCATAGTAGCGATAGCAGGCAATCGTCAGCGGTAAATCGGCGGTGAGCGAATCGGTGATGGGCTTGCCGTTGTCGAGGGATTCGAGGGCGGCCAGTTCCTCTTTGTGTTTCTCGATGGCGTCGGCGAGTTTATGGAGCAAAAGGCCGCGTTCGGACGCATTCATTTTCGGCCACGGACCGCTCTCAAACGCTTGCCGGGCCGCCTTCACAGCCCGATCGATATCGGCACAATCCCCCTCGGCGACGCGGCAAATCACTTCGCCGGTCGTAGGGTCGAGGGTTTCAAAGGTCTTGCCGGAGACACTTTCAACCCATTGGCCGCCAATGAACATTTTTTGGTCAGCGACTTTGGGCTTGGTGTATTTCGGTTTCGCCGAAGCTGGCGCCGGTGCAGTTGCCGTTGACATGGATCACCTCGGAGAGAGAGACGGGCCACGTTACCTCATTCTCACGACAAATGACGGTGCGTCAAGCAATCCACCGCCAGCGTAAGGATCGGCCGCTGGTGCGGGAATTCTCATGAACACCCCCTTCGGGCCTGGTACAATAAGGCTTAGCTGTAGAGCAGGGGGGCCAGTTCATGCGCTCACAACTTCTGGCGCTAGCACTTGTGTTGGCAGGGGGCTTGACAATATCCGTCGCGCAGCCGCCGCCGGGGGTACCGCGGACAGTCAAAATCTTCATGCTCAAGAACGCCGATGCCGTGAAACTGGGGGATACGGTCACGACCATCTTCGGCCGGCAAGGAGTGACAGCCACCGTCGATGCCCGCACCAACGCGCTGATCGTGGCCGGTGATGCCGAAACACTGGAAGAAGTGCGCAAATTGATCGCGGAACTCGACAAACCTCTCCCGCCCCGGAAGTAACAGCCACCGCTGGCGACGCCCGCCTGTTCCAGCTCTGCCCGCCTGTTCCAGCTCTGGTCTGGCCACCGGTCGACGGGGACAACCGGGGAACTTGCATGGGCGCTTGCGGTGTTCTCACGAGCCACCGACCGGGATGACTCGCCATTGCCTGGGTTTGTCCCGAAAATAGCTGCATGTCGCACCGACCCACTTGGGAAGAATTCGTCACATTGGCCCGCGGGCATACTGTGGTGCCGGTCTATCGGCAGCTGACGGGCGATACGCTCACCCCGGTTTCGGCGTTTTGCAAGATTCAAGAGGGGGAGTGGTCGTTTTTGTTTGAAAGTGTGGTGGGCGGCGAGCGGGTGGGGCGGTATAGCTTCCTCGGTGCCGGCCCATTTCGGACCTTTGAAGCCCACGACCATGTTGTTCGTACCCGTGAAGGTCGCGGTTCGTGGACTGAACGCATCTCGGCCGATCCACTGCGCGACTTGGAACAGATGGTGGGGCAATTCCGTGCCCCGCACGTGGCCGGCTTGCCGCGCTTCTGTGGGGGGGTAGTCGGCTACGCCGGTTACGACACCGTCCGCTACATCGAGCGGCTGCCCCACGCCCCGCCGGATGATCGTGGTATCCCCGATCTCAGTTTTGGCTTTTACGATCGGATGATCATCTTCGATCATGCTGCGAAAACGGTGCTGGTGGTCGCCCATGCCCGGACGGACCCAGCCGACGCATTGCAGGCGAATTATCAGCAGGCGTGCCAACGTGTCGATGCCGTTGTTGAACAACTCCAGCGGGGCGTGGCGGATATTCAACTGACGGATATCGACCCGCACGCCACCGCATTGCCGCTCTCGCAGCCTGGCTTAGGGCATCCACGCATCCGCAGTAATTTCACCCGCGAACAATTCGAAGCGGCGGTGGAAAAAGCCCGTGCTTACATTCACGCCGGCGATGCATTTCAGATCGTTCTCAGCCAACGTTTCCGTACCGAAACGCGAGCACGCCCGTTCGATATCTACCGGGCGCTGCGGGTGGTCAACCCCAGCCCCTTCATGTTCTACTTGCGCGCCGGTGCGGTCACGCTGGTTGGAGCTTCGCCGGAGATTATGTGTCGGGTGGAAAACGGCATCATCACCAATCGTCCGCTGGCCGGAACCCGCCGCCGCGGTCGGACTCCGGAGGAGGATGCCGCGCTGGCCGCGGAATTACTGGCCGATCCGAAGGAACGGGCCGAACACCTCATGCTCGTGGACCTGGCCCGCAACGACGTGGGCCGTGTCGCCCAACGCGGCAGTGTGACGATCAGCGATCTGCTCACCGTCGAGCGTTACAGCCATGTGATGCACCTGTCCAGCACGGTCAGCGGGCAGCTGCAACCGGGGCTGACGGCCTTCGATGCGCTGCGTGCCAGCCTTCCGGCGGGTACACTCAGCGGCGCTCCCAAAGTACGGGCCATGGAGATTATCGACGAACTGGAGCCGCACCGGCGGGGACCCTACGGCGGGGCCGTCGGTTATGTCGATTTCAGCGGCAACATGGATACTTGCATTGCCTTGCGCACGATGGTGCTGTTGGGGCAAACCGCCTATGTGCAGGCCGGGGCCGGTGTGGTGGCCGATAGTATCGCAGCCCATGAGTATGACGAGACGGTGAACAAAGCCATGAGCCTTCTGCGTGCTATCGACGTGGCCGAAACGCAACTCTGAGGCCAGTTGGATCGAGGCCCGGTTGGCGGTACCAAGGGGGCGGTGTTGGCCGGGGATGGCTTGGGGTTAAGCGAAAATCGCGGTGATGGGTTTGCCGGTGCTGAGGGTGTAAGGCCGGTTTTGGCTATCGTGAAGATCCGTGGCGGGATCAATCCCCAGCGCGGTGTAGATGGTCGCGGCGATGTCGGCCGGCCCGACGGGGTTTTCTTTGGGATAGGCAGCGATGCGGTCGGACGAACCCCACACCGCGCCGCCACGCACGCCGGCACCCGCGAAGAGAACCGTGTAGCAGAAAGGCCAATGATCGCGGCCATTATTTTTCGCCGCGCCGGCCCCACTGGTGATCTGACCAATTTTCGGTGTGCGGCCAAATTCGCCCATCACCACAACCAACGTTTCGTCGAGCAATCCGCGGGTGTGCATGTCGGCGATCAGGGCCGAGAAGGCTCGATCAAACGGTGGGCAGAGCGACTGCTTCATGAGGCCGAAGTGGTCGCGGTGGGTGTCCCACGCCTGGTCGATCCGCCGCCCTGTCATCACCGTGACGAGACGCACCCCGGATTCAATCAATCGCCGCGCCAGAAGGAAGGTCTGCCCGAGGTGCGGCAAGCCGCCAAACTTCCGGGCTTCGAGGCGGCGATCGCTGCCCGGATCGATGCCGTAGCGTTCACGGAGCTTGGGGGGTTCTTGGGACAGGTCGAAAGCCCGGCGCGTCGCGGGGCTTGTCACCATCGCCACGGCACGGCGTTGGAAGAGATCGAGGCGGTCCCAGCCTGCGCATTCCCCGCGTCGAGCGATGGCCGAATCGAGCGCTTGCCGCAACTGGTCGCGTTCCGCGACTCGATCCAACGGTAGATCCGGCAGCAGTTCCAAACCCGGGACGGCGAAATCCGGCAGGCTCGGATCACCCGGCACGAGCGGATCGTACTTCGGACCGAGAAATCCGCCTTTTTGCCCGCCGATGTCCACACCGTTGTTCCACTGATACTCGGGCAACAGCACATACGGTGGCAGCGCCGACTTCACCGGTCGGCAATAGGCGGCCACGGAACCCATCGACGGAAAGGTGGTTGCGGAGTCGGTCTGGACGCCACGGGCTGAGCCATCGGCCGGGTTGGTCCCCGTGAGCATGTAGTAACTGCCGGCGTTGTGGTCGGTCACCGTGTGCTGGACCGATCGCACTTGCGCCAGATGATGCATTTCCCGGCTGGTCAGCGGCAGCAGTTCGCTCACCGTTACACCCGGTACGCTGGAGCGGATCGGCTGGAATTCCCCGCGGACTTCCAACGGGGCATCCGGCTTGAGGTCCCACATCTCCAAGTGACTGGGGCCACCGTCCATAAAGATTAGCAAACACGATTGGGCGCGCCCTCGTCCGCGCCGCGTGTTAGCCGCCTCAGCAGCCAACACGCGCGGCAGACTCAGCCCACCCACGGCCAAGCCACCCATGCGGAGGAATTCCCGCCGCGAATAACCCGAACAGAACTTCGCTGGTCGACCGGAGAGAGACAACATGGCTGCCGCCCGGTGGAAACACCATGTTTTTGAAATCCACCAACAATTACAACCCAAACGACGGCGAATGCAACGGGGTGGGAACGGTTTCCGTGCCGCCCGCGCGGCTCTGTGGATGGAATCGGCTGTGCCGGTCTGTGAGGCGGAGGAACGAACCCGTCTCGGTTGCCACGACGGCAAACAGCGGCGGTGGATGGAATCGGCTGTGCCGGTCCATGAGGGGGAGGCATCATTTCCCCCCGGCGACCACTATTTCCCCCTCGGCGACCACTGGGCGATCACTTCGCGACACCGAATTTGTAGATGGTCGTTTGTTTGTAGGTTTCCCCGGGGCGCAGGATGACATTCGAGCGGTCTTTCCATTCCGGTTTGTTGATAGAATCGGGGAACTTCTGGGCTTCCAGGCAGAAGCCGTGGTATTGTTGGTAGACGGCTCCGCCTTTGCCTTTGAGGGTGCCGTCGAGGAAGTTGCCGGTGTACAGTTGCAGCCCCGGTTCGGTGGTGAAAACCTCCAGCACACGACCGCTTTTCGGTTCCACGACTTTGGCCGCGAATGCGGGTTGGGCCGTAGCTCCTTTATCTAAGACAAAGTTGAGATCGTAGCCGACTGGCTCGCCGCCGGTTTTGTCGAGGTCGCGGCCTAGCGCTTTCGCTTGCGTGAAATCGAACGGTGTGCCGGCGACAGGGGCGATTTTCCCGGTGGGGATCAGCGTGGTGTCGGTGGGCGTGTAATTTTTCGCGGCGATGGTCAGTTCGTGCCCTTTGATGTCGCCGCTGGCGTGGCCGGCGAGGTTGAAGTAGCTGTGATGGGCCAGGTTGCACAGGGTGGGTTTGTCGGTGGTGGCGCGGAAGTCGATAACCAGTTCGTTATCGTCGGTGAGTGTATAGGCGACGATCACCGCCAGCCGGCCGGGATAACCTTCCTCCATATCCGGACTGGTGTATGTGAACTTCACGCTGGGACCGTTGACCGTTAAGCTCGGTTCGCCTTTCCAATATTTCTTGTCGAAGCCTTGGGGGCCGCCGTGGAGGTGGTGGGGGCCGTTGTTGGTGGCCAACTGGTATTCCCGGCCGTCGAGGGTGAAACGGCCTTGGGCGATGCGGTTGGCACAGCGGCCGGCGTTGGTGCCGAAGAACGGGTGCCCTTTCCGGTAATCGTTGAGCGTTGCGCAGCCGAGAGCGACATCGGCGAACCGACCGTTTTTATCCGGAACGTGAATTTCCGTGATGATCGCTCCATATTCGATACACTTCACTGTCAGGCCGTGCTTATTGACCAGGGTGTAGCGAGTGACAACCGGCCCGGGCACGGTCTTGCCTTGTTTGTCTTTGGTGTCGGGCAGTTTGCCAAATGGCTCTTGCTCGTAGGCCGGGCCGGTGCCCGGGCGTGGTTGGGCCGATGCGGTCAGAGTGCATCCAAGAGCGACGACCAAAACAGGTAGAGCGTAGCGCATAAACTCTTCCTCAGGCCACACAAGGGGTGGGGACATGGTATTCATTCCCCCCCTACGATAACAAGGAGAGTAATGCCATTATCGCTTTTCTGCGTTATCGCCTAGCGCCTGACCGTGGATTGGTATTTCCGGAGTAACCACCATCCTGTGAGTTCACCATGCCGTTGACCCTTCTTGAGACACCGGCTTGCGCCTACGAATTGATCACCACCGCGCCCGGTCCGCGCGGGGCGCTGCCCCTGACCGACGAACTGCTTCGGCATGCCCCCAGTGGCGACCTGTTTGGCTGGACCCAGAACGTCGGCATGGGGTGGAACCCCGCATTGCTGGGCGGCAAGGAGTTCACCATCCTCAGCACTCACGGCGGCATGCGCGCGGAGGATGGCCGGCCCATCGCGTTGGGCTTCCACACCGGGCATTGGGAAGTGGGGTTGTTGGTGAAGGCCGCGGCTGAAGAATTGGCCCGCCTGCGCTGTATTCCCTTCGCCGGTGCTGTGACCGATCCCTGTGACGGCCGCACGCAGGGCACCACCGGGATGTTCGATAGCCTGCCCTACCGCAACGACGCGGCGCAGGTTCTCCGCCGACTGATGCGCAGCCACCCCACCCGCGCCGGCGTTATGGGGATTGCCACCTGCGACAAGGGGCTGCCCGCCATGATGATGGCCCTGGCCAGCCAACACCACCACCCGACAATCCTCGTTCCCGGGGGGGTGATGCTGGCCGGCGAAGCCGGCAACGAAGACACCGCAAAGGTCCAAACCATCGGCGCTCGTTATGTGCATGGGGAAATCACGCTCGACCAAGCGGCCCAGGCCGGTTGCCATGCCTGTGCCAGCCCCGGCGGGGGCTGTCAGTTCCTCGGTACGGCCGCCACGTCGCAGGTGGTCGGCGAAGCCCTGGGGCTGACACTGCCCCACGCAGCGCTGGCCCCCAGCGGCCAACCCATCTGGCTCGATACCGCTCGCCGCTCCGCCCAAGCGCTGGTCGAAATGGCCCACCGCGGCATCCGCACCCCCGACATCCTCACACCGGCGGCTTTTCAGAACGCCTTGGCCGTCTTCGCTGCCTTTGGTGGCAGTACCAACCTCCTTCTCCATATCCCGGCGGTGGCGTTCCATGCGGGGGTTCCCCGACCCACCCTCGACGACTGGACGCACTTCAACCGCCGCGTGCCGCGGCTGGTCGATGCTTTGCCCAATGGCCCGATCGGCCACCCCACGATTCGCGTCTTTCTGGCCGGGGGTGTGCCCGAAGTGATGCTGCATCTGCGCGAACTGGGCTTACTTCATCTCGACGCTCTGACGGTTTGCGGTGAAAAGCTCGGTACGGTCCTCGATTGGTGGGCCAAAAGCGAGCGGCGAACCCGGCTGCGGGAGTTGCTCCGCAGCCGCGACCGTGTCGATCCGGATACGGTGATCATGACGCCCGAGGCCGCCCGCCGCCGCGGACTGACCGCCACGGTCACCTTCCCCCGAGGGAACCTGGCCCCCGAGGGAGCGGTCATCAAATCGACGGCAATTGATCCTTCCGTCGTCGATGCCGATGGTGTTTACCGCAAAACCGGCCCGGCCAAAGTCTTCCTCCAGGAACGCGACGCGATTGCCGCTATCAAAGGCGAAGGCGAGCGTAAAGTGGTGCCGGGGGATGTTCTGGTGTTGTGTTGCCGTGGACCGATGGGCAGCGGCATGGAGGAAACCTACCAGGTGACCAGTGCCCTGAAGTATCTGCCGTGGGGCAAACACGTTGCGGTGATTACCGATGCCCGTTTCAGTGGTGTCAGCACGGGGGCCTGCATCGGACATGTTTCCCCCGAAGCGCTGGCCGGCGGACCTATCGGCAAGCTCCGCGACGGCGACCGGATTCGCATTGTGATCGACCGTAACAAACTCGAAGGCAGTATCGACCTGGTCGGCGATGCCAGCGGCGATTACGGCCCCGAGTGGGGTTGTGCCGAATTGCTGCGGCGTTCGCCCCGGCCCGATTTGGCCCCCGATCCCGCCCTTCCGGCCGATACGCGGCTGTGGGCCGCGCTCCAACAGGCCAGCGGCGGCGTCTGGGGCGGCTGTGTCTACGATCCGGAGGCCATCATTGCCCGCCTTAACGCACGCGGCTAGTCGGGCCGGTGGGGGGAACTGGCCCCACGGCGCTTCAGCCAGCCCGCGCATCGCCCGGAAGACCCTCACACGAGGGAATCGAAAACCCGCACAGCGGCCCAGTTGGCCTTGTTCTCCTCGATGAAACGGTTGTGAGTGGGGTCTTCTTGGTAAGCATCGTGGGCGGCCTTATCGACGAAGACGATGTGCAAGCCGACGTGCCAATTGCAGTCGTTCACGTCGCGGGTTAACTCTGCGCACCGGGGGCCGGCGGCGAAAAAGACAATCCCCGGCTGCACTGTCAGGTATTTGTGGCATGCCTCAACCAGTTCGTGGACCTTCGCCGGCGAAGCATCCTTCAACTGGAAAAATACGTTGTGCGCTAATCGGGTCGCGGCCATCACCAGCCCTCGTAGCTGTATTGGGGTATAACAGAAGTTGAGATATGCCTTGGTGTTACGTTGTCAACACGCTATGCAATGGCTGGATTTGACGCTGCCGACGATCGCCGAAAACCTGGCTCTCGATGAAGCGTTGTTGCTGGCCGCGGAACACGGCCAGGGCGACGCAGTGCTACGGGTGTGGGAACTGCCGCATTATGCGGTGGTGGTTGGTTCGGGCGGCTGCGTGGCGGCGGATGTCAATCGTGAGGCTTGTTTAGCCAATGGTGTGCCCATCGCACGCCGTTCCAGTGGCGGCGGCACGGTTTTGCTCGGCCCCGGCTGCTTGTGCTTCAGCCTGGTGCTCAGCTACCAATTCGCCCCCGGATTGACCGAGATTCCCGCCTCCAACCGCTACATCCTGGGCCGCATCCTGAACGCCCTGGCGTCGGTGGTGGCCGGTTCGATTCAAGGAACCAGTGATCTGGCCATTGCCAACAAGAAATTCTCCGGCAACGCCCAACAGCGCAAACGCACCCATTTCCTGCATCACGGAACCCTGTTGTGCCACTTCGACCTGGCGATGGTGCCGCGGTATCTGCATCTCCCGCAACAGCAGCCCGAGTACCGCCACAACCGTTCACACACGGATTTTCTGACCAATTTATCCCTCAGAGTGGCCGACGTGAAACAACGGTTAGTGACAGAATGGCAGCCGCAAGGTGAATATCAACCGCTACCCTGGCGGGCGATCGAAGACCTGATGGCAGAGAAATACAGCCGCGCAGAGTGGAATCACAAACGATAGCCTTTTCTGGAGCCAATTCGACCACGGACAGCGAATTCGGCTCCAGAAACCGCCGTTTTTCGAGTCGCCGAACCGCTTACACGGGAGCCGCCGGAGCTTCCGGGGTGGTGGTCGGCGTTGCTTCAGGAGCCGGCGCGGGGGCGGGGGCTGCCGCGGGGGCGGCTTTCTTCGCTGGGGCTTTCTTCTTGGTGGTCGCCGGTTTCTTGGCTGCGGCCGCTTTGCTCGCCGCGGGTTTCTTGGCCGCCGCGGGTTTCTTGGCCGCCGGTTTCTTGGCAGTGGTCGCTTTTTTCGCCGCGGCGGGCTTCTTGGCCGCCGGTTTCTTGGCCGCCGACTTGCTGGTGGAGGCCTTCTTCGCTTGAGCCATGATCAATGCTCCTGTGGTGGAAAAAGACTGGGGGCTGCTCCTCGAGTGAACGGCACTATGAATCCTTCATCGACCATTCCGGCGTGTGTCAGCAGTCAATCAAGCCCAATTCTCTGGCTTTCCGCTTTTCACACACTCGCGCGCCGGTGCCGTTGCACTCGTTGTGATAACTCTGCCACATGATGCGAGCGGCGCAAAGCGAGTAGATACGGAATTTCGCGCAACCGGTGTGAATGC
Source organism: Gemmata sp. (assembly GCA_025055115.1). Lineage (GTDB taxonomy): Bacteria > Planctomycetota > Planctomycetia > Gemmatales > Gemmataceae > Gemmata. The sequence continues at coordinate 73,156 of JANWYJ010000064.1, forward strand.
TACCGGTCTTCTCGGTCGATTTACACTAAACCGACCGCTCCGCGCTCGTCAATGTAACTTGAACATCGTTGGGGATTGTCATGAATGGAAAACTGGTCGCCTGGACCGGATGTCTCCTGACGCTCTGCGCCGGCTGTGCCACGGTTGAATCATCGGGGAATGCATGGTCGCGGACTTCCCCGATGGCCGCAGCTCCAGAGAGTCAGGCCAAGGCTCTGACGGCTTGGGAGATCGTCCGCACCCGGCATGGGCGAACGTTCTCCGATGAATTCCGTGAAGGTTTTTTGGATGGATTCATCGGCTACGTCGAGAAGGGGCGGATGACGGAGCCACCCGCCGTTCCCCCGGCTCCCTACGACCGCTACAAGAAATACCTCGCTCCGGAAGGCCGCTTCTTGGTTCGCGATTACTACCTCGGCTACCAGTACGGGATTGATGTGGCGCAGACGGCGGCTTCGCCCCCCCGCGTACCGCTGGTACCAACCCGGACGACCGCCTCGCCGGCTCCCGACCATGGGAACGGGAAGCTGGCCGAGACCCCGAAACCTGGGGGAGAGCCTGTCGAAGCCGTCGACGAATCCCTCGGGATAGGGGAAAAAACGGCGCCGACCGTTCCCGATCGTCCCCTTTACTCCTTCCCATTACCGCCTTCTACCATCGAGAGTAGCCCGTCGGGGGGCAATAAGTTCACACCGCCTCGTCCGCCGGATCGGCTGCAACCACCTGAAACGCCACTGCCCACCCAAGCTCCTCTGCTGCCGGTACCGCCGGTGGCTCACCCACCCGTGCCGCCCCGGAGCGAACCGATCCCACTGCCACCCCCTCCACATTCCTCCCCAACGCCGGGTGCGGCGTCGGGCTTGCCGCTGATTCTCACCGAGTTTCCCCCAATACCCTTCACGACAGACCGAACCGCACGATGAGTTGGGAGGAAGTCAGCAAGGGGGCCAACGTATCGGCAGGAGATTCGCGGAGCGGCCAAGGTGTCCTCGTCGGTCGAATGTGTATTTGATCTTGACGAGGAATGGGCCGGATGATGGGTGGGGAACAACCGCTGCGTGTCCGTTCGGGAGGTCACAATCAACCAAGCTAATACCGGTACGAATACGTGGGTGGGGAACAACCGCTGCGTGTCCGTTCGGGGGGCCATCGGTGGGCCGCGACGGGTTTCAGAAGGGAGAAGGGGTTTTGGCGTGCGGCGATGGGGAAGGTTCGACGATCCGAAGGCAACGGTCACTGAAAATCGTCGTTCTAGGAATGTCGATTGTGCTTGGAGCAGAAGGATTTGGGGATGCGGAGGCCACGATCACGCCCTGGCAAGTGCCGGTCTGGTTGGCAAGAAGTTGTTGACACTCTCGTGCTTTTGATATGGAGGCCACGATCACGCAGCAGCGATCACGTGGCCGCGATCACGACTTGCCAAGTGCCGGTGGGGGGGCGATTTCGGCGATTTGGAAGATGAAATGGCGGTTGCAGAGGGTGATGCGGTCGCCAGATTGAAGCCGAGTGGGGCCGGGTATCTTTTTGCCGTTGAGATGTGTGCCGTTTTTGGAGGCGATATCGTGCAATTCGCAGCGTAGGTCGGAATGAACGACGATAGCACAATGGCGGCGGGAGATGCATTCATCCCGAATGACCACGTCGTTATCCGGCAGCCGCCCGATGCTGTTCATGCCCAGATGCAGTGGGTAAACGTTCACACCCTCTTTCAGATAGCAGGTGATAGCCCCCTGATGAGGGCTTGGTTGGACCTGCCCACCGCTGGGCGGCGTGGTATGGACCGTCGAAGCATCGTTGGGGGGCGGATTGTGCCGGGAACCACGATCGGCAGCGATCGTGAGGCTTCCGCAAGTGGCTTGAAGGGCAGCCCGGGCGGCGCGAAAAGATTCCCGCCGCGGTTGGCCCTCCAAGTGGACGCTATGAAGTCGAGGGTCGCCCATGCCGCCTCCGGGGGCAGGTTGTGCTTACATGTTGTGCTTACCTATTGGGACGGTCGGCTCGCTCTTTTCGTTTGCTAGTAAAATTTTAGCGGGCTTGGCCACGGAGCCTGACAAATTTTTCTCGTCGGATCGGAATTGACGTAAATGTTTACTTGCAAATAGGATTCGCTAGGCAAAGCAATTCGTCAAGGCTCCGAGGGCGCAATTTTGAAAAAAACTATAGTCGATGGTCCGGATTGGCCACCCATTTTTTCCACAATCAGTGGCATCACGGCCGGGATTGGCTGTTTAAAAATTGGGCAATTCCTGCGGGGTCTCAATTATTCGCTGGCGGTCGTAATTTCGAGGACCTTGAAGCGGATCGTCCCACGGGGCACTTGAATTTCGACAATTTCGCCCTTTTTGCGGCCGATGAGTCCTTGGCCGATGGGGCTGGTGGTGAGAATCCGGCCTTTATCGGGGTCTTCTTGACCGGGGCCGACGAGGGTGAAGGTTTCTTCTTCGTCGAGGTCGATGTCCAGAACTTTGACTGTACTGCCGAAGGCAACGGTGTCTTTCGGCAGGGCACTGGGATCGACGATGACAGCTCGGGCCAGCCGATCCGACAATTCATTGATCCGCGCTTGGAGGATGCCTTGGTCTTCGCGGGCGGCGTGGTATTCGGCATTTTCGCTCAGGTCGCCCATATCGCGTGCCGCGGCCACCCGTTTGGTGACTTCGATCATGTCGGCGCCGCGCAGTTTGTCCAATTCGGCCTTGAGCTTGTCGTAGCCTTCCCGCGTCATGGGGATGCGGTCGTCTGACATTGCCGCAGACTCCTGTTCAATCAGCCTGTCCGGACCGGCGGGCGAAAAGGTCGCATGCCGGGGGACATGAATCGATCATCCGACGTTCAGTTTGGGTTGTAAAGCCCCGTTTTACTTGGACAGGGCGTAGGAGGTTTCCTTTTCGGTCGTTGTGCCCATCGGTTGGTTGTGGGCCGGGAATACCGAAAAGTGTTCGGCGGTCGCCGTTGAGTGTGCGCAGGCGACCGCCGGTGAGGCCCGTTATTCCCTTATTATACGTCGTCACGCACTGCGCGAAGCAGAATCCGGCGAAAAGGTCGATTCGGCACCGGCCAGCCCCAGGCCCGCCAGCTGTCCCGTCGGCTGTGGTGGGGCTGATCCAGGGTCGTAATCCGTTCGACACACTCCAGCTCCGCGGCTTCCAATTTCCGCGTTGCAGGGAAAAAATTGCTCCGCCGGCTGGCTACCACCCCATCATCCACCATCGCAATGACACAGTGTTCTTCCAGGTCCAGCAGGCGCAGGGCCACCGCTTCCATACTGGCGGTGTGAAAGCGGTGATGCAATGCCGCAATATCCCACTTGCATTCCCGGAGGGCCGACCGCAACAACCGCGTGGGAATGAGAATCCGGGTCGCAGTCAATGTTCGCAGGTGCGCGGCCAAGGTTTTCGTCGCACGTCCATCGTCGAGACCGAGTTTGTGATAAAGGTTCGGCAGCAAATGGTGGGCGATGCTGGTGGCTGCTGCGCGCTGCTGTTGTTCTTCGCTCATATTCGGGGTTAGAACGATTCCCCGGCCGCGCGACGCTCGTGGACGGCGACGGCCCCGGTCGTCGTCCGTTTCAGCATCGTCGACCCAGGCGATGGGGATACCCAGATGGTGTTCGGCTAGGTGGCGGGCATCCACCGGTGGGGCAGTCACCCCGGCACGGTCCAAAAGCCCGGCCACCAGACGTTCCACGGTTTCCAGCAGCTCTTCGTGGGAAAATTCCATGCTGGCACTGTAACCGAAAAGGCCGTGACGGGGAATGTTGGTAGCAGCTACCCTTTCGCCAGACGGGTCAGGTCATCGTGGGTCATGGGAAAGGCCGTGACGGGGAATGTCGGTGGCCACACGAGGGCCATCCCTTGTACGGGCCACCGCGGACTGCGGAGAGATGCCCATTCTGGAGAGTGGGGAGCCGTGGGGGGCGAGAAACAGGATATTCTAACTGCCAAAGATGCGTCTGATGGCGTGGAGGAAACCACTTTTGGGCGGTGATGGCTGTTGGAGGCTGCCGCCAGGGTCTTTTCCCCGCTGGGCTGAGGTTGCGGCGCGCGGTGGGTTGGTCGGCATTTCCGCGGCAAGGCCCAACGCCTGCCACTGCGCCACCGGCAGCCAGGGATGCAAGGCTTTCACCACATCCCGGGCCGTGGGGTAGCGTAAATGCGGGTCTTTGGCACCCATCCGTTGCACGATCGCATCAATTTCCGGAGGAATGGTGGGCTTGAGTTTGGCCGGCGAAGGGACACCCCGAATCTGCCGTTCGGCCATCATTTCCGGGGCCAAACCGGGGAAGGGAACAACCCCGGTGAGCAGATAGTAAAAGGTTGAGCCGAGGCTATAGATGTCGCTGCGGGCATCCTGTTCGCAACCCCAGGCCTGTTCGGGGGCGATGTGTGCGATTTCTTCGGCGTATTCCTTCGTGCTGATCCGTTTGGTGACCCGGGCCCAGGGGCTTTCCAGCATGTGGGTTAAACCGAGGTCCAACAGCTTGATTTGCCGCTCGGGCAAGACCGCGATATTGCCCGGCTTGATGTCGCGGTGAATCAAATTCCGCTCGTGAACGTGCATCAGCGCGACCGCCGTTTGCGCCACCAGTTGGGCGGCGACATGCGGCAGCAAAGGTCCGCGATCGGCGATCAGCTTATCCAACGTCGGTGCGGCCACGTATTCGGAAACGACAAAGTGTGTGCCCTGCCAACAATCCATATCGTAGATCGCGGTGATGCTGGGATGCTGGACTTGGGCGGCGGCGCGCACTTCCTCTACAAACGCCTTGAGAATGGTGGGATCGTTGGCGCGGTCGGTCGGCAGCACCTTCAACGCGACGAAGCGTTGGGTTTGCGTGTCTTCGGCTTTGAATACCAGCCCCACCCGGTCTTGCCGAATCCCATCCAGAATCTTGTAACGGCCCAGCACAAAACCTTGGGTGCGGCCGGCCAGCAGTTGCATCGCCTGATACTTCGTGAGTAGTTTTTTGCGGACCAACAGGGTCGCCAGTTGCAGTGGCTCGGCGGTGGGGCCGATCGGACTATCGGCCAAGGCGGCGAGGATGTCGTCCGGGGTCAGGAGTCCACTGCGGCGAACGGCACTTAAAAACGGCGAATTCAATTGCGCCAGGCGAGTTTGGGTGGCCACGAGACGCCAACTCCCTTCGTTCCACGATGTCGTTTTGGCCGAATTGTAGAACGCTGATACGAGAAATGAGCAGAAAATCAGCCAACAACGGCTGCGTCGGAAAAAGCGATAGTGCCGAAAATTCCGACAGTGCCCGTTCTCCGGGGGCGTCTTTGGTTCTGGAAATCGGTCGGTGGTGCTGATGCGAGCCGACCGATTATGCTTCGGCAGGATATTTCGGTTACGGGACCCAATCGGTCTCCGGGCCGACGGCGGCGCAGAACTCGGCGAGCAATTTGGCCGCGTTGCTCAAATCATCCAGGTGAACGACTTCCACTGGGCTGTGCATGTAGCGGTTGGGAATGCCGATCAGTCCGGTGGCGACGCCAGCGCGGGCGATTTGGATGGCGTTGGCGTCGGTCCCTGTGGCGCGGGGTGTTCCGCGAATCTGAATAGGGATGTTGAAGGCGGCGGCGGTGGCTTCGAGCAAGTCGAAGACACGGGGGTTGATGTTGGGGCCGCGGAACACCACCGGTCCGGCCCCGCATTTGATTTCCCCCTGCGACTTCTTATCGTTGCCGGGGGTATCGGTGGCATGGCAGACATCCACTGCAATCCCTACGGTGGGGTTGAGGTGATAAGCTGCCGTGGTGGCCCCGCGTAGGCCGATTTCTTCGCTGACGGTCGAAACAGCATGCACCTCGGCGCGCAAGGGGCGGCCATGCAGCAGCCGAACCGCTTCTAGGCACACCCACAGCCCCACTTTGTCGTCCATAGCCGGGCTGGTGGCCAAACCGTTGCGCAGCGGGCGGTAACCCAGCGCGAAGGTGACCGGATCGCCACAGGAAACAAGCGCTTCGGCGTCGTCGCGGTTCTTGGCTCCGATGTCCACCCAAACATCGGTGAATTCGGGAACTTTGGATCGCTCCTCCGGTTTTAATAAGTGAATGGCCCGCCGCGCCACCACGCCAGGAATTGGTCCACTGCGCGCCCACACCGTCAGGCGTTGACCGAGCAGAATCTGCATATCCCAACCACCGATCGGTTGGACGTACAAGAAACCGTCGGAATCAATGTATTGGACCATCAGGCCGATTTGGTCACAGTGCCCGGCCAGCATGATGCGAGGAGCGTTGTCCGGGCGGCCCTCGGCGTACCGGGTGGCGAAAACGTTGCCGTGGGTATCGGTACGGATTTCGTCCACCAGCGGCTTCATCCGTTCGCGGACGACCTGTTGAATCCGCTGTTCAAACCCCGAGGGGCTGGGGGTTTCCAAGAGCGTCTGCAAAAATTCGTGTGAGGTTGGTTCCATAACAGCTCCGCCTGGTGAGTTCTCTCCGCCGATAGCGCGGCTCGATGCAATTTCATTATGATGAATCCCGATGATCCGGTGGACCCTGGGAACGGCAACAGCGCTGCCAGCGTGGTGGGTTCCATCAAGCGATGATCGTTAATGGCGGAAGTGGCGGGTGGCGGTGAAGAGCATGGCGATGCCGTGACGGTCGCAGGCATTGATGCTATCGTGGTCCTTCACGCTACCGCCGGGTTGGATGATCGCGGTGACACCCGCGGCGGCCGCGACCTCCACATTATCGGGGAAGGGGAAAAAAGCATCGCTGGCCAGCACACTGCCGGCAGCCCGGCGACCAGCTTTCTTCACTGCAATTTCGACCGCCATGACGCGGCTCATCTGCCCGGCCCCGACACCGACCACCTGAGTATCTTGGGCCAGAACAATCGCATTGCTCTTGACATGCTTGCAGACCAACCACGCAAAAAGCAAGGCCCGCTGTTCGGCATCGGTTGGTGCCCGCTGGGTGACGCACTTCCAGGTCTCGGGGTGATCGGCCTTCACGTCTCGGGTTTGCACCAACAGGCCGCCATCGACCCGGCGGTAATCCCATCCTTCGGGGGGACCGGTGAAGGCCCCGGTTTTCAGCAGGCGGACATTCTCCTTCCATTGCCTGAGAGCCTCGAGTGCGGGAACGTCGTAATCGGGGGCGATGATACATTCGACAAACCGCTTGGCCTGCGGGTCGATGATGGCCTGCGCTGTCTCAGCATCTACAGGGGTATTGAACGCGATGATGCCGCCGAACGCCGCCAGCGGGTCGCCATCCCAGGCGCGCTGGAACGCTTCGGCCAGTTTCGTGGCCGTTGCCGCTCCACAGGGGTTATTGTGCTTGACGATAACACAGGCCGGGAGGACGAATTCCCGCACCAGATTCAACGCCGAATCAAGATCGAGGATGTTGTTATAGCTCAGTTCTTTGCCATGGAGTTGTTCGGCAGTTGCGATGCATGGCCGGCTGAGGCCTGGTTCGACGTAGAAGGCCGCTTTTTGGTGCGGGTTTTCGCCATAGCGGAGGTTTTGCCGCTTTTCCCACTCGAGCCGGAGGGTCGCTACACCCCACGAGTCGGTGGGGGTTTCCATCTGCGCGGCAACCAACCTATCGAAGTAGTCGGCAATCGCGGTATCATAGCGGCAGATGCGGGCGAAGGCCTTGCGAGCCAGTTGCCGCCGCCAATCGAGGGGTACGGCTCCCTGGTATTCGCGCATCTGCTGCAAGAGAGGTTGGTAATCAGCAGGATCGGTGATGATGGTGACACTGGCGTAGTTTTTGGCCGCGGCCCGCACCATACAGGGGCCGCCAATATCGATCTTCTCGAGGGCTTCGGCTTCAGTCACAGCCGGCTGGGCTATTGTTTGCTCAAACGGATACAAATTGCAGACGACCAGATCGATTTCTGGTAAGCCATAGTCGGCAAGGGTTTGCAGATGGTCCGGGCGATCGCGTCGGGCCAGAAGCCCGGCATAGATCGCGGGGTGGAGCGTTTTCACCCGGCCATCGAGAATTTCGGGAAACTGCGTTACAGCGCTGATGTCTTTGACCGGCAATCCGGCATCGGCGAGGGTTTGGCGCGTTCCTCCAGTGGCGATCAGTTCAATACCGAAAGTGGTGTGCAATTCCCGGGCGAAATCCACCAAACCGGCTTTATCCGAAACGCTCAACAGGGCGCGGCGAATGGGTCGAAGCATGAGGCCATCCTTTTTCGGGTCAGCGTTGTTTTATGTTTCGCGGGACAACTGAACCACCCGGCCGACATGGCGCAGGGTGACCCCCCCGGGGAAATCGCCGGCCCGGACGGCCCCTCCGGCAATCGCCACGGCGCGATTCCACGCCGCATAGTTCATATTGGCCATCGGCCAGCCTTCGCGTTCCCAAATCTGTCGCAGTGCGACCCGGACCACGGCCCGCGGCGCGCTGGCCAACCGCACCGCATCCAACACCACCGTGTCAGCCGCCCGGGGCCGCTCGGCCTGGGCCAACAGTTCCCCCGCGAGAACCGAGATGAGTTCATGGGCTTCGCTCGCGTGTTCCGCCACATGGGCCAGTGCGGAAACAACATCCGGATTGAAGGTCTTCAACAGCGGTAACAGTTCGTGCCGGATGCGATTGCGGGTAAAACGGGGATCGGTATTCGACGCATCTTCGCGAAACGGCTGTTGGAGTTCGTGGAGATAGGCAAGAATTTCGGCCCGTGTGACGGTCAAAAGCGGTCGAATCAGCTGCAGAGGTGGCGTGACGGAAGCACGGGCGGGCAGCGCCGTAGAGGTGGCAATGGGGCGGTGGGCAGCGATACCCCGCAACCCTTGCAAGCCGGTGCCGCGAATCAGCCGGTGCAAGACGGTTTCGGCGTGATCGTCGGCGGTGTGAGCGGTTGCAATCCAAGCCGCGCCGAAAAGGGTGGCGGTCTCCACGAAAAAGTCGTAGCGAACACGCCGTGCCGTGGCTTCGAGATTGCTGCCGGTGGCCAGCGTGGCGACTGCGACCGCTTTCACCCGGCATTGGACGCCTAACTGATCGCATAACCGTAAGACAAATGCTTCATCCGCGTCCGAGGCAGCCCCCCGCAGCTTGTGGTTGACGTGCGCCACCGTCAGCGGGAGGCGACACGCATGTAAGGCCCGCAGAAGAGCGACACTATCGGCCCCCCCGGAAACCGCCACAATCCCCGGACCCGACCAATCCTCCATAAAGTGCCGCACTTCGCCCACAACGCGCATAACATCTGTTCCCCCCATCTGTTACAATAGCCATCAGCTGCCGGGCGGTGAAAAAGTCCGCTTGCGTTACGTTCTACGGGAGGTTATGCGTGCCGCCGGAACAACCAGTAACACCCATGAACCCAACCCATCGCGACGACCGCCCAGTTGTGCCACGGGTTCGCCGCCCACGACCCGAACCCGATGCTGCGGCCCGCGCACACCCCGCGGCCTGCACGAAACGGTTGGTCCGAGCGGTCCTGGTGGGTATCGCGGTGATACTGACGGGTGTCTTTGCGGTCGCCTTCTGGCTCAATCCTTACGACGCCGATGGCCAACCGCGAAGAATGGCGACCCATACGCAATTGGGCATGCCGCCATGCAACTTCGTGGCGTTAACCGGTAAGCCGTGTCCATCGTGTGGGATGACCACGAGTTTTGCCCTGTTGGTTCGCGGCGATGTGTCCGCCTCGCTGAAAGCCAATTGGGTGGGCAGTATCCTGTGCGTTCTGTGGGCCGTGGCCCTGGTGTGGGCGATCGCCAGTGCTGTATGGGGGAAAATGCTTGGCATAGCGCCCGGATATGCCGAAATGGTGTTCACCATCCTGGTGGGTGGTGTCTTGGTGCTGATGATCAGCCGTTGGGTTGTGGTTCTCCTCCAGGATTAACCTGACAAATGTGATGCATGAAGTAAACAACGTCCGCCCGCCTGATGCCACCGTGGTTCTGCACCTGGGTGGGCGATTCTTCTCCGATGGGCAGACGTGCTACTTCATCATTTTTTCCAACTGAAGATCATTTTTCCAACTGAAGGGGGTTCACGGATGAACCGTCGTCTTTCGGGCCGGTGGGCGCGCCGGGTGGTGTGGGGAACCTTGGTCGCGGTGGCCGCGATCGGCTGCAATCCGCTGAATATCGCTGCGTTCATGTTTGCCCGCGACGAGAAAATCGACGCCCCATATCCGCTGGCTTTCGACAAAGATCATCCCAAAAAGGACAAAGACGAAGTGGTGGTCGTCCTACTGCCGCATCTGGCACCAGGTACGCCGCGGGAGCTGATCACCGCCGATCGCGACCTGGCCGATAAACTGGCCCGTCTGTTGCCAGAACTCTCCAAGCACAACAAAGACAAGCCGAAAATCCGCGTTGTCCCCCCCGCCGAGGTCGACAAGTTCAAATTGCGCAATCCCAACTGGAAGCAAATGACCGCCGGCGAAATCGGGGAAAAACTGCATGCCGATTTCGTGTTGGAAATTGAACTGTCCAATATGCGCTTGTATCAACCCAATACCGGTTCGCAGGTGAAGATTTACGAAGGCCGGGCCGAAGTGACGGTCTACATCTACGAAATCGGTCCCAACGGGGGGGAATTCAAAGATCGCTACCCCCTGACATTCGCACACCCCAAAGACATGATTCTCCGCGATGCCTCCCTCCTCTCGGAAGCCACGTTCAAGCAAGAGTACATTGAAAATCTGGCGAAAGCGATTGCCCACATGCACGTCGACCATAAAGCCAGCACACACATGCTCACGTCCCGCTGAAACCAACGACGATTCTCCGCCGACAGCGGCTCCAACCGCAGCCGCTGTTCGGATTCCTGCACTCCAATTGTTCCCGTAGTCCAATTGCAGCGGGGGCAGAAGCCTCCGCTGTAGTTATTCTCCTCTCCCTGACCCCTCCTCCTGACCCCTACCGCCAGTGGCCTGGGCGCTGCGAGGCGGGAACGGGTTGGTGTTTGTTCTGTTGAGCTGCAGACCATCTGCCCGACCCCGGGAAGCACAGCTCATGGTACTCCGTTTTCCGTCACAGTTCCGTTGACAGGCTCAGCGACGCCGCTATACGTCGCATGGAGCGTGGATCGTTGGCGGGGGAATGAGCGAACGATCACACACGCCACCACCAACCGCACAAGGAATACGTATCGAATGCCAGACGCAACCACTCCGGTGGCGGCTCTCAAGGAGGGCATCCGCCGCTTTGCGTCGATCCGCGGGTGGGACCCGTACCACACGCCCAAAAATCTCGCGATGGCTCTGGCCAGTGAGGTGGGGGAATTGTGCGACATTCTCCGATGGCTGACACCCGAGGAATCCATCGCGGCGGCGCACGACCCGAAACTCCGGGAAGCGATGGCCGATGAACTGGCCGATATCGCCAATATCGTGTTTTTGCTCAGCGTTCACACCCAGATCGACCTCTCCGAGGCGGTGGCGGCCAAGATGGCAAAAAACGAAATCAAATACCCGCCGCCGGTGTCGGGTTAGCCATTGTGGGGGCTGGTGCCGCCGCGCTTCGGCTGAACCGGTGGCCAGCGAACACGCAAACGGGCCAAAGTAAACGGGCCAAAGTAGAAGTTGTGGCTCGGGGTGGTGCCAGTGGTCCGACCTCCGGTGCGGACACTGGCGGGCCTTCGTTGCCGGCGATGAACGACAGTGGCGGATTGCGAATTGGCGACAACATCTCGTTGGGGGGGAATGAGCCGTGCAGAAAAGAATCAGCCTGCTGGTTGCGGGAGCTGTGGCGGGGTTAGTGGTTTGGGGAACGGTGGCCGCACAGCAGCCATCGGGCGGGGGCTACCTGCCTGTGCCGAAGGGCAGCGGCCAGCCCCGCTCGGCACCCCCGACCACCACGCCCGCGACCCCGGTGGTACGCCCATATTCGGAGTGGACACCGCATCCGCCGAGAACGGGCTACACCCCTTCACAGCCGAATCAACCAACCTCTCCGGTCGCACCACGGCCGCCGGCCGGCGACGGTTATCTTCCACCGGCGAGCAGTGGAAGTACGAACGTTTCACCACCACCTCAGCGACCACGGCTGAGCCAACCGGGTTTCGCCAGTGGCGACATCAAGCCAGCGGGCGGCTTCGATGTCCCGCCGCCGAGTATGGAGTTACCGCGGCCCGATACCCAACCTCCTCGTGGCCATTCGGTTCCGGGCAACCCCATGCCCACTGCGCCCCTGCCGCCACCGAGTATCAGTCTCGATACCCACGAGAGTAAGTTCCCATCCCCGCCGTCAACACCACCGGCTTCATCGCCGAAACATCCCGGCACCGGCGAGGCCCCGGCGGCGTTGCCAACCACGGTGCTGCCGCCCCCGTCGGTCGAACCGGTCGCTCCCGTACTTCCGCCGAACGTGCCTGCGCCGCCGCAGCCGTCGACCCTGTCGCCGCCACCCTCGCCGGCTGGGAATTCGCCACACATTTCGCCACACAATATGCCTCAGCCAGCGGTTCTGACGAATTCACCCTCCCCGACACGCCCACTGCCGCCCATCGCCAGCAGTTTGCCGAGCGTGGTGAGCCAAAGTGTCACAGTGCAAGCCGTCTGCGACGACACTCTCACGTACAACGAAGACAGCCGCTATGAGCTGATTGTCAAAAACGATGGGAATGTGGCCGTTCACCATGTGCGTGTGGAGGATCAGCTGCCCGCCGGTGTTCGCTACATCGGCAGCGACCCGCCGGGGGAGTTGAACGGCGATCGGCTTGTCTGGTCGATCGGAACGCTGGAATCGAAAGCCGAAAAGCGGATCGCGGTTCGTGTTCGCCCCAGCGAAGAGGGTGAATTCCGCAGTCGGGCGACCGTGAGCTATACAGCCGCCGTCGATGTCAAACTCCGAGTGACTCGACCTCGCCTGGCTTTGCGCGTCACGAGTGCCGAGGTGTGCCGTATCGGTGAGGATTGCCTCTTCCAAATCCAACTGACCAACAGTGGCAGTGGACCGGCCAAGAATTTGGTTCTCCGTGCGGAAATGAGCAGCGGTTTACTCTTCGCCCCATCGCCCCAACTGGGCGCGAAGCTGGAAACAACGTTGGAAAGCATGCCCGCCGGTGCGACCAAAACGCTGACACTACCACTGAATGCGACCAAAGCCGGTGTGCAAACGTGCCAATTCACCGTCAGTGCGATGGGCTGTGAACCCGTCAGTACCAAGGCCACCGTGAATGTGGTGGAACCGCAGTTGCAGATCCAACAAACCGGGCCCGCCAGTTGTTTGGTCCGCAGTGAACCAACCTACGAAATCACCTTGAGCAATCCGGGGACTGCGGCCACCGAACCGATCACACTGCACACGGTTCTGCCCGAGGGCTTCGACTTCCTCGAAGCCAGTGAAAACGGGACCTTCAACCCCACCAATCGGGCGGCTACCTGGAAACTCAGTGGTTTGGCGGCGGGGGGAACGAAGACGGTCGCGTTGAAGTTACGCGCGGTGGCCGCGGGGGATGTGGCGCTGCGTTCCGTGGCCGTGGCCGCTTCGGAACCGGCCGTGGCCGCAGCGACGGGCGGTGCCACCGCCCCAGTGGCCAAACCCGCCGCCGGACGGATGCTGGAAGCCAAAGCCGAAACTCCGATCAAGTGCGAAGGTGTTGCGGCCGTGCGCTTTGAAGTCAAAGATATGGAAGACCCGATCCTGGTGGGCAACGACGCGGTCTACGAAATCCGCGTCACCAACCAAGGCACCGGGGCCTGCACCAACGTGCAATTGGTGGCCGCGATGTCCGAAGGGACAAGTTTCAGCGGTGCCAATGGTCCCACCAACGTCAAGGCACAAGGTCAGACCTTAATTTTTGAGGTGATACCCAAACTGGGGGCGAAAGAAGAGATGGTGTACACTGTACGGGTTCGCGGCAATACCGAAGGCGACCACCGTTTCCGCGTCCAACTGACTTGCGATCAGGTGCGCACTCCCGTGGTGAAGGAGGAAAGTTCCCGCTTCTACAAACAGTGACGGAGCAACGGTTCGATGCACCGAAACGCCAATGGCGAACGCCAATGGCGAATAAATAACACAACGCGAATCCGCCGATGGAGTCAATGATCGCTCCACGGCGGTCCGGATGTGGCCCAAACCGGGGGGCATACGTTTTCCGAGTTTTTTCAGAACCTGGGAAGTGGTAGATTCGGTGGGCTTCAATATCGGTCGTTGGCGTGCGGGGGGCACGTGGACCACCGATGGGGGGAAGGGAGTCCGTTCATGAGCACAGGACGTGTGACGCGGCGTGTGGAGGATCGGAATACGGCGGATGCCAACGCCGTTCATATCCGTTGGATGATTCGTCGGGATATGCCCGAAGTGATGAATATCGAGTTAGCCAGCTTTGAATACGCCTGGACCGAGGATGATTTCCTCCGCTGCTTGCGGCAACGCAACTGTATTGGCATGGTAGCCGAACGCGGCGAAAGCATCCTCGGCTTCATGATCTACGAACTGCACCGAACCCGGCTGAGTTTGTTGAACTTCGCCGTCAATCCGGCGGTGCGGCGAACCGGGATTGGCCGTCTGATGGTCAACAAGCTGATTTACAAATTGTGCAGTCATCGTCGGCACAAAATCACGCTGGCGGTACGGGAAAGCAACATCACCGCCCAGTTGTTCTTCCGCGCACAACGTTTCTATGCGGCGAAGGTTCTCCGCGGCTACTACGAAGACAGCGGTGAAGACGCCTACCAGATGGAGTACGAGCCGTTGGAAATGGAATGGGCCGCGTTCGGGGGGCCGCCGGTCAACCGGATTGCCCTGTATGAAAGTTGATCATCGTGATGAAAGTTGATCATCGCTGGGCGGCAAAGGACGCGAAACCATTCGCTCCACTTTGAGGACGACGCGGAGAGGACGACGGCCATGAGGAAAGGAAACCGGCTGGGGTGGCGGTTGCTCGTGGTGGGCACACTCGCAGGCAGTGTGGTCGCGGGGGCGTGGTTCGGCTTCCTTCAAGCCGGCACGCAAACCCCTTTCAGCCCAGAAGTTTGGACCACGACCGCCACACCCCCGCCGGCGCCGGACGAGTCGCTGGCCCCGGACCCAGAAGCCAATGCACCACGCCTGCCGATTTCGCCGCTCGGCCCTGTGGTGCCCGCTGGCGCCACGTTGCCAATTCCCGTGCCGCGTGAAGAAGATCGGGCCGTGCCTCCCCCCAAGTCGATGGAGCCGCCGGTCACCATTCCGATCCCGCCCAGCTCGATCCCGCCCAGTCCTCGGCCAGCGCCCCCGGGTGACATCCAACCCACCACCGGTCCGCAGATTCCTGACATTCACCCCGGACCCGGGACGATCCCCCTGCCAGCAATTCCCATTCCACCCATGCCGCCGGCGGCGACCATCCCGCCACCGTTGGATGTTCCACCACCACCGCGACCCCAGTCCCCTTCGTCGCCGGGGGCACCGCTGCTGCCGCCATCACCGCAAGTGCCCAATATATCAGATGTTGCGCCGCAGGTGCCATCGTTGCCGCCAATGCCGAAGCCATCCGATGGTGTGCCCAATCCACCCCTGCCGGACCTTCCCCCGGTGCGCGAAACACCGCCGCCAGCAAAGCCGACAGAACCACGGATGCCAAATCCTCCGGTGAAATCCGATTCCGACTTGAACCCAAACTCGCCAGGCCATACGCTCAATCCGAGCGCACCGTCGGTTGAGCCGATGTCTCCGAAACGCCCAAGGCCGGCTTCGGGTGGGGAAACTCCGGCGCCACCAGCCCCGAACTCCCCAACTCCGGCACCGGATTTCCCAACCCCGGAGACACCGAAGCTGCCGCCTGCGACGATGCCCCAATCCCACGATCCACCCACGCGAGACGACACCATGCGCAAACTCACCACCCATGCAGCGTTGGCTATCCTCGGCGGCGCGCTGTTCGCCATCGAACACGCCCACGCCTTCCCACCGGTTCCGCCGGCTTCCACCCTGCCGACACCCGGGCTTCTCGTCAAAGCCGATAGCGAAGTGGAAAAACTCAAAAATGACTTGGCCGAAGCGAACAAACGCATCAAATCCCTCGAAGAACAGGTCGCCAAACTGACCGAACTGCTCAACGGCAAAAAAGACGACAGAGGCTTTCGTGTCGAAAGCGACCCCGGCGCTGTGGAAGAAATCAAGCGGCTGAAGGATAAAATCACTAAGCTGGAAGATGAATTGCGAACCCTCAAGACCCAAACTGCTCTCCGCCCCAGCACTCCGCCAGATAGCAAGCCGATGGGCATAGTCAAAATCATCAATGATTATCCCATCGAAGTCTCCATCGTCATCAACGATAAGTCGTACCGGGTCGCTCCGAGTAAAGTCCTCGATGTGGAAGTGCCCGCGGGGGAATTCACCTACCAATTGCTACAATCGGGAGCACCGGCCACCAAGAGCGTCATCCGCGACAAAGAAACCGTTCGCTTGCGGATCAAATAGCCGCGCAACTGACTCACCCACGCCGAGCCGCGCGACCTTCCGAGAATGGAGTGCGGCCGGCGGACCACCCTTGGGCGTGTGAGCAACTACCGCGCGGCTCACGTTCCGCCGAGACACAGCTGGCCCTCATCGAGACACAGCTGGCCCTCATGAAGAGAGTCCGCAAGTTCCATCGAGCAAGTACCGCACGGCTCACGTTCCGCCGAGACACAGGGCCTGCTCTTCGAAAATCGTGGTCGCTGGTAACACGAGTTTTATCATCATGATAGTGACCATTGATGGTCCGTCGGGCGTGGGCAAAAGTACAGTTACGAAAGCCCTCGCTACCCGCCTAGGCTTCGACTACCTCGACACCGGGGCGATGTACCGGGCTGTGGCGCTGGCGATGCTACGCCGCAATATCCCCTGGGACGACGCCGCGGTGGCCGCGGTTCTGCCAGAGCTGACGATCGAACTGCCCCCCGGACAGGTTTGGCTCAATGGGGAAGATGTTAGCGCGGCCATCCGCAGCCCCGCCGTGTCGCAAGCGGCCAGTCAGGTTGCGGTGTTGCCGAGTGTGCGGCGATTCCTGGCCGAGCAACAACGCCGCATCGCCGCCGGTAAGAACATCGTGTGTGAAGGCCGCGATCAAGGCACCTTCGTATTTCCCCAAGCGGAATGTAAATTCTTTCTCCAAGCCGATGCCCGCGTTCGGGCGGCCCGCCGCGCCGCGGAATTGCAAGCCCACGGGCAAACGGTCACGGTGGAAAGCGTTTTGGCCGATCAGGAGCAACGGGATCGCCGCGATGCTCTGCGCGAGCTGGCACCACTGCGACCGGCCGCCGATGCGCTGGTGGTCGATACGACCAACCTGACGCTTGAACAAGTGATTGAGACTTTGGAACGGGTCATCCGCGCTCGGCAAGCCGGCGCGGTCGATGAAGGGTGAGCATGACGGATCAGCCGGGGTTTTGGGGACGGTTGTGGTACAACACCGTTCATTGGGGCACGTTCACCCTTTTTACGTTCGGCTTCAGTCTGCGCAGCTCGGGTTGGGGCCATGTGCCGAAGCACGGCCCCGTCTTGGTGTTGTCGAATCACCAGTCGATGTTTGATCCGGCGATTGTGGGGATTTCGATTCGCCGGTATCTGGTGTATTTGGCACGCCAGAATCTGTTTGATCAACCGCTTCTGGGGCCGTTTATCCGCAGTGTGGGGGCCATCCCGATCGACCGTGAATTGGGCAAAGACGGCCTGAAAGCCGTTCTGGAAGCCCTCGAACGAGGCCGGGCCGTGCTGGTGTTTCCCGAAGGCGAGCGAACGCACACCGGGCAGGTGCAACCGCTGAAACGGGGCGTGTCGCTGCTCATCGAGCGGGTGAAATGTCCGATTGTGCCCGTGGGCGTGGCCGGTGCGTTCGCGGCGTGGTCGCGCTTCATGACGTGGCCGAAGCCCGCACCGCTTTTTCTTCCCCCCACACCCAGTACCTTGGCGGTTTCCGTCGGCCGTCCCATCGATTCCGCTCGCTATGCCACCATGACACGCGACGAAATGCTGGCCGACTTACACGCGGCGCTGGTGGCTCAGCAAGCCGCGGCCGAACGCCTGCGGCGGAAATGACAAGGCCACCGCGCCCCAACCACCGGGGACCTTTCGACCGCGCCCGAAGCCACCATTCCAGCCGCGGAAATGATATGGCCGCAGCAGCCGAGCGGCCGCCACATCCTCCCGCCCGTTATCGCTGTGAGCTTTCTGGTCGTGGAAGTGACAAGACGAGGTCCCCACCCCTGCACCACCACCGCGCCGATACTGCCGCGGGGTTAGTTCTTCTCCTTGGGTTCGCAGGGGTTGGGTTCGCGCCGGGGCCAGTCCTTCGATTCAACGAGGTTACTTCTTCTTGGGTTCGCGCAGGGGCCAGTCCTTCGATTCGCTGCGGGCGGTTTTCAGGTAGTTTTCGATTGTTGCGATCACGTCGGGATGGCGATGGGCGATGTTGTTCTTCTCGCCCAGGTCGGTCGCCAGATCGTACAGTTCGAGAGGCGCATGCGGGGCCAGGCGAATCGCCTTCCAGTTGCCGTGGCGGACGGCCTGCTTGGTTCCGCCTTCGTGGAACTCCCAGTAAAGGAATTGGTGTTGGCGTTGTTCGCCGTGGCCGGTGAGGGTGGGCAGAAAGGAGATGCCATCAAGCCCTTGTGGTGTCGGGACTTGCGCAATATCGCACAAGGTCGGGAAGACATCCCAGAAAGCCCACACATGGTCGGAAGTGCTCCCGGGCTTGACAACCCCCGGCCAGCGGACAATCGCCGGAACCCGGATGCCCCCTTCGGTGAGGCTCCGTTTGAAACCCCGCAGTGGCCCGTTGCTGGCGAAGAACTCGATGGTGTTGCCGCCCTCTTTGTGCGGGCCGTTATCGCTCGTGAACAGGACTACGGTCTTTTTCTCCAGGCCTCGTTCCTGCAGTTTGGCCAGCAATTTCCCAACGTCGGCATCGAGCCGGGTGATCATCGCGGCTTTGTTTTTTTCCGGTTGGGGCCAATCTTCGTGGGTATAGGGTTCATCATTGGGAACTTCGTTGCCGTTTCCGTCGGCGCGGGTTTTCTCATTGTTGGCGTGCGGCAGTGTTGGGGTGTAATAGAGGAAGAACGGTTTGGTGTGGTTGTTGTCAAGAAAGGCGAGGGCCGCGGCGGTGATGCGATCCGGGGCGTATTCGACTCGTTGCGTCGCCACCCCCCCTTGCTGCTTATTTTGCAGCGGAACTTTCTCTTCCTGCCGCCATAAATGATCGGGATAGTAATTGTGAGCATGTTGATGATTGAGATAACCAAAGAAGTGATCGAACCCCTGTTTGGCTGGGACGCCCGCGGTGCCCGGGTCGCCCAATCCCCATTTGCCAAAACAGGCTGTGACGTAACCGGCTTTCTTCAAAACCGTGGCGATCGTTACATCGTCGGCGGTGAGAAAGTAAGGGCCGTTGCCGCGAACTCGGCAGTGACCGGTGTGCAGGCCGGTCAACAGGGCACAGCGTGACGGAGCACAGACCGTGCTGCCGGCATACGCTTGGGTGAAACGCATCCCCTCGTGGGCCAGTTGGTCCAGGTGCGGGGTGCGAATTTTCTTCTGCCCATAACAACCGACATCGCCGTAGCCCAGATCATCGGCGACAATGACGAGGATATTCGGCGGTGCCCCCAGGGCGCAGGCCGCAACAACCACTGTTGTCAGAAGGGAGAGGCTCCAACGCATACCATACCTCGGCAGTGGAGGGCGAACGTCCAGTGCGAATGGGGTGGGCGGTTACTTGAACAGTTTGTTGGAGGACGACGGTTGTGTGAGGGTGAAGCGATCGAAGGTCGCTTGCACCACTTGGTGGGTGTTGTGTAAGACGAACACTCCGACCGTCACTTCATCGGGTAAGGCGAAGTTTTGATTGGCGAGAACATCCTTCGCATCGGTCCACTTTTCCCCATCGAAACTATGGGCTGCTAGGATTTTCTCCCCCTGGCGTTTCAAGCGGAGGTAAGTGGCTTTGCCGTCCTCGTGGGAATGCCCCCAGCCGGTTCCGCCCTGATTGATCATTATGGCTTGCAAGTAGACGTAGCGATGGAGGACATCGGGATTGGGAAAGTTGACCAACCGATAGTAAATCTGATTCAGCCCGAAGGAGATGTAGGCATCGTCGCTCATCACAACAAGGCCAGCGGAGGTTGTGAATTGACCGAGGTTGCCTTGGGATTCCGTGCTCAGTGGGTGGGTCAGGTCGAGGACGCGCAGGGTCATGTCAAAGTCCCCGCGCACGGTGCGTGTGATTCGGGGCACGGTACACAGGGCCGTGTTATTCAATTCGCTGGCTCGCATGCCGGTGTGTGAACGGAGGATCAACCGTTCACCATCGAAGCGGTACTCCCCTGGCCCGGCGAGAGTTCCCCAATCGCGGGCCAGCCGTTGCTTGTCGGTCAGGGGTGGCGCCGGGGCCGCCACCGCGACCCACGGGAGCATCGCCAGAGTCAATAGGAGTGCCGTGCGCATCATGTGGGCTTTCTCCGTGTCGGTGCTGTGGTGAGGCATCGACTCTTGACCACATGATAGTGGCTCAGAGGCCGCAGTCACTTGTTTTTTGGGTCGTGGGGCCTTCGGATCGTGAAACGGTCGAACGTGGCATGGGCAAATTGATAGGTTGTGTGGGAGAAGAACACACCCACGGCCACTTCATCCGGAATCGCCAGATCGACGTTGCGGAATGGAACCACGGGGGCCGACCATTTCGCACCATCGAAACTGTAGGAGATCGTTACGGCTCCGTCTTGGCGAAGTATGCGGAGATAGACCGTCTGGCCATCTTCGACCTGTTTCACCGAGCCACTGGCGGATCCGCGCGGATAGTTGGCGTAAGTCCCCAGTGATCGGCGCAACTCCGGACGATTCCTATTGTTGATTTTGAAATACGTTTGATTCAGGTAGAAATGGAAGCTACTGCCCAGGCCTTGCACATACAAACCGGCGTTGGTTTCGAGAGAAGGATAGTCGCTGCGGCTCTCTGGGAGCGGGGGCAGGGCATCCAGGATGCGGACAGTCATTTCAAAGTCGCCGCGGACGGTTTGGACTGTGCGTGGAATGGTGGTTTTTTCCGTCCAGCGGAATTGATGGTTGGGTCGTCCGGAGGTTAGCCGCAGGGTCAGGCGCTGACCGTCGGGGTGAAATTCCGCGTCGCCTTCGACCCGACCCCAATAGCGTGCGATCAATTCCTTGTCGGTGGGCGGTGGAGCCGGGGCCGCCGCCACCGCCATCACCGGAATCAGGGCTGGGAGAAGGCAGACGATGCGTACCATGGAGGAACTTTGACCTCCATATTAAACCCGAAGAAGGAAGGTTTCTCGATCCGTCGTGCCCGCCGAGCATGCCCGGGCGGGTCCTGGGGCTTCCCCGGGTGGGGGATAAGAGGGCTATCTAGGCGCAAGTTGTTGTTGCGCCGATGTTGAGTACAACTTCTCCAAGTTGTTGTTGCGCCGATGTTGAGTGCAACTTCTCTAAGTTGTTGTTGTGCCGATGTTTAGTACAACTTCTCAATGGGGTGAATGCCGCTGGGCAGAATCGGGTTGGGCCGGTTGCTGACGTCGTAGACCATCGCGTGTGGGTCGATGCCGAGGTTCTTATAGACGCTGGCCAGCACACAGGGGTAGGGGATGGGGTCGTCTTTGGCTTCTGCGGCGGCGCTGTCGGTGCTGCCGATCACTTGACCCACTTTCATGCCGCCACCGGCCAGCAGGGCGAAGTTGACGCGTGCCCAGTGATCGCGGCCGGCGTCTTTATTGATCTTCGGGGTGCGGCCGAATTCGCCCCAAACACACACGGTGACGTCGTTGTGCAGACCGCGGGCGTAAATGTCTTCGATGAGAGCGGAAATTCCGGTGTCAAACAGGGGCAGTTGGCGGCGTAGGCTTTTGAAGTTCTGGCCATGCGTGTCCCAGAAGCCGTAGGCCACGGTCACCACGCGGCAGCCTGCTTCCACCAGCCGGCGGGCCATCAGGAGTTGGTCGTTCCATTGCGGGGCACCATCGCCTTGGTGTTTGGGCGAACCGCGGCCGTAGCGTTCGCGGGTGCGGTCGGGTTCTTTCGTCACGTCCAAAGCGTCCACCAGTTTACTCGAGGTCAGTACCTCGAAGGCCCGGTCGTGATAGGTATCGAGGCGCACGCTGGTGGTTTGGCCGGCGGTCTGGCGGAAGGCATCCATGCGTTCGAGCAGCAGTTTGCGGTTGTGCAGTTGTTCGGGCGTGACGGTCAATGACTTCATCACCGCCAGTTCATCACCATCGACTTTGGTCGGAGCTGCGGCTTGCCCCAGCAGGGCCGGGCCGGGCGAATTGTAGGGTTTGTGCTGCATGGTGGGCGACAGATCCACGAAGGCGGGGACCGTGGCATCGGTCGGTCCTTGCATTCGGGCCACCACGCTGCCGAAGTGGGGTTTGTTTTCCCGCTTGGCTGCGTCCATGGTCGTGCCGGTGTAGTTTTGCCACGAGCTGTGTTCATCGCGTTGACCGACGAGCGAGCGGATCACCGTGAAGCGATCAGCACACTGGGCCAGTTTCGGCAGCAGTTCGCAGTATTGGATGCCTGGTACACGGGTGTTGATGGGTCGGAATTCGCCTCGGATTTCCGGGGGAGCGTTCGGTTTGAGGTCGAAGGTATCTTGGTGGGCCATGCCGCCGGACAGATAGATCATGATGACGGACTTGTGCGACTTTTGGCCGCGGGCGGCCTCCGCCCGCAGCAAGTCGGGCAACGTGAGGCCCCCAAGGGCGAGTGTCCCAACTTGTAAGAAGGAGCGCCGAGAAATACCGTCGCAGTAGCGGGCGGGTGAACCGAGAATGGTTAGCATGAGTGGAACTCCGTGCGGAGTTGTGGAGGGTAGGACAGTGGATGGCAGGTACCGACAGTATACTCTCTGGCTACGGCCGTGCAACAGTTTGGTTGCCGTGGCATGCGGGCGTTTAGCCGGCTTGGGCTGCGGCGAGCTTTTGTTGCTTCACATAGTCGCGCATTGGTTGGATAATCAGATCGAGATCGCCGGCCATGATGGCATCGAGCTTGTAAACGGTCACGCCGATGCGGTGATCCGTCACCCGATTTTCCTTGTAGTGGTAGGTGCGGATTTTGGCGCCGCGTTCCCCGGTGCCTACCTGGGCTTTGCGCAGATCGGCCCGTTCGCGATGGAGCTTTTCCTGTTGCCGTTCGAAGATGCGTGTGCGCAAAATCCGCATGGCCCGTTCGTAGTTTTTGCTCTGGCTACGTTCGTCTTGGCACTTGACTTCCAGTTCTTCCGGAGTGCCTTTCTTGTACCAGATGCGCACCGCACTTTCCGTCTTGTTGACGTGTTGCCCGCCGGCCCCGCCGGCCCGCATCCGTTCCCACTCGATGTCTTCTGGCCGAATCTCCACTTGGGCTTCATCCGGCTCGGGCAAGACCGCGACCGTGGCCAGTGAGGTATGAATGCGGCCCTGCGTTTCCGTCGCCGGCACACGCTGCACCCGATGCCCTCCCGATTCGTAGCGGAGGAATTGATAAACGTCGTCGCCTTCCACCCCGAAGGTCACTTCTTTGAAGCCGCCAGCATCGCCAGGGCTGTAGGAAATTTCTTCGATCCGCCAGCCTTTGTTGCGAGCGTAGCGGGTGTACATGTCGTAGAGATTGCCGGCGAAGAGGGCCGCTTCGTCGCCGCCTTCGCCGGCGCGAATTTCGATGATCAGTTTGGAGAAATCTTCCGCGGGGTCGATCAACAGTTGATCTTCGATTTTGGCTTGTAGAGCATCTCGTTTGGGACGCAACGTGTGCAGCTCTTCTTCGGCTAAAGCGGCCATTTCGGCATCGCCGCCGGACGCGAGTTTCTCCGCCTCCGCAATCGCTTCACAGACCCGCTTGTACTCGATGTAGGGTTCAATGATCTTGGCCAAGGCTCCACGTTCTTTGGCGATGGCTTTCGCTTTCAACGGGTCGGCCGCCGTCGCTTCGTCGTAGAGTTGCTTTTCCAGCTCGCGGTAACGGGCCAGTTTCGGTTCAAGCGTGGGGAACATACGGATTCCGAGTCTGAAGAGGAACCACTAGACCAAAGGAAGGCCACGATGCGGTCGCAGCTGATGCCGCCACGGGCGATGCCGCCACGGGCGGGCCACGCCGCATCGTCCCAAACGCGCCGACGCGAGCGCACTGGCCGATCGCGGACGTTCGCGGGTCCCATCCATCGCTTCAGACCATTATTTCTTGTCGTTTTTCTTGCTGTAGTTGGCTTTTTTGTACTTATCTTGAAACTTTTGCACCCGGCCAGTGGTATCGACCAACTTCATTTTACCGGTGAAGAAGGGATGGCTGGCACTGGAAATTTCCAGTTTATAAAGCGGGTATTCCTTCCCATCGGTCCATTGGATGGTTTCGTCGGTTTCGACACAAGAGCGGGTTAGGAACGCAAAATTCGCCGAAGCGTCCTGGAACACCACAGGCCGGTAGTTTGGGTGAATGCCCTTTTTCATCGCAAAATTCCCCCGAAGGCGTGAGACTCGTTATCCTAGGACCCCATCCCGAATCCGACAACGGACGTCCGACCGCGAGCGATCTGGGGACGGCGGCGATGTCAGAAAAAAAAAGAACTTTCGTGCGCTTTTGGTATGTTATTTGCTCCTTGGCGCGTTCATTGCGCTTCCAGGCTTGGATCGCGGAACCAACTCCCTCGTTCCCCTCCTCGCGAACGCCACCACGATCACCATAGACCTTCCGTCGCGGTACCGAGCTATCTCTCTGATTCCATTTCCAGCATGACGAGGGTCATGTCGTCACCGTGGCGGAGGGGGATGAGCAATTCGCGGACTATGGCCGTCATCAATTCAGCTCCCCGGGCTGTGCGGTGTCGGGATGCGGCTTGCTCCAGTGGTTCGGGCGTGACCGGTCCTGGGTCGCCATCGGGTCGTGTACCGTCGGTGCCGATCAGCAGTCGATCCCCAGGCCGGAGCGTTTTTGTCAATGATTCGTAGGTCATATCGGCTGTTCCGAGAAACGGTCCGGGGCTGTTCCACAGTTCGAGCGGTCCTTGCTCGGGTACCAACACCGGCGGTGGTAGCCCCGCTCGGGCCAGGGTCAGTTCCCCACTTTGCGCGTTGAACAGCCCGACTAACAGGGCGACCAGAGGTGGTTCGTCGCCACCGCTGGCCAACACCTGCCGATTGACCGCGGTGAGGATTTCAGCCGGCGCAACGACGCAGCTGCGCTGACCATCCCCTATTGTGGACCGCACCGTGTGGTGCACGAAAACACGCACCCAACTCCGCGCCACCACCGGAGAACTGACCACATCGCCGACCAGAAAGCCGACACACTGTTCATCCAGTGGAAAAACGTTGTAGAAATCGCTGTCCCCCGCGGGGCCGGGGCGACCCCCGACGTAGAACCGGGCTGTACCCACTTCGGGAAGCCGGGGGGGCACAAATGTGGCGTGGATGTGTCGCGCCAGAGCGTGTTCGTGGTCGAGTTGGGCCATCCGTTGGCGGAGCTGGTCGCCCAGCAGGCGCGTTTCCTGGAGGCGGCTAGCGAGGCGTGTGGTGAGGGCGTGCACGCGGGCCAAGGCGTGAATTTGTGCGATAAGTGCTTCCTTATTAAGAGGTTGCGCGGCAACTGCTTCGGCTCCAGCCGTCAGAGCGGTGACGAGCTGATCCGGGGTCGTCACCCACAGGATGGGGATGAAGTGATCGCCCCATTCCGCCCGCCAGCGCCGCGTTTGGGCCACGGCCATATCCACGTGCGGCCCGACTTCGATGACTGCAACGACAATCGCCTCACAATCCACCGCCGGGGCGGAACCTAACTGGTGGTCCACAATCGCAAACCCGGCCGCCGCGATCAGCGACCGCAGTTCATCCGCGGGCGAATCGGGCGGACAACTGAGTAACACACGTGCCGGGGGCATGAATCACCGCATCGATCGTGTAAAATAACTTCTGCTCGATTCACTGGCCCGAGTGACCGAGCTGTTGTTATTGTTCATTTTCTCCCTGGACGGCAATCCGAGGTTGCTCGCCGATGCCCATCCCGATGGAACTTCGCCGTATCATCATCAGCGAACTCGACGATCACCAAATCGTCGTCCTCAAGGAGACCGACGGTGAGCGAAACTTCCCGATTGTTATTGGCATTTTTGAGGCCACCAGTATCGACCGCCGCGTGAAAGGCATGCCCTCACCGCGGCCACTGACGCATGATCTGATTATCTCCGTTGTGGAACAACTGGGCGGGGAAATCCAAGACATTCTCATCAGTGATTTGCAAGACCACACATACTACGCGAAACTCCGTATCCGCCACGACGGGGAATTGATCGAAGTGGATTGCCGCCCCAGCGATGCCATCGCCATTGCGGTGGCCAGCCGTGTGCCGATCTACGTGAATGAAGAAGTTCTCGGCGAAGCTCTCGAGGATAACGAATAGAGTAAGCCACTCCGCAATTCCGATTGTGTTGTGGCCTAGCGCGGCCAAGGGGTACGGGGCCTTATTCGAGACCCACTCACTCGCTCGTGACGGGGTCGAGTCCCATGGCCCAGACCCGCGGAGAGGTGACACAATCCGCACCCGGAGAGTGCATCGCTTCTGACAAAAATCGAATTCATCGCCGCCGATTGCAACAGAGCCAATGAACGTCACACGCCAGACCGGAGGTATCCCGCCGCCGCGGCGACGCAGCGCATGGGCCGCAGCATGGCTGAGGAAAATGTCATGCCGCCCACTTCTCTCGTCGCAGACCCGGGTACTAAGCACCCCCAACACCTCGGAAATGAACGGATGGAAAACAAGTTTCTTGACCAACGTCGTGCAGTCACACAATTAAGGCAAAGCGGCGATCTGCCGGGCATCCGAAAGCTCTTGCTCGACAAACCGGACTTTCTCGCCGACCCCGAATGCCAAGCGGACCTCATGATCGGAGCGGCGATGCACTACCACGGCCCGCAATTGGTCGCGCTGCTCCACGAGCTCGGCATCCCCCTTGACATCCCAGACTGCCGCAACCCGATCCAG
>JANWYJ010000067.1 GCA_025055115.1 Gemmata sp.
CCCTCGGCCTCCCCCATTTCTTGTCATCAGGTGCACAAACGGTTGTGAGGCCGATCGGCACCCTAAGTACCACTCACACCGACACTTCCAGCATGAGGAAATGATCAGGTTCGGTCTTGTACAACTGCGCAGCGATGCGAAGCGTCTTGATCCGGTATTCGTGCCAGGGGTTTTCCAGTTGCGGCAGGGAATCGGGATACGGAAAGTTTTCTAGCAGATCGTGTCGGAGGAGCATAGCCCGGACTTTGTGAATCCGTTCCTCGCCAACTTTTTCACAAGTCAAAAACAGGGCATACTTGACGGTCGTTACCGGCAAGCCAGCATCCCGTCGGACGTGCCCGGTGACGAAGTGTTCGGCCACAGCATTCAAAACGAAGTTCAACAGATACCACCGATCTGTCGGAGCGATGGGCATGATGGGGTTGGCCACCGTGGTAGCCCGAGCCGCCGCTTGGACTTTGGCAATGGCGACTTTGTTCAGGAAAATTTCCTCCAACGATCGCTCGAATACTGTGCGAATCTTTAAGTATCCATCGGCAAAAAGGTTGAGGCTGACGATGATCCGATCGAGGAATTCCTTGGTTTGCCATTGCCGGGCGGCGCGGCGTTGCGCCCACCACCAGGTGACCAAAAACGTCACTGCCGAGGTCGTCGCGGCCACCAACAGGGTCACGAGAACCCGTTGGGTGTACTCCGCCGAGACGGCGTTCGTGTCTAAGTCGAGGCCAAACAAGGACATCGGGCATTCCTCACCAGGTTGATGACAGTGGATTGCAAGAGAAGAATCGAAGAGCCCCGTGACAATGCCAGTAGAGAAACATTGGCGGAACTGGAAAGACGTTGCCAGATACGACAGGAATCGAAGAACCCCGTGGCTGCCCTCACGCGGGAGACGATCGCGGCCCAGACAGGACGACCGCGACCGGCTGTTGTGCCTCCTAAACCTGTTACCTGGCGACTTCTTCCGTTTTATTCCGTTAAGCCCAATTATTCCGTTAAGCCAAAGTCCCGCGGCAGCCGTCGCCACGCACTGTGGATGTGATTGGCCGGGTTTTTGGCACTGTCGGCCTGCACATTGAGAAATTCCACCACGAATTGCGGGCCTTGAATGCGGTAAGTGTAGGCTTCACCAGGAGTTGCGCTGCCGCTATAGGCAAAATACAGTTTCTCGCGCGGGGTGGACCGCACGAGTTTCATCTCGTTGGCGGCGAGGTCTTCCGGCATGCGCGCCGTATAGGCCTCCAGCAATTGGTTCAACGTCGTTTGTTGTTCCGCGGACAGCCGATCGGCGGTCAGGCCCACCGGAGCGCCGACATCGGCGGTCGGTTGTCCCTCTTTGATCTCCGGGAAGTGTTTGGCCTGCCGGGCGATGCGATCTTGCTCGGGTGTCAAGGAGCGGATCAAGGCCCGGGCGTGATTCTCAATTTCCGGCAGCGTGCGGTGCCCTTTCTTGTCCCCCGATTTGATCTCCGCCGGATTGGCGGCCAACAACAGCGGCGAACCGGCAATCACTTCGCCTTTGTCGAGCGTATAGTTCACTGACAGATGATGCCCTTCAAATCGCCAGCCCCATTTGCCGGTGTTGCTAGGTTCGCCAAAAATACTCACGAAATACCAACCGTCATTGCGAACCATCGCCCCTTGTGGGCCTTCCAGTTCCCGCAACAGGTTTTCCAACCCGATGATCGTGACGGCTTGTTCATAACCGCGTGCGGAAAGCCCCGAGCGGAGCAGAGCCAGCGCGGCTTGCTTTTGCGCCGGGGTCATCTCTTCGAGCCGAACGCCTTTGCGCGTGAAGTTCTTGTTCTTATCCTGTTGGGGGGTGAAAAACCACTTCATCCGATGGGGATCGTCGAAGTTGAAGAGTGCTTTTTTCTTCAGTTCCGGTGTCAGCGACGCAAGCCAGGCGTCGGCCGCGGCCTTCATGCGGCTGCCCGACGTCTCCGGGGCCGACCGACCCACCATCGCCACACTGCTGACCACTCCGAGCGTCACCAGGAATGCCAACCACCGAATACGCATCATATCTCCATCTCCCAGATCGTAATGGCAAGCTGTTGTTGCGAGCATACGCTACCGCCGCCTCGATGGGAAGCGCGAACCGATGCCATTTCGCAACCAGGCCTTTCGGGTCGATCCACGGCTTGACCGCCGTCGCGCGATGGGAAGCGCGAACCGATGCCATGGCGCCGTGTCTGGGAAAGGGATAATGGGTGATATAGCCCTAGTAACTCCGAGAGCTTTAGCCAGGGCCACAAGCAAACGGCTTTCTCGAAGGGACGATGGGTGATGATGTGAATGCGCCAAGGTTTTTCCCAAACGGTACCCGCATCGGTGGGTTCTGGAAGTGAAGATTTGTGACCAACCCCCTTGAACCTAGCGGCAGAAACCGCCACAATACAAGTGTGAAGGTGTTCGACGTGTAATCGGCTATAACACAGCGAAATGCTGTGTGGCAACGAGCGACGACACCATAGGCGTGGTAAGCCCCTTTAGCTCAGTTGGTAGAGCAGCTGACTCTTAATCAGCGGGTCCTCGGTTCGAGCCCGAGAGGGGGCACTATGGCTCGCCGCGGCGACCCGGTGTCATTCCGCGCCGGGTTCTTGGGCGGCGGCGGGCGTTCACGAGTCCCTCAACAGAACCACACCTTCCTGGTGCCAATCTGCACCGGGTTTTTCATTTTTCCAGGACTGGCAGCCAATCCTTCGATTTTCCCGAACTCGCAGCCAATCCTTCGCCTCGTTGGCCAACGATCCCTCCGAACAGCACATTGACTGACTCCATTGCTCTTCCCCCCAACATCACAGACCACCCACGACGCTAGATGAAGTGAACAGCCAGATGAAGTGAACAGCCAGATGAAGTGA
>JANWYJ010000073.1 GCA_025055115.1 Gemmata sp.
CTGACGACGCCGCGCTGGCTACGCTCGCTGACCAGCCGGTTGCCAGGAACAACAGCCCTGACCAGCCGGTTGCCAGGACTCGACCGGATGAGTTCGCTGACCGTCATTATGACGAACACTGTGTCTTTGACCTGACCAGCCGGTTGCCAGGACTCGACCGGATCATCCCCGCCCGGGCTATAGCGTTTTTGGTTTTCCAAAGCGAAGAATGCGACAGTCCGGGTGAATCAGAGTCCAGCATCGGCGGCCAGGCGATGGCTTCGCAGGGGTTCGGCCCCCGGAACATGCCGTTGGGCACCCTCATGGGAGTGCGAATAGGCCGTGGCGATAGTGTCGCTTGGGGAGCTGCTGCCTTGCGCGATGGCCAGGAGCCGCTGCCTTGCGCGATGGCGAGGGGAAGTCGTGTCGTAAGTCCTTGCCTTACGGCTTCTTGCGGCGTGATTTGTCGAGGAAAAGTTCCACGCGGTCTTTTACCATCCGCTCAAAGTTGTCGCGGAGTTTAGTCAATTCCTCCTTCGTGGCCGCTATCTCGGCGCTGAGTAATTCCACTCGATATTCCAGAGATTGCGCCTCCAGTTCGAGCAATTCCCGCACTAGCCCGCTGAGTTGTTCCTCCAGAGCGGGCCGGTCGTCCTCGCGGGCGGTGGTCCATTTGGCGACCAGAACGAGGGCTTTGTTTTCCGCCTTCCACGTTCGCAGTTCGAGATCGTAGCGTTTGGGATCGTCTTGGAGTTCCGCCAGAAGCTCGGTGATTTGGAATAGCTCGCGAATTTTGTTTTCGTAGGCCGTGCGATTTCCCCGTTTCAGTTCCTCCAACAGCGGGACAAGATCACTGCAGTGTTTGCGGACAAAAAACAGGGCGGCCGCCTCGCGTTCTTCGGTAAAACGCGGCAGCGGATCCGCGGCTTGGGAAGGCGTCGGCGAAGTACCAACAAGAAGGCTGCACGCGAAGACTATCAGCACGATACGAGTCATAGCGCTCTCCAGAGCTGGTGCGCGACGAATGCCAACGCATTTGAATGTTTGTGTATCTTGCAGGCCACGGCAACCGTGTTCGGGGCGAGGCGATCTGGCGCTGGTCGATGAATATGAATCCCGTTGCACCCGGAAGGCCGCGGCCGTGGAAGGTCAGGGTTGCGTGGTTTCGGTGGTTTCCGCATGGCGGGGCAGTTCGGATGACGACGTCGGCGTGTCGGTATCGCGCACCAACTGCCGCCAGCGCACAAGGTTCTGATGCGCTTTTTCGACCGTGGCCGAACTGCTCCATTCCGCCCACAGTTCGGCGATGGCCAATTGTTGGACATCGCCACAATTCTCGGCTATCAATTGGTCGTCGGAAGCGGATGGATTGTGGTTCGCCAGGCCGTCGAGCGGGCCAACGTCAGCCTCGCGCGGTGGGGACAACCCATCGGGGGAGCGATCCGCGGTCCATCGCTCAGCCGCAATCCCGGGCGGATCACGCTGCGGTTCAAGGAAGCTGATGGCGGCCCCCAGAGCCGCGGCCACCAGAATCGCCCCCAATCCCGACCACAGCAAGGGATGCCCCCGGTAGGCGGTGAAACTCAGCCGGGCACGTGTCCAGTGGCGGAAACAGGCATGGGGTTTGGGCGACGGTTGGCCGAGAGCCTGGGCCGACAAGCGGATCACCTCCGCCAAGACTTCGCGGGCTTGCTGGTCGCAGGCCA
This sequence comes from Gemmata sp., assembly GCA_025055115.1. Classification (GTDB taxonomy): domain Bacteria; phylum Planctomycetota; class Planctomycetia; order Gemmatales; family Gemmataceae; genus Gemmata. The sequence goes on from JANWYJ010000073.1 coordinate 1,686, forward strand.
GTTGCAATTCGAAAGCGGCGGTTTCGTCCGGGGTCAGGTCCCCGGCGGCGTAGCGTAATGCCAGCGCCTGCAAGGTCGGATCAGGCATAGCGGGCCTCCCACAGCTGCCGGAGCCGTTTCAGACCGTCGTGCATCCGGGCTAGTGCGGTGTTGAGGGGACAACCTTGCGCCGCGGCGACTTCGCGGAAGGTTTTCCCATCGAAAACCCGGGCGGTAATCACGGCCCGTTGCGCGTCGGGTAATAAATCCAGGAGTGCCCGAACGGATTGGGCGTCGTCGGCCCGGTGGGCGGGCAGGTCCGCCGGGCCATCGCCGATCAATTCCAACAAGAGCAGTTCTTCGGCTTGACTGGGTAGACGCTTGGCCTTGCGTTTGAGTAACATCGCCTGACGGTAAGCGACGGTATAGAGCCAGCTGCGGAAATGGTGGCCGTCCACGCTATCGCTTTTGCGCAGGGCTTGCACAAAGGTTTCTTGGAGGGCGTCTTCGGCGGCGTGGTGGTCCCGCAAAACACCAATGAGGAACCGAAAGACCGGTTCTTCATATCGGTTGAAGAGAACTTCGAGAGCCGAGGAATCGCCGGAACGGAACCGGGTCAGCAGTTCCGCATCGGATTCAGGTGGGGTTGGCGCGGTCATTCGTCGTCCTCATCCTGTCGGCGGCGGTGGCGGGAGCGGCGCGGGGGGGTATCGTCGTCGTCCTCGTCGTCCTCGTCATCGTCCTGCCGCCGTCGTTGGCGGGCGCGTCGGGCTGAGACGGTATCGTCGTCGTCGTCATCCTCGTCTTCAGCTTGTGAACGTTGTTGCGGCTCTTCGTCTTCGTCGTCGTCCGGGCCGCCTTCACTTTCGGCGAATCCGGCTTTCACCTTGGGGTTTTGGAGCATCACCAGACAGTAGACCCCGATCAACAGCAGCGGAATACCCATGATTGAGCCGATCATCGCCCACGGGTACGATGCCAGCTCCTGCATTTGACTGGCGCCGAAGCAGACCATAGCCCCCCAGAAGAACGTGCAGACGCCCAGCATCATGCCGACGATCGCTTCTTCGAGTTCTTCTTCCCCGGGGGGGGCGTCGTTGAATACGAGGGGCCACATGCCTTGGACAAAGACGAACAATCCCCCGGCACAGGTCAGTAGTCCGGCCCCGGTTAGGAGGTTGGCGGGCATGACCAAAAGTGACATCGCCGGACCGCGGGCACTGCGTTTGAATTTATCCTGAATTTCGGTGAAGGAGGGTTTGTTTTTCGCGGCTTCCGCTTGGTCTTGTTCGGTTTCTTTGATAACGCCGTAACCGCGGCGGATGGATTCATCGCTTTCGTCGTCATCATCGGCGAAGGGTTTTTTGACCGGCGGGGGAACGGACGACGAGTTGCCGGTGGCCGCGGCGGCCTTGGCGGGTTCCTCGGCTAGGCGGAGCGTGTCGCCGGGGGATTCAGCCGCTTCCGGCGTGAAGATTTTCCCGCATTTGGGGCATTTGACCGATTTTCCCGGAGCCACGCGGTTGGCTGTCCGGAGAGTAACCCCGCAGTCCGGGTTGGGGCAGGTGTACGCTACCGACATCGCGACGTCTCACTGCGCAGCGGTGATACCTACGGTTTATCATACGGAGAGATGCACTTCACCGTATCCTACCTCACCGCGGGGGGAGAAACCAGAGGGGCTAGGGGCCAACGGCTTCACCTCACGCGAGAGCTTTTTCGATGACTTCGCCACCGACATCGGTGAGGCGTTCATCGCGGCCATTGTGGAGGTATGTGACCTGTTCGTGGTCTAAACCCAGCAGGTGCAGGATCGTGGCATGGAAATCATTGACGCTGATGGGGTCTTCGACGGCTTTAAGGCCGAATTCATCGGTAGCCCCAACCACCGTACCACCTTTGACGCCGCCACCGGCCAGCCACATGGTGTAGCCCAGGGGGTTGTGGTCGCGACCTTTGCCACCTTGGCTGTTGGGGGTTCGCCCAAATTCACTGCACCAGACCACCAGCGTGTCTTTCAGCAATCCGCGGTGTTTGAGGTCACGCAGGAGGGCGGCAATGGGTTGATCGACGTGGCCACACATTTTCTCGTGATTTTCGTTCACGTTATCATGGGCGTCCCACTGCATGACGATGGGGCCACCCCCGCTATAGACGCTGACGAACCGCACGCCGCGTTCGATCAGCCGCCGGGCCAGAAGCAAGCGCGTGCCGAAATCGGCGGTTTCTTTGCGGTCCAAGCCATAGGCGCGCTGGGTGGCTTGGGTTTCTTTCGACAGATCAACCGCTTCCGGGGCATGTTTTTGCATGCGGAAGGCCAATTCGTAGCTGGCCGTGCGGGCTTCGAGTTCGGCATCGCCCCCGGCTTGGGCGGCGTTGAGCTTTTGCACTAAGTGGAAGGACCGTTCGTTTTGCTCGGCTCCCGTATCCGGCGGCGGCTTCAGGTTGATGATCGGGTTGGGGCCGGGTCGGAAGAGCGTGCCTTGGTAGACAGGGGGCAGGAACCCCGCCGACCAACATGGTGCTCCCCCCTCCGGTACCCCTTCCGGTTGGGGCATCACACAATACGCAGGCAGGTTCTCACTTTCGCTGCCCAGAGCATAGGTGACCCAGCTACCCAGGCTCGGCCAACCCATCAGGGTACGGCCGCTATGCAGTTCGTACATCGCCGGAGCATGTACGGTGCTGGTACACCAGCAGGAACGCAGGAAGCAGATGTCGTCCACGCAGGTGGCGAGATGGGGCAGCAGGTCCGAGATTTCGATACCACTTTGACCGTGCTTGCGGAACTTGCGGGTACTGGGAATGATCAGTTCTTTGCCCGTGGTGAATTGGCTTTTGGGTTGGCCGGTGGATTCGGGCAGCGGTTGGCCTTGCCACTTCTCCAGCGCCGGTTTGGGGTCGAAGAGGTCCATTTGGCTGGGACCACCGACCATAAACAGAAAGATGACGCGCTTCGCTTTGGGTTCAAAGTGGGGCTTTTTCGGAGCCAGTGGGTTGGCCGGGCGTTTCGTGTTCTCGGCCCGTGCATCCTGGGCCAAAAGCCAATGGAGGGCGATGCCACCCAAGCCGCCGGCGGCGGCGTATAAAAATTCACGTCGGGATTGGGCCAGAGGGATGTGCGGGGTCATATCGTTAGCGTACTCATTCGACCGACGAACTGCAAGAACTTGCTGCCATCGTGGTATTCTTCGGTGGTTCGGTATACGCTTGGCCGCGTCAGCGGCGCGCTGGCGTCAGCGGCAATGCGCTGGTTTCAGGAGAAAAGTGTATGTTTTGGGCGGTTCTGATTGTGCGGGTGTTGGTGGGGCTACCGTTTTTGGTGTTTGGGTTGAATCATTTTGTTCCCTTTCTCACCATGCCGTCGCCGCAATTTCCCGAAAACGCTCTGAAGTTCCTCGGAGCGATCGGTTCGACGCCGTATATGGATGTGGTGAAAATACTGGAAGTGGTGGGGGGAGCGTTGATCCTATCGGGCCGGTTTGTGCCACTGGGGTTGGTGATGGTGACGCCGGTGGCCGTGAATATCGCGCTATTTGACCTGTTTTTGGTCGGTCAGCCGGGTTTGGGGGTGGCCTTAGCAATACTGTGTTTTGTTCTGGTGGTGGCTTATCGGTCGCATTTTGCCGGTGTTTTCGCCTTCAAACCGCAGTGCGGGTCGTCTCGTCTTAGTTAAGATGATGCCTCTTCATTAGGATGATGCCGGTGGGGGCGCCGCGATCTTTACCCTGAGTGGGCTATGCGGTGGTGGGTGGTTATTGTGGGCTGGGGGGTAGTCTCATGGCCAGCGTTGGCGGCCGAGATACCGCTGGCGGCTTGTGCGTGGGTGCGGGCCGAGAACGACACGGCTGGTTCGGGTTTCCTCGTCGATGTTGACAATCGCTTGTTGGTGACCTGCCGGCATGTGGTGGCCGAACGCAAAAAAGTGGATGTGTACTTCCCATGGGTTACTGATGGCCACCTGCAGACCGATCGTCGCGAGTACTTGCGGAACCGTGACTGGCTTCGCGAACAGAAGCTTCTCGTCACTGGGACGGTGCAAACCACAAGCGACGCCCTCGATGTGGCTGTCCTCCAATTGGACCACCTTCCGCCTCAGGCTCGGGCCATCACTTGGGCTACTCAACCAGCATACGTCGGGGAAACTCTTGCCGTCGTGGGTAATCGGCTGGATGTCGATACTCTTTGGAATCGGACCACTGGACCGCTTCGGGGTGCCGGGCGGTTGGCGGAGGGGTACTTCTGGCGTGGTCAGAAACTCGCGGTGGCAGCCCCAGTTCTGATTGCCCAGTTGCCGATTGAGGAAGGCGATTCGGGAGGGCCGGTCTTCAACGCCCGCGGGGAATTGGTGGGTATGGCCTGTGCGCTCCGCCGGCAATGCCCTCTGGCGGCTGTCGTCATTGCGGGGGAAGCGATCCGTCGTTGGATGCATCCACCGGAGGCCACCCCACGCCATCATCCCCGACCGATTGTCGAAAGTCTCTGGCGAGCAACGGTTTGGGTGAAGCCCACAGCCACCAACCGGCACCTGGCCGGGGTACTGATCGACCGGGATTGGGTGCTCACCTGCGCTCAGGGCCTTCAAGCCGGGGATCGTGTCGGGATCGCCTTTCCCCAGCGTGACCGCGACCAATGGGTTGGTGAACGCGACGCCTATGGCGACCCCTTGACCCTGCATCTCCACGGATTCTGGCGGAGCGGAACGATCCTTGCCTGCGATTCCCAGCGTGACTTGGCTCTGATTCGCCTCGATTCCACCCCGGCGGCGATGAAACCGGTGAGCCTCGCCACCACACTGCCCCAACCGGGTGAGGAAATTCACCTGATGAACCACCCCGGTGGGTTGGAATTTGCCTGGGTTTATGCGAGCGGAACCGTACGGCAACGCGGCAAACTGGCCCTCCAACTCGGCGATCAGGCCAAACGAGTGGGCGTGTTGGTTTGCCAACTGCCCGTGCAGGCCAGTTCACCGGGTGGCCCTATTCTCAATACCCGCGGACAGTTGGTTGGTATTCTGGCGGCGCGCGAAGGGGCGCAGATGGTGGCGTATTGCGCCACCGTGGAGGAAATTCGGATTTTTCTTGATGTGGCGGGCCGCTATCAGCCCGCCCGCACGCTGGCTGGGTGGCGTGCCCGCGTCGCATCCTGGCTGGCTCAATACCCATCACGGCTGGCTCGGGCCATCGTCTACCGGGCTGAGGAACATCGCCAGGCGGGCCGGTTCGAGGAAGCCCAACGCGATTGTGCCGCGGCCCTGGCCCTCGATGCGCGGTGTATTGCTGCCCGATTGTGCCGAGTGAAGATGCTACCCCCCGCGGACGCGATGGCCGAACTTGATACCGCCATCGAGAAAGGGCCTTTCCATCGCGAGGTGTTGCTGGTGCGTGCCCGGGCTGCCGCGGCCGCGAAAGATTGGCGGAAAGCACGCGGCGATCTGGAACGAGTTCTCGATGTCGAGCCGGCCGATGCGGAAGCGCGGCAGTTATTGATCCGCGTACTACTGAACCTGGGTGACGATACGAAAGCCGCGGCCGCTGTACGCGATACGCTGCGTGCGGATGCGAAGCGCCTGGCTGCAGTCGCGGCGGATCTGCTCGCGCAGAGCGAATCACTGCAGAAACGCTTTCCGGATTCACCAACGATTGCCGCCGATTGGCTCCACCGTGCACTGGAAGCCGCGGGTCAGGGCATATCCGCCCAGCCGGTTCGAATGCAGATCGCAACCCTTCTGCAAGCAGCCTCCGCAGCTAAGACCCCGGCCGACCGATTGCAGATTCTCCGCGAGGGTGTTCAAAAATTGGCCAGTGATTGATCAGAATCGCGGTGCCTGTTCAAAAAACAGCCACGCGCATGGGACGAAACCCTAACACCCACGCCGTACCCCAACACCCACACCGTCTTGCCTATCGGCGTGTCGATTCGCCGGACTCCATCGCACGCAATATAGCAATCGCACGCAATCGCACGCCCATGGTACGAAACCCCAACACCCACGCCGCAGCGACTTTACGATGCTCTTCGCTGCGAACAGGCGCGACGGTCCGTCACCAGCCCCACGATCCCTCAGCACAAGACCGTAAGCAGTTATCCGCCAACGGAGGCGGCGGAGGCGGTGAGACGCCAGCCCCGCGATCCTTCAGCACAAGATCGTAGGCCGAGTTCTTCGATCGTAGGCCGAGTTCTTCGAGGGTGTTGACGGTCGGGCACCGATCCGCGCCGGTTTACCGTTTCTGACGGCGTGACCCGATCGGCGTACCGGTGCAGATAAGCTGTCCGGACGCTGAGAGACAGTTTATCGTTTCTGACGGCGTGACCCGATCCTCCGCCCCAGCTTCGCTTGACGGAATTATCCGCGGTGTTGACAATGATGAGAGAGGCTCGTCGCTGGACCCCCCCGCCGGGAGCGTGGATGCCCCCGTCAGCCGCTCCGTGAACTGTCGAGATCGATCCAACATGCGTTCATTACGATTGCACTCCCGGGTTCCGCTGATTCTGGCAGCGGCACTGGCTGTAGTACCGTTGGGCTGTGGCGGCGACGGCATTACCAGTTACTCGGTACCCAAACCGAGCCGCCCCAGTGGCCCTTCCGGGGCCGGAGAATATCGCCTGCTGGGGCTGATGGTGCCGGCCGACAATCCCACTTGGTTTTTCAAGTATAACGGGCCTGCGGAGGAGATTGCCCAATACGAGGCCGATTTCGACAAACTCGCGGCCAGCATCGCGTGGCGTGATGGACCTCCCGAATTTACGGTTCCTGAAGGGTGGACACGTGGCCCCGGGCGCGATGGGTTTGTGAAGGTGTTCGCCACCGCCAAGCCGAATCATGGCCAGAACGAACTGACCGTGACCCAATCCGGCGGCGGGGTGAAAACGAACCTGGACCGTTGGGTGGGGCAAATTGGCCTCAAACCCAGCGACGACGACCTCGCCAAGTACACCAAAGTCGTTGATGGGAAAAATGTTAAGGTGCTCCGCGTCGATTTACGCGGACCCAAAGACCCAACTACCAAACGCGGCCCGATGATGCCCTAGCGGCGACCCGGGAACTTGGCCGCGTTCTCCGCCCGGCCAGCCAACGAATCCCCCCGCTAACCTGCGCCGTCACTCGGCGTAGCTCATGAGGAATGGCGATGAGTGTGCATCCGACTCAACCGCAAGCCCCAGGCGTCGTCAGCGATCCCCGCGCGCGGACGTCGGCCCCTGGGATCGGCCATTACATTCATAAAGTCCTCAAACCGCTCGCGTCGCTGCAATTGACGGTTGTGTTGTTCGCCCTCGGCATGCTGTTGGTCTTTTTCGGCACCCTCGCCCAGATGGACTACGGTATCTGGACCGTGGTCGACAAGTATTTCTGGTCCTGGTTTGTGATGGTGCCGTTCGAATTGTTCCACAAGTTCCTGGGTGTGTTCTGGAAAGAACAATTTCCCCCCGATAGCTCCCCTTGGAGCGGAGCGTTCCCCTTTCCAGCCGGCAAGCTCCTGGGCGGATTGATGCTCATCAATCTCCTGGCCGCCCATGCCATCCGCTTCCGGCTGACGTGGAAACGGGCCGGCATCTTTCTCATCCACAGTGGCCTGATTCTGTTGTTTGTCGGGGAATTCATTACACGCGAATTCGCCATTGAACAGCAGATGACGATTGATGAAGGATCATCAACCAATTTCACCATCGATACACGCAACGTCGAACTGGCGTTTGTCGATCGTTCCAGCCCCACGGAAGACAAATACACCGTCATCTCCCAGCGGCGCCTGCGTGCTGCAGCCCAATCCGGCGAGCGTATTCGCCACCCCGATTTGCCGGTGGATGTCGAGGTGGTGAAATACATGAAAAACTCGGACCTGCGCGACGTCGGCCCGGGGTTGGAAAACCCGGCCACGGCGGGCTTTGGCAAAATGGTGGTAGCTGTTGAAGCCAAGGAGGAAGCCGGTGTCGAAACCAAGCAACGCGGCGATGTCGCGTCGGCCTATGTCCGCTTCTATCACAAAGAGACGGGGGAAGACCTCGGCTGCTATCTGGTGTCGTTGTACATTTCGGCCCAAGGGCATGCCGACAAAATCCGCGTCGGTGAAAAGGAGTACGAAGTTCTCCTGCGCCAGGCGCGCTATTACAAACCGTATCGTGTTCACCTCGATGAATTCCGCTTTGATCGCTACATCGGGACCAACAAACCGAAGAATTACTCCAGCGATGTCCGGGTTTACGATGCGGAAGGGAATTTGGTCCGCGAAACGCGCATCGCGATGAACGAACCGATGCGCTATGCCGGCGAGACGTTCTATCAGGCCGACTTCGATAAAGAAACCGAAAAGACCACCATTCTGCAAGTGGTGAAGAACCCTGGCTGGATCGACCTGTGGTTTTTCCAAGCCTCGGTCGATTACATCGCCTGTGCGTTGGTGGGGATCGGCTTGGTGTTGCACTTTAGCATCTACCTGATTCAATTTCTGCTGCGTCAACCCACCAGTCGATCGGCGCGGGTGGAAGCGACGGTGTCCACCGCAGCACCTCCGGAGACGAATCCGACGCCGCACTCACCGGTCACGTTATCACGCATCTTCCCGTGGGTGATGTTGGCCGTTGCAGGTTTCTTCCTGCTCTCTGTTTATGGCCGGATGACCCCCCGTTCCCACAAAGAACCGTATGATGTGGATTCTTTCGCTCGTATCCCGGTCATTGAAGGGGGCCGTGTCAAACCCCTGGAAACGGTGGCCCGCGTCTACATGCGGCTGATCTCGCACCGCGAAACGTTCGTAGATGAAAACGGCACAACGCAGCCGGCGATTCGCTGGTATCTCGACGTGATTGCCGCTCCGTCGATGGACGACAACTCCCCGGCCTGGCATCATCGCGTTTTCCGCATTGAAAACGATCAGATTCGCCGTGATTGGAAGCTCGAACAACGCGAAGGTCTGCGCTATTCATATGCGGAGCTGCGGCCCCACCTCGCGGACCTCGAACGGCGCGTCTTTACCGCGCGTTCCAAGGCCCGGGCCAAAAAACCGCTCGATCTGGCGGAGTCCAAATTGATCGAATTGGAAGAGCGGATCGAGATGGTGCGCAGTCTTCATCAGCTCAAGGGCCTGAACTCGCAGGGGAAAGACACACTGCGGCTGATTCCGCCCCACGACGACCAAAGCTGGGCCTCGCTGGGGGCGATCCGCGATGCCGCCGACCTGGCCGGACTGCGGGCCGCTCAAGAAGCTCTCCAGAAACACAAACAGCGGCTCTTCCAACTCCCCGATGAGGTCAACCGGCGGATCGTCAAACTCGTCGCTCGACTGGATTTGGATCAGGTCGATGAACGCAATCAGGTTGAGCTGCTGGTGCGCGTTGTGCGGCTGATGCAAACCCCGGTGGATGAGATTCCCGCCGATTTCCTGGCCAGCATCTTGCCGAATCTGCTGGAAGCGACCCTTCTGGCCCTGCCGGCGGACGAAGCCGCTCGCCTGCGCGCCGCCATCGATAACGACTACCACCATCGCATCGCGGCCTCCCCGGCCGCCAGCCTATGGCTGCGGATGATCCACGCCTACCGCGACAACAAGCCGATTGAATTCAACAAAGCCGTGGCCGAGTATCACGATACACAATTGGACGGCATCAGCACGGCTGACCTTTTGCGGACTCGGGTCGAAGTGGTTTACAACCGCTTTGCCCCCTTCTATCAATGCACCGGGTTGTATGTTCTGGGCTTTGTGCTGGCGATCGTGGGCTTTGTCCTGTACGCCGCGGAATCGCCACCGTGGGCCGTGGCCCTGCGCCGATCGGCCACGTTGGTTTTACTGCTGACGCTGCTTGTTCACACCGCGGCCCTGATTGCGCGGATGTACATCATGGAGCGGTGGGGCGTGTTTGTGACCAATCTGTACTCCTCGGCGATTTTCATTGGTTGGGGTTGCGTGGCGTTGTGTTTGATTCTCGAACGGATCTTCCCGATTGGTGTGGGCAATGTGGTAGCGGCCATTTTGGGCCTGGCGACCAGCATTGTGGCCCACAACCTTGGTACGCAAGACACGCTCGAAATGATGGAAGCCGTTCTCGACACCAACTTCTGGCTGGCCACGCACGTCACGACGGTGACACTGGGCTACACGGCGACGTTCGTGGCGGGGTTCCTCGGCGCGGTGTACGTGCTGATGATGCTGGGGGCCGTGATTCGCGATTCCTTCCGCAACACGCGTGAACCCACAAGCGGGGAGCTGGTGGCCTTTGGTGCTGCCGCCGTGGGGGTTGTGGGCTTGCCGCTGGCGCTGGTGTGGTTCATCACCGGGGCTTTGGAAAAATTTGAAGTGCTACCGAGTACGGTGCTCCAGGGGATTTACTATCTGGCGTTGGCTACGGGCATTATCTATGCCTTCACCCTGATGCTCTTACGCATCACCCACACAACAGGACCGGCTTCGGGCCAGTCGCCGGCCGGAGCCTTGCCCGGGTTGGTGCAACCGATCGCGGCGTTGGGCCTCACCCCCGAAAGCAGCAAAATTCTCGGCCAGATGATTTACGGCGTGGTATGTTTTGCCACCCTGCTGAGCTTTGTGGGCACGGTGTTGGGGGGCATTTGGGCTGATCAGTCGTGGGGGCGCTTCTGGGGCTGGGACCCGAAAGAGAACGGCGCGGTGCTCATTGTTTTGTGGAACGCCCTGATCTTGCATGCCCGTTGGGCGGGTTTGGTCAAGGAGCGTGGTGTCGCGGTGCTGGCCATTTTCGGCAACATCGTGACAGCGTGGAGCTGGTTTGGCACCAACCAACTGGGCATCGGTTTGCATGCCTACGGTTTCGATAGCCGGCTGGCGGATGGTTGCTTCAACTTCTGGGCCAGTCAGCTTTTCATCCTCGGCTTAGGGTTCATTCCGCGGCAGTTTTGGTCGCAGTCACTGACCATCACACGCCTGCCGGCGGCAGCGTCGCTGCCGGGTGGGGTCGCCGCCAGCGGCTCCGGTGGGCCAGCCGGTGGTGTATCGGAACATAGCGGCAACGGCCCCGCCCGCCGCGACCACGAGAAACGCGCCGGGAAACGCCGTTAGTGGAGCGGTTGTAACAACGTTACCGCCCTACCGACCAGTCCCTTCCAACGACGATTGTACTCCTCGCCTTTGACATCGCTGCAGCGGTGTCAAAGGTTTTTTATTATCGTGGAAGGAACATGCCGCGCGGGGTATCGTCCGCCCGGGATCAAGACAATATCACCGTGATGAGAATGGCAAGGTCTTGTCGTCCGCATTGGGAATTGCGCGCATGATCATTTGTTCGAGGTGTTCATGACTGCTGCTGCGACGAAGCCTCGGCACACTGGTTCGGCGGGATGGGGTTCCCACCTGCTGGCCGACCTCTTCGCTTCGTGGGTCGTGTTCATGGTGGCGTTGCCGCTGTGTTTGGGCATCGCGCAGGCTTGTGGTCTTCCGCCCGAAGCAGGGATTATCACCGGCGTGGTTGGGGGTATCGTGGTGGGTCTGTTGGCGGGCAGTCCACTTCAAGTTTCCGGTCCGGCGGCGGGTTTGATTGTTCTGGTCACCGGCTTTCTCGACGATGCCGCTGCCGCTGGCTACCAGGGAACCGAGGCCGTGATGTTGCTGGGGGTAGCGGTCGTGCTGGCCGGTGGCTTCCAGATCATCGCGGGTCTGGGCCGTTGGGGGCAGTGGTTTCGTGCGGTTTCCCCCGCGGTGGTGGAGGGCATGCTGGCCGGGATCGGTTTGACGATCTTGGCCAAGCAATTTCATGTCATGGTAGATGATGAACCGCCCAAACGGGTGGTGGATTGTCTGGTGACGATTCCGTTGGCGGTTTGGAAAGCCTTTGATCCACCGCCGGAGGCTCGGGCCAATCACACGGAAGCGGCACTGGTCGGGTTGTTGGCCATTGTGATTCTCGCCACGTGGAAAATGTTGGCTCCCCGCCGACTGAAGCTCATTCCCGCGGCGGTGGTGGCGGTGGCGGCCGCGGTCTTGGTCAATGAATTGGGTCGTCCGCTCTTGGAAGCTTGGGGACTGCGGCTCGGCCCAGCCGTTGACGATCATGGCGGTCTGGGTGTGGAACGTGTCCACATTTCCGACAGTCTGTTGGCGGTCCTTCAACCGATTCGTTGGCCGGGGGGCGACATTCTCACGTTGGGCATCCTCTGGAAAGGGGCTTTGACCTTCGCGTTGATTGCCAGTGCGGAAACGCTGTTGTGTGCGGTGGCCATTGACACCAAACATACCGGCCCACGGACGAATTTCGACCGCGAATTGGTCGCTCAAGGAGTGGGGAATATGCTCTGTGGGGCGGTTGCGGCTCTGCCATTAACGGGGGTGATTGTCCGCAGTGCCGCTAATGTCGAAGCGGGGGCCAAAACCCGGCTTTCGACCATTCTTCACGGCTTGTGGTTGTTGTTGGCCGTGGCGCTGGTGCCCGCGTGGCTGGGGCGGATTCCCACCGCGGCGCTGGCGGCGATTCTCGTTTATACCGGTTGGCGGCTGCTCAATGGGCCGGGGCTTTACCGGTTGTGGAAGGAAAGCCGCAGTGAAGCCCTGATTTTTGTCGCGACAGCCAGTGCGATTATCTCGACGGATTTATTGGTGGGTGTGGGAATCGGCGTGGTACTTTCGGCTTTGAAGCTTCTTATCCGTTTTTCTTGGTTGCGCATCGAACGGGTCGATGAACCGGAGCATCGCCGTGTGCATCTGTATTTGGAAGGGGCCGCGACGTTCTTACGCCTGCCCGTGTTGGCCCAGGCGCTCGAGGGGGTGCCCGCAGGCCAACAACTGCACATTCACCTGGAACGATTACAATTCGTCGATCATGCGGTTCTGCATTTGTTGATGGCTTTCCAGAAGCAATATGAACGGACCGGTGGCACCCTCTATCTGGATTGGGACCAACTCCACGCGCATTTCCGCGGCCAGCGGTCGTATCCGCAGATACCCACCAGTGGCAATCATGTTCCGACTCGCCCGCCTTCGGCGGAGCCGGTTCAGCCCTCGCCGCCCTCTGTCGCTCCCGGGAGCTAGCCGCGGTCATACTGGAAAACGCGGTCATACTGGCAAAGATCGGCGTCCGCGCAACAGATTCGCAACGAAACAAGACGCACGGCTGACTGGTCCAGAACCAGACGCTCGCTGGAACCCGCCAGCTTGTACGGGGATGACCCACGACAGGCCAAAACATCGATTCGTTGGATCCAGAGAGCGGTTGGGTACTTTGTGAAAAAACCGGCGCAGTCAGTCGTTGCTGATCACTTCGCCGCCGGCTCGCGTGGTCAGGGCGGCGAGTGTGCGGATGCTCATGCCTTCGCGGAGAAACCGGACGCTGCCATCGGCCATGGCCACGTTCGCCCCGCCGGCATGAAACGAGTAGATTTCGAAGGAATTGTTGCAGTTGATCGCACATTCGCCCACGACGGTGAAACCGTCGGGGGAGGTGCCTTCGATGCCAAAGCCTTTCTGATGGTCGGCCCACAAGCCCCCCACGACCTGCCCGGGATCGTCGCCCCCCGGAACGATCGGTATTCGATCGGTGATGCGCTGCCCCTTGACCCAATATTCGGGCCGTCCAGCATCTTCCGCGACCAACAGCGTGTTCGACAAACCATCGCTAATCTGTTGCACCGTCGATCCTTGCGAACTCATCACCCCGCGCCAATAGAGGAGGTAGTCGTTGGTGTGAGCATTGGGATAACCAAGATAGATCAGGAGTGCCTGCGCGACGACCGAGACGTTGGTGTAATCCCACGCTGCGCCAACGAAGGGGGAGCCGGGCACACCCGGCACGGCGGATTGACCCTGGCGGTCGTTATTGGTAGTCGGGCACAGAAAGGTTTTGACCCGTGCGGTCCGCGCCGCGGCATTGATCGGATCGTACCAATTCACGGTGAGGTTGTAGATGTTGCGGACATTTTCGTGTTCCAATTGGGGCAGGATCAGGGCCGCCCAGCCGTGGAAGGGTGGGCTGAGTGTATGGGAAGGTGGATAGCGACCGTGAGTCACTTCATAATTCGTACAAGCCAAGGCGATCTGTTTCAGATTGTTCTGACAACTCAGGCGGGCAGCTGCGGCGCGCACTTTCTGAACCGCGGGCAGCAACAAGCCAATCAGCACGGAAATGATCGCTATCACCACTAACAGTTCGATCAACGTCAGCGCCCGGCGCACGGTCGGTACCACCACGAAAAGCCACATCGTTCGAAATCGTTGGGTCACCACAGCGGTCCACACAACACTTCCAATTTAGGGAGCAGCCGCAGAGTGTCCATGCCAACGCCACAGAGCGGTTGCCATCGCGTGGCACCGGATGCATGGATTCCCCAACCTCCTGACCCTCTCGTCGTTTTCTTGGTCGAGAGGTCTAATCGCGTGGCACCAGATGCATGGTTTCCTAACCTTGGGGGCGGCACACGGTGGTCGCCGCTGCCGTTGCCAGGCCTCCGGCCGGTCCGAGCCGTGTGGCGATGTGACAAAGACGACAGGTGTTCGGGATCAATAAATCCACAGCTGAAAGGCGGGCCATCCCTCGCCGTGGCTTGCGCCAAACGACGAGCCTTTGGGGATCAATCAATAAATCCACGGCTGAAAGGCGGGCCATCCGGGGGTTCGCCCAATCACGCCCAACGGCGCCACCAGCGGTGGAGTGATCCCGCCGCCGATCACAAACCCCGAGCTGAACCATCTGTTGACAGTGAAATTGAAGTTGAACGGATTGGTGATGAAGGGGTTGTTAAACGGGTTGTTGAGGACCCATGGGTTATTCAAAATCATGGGATTGTTGATGAAAAAGGGATTAGTCCATGCCACCGGATTGTTCCAGAGGTTGTTGAAGGCGAAGGGATTGGTCCAGGGGGTATTAAAGGCCCACGGGTTGTTGAACGCGAAGGGGTTCACCACCCCAGGGTTATTGAGGGGATTGTTCCAATTCCAGGGATTCACCAGCGGATGGGGTGTGAAAGGGTTATTGAAGGGAATGCTGGTGAAGGGATTCTGGATGAAGGGATTGGGTTGGAAGGGATTCGCCAGTGGGTTCAGATACGGGTTATTGAGGGGACTGCTCAAGATCACCGCCGGATGGACAAAACCTTTCGCATATGGGGAACCGCTGATTTGGGGGTACACACTGATCGAGGGGGCCTTCAGTTGCGGCTGCGGCTGGGCTTTGGGTTGGATGCCACCGCCGATGGCAGGGAACGGCTGCGGCTGGGCTTTGGGGATTACTCCTCCCCCGATTGACGGAAACGGTTGTTGGGCATCTCCCGGACCGGGCCGTAGCAACACAGTTAGTAAGGCGGAGATACCAGCGATTCCTACAGTGCGGATCATGGCAACCCTTTCTCTCGGAGTTCCACTTCCATCTATTAGAACGCACCGGCTTGCAATACGTTAGTTCAAAGGCCGTTGTCGTCCAATTTTTGCGTCGTTGGCGCTGGGGCTTCGTCTCACACCGTCGAACGCGGAATTGGTCGTGGGTGGCATCGGCCAAGTTGCGAAATTGTCGGAACAAGTTGCGAAATTGTCGGAAAATGGTTACATTTGACGACTATATCCTACCTTGTGCCCACATCAGACCATTATCTGACCGAAGTTATGTTGCACGTTCATCACCACGCGTTCACTTTTCTCAACCCCCAGCGGCGTGAGGGTTTGCTGCTGTCGCGGCGCAATCTCCTGAAGGCGAGCGTGGCCGGTTTCGGCGGGCTGAGCCTGCCAGCGTGGCTGCAGGCCCGCGAACAACATCGCTTGGCCCCCAAAAGTGTCATTCTTCTGTGGATGACCGGGGGGCCGAGCCACATTGACACACTCGACCCTAAACCCGAGCGCCCGGTCGAGAATCGCGGGCCTTTTGGTGTGACCAAAACCCGCCTGCCCGGCGTTCTCATTTGTGAGCATCTGCCCAAACTGGCGGCCATGCTCGACCGCTTCACGGTGATTCGGTCCGTCGATCCACGCGGCAGCAATCACGAACCCAATACGGTTATGCAGACCGGGAATCTGCTGGCCGAACCCCGAACCAATCCCGAAGCGTCCCATTACCCTGCGATCGCCTCGCTAGTCGCGAAGTTCCGGGGGGCCAATCATCCCCAAGTGCCGCCCTACGTTGCCTTTATGCGATCGCGGAGCCATATCGCCTTCGCCGGCGTGCTGGGCAAGCAGTACGACCCCTTCCTGGCCAACGAGGCCGCCCGGTTGCCCGTGTACGATCTGGTCGGCAACGACACCGGCACCATTTCCGGCGGAAAAATGTTCGAATTGCCCATCGATGTTTCGCCACACCGGATGGCCGATCGACAACAGTTGTTGTGGAACTTGGACCGCTTGCGGGCGGATATTGACAAATCAGGGGTGATGGCCGGATTAGAAAAGTATGAACAACAAGCCGTGGGCATGCTCACCGGCGGTCGGGTGCGTGACGCCCTCGATCTGGCTCGCGAACCCCAACGCAGCCGCGACCGCTACGGTCGCCATCTGTGGTGCCAGCAAGCGCTACTGGCCCGACGATTGGTAGAAGCGGGCACCGCCTTCGTCGTTTTGGATCTCAGCTACCACACCGCCAGCGGAACCTGGGATACTCACGGCGACAACATTCCCCCCTATGGGGGTATCAAAAAAGGACTCGGCCCACTGCTGCCCCTGTTCGATCATCTGATCACGACACTCGTTGATGACCTCGACCAACGCGGCTTGTTGAAACAAACGCTGGTCATCGCGATGGGCGAATTCGGGCGTACTCCCCAACTCGGGACTCAGGGCAGCACCGATGGCCGCAACCACTGGCCGTACGTGATGTCGATGCTGTTGGCCGGCGGAGGGCTAAAGCACGCCCAAGTCATTGGTAGCTCCACCAAAGACGGCGGCGCCATTCAGGAACGCCCGGTCACCCCGGGCGATTTGGCCGCAACCATCTATCGCTACTTCGGCATCCCCTTGGATGCGACTTACACCGATGCGACGGGCCGCGTGTTGAACCTCCTGCCGCACGGCGGTGAGCCTCTCAAGGAACTGTTCTCATGATCAGTATCCAGCAAGTAGCGCGCCAAATATTCCGGTATGTGGCGAAATAATCCAAATTTGGGCGATTGGGACACTCCCCGCCACCCCGAAAAGCCTGCTTGGATCGCGAACACTTCGCGATACGGACCGACCGTTGGACATTGAATTTCTACGCCGCCACCCCGAAAAGCCTGCTTGGATCGCGAACACAGCGGATGGCTTCGGCGGTATTCGGCAATAGGTACATCCCAGCCGCCCAGAAAAAACCTGCTGGGGCACACCTCCCAGCCGCCCGGAAAAAGCTGCGAAAACCTGGGCGTGCTTCACGCCAGCCGCGGTATGCCCGCATCGGACAGGACCCATTGTCAGACCACGGCCAGAGCCTTTTCCGAAACCTGGTCGCGCCATCATGAGCCGCCAGGGCCACTGATAGCGCTTTATGAGCCGCCAGGGCCATTGATAGCGCTTTTCGTTCACCTGGCGGCCCAATCGCGGCAAACGCCATAACACTGGGGGAGTGGTCGCGTCCGCATGGGCGCACCACTCCCGGTGAGACTACGGCCGCTGTTAGGGCTGCTGTTGCTGAATCAGCTTTTCTGGATGCCAACGGTTTCGTGGCGACGGTATACGAATACACGAAAACGGAGCTGTTGCTGAATCAGCCTTTCTTGATGCCAGCGGTGCCGGCTTCGACGATGAACTTCGCGTCCACCACTGCCGGCCCGCCGGGCTTGAGCACCTCAGGAACGACCACATAGTCACTTTCCCACTGCTTGGGAGTGACGGTACAGCGCACATAACCCCGTTGCCGGTTGTGATATTTCACACAGGGGTTTTCCGCGAGCAGGGTTTCCAACCCGCGTGGGTTCTTGACACCATTACCACCGCTGGAAATCGACGTTCCCACAAACTCCGCAGCCACAATCGGTTCTTCGGGTTTGCGATCGTCCACACGGAGTTCGTTGACCCAGTGGGAATGAATATCGCCGGTGAGTACCACGGGATTGGGAATTTTCCGATCGGCGATCCACTTCATCAGGCGCATTCGCTCGTAGGCGTATCCGGGCCATTGGTCCATGGAGTAGAGTTTGGCCTCACCGGGGGCGAAATCGACCATGCCCATCATGACTTGTTGGGCTAGCACATTCCAAATGGCGGTCGATTTCAACAATGCCGACTTCAGCCAATTCGCCTGTTCGGCCCCAAGAAGGGTGGCTTTGGGGTTGAGAGCGGCATCGTTGATGTCGGAAGGTCGGTCGCCGTTGGGTTGGTCCGTGCGGTATTGCCGGGTATCGAGAACCTGGAAGCTGGCCAGCCGGCCGAACGACGCGGTGCGATACAGCTTCAGATGCGGGCCGCGCGGCAGGCTACCGGGTCGCAACGGCATGTGCTCATAATAGGCCTGGTAAGCACTGGCCCGCTGTTGGAGAAACTCAATAGGATCGACGGCGGTTTTGGGGTTGTCGTTCTTCTCGGAGATGTCGTTGGCGTAGTTGTTGTCGAATTCGTGGTCGTCCCAGGTTACCAGCCAGGGGCAGCGTGCGTGCATGGTTTGCAGGTGCTGATCGGAGCGATATTGGGCGTAGCGATTGCGATAGTCCTCCAGGGAAAGCAGTTTGGTCTTGGCGGGGCCGGCGTGTCGGCGAACGCCTTTGGTCGAGGCCGGGTATTCGTAGATGTAATCGCCCAAGTGAATCATCAGATCGAGGTCGTCTTTGGCCATGTGTTCGTAGGCGGTATAGAGACCTTGTTCGTAGTGTTGGCAGGAGGCGAAGGCGAAGCGGAGCTGATGGGGTAGTGTAGTGGGTTCGGGCAGGGTCCGTGTTTGCCCAACAGGGCTGGTGGCATCGCCACAATGGAAGCGGTAGAAGTACCAGCGATCCGGTTTCAACCCCTCGGCGACGACGTGAACCGAGTGGCCGAGTTGGGGCGTCGCGATGGTGGTTCCGCGGTGGAGGATGTTCTTCATGGCCGGATCATCGGCGATTTCCCAGCGGACTTCGACGAATTCCGGTTTCATCCCGCCGGCGTCCTCGAGCGGTTGTGGGGCCAGGCGCGTCCACAGAACGACACTGTGATGATCGGGATCACCGCTGGCCACACCTAAGGTGAAGGGGTTGTTTGCGAACTTGGCTTGTTTCTTCACGCGCCCTTCGACACGCCGACCCCATAGTGGCAACGTGGCCAGGGTGGCGCTGTAGGCGAAAAACAACCGGCGGCTGAAACCGCCTTCGGCACGCACCGCTGCGCGGAGATCGTTCAAATCGAGCATAAAAACCTCGCCAAGAAATTGGGAAAAGCAGGACACCCATCGGTGAGAACCGATGGGTGTCAGAGTAGTCCGGCGGTTGTGGGCTGGGTGTGAAAAGGTGACGAAATTTTGGTAAGGCCCAGGGGATTATCGGCCGCGGACGTGGCGTACCGCGGGGGGGGAGTTCGAATGGTCGGAGGGTTAGTCATTGCCGGGTTGATCACCGCGTGCGCGGCTGCCCAGAGCCATGAAGGTGCGGTGGGCGATGGTTTCACGCAGAAAGCGTACCGAACCATCACAAAAGACAAAGTTGACACCGCCAGTATGAGGGCTGCGGAAACCGAAGCAACCGTTGTTGATCCAATTCCGGGGGTCGTCCAGGGGTACCACCGTCCGCATCGGGCCGGAACCGATGTTGGGATTGCAGCCAGCGGGAGAGCGTTTGGTATTCAAACGAACATTTGTGGAGACGTGCGATCGTGGATAGTGGGCGGCACCCCATTGGGTGAGTCCGTTCGCCGTCCAACCTTCGAGCACCCAGGCACTTTCGCCGGCCAAGAGGGTGTTGCTGGTGCCGTCGGTGATGTGCAACCAGGTGATGTTGCCTTCGCGCGAATTGATGATGGCCCCATCGTGGTAGCCGCCTTCCCAATTCTTCGTCGGCACATAGGTATTTCGACCCGTGTTCCCTTCAATCGGGTAACCGAAGTATTCCGAGGTCGGGTCGGGGTAGCTATCGGAGCCGTTGTTGCCCCCACTCCAGGAGTAGCTTCCCCAACCAGCAACCGTGCCTTTGTCTCGAGTATCGGCGGGGCAGGAGTACACTTTCAGGGGCATGTTGATCACTTGGGCATTGGATAGCCCAAGGGCATTGGGCGTGGTGTCGGTGTAGCTTTTCGTAGGGTCGTAGAGTTTGCCGATATTATCTTGCTCGATGTACGGCAAAATTTCGAGGAAACTACCGTAAAACTGGTTGATACCGTTGGTCGATTGACCACTATCGGCGTGACCATGCCGGGTTCCCCACGGTAGCCGCCCTTGGGCGTTCTCGAAGTTGTGCGTGGCCAGACCGATTTGCTTGAGATTGTTTTGGCAACTCATCCGTGCGGCGGCTTCACGCACTTTCTGCACCGCGGGCAATAGTAGCCCGATGAGAATGGCGATGATGGCGATGACCACCAGCAATTCAATCAAAGTCCAGGCCCGATACGGACGCATCAATAGCTCCTTTCTCGTGAAATTGTGTGCTGTGATGTGGTGGGGCGTACGGCAGCGGGCAAAAACCCGCGACGGAAGCGAACCGACATCAACGCCGGGCTACGTTAGCAATCACCATGCCGCGGCGAAAAACAGGGGAAAATGCTTCAATGGAGGGAGTCGGCGGTTGAAGTCCTGGTCACCCCATGCCTTCGTGGGGTCATTGGGTGACCACGGGCATTGGTGATAGTCAATTCGCGACAGTGCTGGCTTTGGCGGCTGCCGCGGCCCGCTGCTGGGCGGAGCGGCGTTTCCGCAGCGCGGGAATGATCCACAAGTACAAACCGCTGATGGTTAGACCGATCAGCCCGACCGCCACCAGATCGACCAGCAGTTTTCCGGCATCGCCCGCGATCTTGCCGGTATGCAAATCCTTGATCGCTTTGCCCCAATCCATGGGTTTGGGCTTGGGGGGTTCGGCCGAACGGCTCTCGGCGGCCAGAGAATCCGGTTGCAGCACAGCCTCCTCGCCTCTCCAGGCCTTCTCACGTTGTTCACCTGGGGGCTTGGGTGGTTTCTCGCCGGGGGCGTGTTGGGCGGCTTTGTCGTTGTGGGCTTTGGGTTCTTTCTTGTCGCCTTTGAGTTCCCAATGGCCGGTGTGGGCATCGACCAGCACTTCGGGGCCACCGGTTGTTCGAATTTTGTACACCACTCGCCCATGCTCGGGTTTCAGTTCCACCCGCTCGATAGGGGGATTGTTGAGTTGTGCCGCCGCTGTTTCCAAAGCGGCAGCCAGGCTAATTGGTAAGGTGGCGAGTTCGCGGGCCAACGCACTGGGCTTGCCCTTCGGCTCCTTTGAGCTGTGTTCATTCCTCTTTTCGGCATCCTTATCTCCGTCCTTGCGCGGCGCACCGAGCAGCTCCAACGCGGGGCGGAAGGTGTCTTTGTGGTTCAAGTAGATGCCTGTTGTGGCGATGAGAATGATGAAGACCGAGGCCAACAGCCCCAACCAAGTGTGCAACATGCGGAATTGCAACAGCCGCGCGTTGGGGTTGGGCTTCGGTCCGGTGGTTGGTGTGTTCGACATGGTGATGTTCCTGGGTGGGGCGTTAGTCGTTATTCAACACTTCGCCGCCGGCGCGAGTCACCATCGCGGCCAACGACCGTATCGTGATCGACTGCGGAACGAAACGCACGCTGCCATCGGCGAATGCGACATTGGCGCCGTTTGTGTGAAAGCTATAGACGTTTTTCTCATTGGTGCAGTTGATGGCACAAGGGCCGCCTTTGAGTTTCTCATCTTCCCACTTTTTCTTCTCTTCATTCCAGATACGCACTTTCTGCTCGGTCTCGACAGTCCCATCGGGTTGTGAACCATGGATGTCGATGGCGTTGTCTTTATCGCCCCAGCCACCCCCTTTGTTGGGTTCGATCCTTCCGTCCTTGACTCGTTCCCACATCTTGTGCCCCGCACGGTAGAAGCGCGGGCGACCGGCGACTTCGGAAATCATCGCGGTGTTGGCAGTGCCATCGGTAATGTCCACCATGCGGACCGGACCGCGTTGGGGTTTATTTTTCTCATCGTCGTCACCCACTTTTTGCAGAACACCACCTAGCGCTGATTCCGGCAGTGGGTCGATGAACCCGAACTGGACGAGATGCTTTTTCACTTCGCGGAGAGCGGCATAGTCACTGCATGCGGCCCGGTAGCTTTTCTTGATGGCCCCGGTTTTGCTGTCGATTTCCACATACTCATCGATCCGGGGATTCTGGGGCACACTGGGGCATTCGAACACGATCAGTCGAGTCGCGATGACCGCAGCGTTGCCCGGTTCATCCCATTTCGCGTTCCAATTGTACTGCGAAAATAAGGCCTGTTGTTCCAGAAATGGCAACAGGGGGATCACCCAACTGGCTTCTTTGGGTTGTTTGATCTCGCCGGTAGGGAAAAAACCGTTGACATTCTCGTAGTTGTGGCAGGCCAGAGCGATCTGTTTGAGGTTGTTTTGGCATTTGAGGCGGGCGGCCGCTTCGCGGACCTTCTGCACCGCCGGCAACAGCAAGCCGATCAAAACGGCGATGATCGCAATCACGACCAAAAGTTCAATGAGGGTAAATCCTAGCTGTAGCAATAGTGTTCGTTTCATGGTGGTAGTCCTGCGGATGGAAATATTACCAAAGAGATGGATTTAGTAATTTTTCCTGCCCCATCGGCTCATCACATCGTTGGGGCATGTCGTTGTGGTTGACTCGACCAAGGCCACGGCGATGATGGAGCCGTGGCCACGCGATGGTCAGGCCGGTGGGATCATCGTTTGGGCGATCGGTCGTTCGACGGAGGTTGAGGTAGTGTGAGAGTAATAACTTCCAACGTATCGCTGTTGGAACCACCGCTTGCGCCGCCGAGGAGGATGACCCGGTCACGGCCGGCCGGTACTAGGCGCGCGACCATCCGTTTTTGCTTAGATTGAGCGACTTTTTCCCACTGGGTGCTTCGCGGCGTCAGTTGGTACACTGTGCCATCGGAAGTGTTCAGAACCAACCGTCCCTCAACGGTACATGCCGCGGGTGAGAATGCGACCCGTTCTTTTCCGGGAATCGGTGGCCCCTCGCTCCACTGGCCGGTGGTCAGGTCCAAGATATCCACGCGCGGATCCGGCCCGTCGGCCGTTAGCCCACCCAGGACGTAGACTTTTGAATCGAGGGCGGCCGCGGTCAACGCCCGGCGTTGGAAGGGCTGTTTCAGCGTCTTCCATTGGAGTTTTGTTGCTGTCAAATCCAGGACTAACGTGGTATCGTGCCAACGTGGCGATTCGCCGCGGCCGCGGAGTTGCCATCCCCCGACGACCACGAGCTGATCGCCCACCACCACGACATCATGGGAGGAACGCGGGGCCGGCAAGGGCGGAAGTTCTTCCCATTGGTTGGTTTGAGGATTGAAACGGGCACAGTCGGCCAGCGAATGATTATCCGCCGGTTGGCCGGGGGCATTGCGTGGTTGCATGCCCCCAATCCGATAGATTTTCCCGTTGTGGGCGACGAGATTCAGACCTTGGGCGATCGGTCCACGGGGTAGTTCTTCCCATTGCTTGCCGCCGTGGAGCTTCAAGCGATAAAAGCTGCCAAGAACCGACTGCGTGTCGTACTGATGGGTTTTCCCGGCATGTCCGCCGTAGATGTATAAGTAACCGCCGTCAACCACCGCGCCGAAGCTCGAAACGGCCTGGGGCATCGGTGGCCAGTCTGCCGAGGTGGGTTCATTAGCCACAGCCGTTGTGAAATGGACGAGTACACCCAGCCCAATGACACAAGAGAAGCGCGTTCTCAACATTTTGGCGTCTCCTAGGCGCAGTTAGAATCCGTTGAGGACTTCGCCACCATCGCGAGTCCCCAGGGCTTGATAAATGGCCAGTGTGATGCTGCCGTTAGTGAGGAAACGGACGCTGCCGTCGGTAAACAGGAAGTTCGCGCCGTTGCTGTGGTCGCTCCGGAAGGCCCCTAATCGCGCCGTCAGGTTGGCGGAAGTACCGACCGTGGTATTGAACATCACACCGGTACTGCCGAAGGAGTAAGAGGCATAGCCCCAGACCCACTGCGTGTTCCCGCCGCGACGTTGACCAGCAAACGGCCCCGAGGAGAAGTTGTAGTCCTGAAGCTGGAAACCCATCTCACCGGCGAGGATCGTATTCGATGTTCCATCGGTAATCGCCGAAATGGATATGCCGACCTGATTGGTCACTGTTCCCGAGCCACCCCCTGTGAGCCGCACAATCACGCCGTTGTCGTAAGAGGGATTGCCGCCCGAGCCGGGACCAAAAAATGGGTTCGCCTGGTTCCCAATGCAGACCGCATAACTTGACCAACCAGGAAATGCCGCTGGCACTGGAGGCGGCACCATACTCGGGCAGGTGTAAGTCAACAGTTGTAACGATCCCAAGGATTGATTGCTGAAACCGTCTCCGTCGGGATCGCTGGCATCGTTGGGCGGCAATGCCGTGTTGTAGCGACGCCCGATGTTTTCTTGCTCCAAATAAGGCAGAATTTGCGTGAATGCCGAGTTGAACGTGGGCGTATTGGCGACGGGAAACCGCGAAGTCGCATCGTGGAAGCTGTGACAGGCAATCCCAATCTGTTTGAGGTTGTTTTGGCATTTGAGGCGGGCGGCCGCTTCGCGGACCTTCTGCACCGCCGGCAACAGCAAGCCGATCAAAACGGCGATGATCGCAATCACGACCAAAAGTTCAATGAGAGTGAAAGCACTTCGGGAAGTGCGCATAGCGACTCCTCTTCAGGGGCATGTCAAGAAGAACAAGAGCCGCGTTGCGACGGTGGGTGAGCAATAGACGACCGCAGGGAGTGTGTCCGCAGTCCGCGGGCAGCTATTGCGCTTCCGAATCGGTGGCGGAGCAGGCTCGCACGTGGCGGGTGACAGTGACGGTCCCCGTCGCCCAGCCAGTCTTATTGAGACAAATTCTCAATAAGATGCCTTTACATTACGCGCCCTTCGGATAATGTCAACTATCGAAGTGGAAAAAAAACATACCAGGCCGTTGCGGCTAACCCGGCTGACCACCCAGGGAACGCGGCGATGGGCGGTCGTTGTGAAACTGCGTCTCAGTGACACGGCGAGAATCGAGTCAGTGGCATGGCAAGAATCGAGGCCCCCATGAGCGAAATCCCGCACCCCCATCAACACGAACAACACTCCCACCGTCCTGATCCGACCGGATCACGCCCGCGCGTCGTCAATGCTGAAGAACTTTTTGCTGGTGAACGCGAAGTGTGGATTGAATGGGCCGGAGTGCGCTACCGTTTACGCATCACCCGTCGCGGGAAACTCATCTTGCAGAAGTGATGCGGTCCCGATCGCGGAAACTCACCTTGCAGAAGTGATGCGGTCCCGATCGCGGAAACTCATCTTGCGGAAGTGATGCAGTTGCGATCGGCTGGAACCGTGGCGGCATGAGGAGCCGCGACATCGGTGTTCGCATCTTGGGAAAGTGATAGGGCCACAAGGGGCTGAAACGGCCAGATAGACCCGATGTTTCCCCAGGATTTGCGCCTCGCCACGAGCACCGTCACCGTCGAGGGGCTGAAACGGCCAGTATAGACCGGATGTTTCCCCAGGTCGGGATGGACCGGACCGCAACGACGCCGCTGTGAATGCACGCCAAGGCAGCCGTATGATCATGCGGCAACGATGAGGTCACGACATGACCAACGCCGCCGCCGCGAATGCACAGGAACGCGGCTTCAGTCACGCAGAAACGAATTCTGGACCGGGAAATTCCGTGGTTCAGCCTCCGGAAGAGTTGCTCGACGGACAACGGCATTCGTTATCTGACGGACAGCGGCATTCGCATTCGCATTCGTAGTTGGGGGGGCGTGGAGATGCCGTGGTCCAGCCTGGGGAAGAGTTTCTCAGGCTGGTTTCATGATGCGGGGTATGGTGTTGCATCCACATTCGTTTAAGGCAGTTGTGGTGGGGTTTGGTTAGGGCAGTTGTGGTGGGGTTAGGAACCGTTATGATGCATTTGCCGCAGTGGGTTTTTTCTGCGCCGTAACGACGCGGGGATGCCCGCCCATATCCTTCAATGTTGGCCCCACTTCCAATTCCGGTATCGCTGCCAGCAACGCCCGCACCGCGGTTTCTTGGGTGGAGCCGATCTCGAGCAATACCGAGCCGCCGGGCTTCAGAAACCGCGCTACGTCCTGAGCGATTCGTCGGTAGAATGCCAGGCCGTCGGGGCCGCCATCGAGGGCCAAACGCGGTTCATGGTCCCGGATTTCCGGAGCTAAACTGGCCCATTCCGACCCTGCAACGTATGGAGGGTTACTGACAATCAGATCAAAGCGGCTTTCAGGAGCCAGCGGAGCCAACAAGTCGCCTTGTAGGAACGTGATTCGCTCGGCTACCTGATGCTTGGCCGCGTTGTGCTGGGCGACTTCCAAAGCATCGGGTGAAAGGTCCGTTGCTGTCACGCGGGCATCTTTTTTTTGATGAGCGATACTGATGGCAATACACCCCGAACCGGTCCCCAGGTCCAGAACTTCGGGGGCGGTCAGCGGTTTTAAGCGATTGAGGGCTTCAAGCACCAATGTTTCGGTATCGGGGCGGGGGATCAGTACCCGGGGGTCTACATCAAACGACAACAAGTAGAATTCCCGCGAACCAATCAGGTACGCCACCGGCCAACCGGCCACTCGCCGTTGAATCAGTTCTCGATAGTGGGCGCGTTCGGCCTCGGTGGGCTGTTCCTGAAAACGTGCGATCAGTTCAATCCGCTTGCACTTCAGAACGTGAGCCAGCAGCAGTTCCGCTTCGCGTTTGGCGGATTCAATGCCTTTGGATTGGAAGAATTCGCTCGTCCACTTGAGCAGCGCCGCGATCGTCCACGTCGTCGGCGGCTGCGGTGTTGTGTTCATACGATCGAGAGTCCCGGTTCAGTCTGTCAACGTTACCCGGTGGGTGTTCGTGCCGGCGCCAGTACCTCTTTGGGCGCCAGTACCTCTTTGGGAAGTACCTCTGAGTGTAGTATGACTGCGACTGGCGTTCGTCGAAAGGGCGGAATGAAAGACCATTGCGATTCTCGTTTTCACCCGCTACTGTAAGCGACCAGTTAGTCCCCTGGGTCTGTGCCAGTTAGTCCCCTGGGTCTGTGGGAGAACAGTGGATGACGGACGAGGAACGGCAGGAATCGGAACGCATTCTGCGAGTTTTGGAGGAGGCCTACCAGCGCTACGGGGCCAGCGAATTGCGCCGTATCGCCGGACCCATCCGTGCTGCTGCCGGCGTCGAACCGATGGCCGCTACTGGCGACCCGCTCCGCTATCCGGATGGCTTATTCATCCCGGGGTTGAAGTCGTCGGCGTGGCACCGGCGCGATTGGATGCCCGACACAGCCCTCCTGGAGGCCGCGGCCCCCGTGATGCGGGCGGAACTCGAAGCGCTTCTGCAAACGCGCAGTGGCTTCCAGCCCTTCGATGAAGGAGAATACGGCTTCAACCCCAACAACACCGAGGGGCAATGGAATGTCTTTTACATAATTTTGGGAGGAACGGAGGTGCCCGCGGCTGTCGCTGCCTGCCCGCAAACGGCGGCCGCACTCCGTAACCTGCCCAATCTGGCCCTCTCGGCGATGTTCTCCGCCCTGACACCCGGAACCCATCTCTGGGCGCATTGCGGCCCTACCAATGCGTTCATTTCCCAAAGTCTGGGGTTGATTATCCCCCCCGGATGCCGCATTCGCCTCGGCACCGAGGAACGAACGTGGCAGGAAGGCGTATGTCTTGTCTTCGACGATACTTACGAACACGAAGTCTGGAATTGTGGCAGCAGCACCCGCTTCATCATGCTCTGCGACACCTGGCATCCCGAACTGACCCCCGTCGAACGCGACGTTCTGGCCCGGGTGTTGTGGGCCCCCGGGGAGGCCGAAGCCCGCTTACAACACGGTCAGCAACTCCTCCACGGTCAAGAGTGGTGGAAACCAACCAACAACCCGACAACCAGCGGCTCCGTCGCTTCTGACCCTGAAGACCACCGACAATGAAGCACCTGGGTGGTTCTTACCCCTCGTCTTTCTACTCGGGTTGCTTTCACCCTGAAGACCACCGACAATGAAGCACTGCCACCCTGACGGCTCCCGACCCAGACAAACACCTCCAAGGGTGCTATGAAGAGCATTCCCACCAATCTCATCACTGGCTTTCTCGGAGTTGGAAAGACAACTACAGTTATCAACTTACTCAAGAATAAACCCCCGCAAGCACGCTGGGCGGTTCTGGTCAACGAATATGGTCAAGTCGGTATCGACGGAGCCTGGATTGACAGCGCGGGTGTCGCTGGTGTGACCGTCCAGGAGGTTGCGGGTGGCTGTGTCTGCTGTGCTGCTGCGCCGTTTTTGCCTGTAGCTATTCACCTCTTGCTGCTCGAAGCACGCCCCGAGCGGCTGCTGATTGAAACCACCGGCTTGGGCCATCCGGCCCGGCTGATCGATTCTTTGCGGCACAACTATCACGGCCGTCTCGAAGTCCGCGCCACCCTCGGCCTCGTCGCCCCTGCCGACTTCGCCCAAGCTACGATGCGCGAGAACCCCATTTTTGTCGAGCAGATTCAACTGGCGGATGTCCTGATTTTGAACAAACTCGATACCGCGACACCCGCACTGGTTCAAGAATTCCAAACCTGGGCCGAAAGTCTGTATCCGCCGAAATTGCTCGTCGCCGGGACCACCTACGGCCAACTCGATGCGGCTTGGCTGGACCTCAGATGCGATGACGAACGTCAGTTCACACTCGGCGGTCACGTCCAGCCCACGGGGGCGCATGAGGCAGCCACGAAGACGCACCAGGGATGGCGCTTCGAGCCGACAGTGGTTTTCGACGCGGCCAAATTGCTGGACCTGTTGGCGAATACACCCGCTATCACCCGTCTGAAAGGTGTTTTCCGCGTGGCCGACGAGTGGATCGCGGTCAACCGCGTGGGATCGGCGTTGACTGTCAACCCCACCGCCTACCGGCGCGATAGCCGTTTGGAGGTCTTCGCTAGCCACCTGAATTGGGAGAGGTTTGAAAAACAGTTGTACGCCTGCCAATCCTCCGAACTCGGCCCCCCGATGCACGACGATGCGTGACCGTTGCAGACCCACACCTTCGCTCCGATCGTCACCGGCGCACGCTTGGCCCTTCAATCCAACAGAAGGGGTGAGCGTATACTTCAATCCAACAGAAGGGGTGAGCGTATAAGGGGGGTGAGCGTACAAGCGGTATTCGAAGAGGCGGGGAAGCTGGAACCGTCGGGAAGCCTTTCGTCTACGAACCGTCGGGACGCCTTTCGTCGACAACTTGGGGGCCTCCGAGCGCTTTAGCGGCAGAAGAAGAGGCGAGGAAGGAGCAGTGGGGGATTGTTTGGAGGCCCGGTGGGCGCTATGGTCTCACGTGTTTTCCCGTGTGTTTCACCGGCTATCTGACCTGGCGTCGGACCTACCGCCGCGCGCTAGCCGCGGCGCTAGGGTCCCACACGTTTTCCCGTGTGTTTCGCGGCTGGTCCGACTACAATAAGCTCATGATTTTGGCTCGCCTGGTCCGCGGAGAATTCCTATGCCCGGTGGTCGTTGGAATTACAGCCTGATGAGTGTCTTGGCTTTGATCGTTCTGCTGGCTGGGTTATTAGGCCTTGGCCCCGTGGCCAGCCGCGGTACGACGGGGGGTTCGCTGCAGGCGGCCGAGCCGGTCGCGGCGGCGGAGTTGCCCCCATTCGAGTTTCAGAAAAATGATCATCTTTGTATTATTGGCAACACCCTGGCCGAACGTTTGCAGCATGACGGCTGGCTGGAAACTTTCCTGTATGCTCGCCTGCCCGATCACCATCTGACCATTCGTAACCTTGGTTACTCCGGTGATGAGATCACCCTCCGGCTTCGCTCGGCCGACTTTGGGACGCCGGATCAGTGGCTTAGTGCCCAAGCGCCGATTCCCAAACCCAATGAGATTCTCGACAAAAGCGTCGTGAACCCCAACCGTTTCGAGAAGGTGGGGACGAAGGCCGACGTGATCTTCGCGTTCTTCGGTTACAACGAATCGTGGGCGGGCGAGGCTGGTTTGCCCAAGTTCAAAAGCGATCTGGCGGCATGGATCAAACACACCTTAGCCCAGAAATACAACGGGAAATCGGCTCCGCGGCTGGTGTTGTTCTCGCCCAATGCCTTTGAAGATCACCAATCGCCCCATCTGCCAACCGGGGCCGAGGCTGAGCGGATCAATCGGAACCTGGCACTTTATACCCAAGCCATGCGGGAGGTCGCGGCGGCCCAGCGTGTCCACTTCGTCGATATTTTTACTCCGACTAAAGCCGCGTATGCCAAGGCCCCCCAACGCCTGACGATCAAC
Source organism: Gemmata sp. (assembly GCA_025055115.1). GTDB lineage: Bacteria > Planctomycetota > Planctomycetia > Gemmatales > Gemmataceae > Gemmata. The sequence goes on from JANWYJ010000073.1 coordinate 31,959, forward strand.
GGCATTCACCTGACCGAAGCCGGCAACCGTCAACTGGCCGAGATCATCGACGCCCAATTGTTCCCCGCTGCGGGCAAATACAGCCCGCCGGAGGAAAAGCAGCTCGCCCGGATTCGCCCCGCGGTGCAAGACAAAGCCTTCCATTGGTTCCAGCGCTATCGCGTCACGGATGGCTACTCGATCTACGGTGGGCGGGCCTGGTTGCGCTTTCCCGCCAAGGTGGGGCAGAGCAATTATGAGGTGATGCAGCGTGAACTGGAAGTTCTCGACATCATGACCCTCAATCGCGACCAGGTGATCTGGGCGGTGGCCCAAGGCCGCGATGCCAAACCGGACGATTCCAACCTGCCGCCGTTTGTGCCAGTCCAAACCAATAAACCCGGCGATGGACCCAACGGTAGCCATCTCTTCCTGTCCGGTGAAGCGGCCATCAAGAAGATGACTGTGGGCAAAGGGTTGAAGGTCAATCTCTTCGCCGATGAGGCGATGTTCCCCAACTTGGTCAACCCGGTGCAGATGGCCTGGGACACCAAGGGCCGCCTGTGGGTTGCGGTCTGGCCCACGTACCCCCACTGGAAACCCACAGAACCCTACAACGACAAAATCCTGATCCTGGAAGACACCAACGGCGACGGTCAAGCGGACAAATGCATCACGTTTGCCGATGGCCTGCAGAACCCCACCGGGTTCGAATTCTACAACGGCGGCGTGATTGTCGCGCAAGCGCCCGATCTGATGTTCTTGAAAGATACCACCGGGGATGACCGTGCCGATGTTCGCGAACGCATCCTCCATGGTCTCGACACCGCCGACACCCACCATACCGCCAACAGCTTTGTCTTCGATCCTGGCGGGGCGTTGTATTTCCAAGAAGGCACCTTCCACCATTCGCAGATCGAAGACCCCTACGGGCCGCCCAAGCGCGTCGCCAACGGGGCCGTGTTCCGCTATGAGCCGCGCACGCACAAACTCGAAGTGTATATCAGCTCACCATTTGCGAATCCGCACGGCCACGTTTTCGATCGTTGGGGGCAAGATATCGTCATCGACGGCACGGGAGCGCAGCCGTACCATGCCCCGCTTTTCAGCGGCTATTTGCCCTATCCCCACAAACACCCCAAGCCGCCGCAAGTCTATCAACAACGGACACGACCCAGTGGCGGTATGGAACTGCTTTCCAGTCAACATTTCCCTCCCGAATGGCAGGGGAACCTGTTGGTGACCAACTGCATCGGTTTCCAAGGACTTCTGCGCTACAAACTCACCGATGCCGGCTCCAGTTTCACCGGGCAGGAACAGGAACCGGTCATCAGCAGTAGCGATCCGAACTTCCGCCCCGTCGATGCCAAAATCGGGCCGGATGGTGCCATCTACATCCTCGATTGGCACAACCCGATTATCGGCCACATGCAGCACAACCTCCGCGACCCCAGCCGCGACCGCAGCCACGGCCGCATCTACCGGATCACCTACGAAGGCCGGCCATTGTCGCAAGCACCACCCATCGCGGGGGAATCGATCGAGAAGCTGGTGAAGCTGCTAGGACACCCGGAAGATCGAGTCCGTTACCGGGCCAAGATCGAATTGGGCGCTCGCCCCAGTGACGACGTTCTGGCCGCCGCCAAGAAATGGCTGGAATCACAGCCGGTGCCAGATGTCAAGAATGATCCGGCTTATGAACACGCCCGGCTGGAGGTGCTGTGGTTGCACCAATACCACAATGTCGTCCATGCCGAGCTATTGCGCGCGGTTCTGCAATCGCCCGACTTCCGGGCTCGCGCCGCGGCGGTGCGCGTGCTGACCTCGTGGCGTGAACGCGTTCCTGGCGCGCTGGGGCTGATGCGGGCCGCTATCAACGATCCGCACCCGCGCGTTCGGCTCATGGCCGTTTGTGGTCTGAGCTTCTTTCCCGCCTCCGACGCTTTGCCAGTACTTTTGGAAGCGCTGAGCCATCCCACCGACCAGTACATCGACTTCGTCTTCAAAGAAACCCTGCGGGCCATCGAAGGTCAACTCGGTGTCAGTAGCCAAGGCGGGGCCGCGACGATGCTCGTCCAACTGCTGACCAGCGGCAAAGTCCCCCCCGAACGGCAACCCAGCTACATCGAAACCATTTGCCGACAAGGCAATGCCCAGAACCTTAAGACGGTGTGGGACTCCGTGGTGAAGGTGGAGACCTTGCCTGTGCCGCTGCGACGACTGGCCGCGGAAGGCCTAGTGGATGCCGCCATCACCCGCAAGGTAAAACCGACTGGCCCCCTCGATGTGGCCTCCCTTCTGGCGTCGGCACAAGCCGATCTCCGCGAAGTGGGCGTGAAACTCGCCGGCGCATGGCAGCTTGCCGACGCAGCCGCCCAACTCCGCGACTTCGCCACGCGCGACAACGAATCCCTGGCCATTCGGGTGGCCGCGGTGGAAGCCCTCGGAGCATTCACCGATGCCGATTCCCAAGCCACCCTCGCAAAACTCGGTGGAGCCAACGTCCCAACCCCGGTTCGCTTCACGGCCATTGCCACCATCGCGAAACGCAACCCCCAACAGGCCGCCCCACTGGCCGCCGCCGCGCTGGCCCAGGCGCAACCGGACGACAAAATCGGTCTGGTCATTGATGCCTTCTTGACCCGCAAAGGCGGGCCAGAAGAACTGACGGCAGCGCTGGCCAAGACCCCACTCGGAGCCGATGCGGCCAAACTCGCCCTGCGCTACATGTACACCGCTGGCCGTTCCGACGCGGGGCTGTCGGAAGTGCTGACAAAAGCCGCTGGATTGAATGTGACCCCCAAACCGCCCACCGCGGCAGAGATCCAAGAATTGGTGGCGTTGGTGATGAAAAAAGGCGACCCGGCACGCGGTGAGGCCATTTTCCGCCGCGCCGATTTGGGTTGCTTCAAGTGCCACGCCATCAGCAAAGCGGGCGGTAACGTCGGCCCCGAACTGTCCGCGCTGGGCGGTTCATCCCCGGTGGAGTATGTGGTGTCGTCGATCCTCGATCCGAACGCCGCCATCAAAGAACTGTACACCACCCGGGTCATCACCACCATCAACGACCAAGTCTTCACCGGGATTGTCGTTTCCCGCGACGATCAACGCGTGATCCTGCGCGATGCCACCGGCAAACTTATCACCATTCCGGTCAAAGACATCGACACGGAACGCGAAGGCAAATCCCTGATGCCCGACGGCCTGACGAAATTCCTCACACAACAAGAACTGATTGACCTGAGCCGCTTTTTGGCCGAACTGGGCAAACCCGGAGCCTATGCGGTTCAAAACAAGCCGACCATCCAACGCTGGCGAGTTTTCCAACCGACCGATCCTGCGTTGGCCAAGACGCTGCCAGAGAACGATACTTTCCGCCGCTTGGTGCTCGGAGCCAAACCCGATGCCTGGCTGAAAGCCTACGGCACCGTGGCGGGCTTCCTCCCCTTCGCGGAACTGCGGCATCCGGAAAAACCCGGCCTGGTCTATGCCCAAGGCGAAGTGGAACTCGCCAACGACGGCGTTTTGTATTTCGACATTCAAGGCCCGGTCCGCCGCATCTGGATCGATGATCAGGCCATGGGCGACAACTGGAACAAGCAATGGCGGCTGACAGCCGGTCGGCACACCATCACGTTCGCCCTTGATACCGCGGCTCATCCGGAGGGCCAACTCCGCGTCGAAATCAACGCCGGGGTGGGCAGTACGGTGCGCTACCAGATTATCAACGGCGAATAACGAACCTTCGGGCACGCCGTATCCGGCCACCGCAGCCACCCACCCGGGCGACTGCGGTAGGCGGCTTCCCGGAGCTTCGGGTCCAACAGGGAATCGGGCATGGCGGCGCAGTTGCTGCGGGCGCCTGCGGTAAGTTGCTTCCCTGAGTTTGGGAGTCGCTCCAACGTTGTGGCCGACACCCGATGATGGTGCCGCAGAGGACTACCCAACAACGAGGCTTCTCAAGGCGTTGCTGGCAGATACCAAGTGGTTTCCACCCCAGGGTGTCGTGTGCTGTGGCCCCCCCTGCGATCCCGCCGGCGTATTGCGGAGTTGATGGACGACCCCGCGCTAGACCCGGTCGAACACCGCCGAGCGTTGGCCGGCCTCGCCCGGCTCAATCGCTTCAGTAACAGCGCCGGTGTGCTTTGGCCGGAAATCGCCAAACTGGCGCGCTGTCTCCAACGACCCCTGCGCGTGTTGGATGTCGCCACTGGTCGTGGCGATATCCCTCGCCAACTGCTGACCCGGGCCAGCCGGGCTGGATTGTCGTTGGAAGTGGCTGCCTGTGACCTCAGCCCCACCGCCATTGCAGAAGCCACTCGCGAACCCAGCCCCATCCGCTTCTTTGTTCACGATGCCGTGCGCCAGCCGCTACCCGGGGGCTTTGATGTGGTGATGTGTTCACTTTTTGTTCACCATCTCGAAGAAATGGACGCGGTACGGCTTCTTCGGAACATGGCCGCGGCGGGCCAGTGGATTCTCGTGAACGATTTGGTCCGCTCGCGGTTCAGTTACTGCGCGGTCTGGCTGGCCTGCCGATTGCTGACACGCTCGCCGGTCGTCCGTTACGATGGCCCGGCCTCGGTATGCTCCGCGTTCACCCCCCCCGAAATGCGAACGTTGGCCCAGCAAGCCGGGCTAACCCAGATTCAGATGCGCAGGCGCTTCCCCTGCCGGCTGCTGTTAATCGGGAGTAACCCAAGCGGGAGCAACCCATGAACTTCGACGCGGCCATCATCGGAGCTGGCCCCGCCGGCGCGGTGACGGCCTACGAGCTGGCCCGGCGCGGGCACCCCGTTTTCCTCGTCGATAAAGCCAAGTTTCCCCGACCCAAAGTCTGCGGCTGTTGCCTCAATCGCTCGGCAGTTCAAACGTTGCATAGGCTTGGCCTGGGAGCTGTCCTGGCCTCCGCTGTTCCGCTGACCGCGGTATGCCTGGCTGCGGCCCGACACCAAGCCACGATCTCTCTTTCCGGTGGCGTCGCCCTCTCCCGAGAGCGGCTGGATGCCGCCTTGGTGGAAGCCGCGGTCCGGGCTGGAGCCATTTTTCAGGAGGGTGAAGCCCGGCAGGTCGCCGACTGCCAAACAATAGCCCGGGTTGTCGTGGTGGCCTCGGGGTTGCTCGGTAACGCCGCGACACCGTGCGTCGATTCGCGGATCGGCGCCGGTGTGGTTGTAGCGGCCGACATGGTTCCGGCGTTTTTCCGCAGGGGTATCATCTATATGGCGACGGCGGGCGGCGGTTATGTCGGCCTGGTGCGTTTGGAAGACGACCGGCTCGATGTCGCCGCCGCTTTCGATGCCCCCTTTGTGCGTCAGATGGGAGGACTGGGACTGGCGGCCGAAGCCATCTTGGCTGAAACCCGCTGGCCTGCGATTCCTCAGCTGGCCCGGCTGCCCTGGAAAGGCACGCCTGCGCTGACCCGCCGCGCCACACGCCGCGCAGGGCCACGCTGGTTTGCCGTGGGTGATGCCGCGGGGTATGTCGAACCCTTTACTGGCGAAGGGATTGCCTGGGCGATTCGCTCCGCCACAGCGCTAGCCCCTCTGGTGACGAAAGCGGCGGAACGTTGGTCGGATTCTCTGGTTCGGCAATGGGAAGTCACCCACCGTCGCCGGATTCAATCGCGACAGCGTGTCTGTCGGATAGTGACACGGGCATTGCGGTGGCCATTGCTGACGGCTTGGGCGGTGCGGACCCTCGCCATCTGCCCAGCTTTAGCACGTCCTCTAGTGGCATCGTTGAATCGCTGCCCCCAACTCCGCGGTGCCGAACAATGAGCTTTGTGATTGACGGTCTGGGCACAGCGCACCCGCCGGATGCGGTCACATCCGCCGAAGGCCTGGCATTGGCCCGGGTGCTGGCTGGTCCTGACGTGCGAACTTCCGCTTGGTTAGGCCCAATTTACGCCAATAGCGGCGTCCAGCAGCGGTTTCAAGTGGTGGGCGGCGCGGCCAAACAGGACATCCTCGCCGGAACGACCTTCAGCGGCTCACCCTTTCTACCAACGCCGGCCAACGATGGGGTCGGTCCCACCACCGCGCAGCGGATGCGCTTGTATGAGCAACACGCGGCCCCCCTGGCGGTGCAGGCGGTCGCCGCGGCGCTGCGCGAAGCGCGGGTTTCGCCCGACGCGCTGACCCATTTGGTCACAGTATCGTGTACCGGTTTTGCGGCACCGGGAATGGATTACGCGATCATCACCCAATTAGGGCTAAAACCGACGGTCGCCCGGACCCATGTGGGCTTCATGGGCTGCCACGGGGCACTCAACGGCTTGCGCGTGGCCCATGCGTTTGCGTCGGCCAATCCCCAAGCCCGTGTGGTGGTCTGCGCTGTGGAGCTGTGCAGCTTGCACTACTACTACGGCAACGCCGCCGATAAGCTCATCGCCAACGCGCTTTTTGCCGATGGAGCCGCGGCCGTGGTTGGTCAGGCCGATCCATCGCCTTCCCCTGCGGCGACCTGGCGGCTTCGGGCGTCGGGATCGTGTGTGATACCCGATTCCCATGCCGATATGGGTTGGACGATCGGCGATCATGGCTTTGAGATGACCTTGTCGCGGCGCGTCCCCGGGCTGATTGCCAAACACTTACGGCCGTGGTTAGACGAGTGGCTCAGGGACTTCGGGTTTTCCCTTCACGACGTCAAAAGTTGGTGCCTGCACCCGGGGGGGCCGAAGATTCTCGCAGCGGTGGAAGAAACCCTTGGTCTATCGCCCGACCAGGTGGCCCCATCGCGGGAGGTGTTTGCCGCGTATGGAAATATGTCCAGCCCGACGGTACTGTTCATCCTCCAGCGGTTGCGGGCCACCCAAGCTCCAAGACCCTGTGTGGCGTTGGGCTTCGGCCCTGGGCTGGTCGCCGAAGCGGCGCTGTTTGTATGAACGGAATCGTTCCAGTTAGAACTCGGGGTCGAGCTTGACCGCCGGGTTCTGGGAGCGGCGCTGTTTGTATGAACGGAATCGTTTCAGACACCCCATAGCGTCCGTGAGCGTGGCTGCGGCAAACCGCAGTTGAGGCCCGACTCTCACTTGTCGCGATCAATCGGGGTATCTGGGGAGTTGCCCCATTCGCTCCAACTGCGATAGTAATTGCGAACGTTTTTCGCCCCAGCCAGTTCCAAAGCCAAGGCCACGACCGCGGCACGGCCCCCGCTTTGGCAGTAGGTGATCTGCGGTTTGTTCAGGTCAATCCGACGGTCTTTCAGTAATTGCTGAATTTTCGGCTGTGGCAGGAATTTGTCGGTTTTGGGGTCGAGCAATTCCGACCATTCCAGATGAATCGCTCCGGGGATGCGGCCGCCGTGTTGGGCCAGGGCCTTCTCGCCGCGGAATTCGCCCACCGAGCGGGCATCGACACACACACAGCCGTTTTTGTATTCCGCCAGAACGTGCTTTTTCTCGGCCAGCCGTGCGGTGTCCGGCTGCCAATCGTGCGGTGGGGCCGTGGCTGTGGTGGCCTCCTTTTGAATTGGGAGCTGGGCCTGTGTGTAGGCTTTCCAACCACCATTGAGTAGTCGTACATCGGGCACGCCGGCGAACTTCAGGAGCCACCAGGCCCGGGCTGCCTCGCGGACATCGTCGGAATAGACCACCACGGGCACGCGAGGCGAAACTCCCACTTGCGCCAGTTGGGCCTTCCAGAAGGCACGATCGGCTTGTCCGGCCACAACGGCCTTCGACCATGGTTCGACATTCGCATGCACCGCCCCGGGGATATGGCCGGCGTCGTATTTCGTCCGTGGTCGCACATCGAGAACGCGGTAGTCTTTCAGTTGGGCATCGTCGACTTCGACTAAGAGGTTGGTAGGAGGTTGAGGTGCAACCGGTTCGGCGGCCGCACACAGGTAGACAACGACGACGATGGATGTCATCATGGGTCACATCCTTCCTCGAAGTAAGGGCGATCGTCTTCACGCACAGGGAGTTTGAGAAACCATGTCCACGGATATTTCCCGGCGCACCCTCTTGGCCGGAGCTGCCAGCGGATTCACAATAACCCCCCTGACGGCCACGGAGAAACCGCAGACCGGTTTTCGCTTCTGCCTCAACACCAGTACGGTTCGCGACCAAGACGGCAAGCCCCGGCCGCTACCCGAACTCATCGCAATCGCTGCAAAGGCTGGCTACGATGCCATCGAGCCGTGGATTGCGGAAATCGACGCTTACCTCAAGAGCGGGGGAACACTCAAGGAATTACGCCAACGGATCGACGATGCCGGTTTGAAAGTTCCCGATGTGATTGGCTTTGCCGAATGGATTGTCGACGATGCGCAGCGGCGGAAGAAAGGCTTGGAACAAGCTCAGCGTGACATGGATTGGGCGGCGCAGATTGGTTCGCAGCACATCGCTGCGCCCCCGGTAGGGGCTACGGGGGGCACCAGCCCCCGCGACGATCCGAAGTTCAGCCAACCCGTGGTCGATCTTCTCGCCGCGGCTGATCGGTATCGAGCGTTACTGGAACTGGGGGAGAAAATGGGTGTCGTTCCCATTGTGGAGGTGTGGGGTTTTTCGAAAACGTTGCGGCGTTTGGGCGAGGCGTTGTTGGTGGCGATGGAATGCGGGCACGCCCGGGCGTGTGTGCTGCCCGATGTGTACCATCTGTACAAAGGTGGTTCGGATTTCACCGGTTTACCGCTACTCTCCGCGCAGGCCATTGGGATTTTCCACGTCAACGATTACCCGCGGATCGACCGGGAGAAAATCACCGACGCCGACCGGGTCTTCCCAGGCGATGGCATAGCCCCGCTCCGCGAGTTGTTCCGCACCTTGCAGCGGATGAACTACACCGGTTATCTTTCGCTCGAACTATTCAATCGCCAGTATTGGAAACAGAACCCTCTGGAAATCGCCAAAACAGGTTTGGCGAAGTTACGAGCTTTGGTGACTTGAACTGAGTCTTACCCAACTGTGCTATCGCGGACGACCAGTTGGCCAGGATAGAGCAGTTTGGCGGGTAGATCGTCGGGCCGGGCCATGCGGTGGAGCATCCGTTCAACGGCACCACGGGCGATGGCTTCCGACGGATAAGTATAGGTGGTCACACCCAGACCAAAGCTTTGGCCGATCGGCAGATCGTCACAACCCACCACGGCGACATCGCGTGGCACATTCCGGCCGCGGCGAAATAGCTCCAGAATCACCCCCACCGCGACATAATCTTGGTAACAGATGACGCCATCAGCTTCCCCACGGATGAGTTGCTCGGCAATCCAGGGGTAGGTTTCGCGCGCATCGAGATTCTCGGGCACGCGGATGACCCAGGGTTCCCGCCGCGGCTCAGAATGCTGCAGGGCGAACAAATAACCCGCCAAGCGGTTGGAATGCGTGCTGGTCGGCGACGCGACGATGCAAGCCACGCGTTGGCGGCCCCGGTCCAACAGATGTTCGGTACAACGTAACCCGCCCTCGAAGTGATCGGACGCTACCAGATCATACGCCAACGGTCGGCCCTCCCCACGCAGATTGCGATCGATCAACACCACCGGCAACCGGGCCTTGCGACAACCAGCAAGAAACCATTCATCCTGTCGGCACAACTCCTCGGACATACGAGAGGGGAGAAAAAAAACACCGTCCACCCCGTTGTGAGCGAGGGTCAGGGCGGCCCGTTCCAGGTCCGCAGCAGGAGTTCCGGTCGGGAATTCCAAAGGATAGAAGTGAAAAGTCCCGGCATTTGCGAGTCGCTCGAATCCCACCTTCACGACCGCTTCCGAAGCGCTCTGCCAGGGTCCGGGCGAGACATGGGTCACGACGGCCCAGGAGTGCGTCGATGTTCGGGGGGGGGGCCTATCTGCGGTGATGTAAGAACCGGAGCGATTACGAGTTACGACCAAGCCGCGGTCGCGGAGGGTCTGCAGCGCCCGGGACGCGGTGAACGACGAGACGTCGTATCGGGATGCAATGTCGCGGACCGTTGGTACTTTGCCGTGGTTCCACTCGCCCGCCCGAATGCGCGCAGCGAGGTCGTCCGCGACACTCAAATACTTGGGATAGTCCGCTTCCCCACGCTCGAATTGTGACACAGACTTCTCCGCGATTTCCAACTGTACCAAACAATGTTGGCGCATTGCGGGCATCGTAGGAGGTTTTCCGACCCACGATCCGACGCGAATTGAACCCAGTTTACTGGAAGGACGACAAGACTGACAAGGATCATTACAAGAAATGAGAAGCAATTTGATTGCTACAGATGTCCGAATAGTAATAACAATTTCTCGAAATATTAACACAGTTTGTCTTGTTGGCATCACTCTGTCTCGATACGCTGCCCTCACCTAGTCTAGCTCCCGCTTGTCAACGCTCTGTTTCTCCCCACCATGACCCGGAGTTATCGCATGGTCGCTACTGTACCGAACCGCGGTTCGCGTCTGTTGGGCTTTACACTGATCGAGTTGTTGGTGGTGATCGCGATTATCGCGATTCTCATCGGCTTGTTGTTGCCGGCGGTGCAGAAAGTTCGCGAAGCCGCCGCCCGTGCCCAAAGCCAGAACAATATGAAGCAATTCGGCCTGGCTTCGCACAACTACCACGACTCGATGGGCCATCTGCCGCCGGCATTCGTGGAGTTTGGGCTTTCGCGCGGGTATCGGGATGGGTCCTGGATTGTGCAAATTCTGCCGTTTATCGAACAGGATAACTTGCGACGCCAGGTGGATAATCGTTCGGGGGCCAGTGGTCACTACTACGCGATTACCTACAACCAAGCGCCGCCCAAGCCGTTCATCAGTCCGCTCGACCCATCCCAATCGGGGGGGGCTTACAACGATAGCGGCTGGGGCGTTTATGCCGTCACCGGTTATGTGGCCAACTACGAAGCTCTGGGCGGCATTGTCAACCGCACAACCAGTCCCCAATTCATCCTGGATACGAAGAAGACGATCAACGCTATCGCCGATGGGACGTCGAACACGGTCTTCTACACCACCCGCTTGGCTGTTTGCGAGGCCAATCCCAGCCCCTATCGGCCCAGCTATGTCGGGGCGTTCTACAATATCGCTCCTTATGCCAATGCCAGCTCGTGGTACGAGTGGATGCCAGTTATCAACTATTGGAAAGATGGTCCCAGCTCGACCGGGTTCATCACCGGGGCGGCGATGAAATTCCAAGTCAACCCGACGTGGCAAGGGCGGACGGCGACGTGTGACTTCCGCTTGCCGACGCAAACCGGTTCCGGCGGCATTCTAGTGGGTCTGGGGGATGGCAGCGTGCGGACAGTTCCCGCGTCGGTCAGTGGGTTGACGTGGTGGGCTGCGATGACGCCCGCCGGTGGCGAAATTCTCGGCAACGATTGGTAAACCACTGTCCCAAGGCGCAAAAAGGGGTAGCCACGGCCCGCCGGTGGCGAAATTCTCGGCAACGATTGGTCAACCACGGGGCATTCCCCATCCTGATGGGATTTGCTCGCCTTACGGGATGGGGCGGAGAACTTCTCATGTACCGCTGGCGCTTGTGGGTTGTGATTGTGGTTCTCTGGGGTGTTTGCTGGCCCCTGGGGTGTGGCGATTCGCCGCCCGCCGGCGGGGGCGGTGAACCCACCGAGAAACAGAAACAGAAAGAACAAATGAAAGACGGAAAGCCCGAGGGTTCTCGTGGCAAGAGTCAATGATTTCATGAACTTTCCTGAATTTGGTATGGATTGTCCGCTCATGAACCCCACCGACACCGATACTTTTTCCCGCCGGGCTGTACTGGCCGCTGGAGTGGCAACGGCCGCATGGCCAGGAACGGCCGCATGGCCAGGATGGATCTCCACGGCCCGCGCCGGCTTGCACAAACCCGTGCTGCGAGCGGCCCACATCACCGATGTTCACATCACCCCCGACCGGGAAGCCCCGCAGGGCGTCGCGGCCTTGTTCAAACACATGTTCAGCCAGAAGGACTTCCAGCCGCAGATTGTGTTGTCGACGGGTGATCAGGTGATGGCCGTTGATGGCAAGGTGACCGGTGCCAAGGCGGCTGAGCAAGTCGCCCTCTGGAAAGAGGCCGTCAAGGCCTGCCCCGTTCCGATCCGAGCGTGCTTAGGGAATCATGATGTCTGGGATGGTGTCGACCCCACCCCCGATGTGCCCGCAGAAAAGAAAGGCTTCCGCCTGATGACCGAAGCGTTAGGGATGCCCGCGCCGTATTACAGCTTCGATCAAAATGGGTGGCACTTTGTTGTTCTCAATAGCGTCTGCAATTGGCCCAAGTACGCCTATCTTTCCCCGGAGCATTTCGAGTGGCTGAAGGCCGATTTGGCCCAGACCAAACTGCCCACTGTGGTCCTCAGCCATGTGCCGATTCTGAGTGTCACCTCTCAAGTGTACGGCGACGACTGCCGCACCAAGGACAACAACAACCTGATCCCGGGCATTTGGCATCATGCCGATTGTTGGGCGATCACAGAAGTCTTCCGCAAAAATCCGCATGTGAAACTCTGCCTCAGCGGGCACATGCACACCTGCGACCGTTGCGAATATCGCGGTGTGTGGTATATCTGCGGCGGAGCGGCGAGCGGGGCTTGGTGGCGAGGCAGTGAATATGGCTTCCCGCCCTGCTACGGCCGACTCGATCTCTATGCCGATGGCACGTTCACCTACGACTTCGTCGATTACGGCTGGAAAGCCCGGCAGTGGCGCGGTAAAGAACTGAAATGATCGCGGCGGTGGCCCGATAATGAACTGAAATGATCGCATAATGAACTGAAATGATCGCAGGAGTTGTTCACCTTTTGAACAACTCCTCCATTCGATGGTAGAACTCGAAGCCACTATTCCATTCGATGGTAGAACTCGGAGCCACCCTCGAGAATGCCGGGCACAGGGGGAGGCGGCTTCGGATCAGCACGCAGGCCCCCCCGCGAGCCACACGATCTCCGCGGCGCGCTGAGCGCTAGTTTCTCGTAAATCTCAGCTATTTCGCCATTTATAGCAACTGATAACCATGGGTGCCAATTCGGCACCCATCTATCGAGCTTATTTCTCCACCGGGACGAACTTCACACACACGCAACGGCTGATCGCCACCGTCTGACCGGTTTCTTTCGCTCCCCCCGTCTTCAGGTCGCGTTCCCACACCCCGACTTTGCCGCCGTTTTGGCTGGCAATGAGCATCCATTTGCCGGTCAGGTCGATGTTGAAGTTCCGCGGAATGTTGATATCGCCGGTGATGTGGCCGGCCGGTTCGAGCTGGCGGTTATCTTTCACCCGAAATACGGCAATGCTGTTGTGCCCGCGATTGGAGACATACACGAACTGGCCGTCGGGCGAGGTGATGCACTCGGCGGTGGTATTTCCGGGGGTTTCCTTGGGTAGCGTGCTGAGGGTTTGAACCACTTTGCCCCCTTGGACCACATTGACGGTCGAATTCAGTTCCCCACAGACATAAAAGCCACCTTGGCCGCTGGGCAGGAACGTCATGTGCCGCGGACCGGTGCCGGGCGGGAGCGTCACGTCTTCGTCTTCATCTTCTTCCAGACCATTTTTGATGCTCACATGAAAGACTTTCACTTTGTCGATGCCCAGATCGACGGTGTAGAGGTGATCGCCGGCGGCGTTGAAAGCGCAGCAATGGGCGTGCGGTTGCTTTTGCCGGCTGGGATGGGCACTACTGCCTTTGTGCTGCACGAAGCCGATACGGCGACCCAGTTTGCCATCCGCTTCGATGGCGAAAACGCAAGTGCTTCCACCGCCGTAGTTGGCGATCGCGGCCATGTTGCCTTGGGGGCTGATGGCGATATGGCAGGGGCCGGGGCCGCCGCTTTTGTCTTCGTTGAGTTTGGTCAGTTGACCGGTTTTGGCATTGAGGGCAAAGGCCACCACCGGGCCGCCATCTCGGCCCGACCCTTCCCCCACGGCATAGAGGAATTTTTTGGTGGGGTGAATGGCCAGAAACGAGGGACTGGCCATTTCCGCAGCCAATTCGGGTTTTGAAAGTTGGCCGGTCGTATCATCGAATTTGCAGCGGTAGATGCCTTGGCTACCGTCGGGGCTGGTATAAGTGCCCAGAAACACCCACTGTTCGCCGGCCGCGGCCACAGAAACAATGCCCCCCAGCGCTAACATCACGACTACCCAACGCATGCTGGTCATGGCGATAGCCTCCCAGAAAAAGTCCCAAAACGGTTCTCCTCACAACCGCTGGCGTTGATCATAATAGGAGTCGTCGCCGGCATAGACGGAAAAACGATCCCACGGAACCGAGAAATTCCAAAGTCTCATTCCCAGGAATGACCATGATGCGGACGCTGCTGATGCCCGGGGCACTGCTGCTGGCGCTGGGTCTGGTGGCTGGTGGTCAAGACCCTGCGCCTGCCCCCCTAGCCGCCGATGCCCACGGTTGGATCGACCTGATGCGCCCCGAGGTGTGGCGCAAAGTTGATGAACGGTGGATTTTCACCGATGCGGTGAAATTAGCCCCCAACGCCAAGGGCAAAGCCGATGCTGCGCTCAAAGGCGAACGCCGAGCCAGCGGCCCGATTTGGCTCAACGGCGAAACCGGACGGCTCCCCAACCTCATCACCAAAGAGGCCTTTGGCGATTGCGAAATCCATGTCGAATTCCTCCTGGCCAAAGGCTCCAATGGCGGGGTCAAATTCCATGAGGTTTATGAAATTCAGATACTCGATAGCTATGGCAAGAAAGAACTGACCGGCAGCGACAACGGCGGCATTTATCCCCGTGCCAATCTCGAAAAAGGCGGCTACCTCGACAAAGGTATTCCCCCCCAGGTGAACGCTTCCAAACCGCCCGGCGAATGGCAGACACTCACCGCCATTTGGCGCTCGCCCCGTTTTAATGAGAAAGGTGAGAAAATCGCCCACGCCATGATCGTGAAAGCAACCCTCAACGGCCAAGTGATTCATGAGAACGTCGAAGTGAAAACCCCCACCGGTGGCAATTGGATGAAGAAAGAAACCCCCACCGGCTCATTCATGCTCCAAAGTGATCACGGCCCCATTGCCTGGCGGAATGTGAAAATTCGCCCGTTGAAGTAATGGCTCTCCCGAAGCCACAACCCCGGCGGGTGGGTTCCCGTCTGAACAACCTTTTCAGGACTTCGCCCACACTGCCGACTCCCGATGCCGTGCGTGCTCCTGTTCACGTTGCAACTTTCGACTCGTATCGCTCGATGACGCAAATAGCCAAACTGATGCCGTGCGTGCTTCTGTTCGCAGCGTTACAACCGCGGTATTCTCGGGTGTGGTCGTTGTGAACCGTGGAAATTCCTAGAAACACTTCACCGTTGAGGTTTTCCGATGCGATGGCTCGTCACAACACTGCTGGTACTCGCGGCTAGCTTGCCCGGAGTGGCTGCTGAAAAACCGAATATCCTCTTCTGTTTTGCCGACGATTGGGGTCGCTACGCGTCGTGCTATGCCCCACTGGATGCCAAGCCGACCGCCAATAGCGTCATTCAAACCCCGCACATCGATACGGTGGCCCGTCGCGGCGTGATCTTCCGGAATGCCTTCGTCCCGGCACCGTCGTGCACGCCCTGCCGCAGTTCGCTGCTGAGTGGGCGCTATTTCTTCAACACCGGTCGCGGTGCGATTCTCAGCGGGGCCGTGTGGGACGAAAAAATCCCGTCCTCCCCGCTGCTGCTGCGCGACCGGGGCTACGACATTGGCAAAATCGGCAAAGTGTGGAGTCCCGGCGTCCCGGTCGATGCGCCCATCGGCGAACAGCGCTACGCCTACCAGAAATCGGGCATGGGCTTCAACAACTTCTCCCAACAAGCCACACAAGCGGTCCAACAAGGTAAAACCGTCGCTGCCGCCAAAGCGGACCTCATCGCCCAAGTCCAAGGCAATTTCGCCGCGTTCCTCAAGGCCCGCGATCCCCAAAAACCGTTCTTTTTCTGGTTTGGCCCCACGAATGTGCACCGCAAATGGGTGAAAGGCTCGGGGAAGGCCTTGTGGGGCATCGACCCCGACGCACTGAAAGGAAAGTTGCCGTCGTTTCTCCCCGATGTTCCCGAAGTGCGAGAAGATTTCGCGGATTATCTGGGCGAAGCCCAAGCCTTTGATGCCTGCGTCGGTATTTTGCTCCAGCAACTCAAAGAAGCCGGCGAACTGGAGAAGACGGTGGTGGTCATCAGCGGCGACCATGGCGCCCCGGGCTTCCCCGGGGGCAAGTGCAACCTCTACGACTTCGGCACCGCCGTGGCCCTGGTGATTGCCGGCCCGGGCATTCCCGGCCCCCGGGTGGTCGACGACTTTACCAATCTCATGGACCTGACCCCCACCTTCCTCGAAATCGGTGGGGTGAAATTCCCTGAAGGGTTGGATGGGAAGTCGCTCTGGCCAGTGTTGACCTCCAAGCAGCAAGGTCTGGTCGACCCGCAGCGCACATGGGTTGTCACGGGTCGTGAACGGCATGTCGGCGATGCCCGCGCCGGCAACAAACCCTATCCGCAACGGGCCTTACGCACCAAAGACTTCCTCTACATCCGCAATTTCGCCCCCGATCGCTACCCTATGGGCGATCCCCAAGCGGTCACGGTCGACTCCGCACCCACCGCCAACGAACTCGAAAACAACACGTTCGTAGCCTTCGCGGATATGGACGCTAGCCCCACCAAAGCGTGGTTGGTCGCTCACCGCAACGATCCACAATGGCAATGGCACTACAACTATGCCTTCGCCAAACGCCCCGCGGAGGAACTGTACGATCTCCGCAACGACCCTGATCAGGTGAAAAATGTGGCCACCGACAAAAACTACGAAACGATACGCCAAGAGATGGCCAATCGCCTCATAAAGATTCTCACTCAGGCCGGCGATCCGCGCGTGGTGGAAAAAGATTGCCGTTTCGAGAAACCCCCGTTCACCGATTTTGTCCGCAAGAAGTGACACTAACGGAATCGACCACATCGCGTAGGGAGGGAGGGACAGAGCGCCCCCGGCCTAGCAGGTGAACCCAGAGTCGTTCACTTCCTCGTGGCTTTCCATCGGAGTCTGGGACCCCGACGTGGCCGCGGCCTAGCAGGTGAACCCAAAGTCGTTCACTTCCTGAACGATCGCCCTGCGACGAGCCACGGATAAGCACCATGTGATCGGCAATCGTTCCCGGGAAGTAACGCGAGACGATGGCCGTGGCCACCCAGCGACGCATGCAAAATGGTGCTCCCAGCGCCGACATGGCCACGACACCGAAACCTCAGAGTACCGGAAAGTACTCCGACTTCACGGCCAGCAACCAGCTTCGTTACGAAGGATTGGCCGCCCGAAATCCCTTGCGATGTTCGCTGTGTGGCTGGCCCAAGGCGCAGGTGAAGACGCCGACGGTTGAGGCCAACGTGGCTTTCACCCGATGTGGCTTTCATCCGATGTGGCTTTCATCCGATGTGGCCTTCACCCGATGATGAGGCAGCTGGGGCTGGCCTCAGCGGGGGTGGAGAGGCCGACAGGCCATCACCACGATGACGGTTCAGAGGCTTCACGAGTACGCGGATGGGGCGCTGGAGCCACTTCCAGCACCGTTACCCCAGGCCGGGTGGGCGGAGCCAAAGGCGGAGGATCGTCGGCAGCCAGCGGGGGCGGTTCCAGGATCGCTTCCTGATGCTGATCGACCTGCACCGCGATGTTCGCGTCCTGAGCGGATTGGCAGCCGATCAAAAGGCTAGCCAGTACAAGGAGTGTGATCCGACGGACCATCAGTAACTCCCGGCGTGGTAAGGAAGCTTCGCGGTTCGTGCTATGGTATTATACGTTTGCCGCGACATGATATTTCGGGTGAGGCCACAGAATCGCCTCACCGGCTCTGCGGCCGTGGCGAGAAACACTGATGGGTGTTGTTGATGGTGTGTCTTCCGTTCCGTTCGGCTACGTTCGGCGGAGCCAACGCCATGTGATCCAACTGCCTGCGACGAGCAACACTGGCACACCCAGGTAAATCGCCAAATGCCACCACGGTGTGACGGAAACAATCTGCGTGCGGGTGATAATGAGCGGCGGGCGGGCCACTGGGGCCGGGTCCGGGGAAGGCTCGAAGTATACTTCGTCAACGGCTGGCCGCGGCGACGAACGATCTTCGAATTCCGTCAGCCACATTCCCGCCGCTTCGGGGGGGGTGAAGGCTGGTTTGCCATCTTGGCGTGGCGGATCGACCAATTTCGCGAGCTTGAAGACCTCAGGCCAGCGGGGCGATTGAACCGAACCCGCCCACACCGTTGCGCCGGGCCACACTTGCCCGCCCTGGCCCAGCCGGCCGGTATAACGGCTCGGTGCCGCCAGATAGACACGCAAAAGACGCTGGCTTTTCTCAGCGGTCAGCGGTTCTCCCGGCGGTTCGCGATAGGGGTAGAAGGGTTTGTCGGTCTGGAACGACATCCGGATGGGTCGCATCGTGTGATGGATGGAATCCACCGGAAGCTTGGGGCGGTTGTCGGGTGTCAACCGGGCAATCTTGAAGGCAGTAATACACCACTGATCCTGGACATATTTCCCCAGCCACGGTTCAATCCCGGGGGGGGCTTCAAAGCCGTTTTTGGCTAACCATTGGGCGAGTTGCTGTTGACCACGTTCAGGCCCATCGCCTGCGCCGGGGCGAAAGTAGAGTACGGCGACGTCGAAATCCCCCACCCGTTTTTGCTCCAACACCTCCACAGTGCCTTCCTTCGCTGGCTCGGGTCCCCAAGCCCCTCCCAGTGCTCGATCCTCCGGCAATGCGGATTGGCTGGGAATGGAACATCCTGAGAAAAAGGGCTTCATGACTTCCTTGGTTTGTTCGCGGTACTCCACAGGCGGCGCGGTGATCGTTTCCAATTCGTAGAAAAGGTCGTCAGTCACAACATCCAGATCCGGAGGTGTGGGCGTAGGGACCAGGAAACCGAAACTGTAGCTGCTACTGTGGAAGTTGGCACTGCGGATGAAGTGTTCCGTTTTCGTCTTCTCATCCCAAACGATGAATGCCTCTTCATAAGCAATCGCGACACGTTGATTCGGCGGGGGAACAACCGCACAGCCCCACACCGCATCCGGAAGCGATACGCAAACCGTGACAGCCACAAGAATAAGGCAGCCGAGGAGTTTCATGGGTTCTCCGAATTGAGTCGCATCGGGAGAAACACGGGTTCGTGATCGACATCGTCGCCGTGGCAACCGTGTGCGAACAGGGGAATGAGCAAAACCCCAATAGCGACCATCAGCCACACCGCGGAGAACCACCCACGGCCCGGCTTGGCGGCGGGGAGCTTGGTGGGCAGCCAGGGTGTTGGGAGGAGAGTGGCTTTCACGGGGTTACTTTCAAATGAGTATCGAGGAATTTCAGGGAATCGTGGATTGTCCGGGTGAGGGTTTTCCCATTCCAGCCGTGGCCCGCGCCACGCAGGGGAATCAGTTGCGCAGTCGCTTGGACATGGTGAAGTTTTTTGAGCAAATTCTCAGAATGCACAATAGGAACGATCAGATCGAAGGTGCCGTGGAAGATCAGCACGGGGGGGGCTTTGGCAGTTACATAGTTGAGCGGCGAGGCCGTTTGGTAAATTTTCGGGTCTTTTTTGCACTCAGGGCCGAACACGGGAACCATGTAACTGTCTTCCAAACCGGGGCTGTTGGCGTATAAACTCAAGTCGGTTGGGCCGAAGAAATCGACGACGCACTGCACCCGTGAGCTTTCCTGAAGGTTCTCGCCCACATCCCAACCATCCACGCGGTCGGCTAAGCCCAATAGCAGCGCCAAATGGCCACCGGCCGAGAATCCGACGGCAGCGAATTTCTCCCGGTCGATATTCCACTTCTGGGCATTGGCGCGCAGATAACGTACCGCGGCTCGGGCATCCTGAATTTGAGCCGGGAAACGGTGTTTGGGAGCTAAACGGTAACTTACTGCTGCCGCGACATACCCTTGCTGCGCGAATTGTTCCATCACACTGGGGGTGGGTGTGCCTTGGCCATCGCGGCTGCCGATCGATAAGTCGCGGCGGTGACCGGTTTTCCACGCCCCTCCGTGCAAAAGCACCACGCACGGAAACGGACCACCGGTCGTGGGTTTGGCAAGGTCGAGTTCGAGTTTGTCCGGGCCGTGGGTCGCGTAGAGAATGTCGCGGGTGATGGTGATAGCCCGCGGTTGTGCCCCGGAACCTTTCGGTTCATGCGGTGGCGGCGCTACCGGGGCAGACAGACCCAGCGCTGCGACCCCAACGGCTGCGCTAAGGCTGAGAAACAGTTTCGGCATCATGCGCTCACCCCTCAAAAATTCTACTCGCAGCACAATTTTTGCCGAGTTCCTGGTCAGACCGTAGAGCTTCTACAAGCTAGGACCCTGAAAATTCTACTCGCAGCACAATTTTTCCTGAAGTCGGGCGTCGGTGGCTCTCGTTGATACCAACGGCCTATCCTGCTTATGAAAATTGGCGTTCTGCGAGAAGTAAGCTACAGTCGAGTAGGTTGTTGCCCATTGTTAACAGGGTTGCGTCAGGCTCGCAGAATGAATCCTCTTGTCGTATGCCCGGGGTGCGGCTTTCGGGGTCGGTTGCCGGAAGGGTTGAACCGGTTGCAAACCATCGTTTGCCCTCAATGTCGCCAGGAAGTGGCCGTGCAGCAATTGCAGTCCATCGCCACACCGATTGATGATGCTTCGTACCCCATTTGGGTGGACGAGCAACCGCACCGGCCAAACCCTGCTCCTGATCCGGCCCTCCCTCCGCTGGAGCCGTACACCGGGGAATTCATGAAGGAAGAAGCCGAACGCTTCTCTCAATATGTTACCGCCCGGCTGACCGAGTTGCACCGGCGCCGGCTAGAAATGGCGGAAGCGGAAAATCGCTTCGAGCTGATGACGATGGAGCGAAAACAAGAACTTGTCCGTCATCGGGAGGCGCTGTTGGCCGAACGCGAAGCCCTCCGCGATCGCCAACAGGCGCTTCAAGCGAAAGAAGAAATGCTCGCAGCCCGCGAGGCTGCGCTAGCGGCTCGCGAAGCCGAATTGGTGGCGCGCGAAGCCCGTGTGGCACGCTCCGAGGCCCGCGCCGCCGACATCGACCGCCGCATGGCCGAATTACGGGCCACCATCGACACACTCGATGCCCGCCGCGCCGCCTTGGCCGAAGAACGGGCCGAACTCGATCGGCGTGCTGAAGCGTTGGACAAAGCCGAACTGGCTATGCATCGCCGCACCGCCGAACTCGACGAACTCGACGAACGGCTGCGCATGGAACAGGAGGAGTTCGAATTACTCAAAGAGCAATTCTTCGCAACCCACAATCCGTCGGAGTAGCGCTACCGGCCGATTTCCAACCCATCACGCCCCATCCCTCGGGGAAGTAGCTCCACCGGTCTGCCGCAAACCCATCACGCCCCATCCCTCGGGGCTAATCGCGACACAAGAAACCCATCCGCCATGCGCGGCGCAGTTGGGGCCGGCCACGACTCTCGGCAACGGCGGCCGTTGGCACCCTGCGGCGATAGCGACGCCAAAAGGTCCACGCATGTGCCAAACGGTCAGGTCGCGGCCGGTGGTATCGGTGGTTCCACCGCTTGCGTCTCACAATCGCCACCGCTTTTCTCAGGCCACAAAGACCCCCAAGGGGTAACTTCGCTCGAAGGCATAGAACCCCAACAAGGGCGATCCGGTCACACCGTGGAACACCCGGGTATCGGAGGTGCCGCCCAAGGCACTGACGAGAATATCCGCGACCCCATCGCCGTTGACATCGCGTGCTGCGACACTCACGCCCCCCCGATAGATCAGCGGGAAGGTTGTGAAGCTGTGAAGCACTTCCCCCGTAGCCCCGCTGTACACTTTCACATGGGACGCCCCGCGGGCCGTTCCGGTGATCAGGTCCGCGACCCCATCGCCGTTGACATCGCCGGTGGCGACGTTCAACCCTCCAGCATACGGGCGATGAACGATCGTGCTGTGCAGCACAGCGAGGTTCGCCCCACTGAAGGCTTTCAGGTGGGCCGGGCCGGTGGCTGTTCCGGTCACAATATCCACAACACCATCGCCGTTGACATCGCCCGTGGCCACCGTCACGCCGCCGGCAAAGCCACTGTAGGCGTAGAAGCTCAACAACTCAGCACCACTGGCCCCACTGAAGGCTTTGACGTGGGCTGCCCCGAATGCGGAGCCGACCACAATATCCGCCGCACCATCGCGATCGAGATCACCCGCAGCCACGGTCACACCGCCCAGAAAGCTCGGGTCGAAGGCGTAAAAGCTTCGGATTTCCGTGCCTGTTCGGCCATCGAAGACCTTCACATGCGGGGCGCCCAATGCTGGGGCTGTGATGATGTCGGGATGACCATCGCCGTTGACATCGCCCACGGCGACCCGGACGCCACCCAGCATCTGGTTGCCATACGGGTAGAAACTGAACCGCACGCTGCCATCGGCGTTCAGAACATGCACCCGGCCATCACCGAATCCGGAACCGAACACGTGACCCAGCGGTTGCGTTGGAACAACCGGTGGCGCATTGGGGGCCGAATCGAGAATCGTCAGTGTCGCCGTCGCTTGGGCGCCAATCACGCTCCCCAACGATGGCTGCGACAACCGCAGCTGAACCGTTTTCGCGGCTTCGTTCGCCGGATCGGCGACCAGCGGGATGTGGAGGGTAGCGGTGGTTTGCCCGGGGGCGAAACTGACGGTGTGCGCTGAACCAATAAAGTCCGTGCCTTCTGTCGCCGTACCGCCCACGACATTGACGACTACTAACGCCGGATAACTGGCATTGCCACCGCGAACGAGCGTGATCGCGGCGTGTCCGTCCCCTTCGGCTGCTGTGAATTCGGCACGGGCAAATTGTATGGTGCTGGCGGCCGTAGGGCTGATCGCCAAACCCTGAACCGGTTGCGGTAGCGTGCCGCGTAGCGTGGCAGCGCCGTTTTGTAAATCCACCTGGTAGAACTGGGGAATGCCATTCACTTGCAACGCCGCAAACCCGATACCCAGATTCGCGGTGGAGGGAATGGCGAATCCGTCGGCCCGATTGAAGTTCAACGGGATACTCTCCACGGTCAGAGGGGTTACCGCCATCGGCACACTGGCGTTGCTGGGCGATTGCAGCACGAGGGCATCACGCGTCGCATCCAACGTGTAGAGCACCGGCGTGGTTCCGGTGGTTGCATAAGCCATGGCTCCGACATACGGTGAAACCATGGCTGGTTGGTTGACAAGGCTATCCGGATTGATGCCGTTGACGTTCATCGGCATCCCCAAATTGCCATCGATCGGGGCGCCTGTGGTTGGCTGAACCCGGAAAGCCAGACCGCTTTCTGTCACGATGCGCAATTCACCATTCTGCGGATCGAAACGGATGCTGTAGCCGATCGAACCCGGATCCGGGAAATCGACCGCGCCGCCCATGGCATCCACAAAGGCGATCCGCCCCGGCACGCCCACCGGCGTCGCCACTCCGCTTTCTGGCGCCAGGCTGTAGAGTGTTGCCGTGTTGGCGGCTGCATTCACACCCAAACCCAGCAGTTGTTGTGTGGCCGGATGAAAGTCGATTCCGGCGAGCGTTTCGTTCGCGTTCAGCCCTGTGATCGGTATCGGTGTCGCCGCGCTGGGGTTAGCGACATCGAAGGCCAGTAGGGTATTGCCGCTGAGTGCGAAGCCTGTCGCTGGAACGGATCGATCTTCCAAGGTTTCGCACTGGAAAGCCACACGCGACGATGGCGCAGGAACCGATGCCCTCATGGCGACCCCTCGACAAAAAAGAGTTTCGCCATGCTTCATCGGAAAAAACCTCGCCCTCCGCGAGAAAACTTTCCGAAAAAACACCAAAAACATGAAGTCAGCCCTCCCGACGGCCGAAGGAGGGCAATTTGGAGAGGAGGCGGCGCTGCGCAACTTCGCTGGCCTTTGTAGTTCGCCCCAGCATCCTCCCGTGGCGAGCCAGGTTCAGACATCAGGCGATGGCTCGGTCCGCGGGTTTCCTTGTTGGCCTTGAGGTGGTGCTGGCGGAAGCCAACTCAATGGGTCGGGGCGATGGCTCGGTCGGCGGGTTTACTTCTTGGCCCGGCGGAAGTCTTGTTCGAGGAATTTCATCGTTTCCACTTCACCGTTGGAACCTAAGCGAAACAGCACCTCGAAGGTGGTCCGATCCAATGCGATAATCTCATCTTTGGGAGCGATGGGTATGGCGGTGAAGGTATCGTAGTGGTAGTGTTCGAGGCGAAATTCGAGCTTACCCCAGCGAATCCGGAGATGGTCGTTCTCAAAAACCACCTCGGCACGGTCGTAAGCGGGTTCGGTGTAGGTGCCGACGTAGGAGCGGAGCGGCAAACTCGGTTGTGTCTGGGGTTTGCGGTTGGCGTCGCGTTTTTTGCGTTCGGCTACAATGCTGAAGTCGAATACGGTCTGGTAATTTTTGTAGAAGCTGATCCAATCTTCCACCGACAGACCCAAGAACATATCCAGCAGACACTTGGCGACGGCTTCGGGGACATACGAGGGCCGCAAATTGCACACCACGAACACGCCCAAATTCCGCTCGGGCACCAACATGCATTGGGAACGAAACCCGGTCAGGGTACCCCCATGCGACACACAGTTGAACCCCCGGTAGTCATGGACAAACCAACCTAAGCCATAGTGGGTGAAGCGGGTTACGATCGGGGGAAAGAAGCCGATCAGCGGACCTTCCACCTTCACGAGCATCTGGGCGGTCCGCGTTTCCAGAAGAGAACGGGTGGTGACGAGTTGGCGACGGTCGTATTTTCCTCCGTTGAGCTGGAATTGGAGCCAGGCGGCCATGTCGCGGGCGGTGCTGTTGATGCTGCCAGCTCCGCCGGTGTGGTCGATTTCATCCCACTTCACCGGGGTGATGGTTTGGTCGAGGCCGTAATAATGCCCGCTGGCGTGGTTTTCCGCCGTGAAACCGTCTTTCCAGGTGCAGCTACTGCGTGACATGCCAAGCGGTTCGAAAATGCGCGTTTTCATCGCGTCGGCCCAGTCGCGGTTGTTCCATTTGCCCACAATCATCCCGGCGGCGGTGAACGGGACGTTGGCATATTCCCAGCGGGAACGGAACGAACTGGAGGGCCGGCCGCGGCCCCAGCGGCGAATCAGTTCCTGCGTGTCGGTTGTCAGTGCGGACCATAGGTAATCGTGCCGCGGCATGCCGGTGCGGTGGCAAAGCAGATCGCGGATGGTCACGTCGCGATCGGCCAATTCATCGGCGAGGCGAAAAAAGTCGAGGTGATCGCGGACTTTATCGTCCCAGTTCAGTTTCCCATCATCCACCAGCATCGCTAACGCGGTGGCCGTGAAAGCCTTCGTGCACGACGCAATGGGGAAGATCGTGTCGGGCGTTACGGGGTCGCGCTGGCCTTTTTCACGCACGCCAAAGCCTTTGAGATAAATGACACGGCCATCCTTGACAATCGCGACCGCGGCCCCGGGGGTCGCGAAGGCCTCTAACGCCCTTTGAACGATGAAATCCACCGGCCGAAAATCCCAGAAGCTAAAGGGCAGGGGGCGAAGGAAGGGAAAATCGACCGGTTGGACATCAAACGCTCTGGCCTTTGGCGGCACAGCGGCGAACAGACACACCGCGACAAGTAGATAACGGATCATAACTCCCCCCTATTTCAACACTTCCGTCATCATATCACAATACGCCCCGCACCACGATGGGTCTGGGTGAAGTCGGGCTTGCAGACGGGGTCCGTGCCGGGGTACAGTTGGGCCTCTTCGCGAAGCACTCATGCATCCGGGATGGCACCAATCATGCGTGCGGTCATTCTTGCCGGTGGGCTAGGTACCCGGTTGGCCGAAGAAACCGAACTGCGACCCAAACCGATGGTGGAAATCGGTGGCCGGCCGATTCTGTGGCACATTATGAGCCATTACGCGGCCCATTGGGTCACGGAGTTTGTCATCGCCTTAGGCTACAAAAGCGAGGTGATCAAGCGGTTTTTTGTCGAATATACCCGTTACATTGGCAGTCTGTCGGTGAAATTGGCCGACGGTGCCATTCACCATCATGAACCGGTGGGCGTGGATTGGACGGTTCACCTCATCGACACTGGCTTGGAAACCAACACCGGGGGGCGGGTCCGCCGCGTGCGTGACTGGGTGAAGGATGGCACCTTCATGCTCACCTATGGTGACGGTGTCAGCGATGTCGATATTCAAGCGCTTTTGCGCTTTCACCGGCAACAGGGGAAACTCGCCACGGTCACGGCCGTTCGGCCGCCGGCACGCTTTGGGGAGTTGCAGTTCGACGGTGCGCTGGTCGCAGCCTTTAATGAAAAACCGCAAACCGGAGAGGGATGGATCAACGGCGGCTTCTTCGTCCTGGAGCCGTCTGTCATCGACTATATCGCGGGCGATAGCGACAGCTTCGAGAACGACGTTCTGCCGCGGCTGGTGGCCCAGCGGCAGTTGGCCGCCTATCGCCACGAGAAGTTCTGGCAATGTATGGACACACTCCGCGATAAGCGGCTGCTGGAGACACTCTGGCAAGAAGGCCGGGCACCTTGGAGGGCAGCATGAGCGAATTCTGGCGCGATCGACCCACACTGGTCACGGGGGGCACCGGCTTGGTGGGAACGTGGGTCCTGCGACGCCTGCTGCGTGCCCAAGCCGATGTGGTGTGCTTGGTTCGAGATTGGGTCCCGGAAAGTGAATTTGTTCGCGGTGGCCTGATCCAGAAAGTAAAAACTGTCCGCGGCGATGTGTGCGACCAAGCCTTGCTCGAACGCATTTGTGGCGAATACGAAATTGCCACAGTGATTCACTTGGCGGCCCAAACGCTCGTTCCAGTGGCCAACCGCAACCCGGTGGCGACGTTTCAGAGCAACATCGCCGGAACCTGGAGCTTGCTTGAAGCCTGTCGCCGTAGCCCCACCGTTCAGCAGATCGTGGTCGCCTCATCCGACAAAGCCTACGGAGAAGCTCAACAGTTGCCATACGACGAAACGACACCGCTGCGGGGGCGCTTTCCGTATGATGTAAGCAAATCCTGTGCCGATTTGATCGCTCAAAGTTACGCCGCCACCTACCACTTGCCCGTGGTCATCACCCGCTGCGGCAACTTCTACGGACCGGGCGACCTCAACTGGAACCGCATCGTCCCAGGAACCATTCGGTCGATTCTCCGTGGCCAACGCCCCGTGATCCGTTCCGATGGTACTCTTATCCGCGATTACTTCTACGTCGAAGATGGTGCCGCCGCCTACCTGCTGTTGGCCGAAAAACTGGCCGAAGACCCCACCTTGCGCGGCGAAGCCTTCAACTTCTCCCATGAAATGCCGCTGAGCGTCAGTGCGTTGGTGCAGAAAATCCTGACCTTGATGGGGTCGGATCTGCAACCGGACATTCGCCACCAGGCGACGCAGGAAATTCGGCACCAATACCTCAGTGCTGCTTACACCCGCCGCCGCCTCGGCTGGCGACCGATGTTTACGTTGGAAGAAGGTTTACGCCGAACGATCGCCTGGTATGCGTCGTTTCTGGCGACCCCGAGGGCCGCCGCATGAATTCCGTCCCCACCTGCCGATCCTGTGGGCAAACACCCCTGACCACAGTGTTGTCGTTGGGCTGTACCCCCCTGGCCAACGCGTTGCGGGACGAAACCGCAGCGGATCTTCCGGAACCGACGTTTCCCTTGGAACTGGCTGTGTGCGGCCGTTGCTCTCTGGCCCAACTCACCACGGAAGTTCCCCCGGAAGTGCTCTTTCGCGAATACGTCTACTTCTCGTCCTTCTCCGAAACCATGCTCCAACACGCAGCCCACCTGGCCGCGGAGTTGATTCGCCAAGAACAATTAGGGCCGAGCCGTTTGGTGGTCGAAGCGGCCAGTAACGACGGGTATTTGCTGAAAAACTACCGGGCCGCGGGGATACCGGTTTTGGGGATCGAACCGGCGCGCAACATCGCCCAAGTGGCGATCGAACACCACGCGATCCCCACACGCACGGAGTTCTTCAGCTTGGAATTGGCCAAACAACTGGTCCGCGAAGGGTTGCGTGCCGATGTCTTCCATGCGCACAATGTCTTGGCTCATGTTCCCGATTTGAACGGCTTTGTCGCGGGAATTCACACACTGCTGAAACCCACCGGTGTGGCGGTGATCGAAGTACCGTACGTCCGAGATATGCTCGAGCAGTGTGAATTCGACACCATTTACCACGAGCATCTGTGCTATTTCTCGCTGACGGCGTTGGTGGAATGCTTCCAGCGGCAGGGTTTGGTGATTCGCGATGTGCAGCGTGTGCCGATCCACGGTGGCAGTTTACGGCTCTTCGCGGCCCCGGTGGAGGGGGGACCGGCGGTGTCATCCCGCGTGACGGCCTTGTTGGCGGAAGAAGCCCGCTGGGGGGTGGCCACGCTCGAACCCTATCGTGCCTTCGCCCAGAAGGTCCGGACCATTCAGCACGAACTGCGCGCGTTCCTGACACACCTGAAGGCTCAGGGGAAACGGATCGCGGCTTATGGGGCCTCGGCCAAGGGCAGCACGTTGCTCAACTCCTGCGGGATCGGGGCCGAGGTGATCGATTTTGTGGTCGATCGCAGCCCGGTGAAGCAAGGAAAGTACACTCCGGGTACGCGGCTGAAAATATACTCCCCCGATCAGCTTCTTCACACCCAGCCGGATTACACGCTGTTGCTGACATGGAACTTTGCGGAGGAAATCTTGCGTCAGCAAGCCGAATACCGCCGACGGGGTGGGAAATTCATTGTCCCGGTGCCGCAACTGCGGGTGGCGTGAGGGGATTATGCGTTTCTGTCCGACGAAACTCCCCGGCGTCGTCGTGATTGATATCGAACCGCAGGGGGATGACCGCGGCTTCTTCGCCCGAACTTATTGCCACAACGAATTTGCTGCCCAGGGGCTGTGTACGCACTGGGTGCAGTGCAACGTTTCGTTCAACGCGCGTGCCGGAACGCTGCGTGGCCTGCACTGGCAGGCAGCGCCGCACGAAGAGATCAAACTGGTGCGCTGCATCGCCGGAGCGGCCTACGATGTGGTTGTCGACCTGCGGCCAGATTCACCCACCTATCGCCAATGGGTGGCAATCGAACTCACTGCGGCCAGTCGCCGCGCCGTCTACATTCCCGCAGGCTGTGCCCACGGTTTTCAGACACTGACCGACAATACCGAGCTGTTCTACCAAATGTCAGCCTTTTATGTGCCGCAGGCCGCCCGCGGTGTGCGCTGGAACGACCCGGCTTTCGCTATTGAATGGCCGGCTTGCGATCGACGCATCATCGCAGCGCGGGATAATTCCTTTCCCGATTGGCGGTTATGAAGCGACTTCTCATCACCGGCGGAACGGGGTTCATCGGCCAGCCTTGCGCCAGGGTCGCCCGTTCTCATTTTGACACGGTTGATGCCGTGGGTCGGGCGCTGGGGAATATCCTGGATCCAGCGACCGCTGTTCAACTCATGGAAACGCTGCGCCCGACCCATTGGTTGCACTTAGCGTGGATCGCGACCCCTGGTGTCTATTGGCATTCCCCCGAGAACCATCGCTGGGTCGAAGCGTCGCAGCGACTGTTGATGGCCTTTGCCCGTTGCGGTGGGCAGCGGGCGGTTTTGGCAGGTAGCTGTGCCGAATACGATTGGCGTTCCGCCACGATCTGCCACGAATCCCAAACGCCCACGCGGCCGCAGACCACCTACGGTCGCTGCAAGTGGCAGCTCGGCCAGTGGGCGTTGGCACTGGGGCAGGCTCGGGGGCTGTCCGTAGCGTGGGCACGGTTATTTTGGCTGTATGGCCCGCGCGAGCATCCGGCGCGGCTGGTGCCATCGGTGACGTGTGCCTTGTTAGCCGGGCAACCGGCAGCTTGTTCCCACGGTACCCAAGAGCGGGATTTCCTGCATGTTCACGATGCGGCCGAGGCCTTGGTCCGCCTTGTGGGTAGCGAATTGACCGGGGCGATCAATATCGGTTCAGGTCAAGCTGTGGCCATACGCACTGTGATTGACAAGCTGGCCCAAGCGGTGGGGCGCCCGGAATTGGTTCGCTTCGGCCAACGCGAAACGGCCACAACGGAACCGCCGTTGCTGGTGGCGGATGTTACACGGCTGCGCGACGAACTCGGCTGGCAGCCACGAATCCATTTGGTCAGCGGGTTACAAGAAACCGTGGCGTGGTGGAAACACCAACTCAACCGAGGAGGGCGAAAATGCGCTTAACGATTGACACCGAGCGTCGGACCATCACGGTCGCTCAGGGCGCAACCACGGAGGAATACCCCCTCGATTCTCCAGAAGCCTTCCGCTTCATCACCGAACACTGGCTGACCGTGGGTTGGACTCAGAAGTACACCTACGGTTTCACATGGCTGGGCCGTCCGATCATTCAACTCCCTGAAGACCTGGTGCGGATTCAGGAACTGATCTATCGGGTTCAGCCCGACGTCATTTTGGAAACCGGGGTGGCGCATGGCGGTTCGCTCATCTTTTACGCCAGTTTGTGCAAGGCCCTCGATCGGGGCCGGGTCATTGGGATCGACATTGAAATTCGCCCCCACAACCGCCGGGCCATCACAGAACACCCCTTGGCCCGTTACATTACCTTGATCGAAGGCAGTTCGATTGATCCGGTGACGGTCGCGGAAGCCCGCCGCCAGATTCGCCCAGGCGAGCGGGTACTGGTGATTCTCGATTCATGCCACACGAAAGCGCATGTCCGCGCCGAGCTGGAAGCTTACTCCCCCCTGGTCGGTCCGGGCAGTTACATT
Source organism: Gemmata sp. (assembly GCA_025055115.1). GTDB lineage: Bacteria > Planctomycetota > Planctomycetia > Gemmatales > Gemmataceae > Gemmata. Next base: position 62,562 of record JANWYJ010000073.1, read on the forward strand.
GTGGCGACCGATGGGATCATGGCCGCAGTGGCGGGCCGGCCGGGCTCCAAGCCAGGCTGGGAGTGGGACAATCCCGCGGAAGCCGCCCGCGAGTTTGCCGCTGCCCATCCGCAGTTTCGCATCGAGGAACCGGGGTTCCTGTTCAACGAAGGGAAAATCCAACACTATGTGACCCACTGGCCATCCGCTTATTTGCGGCGAACCGCGTAATCGCGGCACGGCTTTTGCCCTTCAGCAACGACACCAGCCAACGCGGAAAGGCAGGTCGGCTTTTGCCGTAACGACACCAGCCAACGCGGAAAGACGGCCCGGCTCGTCCCCTGTACGAACGACTTAGGAACGACGCACGCCGATGCGGCGGAGGAGCGGCTGGAGCACCCGGAGAGGCCACGGCACCGACCAACGACGCTGTGCGGATTCAAGCTGCTGGAGCAAATGATGCACTTCTGCATCGTAGGCCTTCAGCCGCTGGTCCAGTTGGTGAATGATGGCCTCGCGTTCGTCGCAGACGCTTTTGAGTAATTGCACCTCCGCGAGTAATTCGCTCGAAGCTCGGTGCAGTTGATGAATGGTGCGTTCTCGTTCATCGCAGATGGCCATCCATTGGGCGATTGTGCGAGCGGCGACACTTTCAGCCCCGCAGGTGTCGTAATGGATGGGTCGGTCGCGATAGTGGAGCAGTTGTTCGCAGAGTCGGGCGGCGGCAGCGACCTCCATAACACCCCACGCGGCTGTATCGAGGTGCAATTGGGTACCATCGAAGCCCAGTTGGCTGGGCCGCAATTCGACCGGCGGCGGCGGATGGTACGGCGCATGGGCCAACTCGCGGTCGAACCAGCGTTGTAACTCGATATCGTCGGCCAGCGATTCGCGCAGGCGTGCCAGCGTTGCGGGCCATTCGTCGGCGGTCACACGGGCACCGCGAATGCAGGCGCGGGTCAATTCCTGCCGGTCGAGGGTGACATCCAGTTCGGGAAATAACACGCGCTTGGCGAAGGCGAAGGCATCGGCCACCGGGACGTGGGGAAATACGGGCAAATCCGGCACACACCGTTCGCTGTAGAGACCGCAACGGGCGTTGAGTTCGTGAAATTCTCGATCAATCGCCGAACGTCCGCGGTTAAAGAGGGTGGCGATACCATTGCTGGCGTGCGATTGCCCCGAAATGGTCATCGGGGCAGTCGTATACCAAAAGCGTTGGCTGACATAAGCGACGGCAAAACCCGAATAAACATCCGGGATGGGGTGTGGGAAAATCCGCCCCACCCGTTGCCGCAATTCATCGAGAACATCCCGCCGCACCGCGGCGTTGTACAGCATCGGCAATTCGGTGTAAAAGGCCTCAAACCGCGCCACCTGACGAATCGTTTCGACGCCCTCACGTTCCTCCAGAACGGTACTCATTGGTAGCCGCAAGTAGTTGCCTTGCCCCGGCAGAGCAATCGTCGGCCAGGTGTAATACGCCGGCGACCACCGCAGAGCTTTCATGTCGCGGCTGTTGGCGAGCCGATCCAATTCGGGCAACGCGTGAGGCAGAAGCCCGTCGTCGTCGCCGATCACAAGGACATAATCCCCACGAGCGTGCGCCACAGCGTATTCCCAGTTCACACTCATCGCCACCGGTTCACTGGTGCGGATGTAGCGAATCTTGGGCGAAGCCAGTTCCTCGACAACGGCTTTCGTGGCGGGTGAGCTGTGATTGTCCGAAACGATGATCTCGTAAGGCTCGTAGTTCTGATCCAGGCACGTTTGTAACGCGTAGCGGAGTGTTTCGGCTCGCTCGCGCGTGGGAATGACAACGCTGAAACGCACGCCCGACATAGCAACTCTCCCAAAAGCGCCATGCCACAGAGGGAATTTGCGGCAACGGTGAATCGGGCTAAGAGAGGGTGTCTGTAACAATCGCGCGAAGTCGAGGCAACCCCAACTGGCGAACCATCGCCGCACGCTGGGGCGTTCAGATCGGATCCCAGCGAGGGCGCTTTCCGAGAAGGCTTCCGAAAAGGCCCTCGCTGAGGCGCTGGCCAACGAAGCTTGAGAAGGCCAGCTGCCACAAGCGGCATTTCAGCTGCGGGCGACCTCGACCCATTTCCCCGCTTTGGCCGATTCGAGAACAGCATCAAGAACCGCTTGCGTTTCGAGGGCATCGCGGAACGTCGGGCCTTGAGGTGTACCGGTTTCCAGTCCTTTGATGAAGTCGGCGACCTGATGGGTGAAGCTGGCATCGTAACCGATCGCCAAGCCGGGCACCCACCACTTATCCATATAAGGATGATCACCTCCATTATCCGTCACATGAATGCTGGACCAGCCCCGTAACTTGCCTTCCACGCGGTAATCAAAAATCTGCAACCGGTGCAGATCGTGCAGGTCCCAGAAAATCGACATGTTCTCGCCGTTGATCTCAAAGGTATAGAGGGCCTTGTGACCGCGGGCGTAACGTGTGCTTTCAAAGTTCCCCAGCGAACCATTGGCGTAGCGGCACATGAACGTGCAGGCATCATCGATGCCGACTTTCTCCACTTTACCGGTCAGGTTGTGGAACCGCTCCTTGACGAAGGTTTCTGTCATGGCGCAGACGCTGGTGAGGCTACCGTTGAGCCAAATACTGGTATCAATACAGTGGGCGAGCAAGTCGCCACTGACGCCACTGCCGGCGGCGGCGACATCGAGCCGCCACAGCCCTTGCCCGCCTTGGGGGAGATCGGCCTTGATCGTCCAATCTTGCAGAAACTTCGCGCGGTAATGGAAGACGCGACCCAGCCGGCCTTCGTCGATAAGCTTTTTGGCCAATGAAACAGCCGGAATTCGTCGATAGTTGTACCACACCATGTTGGCCACTTGGGCCTTTTCCACCGCGGCGACCATTTCTCGCCCTTCGGCGGCGTTCATGGCCAAAGGTTTCTCGCACAGAATCATTTTGCCGTTCGCCGCTGCGGCGATGGCGATTTCTTTGTGGAGATTATTCGGTGTGCAGATGTCGATTACGTCAATATCTTTCCGTTCCACCAGCTTGCGCCAATCGGTTTCGGTCGATTCGTACCCCCATTGGTCGGCAAACTTCTTCAGTTCCGCCTCATGGCGTGCGCATGCGGCTTTGAGGACGACGTCATAATTCGAGGGAAAGAATCGCCCGACCTGTCGGTAAGCATTGGAGTGTGCACGGCCCATAAAGCCGTAGCCGATCATGCCGACACGAAGCTGTTGTTTGGCCATCGCGAAGCCTCCGGTGAGAGCCAAAGATTGGCGGAAACACTCTCCGCAGATCATACGCACGGTGATTACTTTTTCACGGGGGTGAAGTGATCGTACACCTCCTTGCCGATGGTGGCGATAAGCACCTCGGCGGCATTGGCGCGGCTCCAGCTTTTGTCGGCGTTGTCGTTGGTCAGCACGCAGACGGCCACCGGCCCGCTGGGCAGGTAGATGATGCCCGCATCGGTGCGGGCTGCGTTCACAGCGCCGGTTTTATGCGCTACCACCGTGCCGGGGGGCAGCAGCCGGGGCAGTTTGTCGCGGTCATCACAGGCCTTCAGATGCCGCAGCATATCTTGGCAAGCCTCCGGTGAAACGACCTGGCCGGTTTCGATCAATTCGAGAAGCCCGATCATTTCGCGGGCCGTGGTGCTGCCCAGCCCGTAGCGTTGGGTGGCTTCCGGGTCGAGACTGGTGGTACTGCCTTTGAAGACTTTCGCATTCACTTTGGTGTTTTTGAAACCGAGCTTGTCCATGCGCCTGTTCGTTGCGGCCAGGCCGATTTGGTCGAGGACCATGTTGGTGGCCGTGTTGTCAGAGAAGACGATCATCAGTCGAATGGCGTCTTTGAGGGGGAAGGTTGTTCCTTCGGAGAAATGCGCGGTGAGAATGCCGCTGCCGGGGACTTTATCATCTTTGGTCAGCGTCAGTTTTTTCTCGAAGTCCACCGTCTTTTCGCGGGCTTGCCAGTAGGCTTCCACCATGATGGGCAGTTTGATGAGGCTGGCGGTGGGCAGGCGTTCATCGGCATTGTGGAAATAGGTTTCCCCCGTTTTGAGATGCTTGATGGCGACCGCGACCCGGCCCTTGTGGTCTTTCACCAACGGTGCAATCCGGGTTTCCAAATCGCTTGCACCAGCGCCAGCCGGCAGTCCCAAACAGACCACAGCGACGACGAACCACACACGCATGGAATCATCTCCTTCCATCAGGGGCCACTTTTTCCATCAGGGGCAACTTCAGCACGCGCAGGAAAGCTCGCCACTCCCGCGGATGACGACCGGGAAAGCTCGCCACTCCCGCGGATGACGACCTCTTCTCTTTTCTCGGTATTTTCTTTTCTCTGAAGCTAGCTCAGCCAGCGCCAGTGCCGCCGCCGGATCGTGGCCATCCTGAGGGCGCAAGCTGGAGCGATCAGAACCGCTTCATGACTGTTTGATCAAGTGGGCCGCTCGCGCCAGGGGCGAACGTGTCAGGCGGCGCGGGCAGCATCAATGAAACGGGTGAACAGCCGCGCCATCGCTGGTTGTGTATCCGTGAGTTCTTCCGGATGCCACTGTACGCCGATCAGATAGTGTTCGCCGTGGCCCTCAACGCCTTCGATAATCCCGTCGGGGGCATGCGCGGTGGCACGCAGGTTTGGAGCCAGCGACTTGATCGCCTGGTGGTGCATACTGTTCACCGGCACCACGCACTCCCCCAGAATGCTCCGCAGGCGCGAGCCGGGCTGGACCGCAACATCATGGGCCAGGTACTTACGACTGGGTTGTTGTGGGGTGGGGAAGTAATCGTGCTTCAACGCCGCAGGCACTTGCATCGCGACATCCTGATAGAGCGTTCCCCCACAGGCGACATTGAGAATTTGAATACCCCGGCAGACCGCGAACACTGGCAGATGATGGTCGAGGGCGTAGCGCAGCAGGGCGATTTCGACCGCGTCGCGATCTGGGTCGGTGGTGCCGCACCAGGGGGTTTTTTCTTCCCCATAACTGCGGGGGTCTACATCCACACCGCCGGTGATGAAAACACCGTCGAGCCGGCGAAAAATTTCCTGCAGAGTGTCTGGATCGTGCGGAAGGAGGGGTATGAGCCACGGAATGGCGCCGACTTTGCGGAGTTCCTCCACGTAGCTGTGGCCCATTAGCCAGCAGGGTGGCCGTTCGCCCACAACGCCGGGAAGATTTTGCGTGGCGATCCCGATCACGGGGCGGCGGGCCATAACTCACTTCTCCACCATTGGAAGTATGCGCAATAAATTCGATAAGTCAAATCATAATCATCCCCCGGAGGGGGTGTCTATCGTCTTGAGGCAATGGCCTGGGATTCTCTTTTTCCCTCGACCGGGTTGGTAACGCATCGATGGGCCACCGTGGACTGGATGAAATTGCTCTTGTATTCCGTTTTCCTCTCCCGGTAGACTCAGGCGATGTTGGTGGGAGGCAAGACGCCTCTCCATTGGTCAGGGAGGACTCGCCAAAAATGCCCGCGCGTGCCAAAGACAGCAAAATTAAGGAGAAAACCCCGGCCCCACAAGCCAGCCGCCCGTTCATCGCCATCAATGCCGATTTGGTGATGCCAAAAAATGGCACCCCTTTCGCCAAACTCAACCTCGGTTACATTGATGCGATTATGGCGGCCGGCGGGTTCCCCATCATACTGCCTCCCCTGCGTAAAGAAAATTTGCCGGAAATTGATCTATTGCTCAATCAGTGCGCTGGAATCATCCTGACCGGGGGGGCGGATATGGACCCCCGCCGCAATGGCCAAAGCCTCACGGCGGCAGTCAACCCTATGCCCGCCCGCCGGGAAGACGCTGACCGCTACCTGCTGAGTAAAATCTTTGAGCGCAAAATGCCCGTATTGGGAATTGGCCTGGGCATGCAACAGATCAACGTCTTCGCGGGTGGTACGCTGTTTCTCCACCTACCGACCGACAATCCCAAGGCGATGATGCATTACGATCAGATGGGTGCGCCACATCGCCATATGGTGTTGGTGGAACCGGGAACCCGCCTCGACGACATCTACGGAGCGCAGGAACTCCGCGTCAACAGTATGCACCACCAAGCCATCAATCAGTTGGGCAAGCGCCTGCGGGTGGCCGCCAAGGCACCCGATGGGGTGATCGAAGCGATCGAATCCACGGACCCGAATTGGTTCTGTGTCGGCGTGCAATGGCATCCTGAAGCAGAAACGGCCAGCGCCCTGGACGTTCAAATCTTCGATTGCTTTGTCCAAGCGGCCGTGCGCAATCTCGACAGTGCCCTGGTTGCGGCTTAAAACACGCCGACAAACACGCCGACGCGGGGTTGTGACATCGAGACGCGGGGTTGTGACATCGAAGTAGTGCATCCGCAACCGGGGGTCGGCAAGGCTCCTGCGGCCCGGTTGCGGCCCCGGGGCGGTTTCTCATCTATTTTTCACATTTTCCCCCTTCCTTCTATGCCGCGTATCCTCCTGGGACTATCGGTCAGTTCGGGTCTGGAAGGAGTCGATGCGGCGGTGGTGCGCGCTGAAGGTTTGGGTTTGGAATTGCGTCCACGGCTGGTGGCGGCGTTGCGGGTGGTTTTTCCTCCAGCGGTACGAGATTGGATTGCAGCGTCGCGAACGGCTGCGGTGATTCTCCCGGAGGAAGTTGTTCGCGCGGTTGCAGAAACCGCGGTCTTTGCGGCCCGGCAGGTCCTGGGTCGGGCGACGATCTCGGCCCGAGAGGTTTTCGCCGCGGGGTTTCTTGAACCGGCACGCCCAGCCACAGCGTTTTTGATTCCCTGGCCCGAGGTTGTCGGCCGGCTGGCCCATCAGCTCGGTATAACCACGTTTCACGGTTTCCCGGATCGTGATCGGGCCGCCGGGGGAAGCGGACGGCTCATCACGGTGTTGGCCGATTATTTGCTGCTTCGCGATGTTCAGGAGTCCCGGTTGCTGATTCATCTGGGAGCCGTGGCATCGTTGGTGTTCGTTCCGGCGCGGGCCAGCGTTTCGGCGACGGTGGGCTTTGAGATCGGGCCGGGCAATCAGTTCCTCGATACGCTGCTATTCCACGGCACTCGGGGCAAAGAATGTGTTGATGCGGGGGGCAAAAAGGCGGTGCAAGGCAAGTGTATCGAACCCCTCATAACACGCTGGCTCGAACATCCTCACCTCCTGCGCCGACCGCCCAAGGTGGTTCATCCTGACACATTCGGACGCAGTTTCCTGCTGGCGGCCTTCGAGCAAGCCCGCGAATGCCGCGCGAGCCTGGCGGATCTGCTGTGTACAGCTACCCACTGGATTGCCAAAGCGATCGGACAGGCCGTGCGAGGACCGGGGCTTGAGCCGCAGGTGCCGCGTCGGGTGATACTCACCGGCGGTGGGGTTCGGAATGGCTTTCTTTGGCAATTGGTGGCCCAACAATGCGGGGGCCATGTCGAACGGGCCGACAGTCTTGGCCTTCCGGCCTTAGGCCGCAACGCGACAGCAGCGGCCATTTTGACGGCCGTCACGAGCGATGGCATTGCCGGGAACCTGCCCGCACTCACTGGCGCTAGCTCCGCGCAATGGCTGGGTCACATCTGCCCGGGGGATCAGCGCCATTGGAGCCGGTGTTGCGCTTGGATGGCGGAACAGTTGAATGATGTGGTCCGCGCCTACCGGGTGGCGTAGCGGTTTCGTGGCGAACTATCCCTTCAGCCGATGATGGTCTGACCCAACAACCAACCGCTGATGGTCTGACCCAACAACCGAGACCCCAGCGGATCGCGGGATAAGGGGAAAAAGACGCGATGAGGAGAAAAAGACACGGGGAAGTCACTGCGGAGGAGGGGCCAGGCCCAAGAGCCGTCGTGCCAGCACGACGGCGCCGATCACCGGATCGTCGACCAAACCGATGGTGCCCGGAACTACGCCGCAAGCCCGCAGTTCGTTGAGAAACTGTTGCCGGTAGGCTTCACTTTCCAGGACTAACCCTCCGGCTAATGCCAGTGGTAGCCCGTGTGGGTCGAGTTGTCCCAGACGCACGGCTCCGGCGGCGGTGCGTGCCAATTCGCGGGCTTGCTCTTCGAAAATGGCACGGGCCACCGGGTCGCCGGCGGCAGCGGCCTTCAACACCAGTGGGGCCAACCCGGCGATGAAGGCTTTATCCCAGCTGCCGCGATAGACCGCCGGGATGAAATCGCGGGGATCGGTGGAACCGAGCCGTTCGAGAAACGCGGTGAGAAGAACCGTGGCTTGGCCGACGCCATCGGCAGCCCGGCAAGCGGCGCGAAGACCCAGCAGACCCATCTGGAACGCACTGCCTTCATCGCCCAGCAAATACCCCCATCCACCGGCGCGGGCATCGCGGCCATGCCGATCGAGCGTGAAGGCAATGGAACCGGTGCCAGCAATAACGGCCAACCCCCATCCATGGGGCGTTCCGGCAGCAAAGAGCAAAGTCGCATCGTTGGCGATTGTAACCTGTTCGGCTAATTGGACGAGGTCGGCCCAACCGCGAATGACATCCAGCCCCTCTTTGCGGTCCACACCGGCTAGTCCCAGTGCCGCAGCCGCTACCGGGCGGCGGGGCTGCTTGGCGGCGCGGAAGGCCCCGGCGACGGCCATGTTCAGTTCGCGGAGGGCCGTCGTTTCGCCCACGGCTTGAATATTTGATGGTCCCGCTTCCCCACGGCCGAGGGGTTCGCCGGTCGCTGCATCGGCCAGGACCGCGATCGTTTGCGAGGCCCCGCCATCAATACCTATCACCCATCGGGTCGCATCGGGCATAGCCTGTGCCTGTTATTTCTTGGCGTTTTTGACATAACGATCGAACCACGCGATTTGTTCGTGCAAAACGTGGCCAATCGACTCGCGGGCGACGTAACCGTGGCTTTCATGGGGCAGGACGACCAATCGGACGGTTCCGCCGTTGGCACGAACCGCTTGATACATGCGTTCACTTTGTTCTGGGAACGTTCCTGGGTTGTTGTCGGCGGCGCCGTGAATCAGCAACAGCGGGGTTTTGATTTTGTCGGCATGATAAAACGGCGACATTTTCCCATAAACCTCGGGCGCTTCCCAGAATGTTCGCCGCTCATTCTGGAAACCAAAGGGCGTCAGGGTGCGATTGTAGGCGCCACTGCGGGCGATTCCCGCTTGGAAGAGGTTGGTATGGGCGAGGAGATTGGCGGTCATGAAGGCCCCATAGCTGTGGCCCATCACCCCGATGCGCTGGGGGTCGACACCCAATTCCGCGGCCTTGGCGATGGCCGCCTGGGCATTGTCTTTGAGTTGCTCCACGAAGGTGTCGTTGGCCGTTTCTGGTGGCCCGACAATCGGCATCGACACTTCCATAACCGCATAACCTTGGGTCAGAAAGAACAGATGCGACGGGCCTTGCACGCTGGTGAAGCGGTGGGGCGAACCCGTCACTTGCCCGGCGGTGTCGGCCGTGGCGAATTCGATCGGGTAGGCGTAAAACACTGCCGGAACCTTCTCTCCCGGCTGATAGTCGGGGGGGTAGTGCAGGGTGAAGGAGATTGTCGTTCCATCGCTGCGTGAGGTGGTGACCAACTGTTTCTTGGCTTTGCGTAACTGGGGGGCCGGATCGGTATTCTGCGTCAACGCTCTCTCATGAACTCCGTCGCGGTAGAAATAATTCGGCGGTTCGGTTGGTGATTCCCGGCGCAGGATGAGCTTTGTCCCGGAGACATTCAAGACACGCACAACCTCTTCGTACACGCCCTCGGCACAGTGGAAGATGCGCTCCGTTTTGCCGGTTTTGAGGTCATATTTATTAACAAAGGGGCGGTCGCCCTGGGGGGAAGCACCATCGCCGCGCAAAAAGAAGGTGTCGCCCGCGGGATCGCCGGCCGTGCGAATGACCGAGTGACCGCTGGGCAACAAACGCATCACAGGAGAGCCGGGGTCGCCATAGCGATCCTGGATCGAGCGTTCCCAAAGCAATTTTGGCGTGCTGCCCAAAAGTGGTGTCGTGGAGGCCACAAAGGTGCGGCTCCATTTGCGGTCGCGGTCATAGTCGCGAACGAGCATCCGATTGCCGGTGGGGAAAAAGTCGATGCCGGCGAAGCGATGTTCCAGTTTCATTAGTTCCGTGCCTTGGATGTGGCCTTCCGCGTTGGCGGTCAGGATGGCATCGCGGTGGGGTACTTTCTTCTTGGGGTCGCCGTCGTCCAGGGCTTCCACCCAAAGGAGCGTGTGCGGGAGTGTGGGAATCCAGCGGACCGCGCGCGGACCGGTCGGTACGCCTTCGATGGGCACTTTGTCTTGGAGAGGCCATTCGGCCACGGTGCCGCTGAGGGTTCCGGTCTCGGTCCGATAAACCTCGATGACACGAGGAAAGGCGGAATATGGCAACAGGTAGGAAAAGGGCCGCGTGATGCGCGTGACGAGAAGGAACCGGCCATCGGGGGATGGATCGGAACCGATGACCATCATCGGTTTGCCGATGGGCTGGATTCTGGGTTTGTCGGGTTCGCCGCTGACAACGGCCAATTGGGTGGTGGCGTAGTACTCGAACAATGTGGCGTCGTGGTCATTCTTGAGAAGGTCTTGATAAGTGCGGACGGGGGCTGCCTTTCCGCGGCTTTCTTGAATGACGGGGCCGCGGGGGGCCAAGGGCGCCGCCGGTGGCTCCCCGCGCCCCTCGGGGACCAGTTGCACCAACAGCGAGCGGCTATCCGGCATCCACTGAATGGCCTCGCCAAGCACCGCATTCAGCCGTAAATCCTTGACTCTTTGAAGCTTCAGTTCGGTGATATCGCCAAGCCACAACTCCATCCCACGCTCGGTGGTGTTGGAGAGGGCAAAACGTTTACCATCGGGCGACCAATGGGGAAAGCCGACGCGGGCTTGTTCGGGCAATGGAATCGCTTGCGGAGTACCCCCAGTGATCGGCAGCACCGACAGCCCAGTCACCCGGGGCGGCCGCGCTGGGCCAGACGTTTTCGGATTGAAACGCACCCCAGCTAACCGCAACATCGGGGCCGCGAGTTCCTCAATCGATGGATAGCGTTGGGTTTGAATGAGCAGGACATGCTCACCCGTGGGGCTGATGGAGAGTGTCGGCGGTGCGGGCGCATCGAGAATGTCGGCCACCACCTTGGGTGGTTGTTGGTAGACTTCTTGACCGGATGCTGCCAGTGCCAAAGCCACCGCGAACACTCCACCAACGATGAATCGAACCATCACTGCCCTCCTTTGGGATGTTCAGGCAGTATACTAACTGGGGTCATCCCTCGCGGATGGGACACCAGAATCCTCCTTGTACCTTTTACCTTATCATGAAACACGTCTACCTCACACTCTGGCTCGTGATGGCACTTCCCACATGGCTTGCGGCCAATGAGAAACCTGTGGTCCTCGAGGGCGGCCGGGGTATCGGCCAAGGTCGTCACGTTGTGTTGATCAGCGGCGATCAAGAATACCGCTCGGAGGAAGCGATCCCACAATTGGCCAAAATTCTGGCCCAGCATCACGGCTTCCGCTGCACCGTGTTATTCACCGTGGACCCAAAAACCGGCACCATCAACCCCAATATTCCCCATATCCCCGGTCTGGAAGCCTTGAAGAATGCCGATCTGATGGTGATCTTCACGCGCTTCCTCAACTTGCCCGACGACCAACTCGAGCCGATCGCCGAGTACCTCGATGCCGGTAAGCCGGTAGTCGGGTTGCGGACTTCCACCCACGCTTTCAACGGCATTCCGGCGAAAAGCCCGTATGCGAAATTCAATAATAGTAGCACGATCAAAGGGTGGGAAGGTGGCTTTGGCAAGCGGATTTTAGGGGAGAAATGGGTCAGCCATCATGGCCAACACGGTGTCGAAGGCACCCGCGGCATTATCGCCAAAGGCCAGGAGAATCACCCCATTCTCCGCGGTATTGAGCCTGGCAGCATTTTCGGCACCACCGATGTTTACACCGTGACTCTGCCGTTGCCTGGGGATAGCACACCGTTGGTCTTGGGCGAAGTGACCGAAACGCTCCAACCCGATTCCCGAGCGGTCCGTGGCACGAAAAACGACCCGATGATGCCTATTGCCTGGACGAAAACCTATCAGACGGACAACGGCCGCACCGGTCGCGTGTTCACCACGACGCTGGGTGCGTCACAAGATTTGGCTTTTGAGGGTACCCGGCGTTTGATCGTCAACGGTTGCTTATGGGCCGTGGGGCTGGAGGACAAAATCCCGCCGCGGACCAATGTCGAGTTGGTCGGTGACTTTCAGCCGACGCGATTCTATTTCAAGAAACCTGAGGAATGGACGAAGAAACCCCTCAAGCCCGCCGATCTGTTCAAATGATCTGTTCAAATAATGAGCAGGGCATGGGCCAGCCGACCAGCGGCACTCCCACACGCACAGTCCTACACGTTGGTTGGTTGGGCGGCGTGGCGTTACTATCCGGATGCACCATCCTAAACCATCCGGATTCACCATCCTAATACATTGCGCAGCTGTTCCAAACCGCCGGCGAGGGCCGCGGGTGCGGTGGGGTAGATGGCCTTAGGGTCGTCGTAACGTTTCCCGTTGTGGGTTTGAATGATGGCACAACTGAACTGGCCTGCGGCGGGCCGTACTTCGAGTTTGTAGAGGGGTTGGCCATCGATCAGCACCCAGGTGATCTCCGGGCGTATCCCCGGCCGCAAGTGGCCGCCGCGGGCTTGTAACCAATCCGGCGTGGTCATTGCCGTGGCTTCTCCTCGAGTCGTCCAACTGCCAACGAATTATTCCGGGAGTGGTTGATCCTTTGTTTCTGGTAGGAACAGTAGGGAAAAAATGCCGATTAGGAAGATACCGCACATTGTTACACTCGCATAGCGGAACGGTTCTACGCCTTCGGTTCCAAACAGTTTGGGTAATTCGCCGGCGACGAACAGTCCTCCGGCGGCGACCACGCGCCCGGCGTTGTAGCAGAAGGATGTTCCCGTGCTGCGGAACTTGGTTGGGAACAGTTCGGGCAGGTAAATGGCGTAGCCGCCAAAGATCGCTAATTGGAAGAACCCCATCATCGGGATCATCCAGAAGATATCCGAGCGGTCGTTGAGGAACAGGAAGGTGGTAGCGGTGGAGAGCATCGCCAGAACGAAGAAGAGAGCGAATGTCGGTCGGCGGCCGAGCAGACCGGTGACCCAACTGAAGGCAAAGATACCGAAGAAGGCACCGGCGTTTTGGACGAGCGACGTGACACCGCGCCAGTAGCTGATCTCGCCTTTGAGGGTATCGCCGGTCAGCCCTTCGGCTTCGAGAGTCGATTGGAGGGCCAGTTGCACCAGGCGGGGTGAGAAGAAACCGATGCCCCACAGCCCGATCACACCGGCGCCGGTCAGAAAGAGGGCGGCCAACAAGCGGCGATTCCAGGGGGGTGTCGTGAAAATACCGGTCAGCGTGCCGAAAAAGGCCTTCCACGGCGATGGCCGGGTCCCGGTTTGCTCGGCGATGCGCATCGCGACCCATTTCTCGGGTTCCCGCAACGTGAACTGCACCACCACTAACAAAATTCCTGGAAGAATGCCGATGAGGAACATCACGCGCCAGGGGGTCAGCCAGCCATCTTCGGGGAAGGCTCCGCCTTTTTGCAGCGCCCCCAGATACATATTGATCAGAGCAGCCGCACAGTTCCCAAAGACGCTCGACGCTTGGAACAACCCCAAGGCGTAGGGTCGGGCGTTGTCCGGCACGGTCTCGGCCAGCAACACCACCGCCGAGGCAAAGGCGCCCCCTACCCCCAGCCCTGTCAGCAGCCGGTAGAGCATGAAATCCCATTCACTGATGGATAATGCGCTCAGTCCGGTGAAGATGGCGTACAGGGCAATCGTTGCTGTCAGCGTTTTCACGCGGCCCAAGCGGTCGCCCAGAACGCCAAAGCCAATGCCGCCGACACCCCAGCCGATGAGGAAGATCGCAGTCGCCCAGGTGCCCATCGCGCCAACGTGGGGGTCGTTGGCGGGGCGTTGCATGAGGGTGGCCAACGCTGGATCCCGGGCCAGCACAAACAGTTGCTGGTCCATGCAGTCGAGGTCCCACGCGAGGCAGCAGATGATGAAAACGAACCAGTGATAGGGGGTCATGTCCCGCAAACTGGCCCAGCCGCTTCGCGGAGCGATCGGGTCGGGGGAGGCCGAAAAATTCGCCATGGCCGTGATCCGCGTTCAAGGTGGGAGGACAACGTTCAGAAACATTACCCGCTGGGGCGTCTTGAGGCTAGTATTTCCGCAACTTCCCGGCAACTGATATGATGAAATCTTCCACAGACACCGGATTGGCGTGATGAACCGCGGATCTGACACCTGCGTATTGCCACTGTCGGTAGGCTTTTGGGGAGCGGGCCAAATGGCCACCGCCTTGGCTGCGGCATGGGCCAAAGCGGGATTGCTCGATATCGAGAAATCCCGGGCTGCTGATCCTCTCCCGGAGGCCCGCCAGAAATTTCACACCACCACGGGCATTGTGGCGGTGGAAGCAAACGATGCCGTGGTGGAGGCCTGTGAGGTGTTGATTGTGGCCGTCAAGCCGCAAGTTGTCGAGGCGGTATTGACGGAGGTACGAACACGGATTCGACCGCAGCAGTTGGTGATTTCAATTGCCGCGGGGGTGCCTCTGGATCGATTGGCTGCCCATCTGGGCTCCGCGGTGCGTTTGATCCGTGTCATGCCCAACACTCCCTGTCTGGTGGGGGCCAGCGCCACCGCGTATACCCCCGCTGCCACGGCCACGGCGGCGGATGTCGAAGTGGTCGAGAAGCTCTTCCAAACCGTCGGCGTAGTTGTTCGTGTTCCGGAACAGTGGCTGGATGCTGTGACCGGGCTGAGCGGCAGTGGACCGGCGTTTGCGTATCTGTTCATCGAAGCCCTGGCCGACGGGGGGGTGCATTGTGGCCTACCCCGTTCCATCGCCCTGACGTTGGCGGCCCAAACCGTATTGGGAGCCGCCAAGATGGTTCTGGAAAGCGGGCAACATCCTGCGGCACTCAAGGATGCGGTGGCTAGCCCGGCAGGAACCACCATCGCCGGCCTTCATGCCCTCGAACGCGCGGCCTTTCGCGCCGCGGCTATGGATGCCGTCGTGGCCGCCACGCGGCGCGCTCACGAACTTGGTCAAACATCAGGAATTTCGCGCTGAGGAGTCATCCGCGGCCTTATGACAAACGAATTGGTCCTCATCTTCGACTTCGGTTCGCAATTGGCCCAACTGATTGCACGGCGGGTCCGGGAACAGAATGTCTTCTGCCAAATCGTGCGTCACGATATGGCCCCCGAACGGGTCCGTGAACTCAACCCCCGCGGGATCATTCTCTCGGGAGGGCCGGCCAGCGTTTACGAACCGGCCGCGCCGCGGTGCGATCCTGCCATCCTCGAGTTGGGCATTCCTGTTCTGGGCATCTGCTACGGGATGCAACTGATCTGCCACTATCTTGGCGGCCGCGTCGGAGCAGCCACGCACACGCGCGAATATGGTCGGGCCACGCTCACCGTGCACGATCGCAATACGATTTTTCAAGGCTATCCGGCGGAATCGATCGTCTGGATGAGCCACGGTGATCAAGTTCAAAGCCTCGCTGATGACTTTCAAACTCTCGCCTCGACCGATACTTGCCCGTTGGCTGCGGTCAAGCACAAGACACGGCCGTTATTTGGCCTGCAATTCCACCCCGAGGTGGCGCACACACCCCACGGTGGCCAGATTCTGGCCAATTTCCTCCGCGATGTCTGCGGTTGCACGGGCACATGGAAAATGACCGCATTCATTGATACCACCGTGCGTGAAATCCGTGCTAAAGTCGGCAACAAACGGGTCATTTGTGGCTTGAGCGGCGGCGTCGATTCGAGCGTTTGTGCGGCACTTCTGGTGAAAGCGATCGGCGCGCAGCTGGCATGTATTTACGTCGATAATGGGCTGATGCGCGAAGGGGAAACCGAACTGGTGAAACACACCTTCCGCGATTGGTTCAAAGCTGATCTGCATGCCGTGGATGCCAAAGACCGCTTCCTCGCCGCGCTCCGAGGAGTTACCGATCCCCAGGAAAAACGACGCATTATCGGGAAAATCTTCATCGACGTTTTCAAGCACGAAGCGAAAAGTATTCCCGATGCACAATTTCTGGCTCAAGGGACACTCTATCCTGATGTCATTGAAAGTGGCGGCTCGCCCGATGGACCAGCGGCCACGATCAAATTGCATCACAATGTCGGCGGATTGCCCACGGAACTCGGCTTCGAGTTGATCGAACCACTGCGCGATCTTTTCAAAGACGAGGTGCGCCGCCTGGGCTTAGAACTCGGTTTGCCCGAAGATGTGGTGTGGCGACATCCCTTCCCCGGTCCGGGGCTGGCCGTTCGCTGTTTGGGAGAAGTGACGGAGGAGAAGCTCGCCATCCTCCGCAAGGCCGACAGTATCTTCCTGGAGGAACTTCGCAAAGCCGGATGGTATCGCAAAACGGCCCAAGCCTTCGCCGTGCTGCTGCCGGTGCAAAGTGTGGGGGTGATGGGCGATGGCCGGACGTATGAAAATGCGATCTGTCTGCGCTGTGTCCAAACCGACGATTTCATGACCGCGGATTGGTCCCGCTTGCCGGACGACTTGCTAGCGCGAGTGGCCACCAGCATCATTAATAAAGTCAAAGGTGTCAACCGCGTGGTCTACGATATCAGCAGTAAGCCGCCGGCGACCATTGAATGGGAATGACGAATCTTTTACCCCGGAAGGAATTCACCATTATGCGCGTCGATATTTGCACCCGGGAAGACGAAGCGACACAACTGGCCCTGCTCGACGCGCTGGCGACACTCGGAGCGCGGGCTGAGGCCGATTCGCCCCTCGAAGTGCCGCTACCGCACGGTTTACACCGCTTCAATGTTGGCTTCGACACCCTGACGGTCTTCGCCGATGCGTGGTTGGTTGATCTCGAAGGCCCCGATGAACTGGTCAACAAGGTTTTGGAGTTAATCGCGGCCGCGGGGCGCGGTTAACACGGCATCCCCCCTCACATGTGGAGGATCTCTCGATGATGGCTTGGCCAACGGTCATTTGCGGAGCATTGCTGGTGCTGGTTGGGATTGTGGGATACGGTACCTCCGAAGTGCAGCCACCGTCGCTAACGGCGCTGATTCCGGCGTTCTTCGGGGTAGCGCTGATTGTTTGTGGGCTTTTCGCGTTCAACGACAAAATCCGTAAACATGCCATGCATCTGGCCGCGGTCATTGGATTACTCGGCGTTGTTGGCGGATTCATGCCGCTCATTCGCCAAATCAACAAGGGTGATGGTTTCGATCCGTTCAAAAAGTCCGCGGTCGCTGGGGAACTGATGATTCTCGTCTGTGCTGTGTTTGTGGGGCTGTGTGTCAACTCGTTCATCCAAGCACGCCGAGCGCGTAAAGCTGCCGCAACCGCCGATGCCTCGGCGGCATAAGTGGCTGCGATGGCGATCAGAAGTCCGTTGTGCTGATATCGAACCGCACCGCCGCCGGTCGCCCCCGCGATCGGCGGCGACACTTGGGAGAATGGTTGCGGCCGAAGGGCCGGGCACCTCTGAGACTTGGACGCCTGGCCCGCAATCGGCGGCGACACTTGGGAGAATGGTTGCGGAGCACGTTGTTACTTTTTCTCCATCTCGTCGAGCCATTTCGAGACAACGACGCAGTAATACACGCCACTCATGGTGGATTTCTCGCCCGGCTGGGTGGTGTAGCCACCATCGGCATTGCGATGCATGTCGATAAACGCTCGCAACTTCTGGACATCAGCCGGCGGTGATTTCAGAAGCATCAGCGCCCGCATGACACGGTAGGTCGTTTCCACGTCGGAGGCCTTGGCATCTTTCTGGCCCCAGCCGCCATCGCTCCGTTGACCGTCGCGGAGTGCCTGGACGATACGCTTCTGGTCGTCGGGGCGAATCGTGGACCCGAGCCGCAACAACAGCGCGGTCACCGAGCCTATCTGGCGTGCCCCGCCGTCGCGCGGGTCCAGAAAACTACCGTGCGAGGCCAACTTCGGGCCATCCACCAGCCACGGTTTGAGGTCGAAGGGGCAATCCTTGACACCCCACGCCTCGACAGCTGCCGCCGCGATGCGAATCTCTTCAAAGGTTTTGGCGTTGTCCTTCAGATAGTCCATCGCTTTGGCGATTTTCTCGCGCGGGATGCCAAGTTCCACAGCGGCCATGATGCCGACACTGGTGAGGGTAACATCGGGGGCACCTCCCGGTTCTGCGAAACCGCCGGTCGTGGCGTCGTAGCATTTCAGTACGAAGGCAGCGTGCTTGTCTTTGTTGGGGATGTCCGCACCGAGGTATTTGAGGGCCCGCACCGCGCCGCTGGTGGCGCGAAGCCCGGGTTGGGGTATGGCATCGATGTTGGGGTCTTGTGGGGCGAGATAAAAACCGCCCTGGGGGTCTTGGAGGTTGGTGATCCATTGGATCGTTGCTTTCTTCTGCTCTGGGGTGAGTTGCGCCTGCGCTGCGCTGGGCCACACCAGCAGAACAAGGAACGAATATCGCAGAAAAGCGAGCATGGGAAAATCCTCCGCAGGGACGGGTCCATTTTTTCTGTCAGGATGGCAGAACCTTAGCCGCCTGAAGCGACTAGGTCTTGGGACGGAAGGCCTTCACCACCTGGTCGTTGGTGGTGAGGTAGGGGCCGCCGATGAGGTCGAGGCAATACGGGATCGCGGGCATGACCGCCAGGAGACATTCGCGGATGGCAGCCGGTTTGCCCGGCAGATTGACGATGAGGGTCTTACCGCGAATGCCAGCGGTCTGCCGCGACAGGATTGCTGTCGGCACACTGCGGAGGGAAACGGCCCGCATCAACTCACCGAAGCCGGGCAGCATTTTTTCGCACACAGCCGCTGTGGCTTCCGGCGTGACATCGCGTTTCGCCGGCCCGGTTCCGCCGGTTGTGACGATCAGGCAGCAGCCTTCGTCGTCGGCCATGGCCTTCAACGTGGCTTCGATCTGTTCTTGTTCGTCCGGAATCACCAAATAGTGCGGTTGCCATTCGCATGTGAGCATTTCTTGTAAACACGCGCGAATGGCAGGGCCGCTTTTGTCTTCGTACACTCCGCTACTGGCTCGATCGGAGATGGTGAGAATGCCGATACGCATGACACACTCGCGAAAATCGGATTCCAGGAAGAACCGCGCCGGTGCCGGCACCGAGAGTAGTATAATTGCCCGCGATGATCTGAGGCAGTCAGTCGTGGTGGCCGATTCGGAATTCTCCATCCCCCGCAACAACCTATGCGAACATGGTCTTTCTCCTCCGCCGGGACGTTATTTTTTGGTCGCCATGCTGTTCGGTTGCATTTGGGTGAAGCTTGCGAACGGCTGAGAGCGAAACGCGCCTTCATCGTCACCGATGCCGTCTTGGTCCAAGCCGGCGTGCTGGCCCAGACGCTAGAACCGCTCACCCAAAACCATATACATTGCACCACCTTTGAGCGTGTTACCCCGGAACCCCCGGTGGAATTGGTGCGTCAGTGCGTTGCGGCGGCCCGGGACTATCAGCCCGATGTGGTTATCGGCTTGGGCGGTGGTAGCAACATGGACACGGCGAAGCTGGTGGCGATGATATTAGCCCACGGCGGCGATCCGCTCGACTACACGGGCGATTGCCGCGTGCCGGGGCCGGTTCGTCCGCTCATTGCCATTCCCACCACCGCAGGGACAGGTTCGGAAGTCTCTGCGGCAGCTGTGTTCACCGATACCACCCAACACATCAAAGTTTCGTGCCTCAGTCCGTTTTTGCGACCCCACTTCGCGATTGTTGATCCGCTCCTGACGGTCAGTTGTCCAGCGAAGGTGACGGCGGATGCGGGGATCGACGCTCTCACGCACGCCATCGAGGCCTTTTGCGCGGTGGACAACAACGCTTTCCCCTTACCCAGTGGCGAACGCACGGTCTATCAGGGGAAGAATCCACTGGCCGATGCCCTGGCTCGCGAAGCTATCAGGCTCATCGGCCAGTATCTGCGTCGGGCGGTACAAAACGGCCATGATCTGGAAGCACGCGATGGTATGGCGTTGGCCGCAACCCTGGGCGGGCTGGCGTTTTCCAACGCGGGTGTCGCCCTGGTTCACGCGATGGAATATCCCGTTGGCGGGGCGGTTCACGTTTCGCACGGCGCAGGTAACGGCTTACTGCTCCCGTATGTGATGGCTTTCAACAAGCCCGCAGCCCGCGCGACATTAGCACAACTACCTGCCTTACTCGGCGCAACACGTCACAACGACGACGAAGACGCCGCTGCCGACGAGGCCATCGCCCTGGTGATGAAACTGCGCGCCGATATTGGGATTCCCACCCGCCTGCGCGACATCGGCGTGACCGAAGACATGCTGCCCGGTTTCGCCACTAAAGCGTTCGCCATCAAACGCCTTCTGCGTGTCAATCCACGCATGCCCCAATCCGAGGAGGAAATTCTCGGCATTTACAAGATGGCGTTCTAAACTTGGACATGAACGTTCGCCATGTGCTGACTATTGCGGCCAGTGTCGCCATCATCGCGGCGTTTTGGTACCGCGGCGAACGCTTCCTGGCGCACAACGGCCCTACCTTCGATGAAGCGGTTCACCTCACCGCCGGGTATTCCTATTGGACCACTGGCCGTTTTCATCTCAACCATGAAGACCCACCCCTGATGAAGCTACTGTGGGCTTGGCCACTTGTCATACACGATAGATCGCTGCACCTCTCGACGGTGATGGCAGAGACCCCCGGGAATCATTGGTCCGTCAGCACGGCGTTGGTGTACCAATCTGATCTTTCGCCGCAGCAATTGTTGAACCCTGCGCGACGAGTGAACCTCGCGGTGGGTTGCGTTGGCATACTTCTTGTCGGGTGGTGGGCCTATCGGTTGTGGAACTCATGCCAAGCCGGTGTCGTGGCGGCGGCTTTCGCCGCGTTCGATCCGAACTGGCTGGCGCTGGCGTGCGTTCTCAGTACCGATACCGGCTTGGCCGTTTTCACGCTCCTGTCGTGCTACCTGTTGTGGGAGTACGCTGCGAAACCCTCACACCTTGTGCTGTGGGGAATTGGCGTATCCGTGGGGTTGGCGTTGGCCACGAAGTTCTCCGCAGTGGCGGTGGTATGCGCGGTGGTTGCCGCAGCGCTGGTTCATCAAGCGTGGGGTGGCCGGCTCGCGTTACCCAACAGCCCAGCTGCCACGCCCGCACGAGTGGCCTTCGTGGAGTTCACTTTTCGCGTCAGCCTGATCGCTGGGGTGACGCTGGCCTGCACTTATGGCATCATCCATTTCGATGACTGGGGACGCGGCTTGAAATTCCAACTGACGCGCTCAGAACATGGCGATGGCCGGATGTATCTTCTGGGTGAACTATCCTCGCAGGGATGGTATCACTACTTCGTGGTACTTCTTCCTTTGAAGCTGCCACTGGGGTTGTTGGTCGCCTGGGTTGCCGTTTTTGCGACTCGGGCTGTTGGTCGCGGTTCACGGCTGGTTTTTGTCGTTGTGCCGCCGCTTGTATTTTTCGTACTGGCGTCTTACGCGCGTGTGAATCTCGGCCTGCGCGTGGTCTTGCCTGTGTTGCCCTTTCTGTATCTGCTGGCAGCGGGGTTGGCGACCATTGACACTTGTCGGTGGCCGGCGCGCGTTCTGCTGGGGTTGTGTGTGGCATGGTGTGCGCTATCAGCATGGCGGCATGATCCATACCCACTTTCGTACTTCAACGAGTTGGCCGGTGGTCCGCGGGGAGGAATGCGGATCGCTGCCGATTCCAATCTCGATTGGGGGCAAGGCCTTCCCGCCCTGCGCGATTATCTGCAAGCGCAGCGTATCGACATGGTTTACCTTTCGTACTTTGGCACCGATCGACCCGAAAGCTACGGCATTCGCTTCCAAGCACTGCCCACCTACGGTCGCGTCGGCCCGCCGGGTGGCGAAACCATCCCCGAGAGCGCAGCGCGGCATATCCTGGTGGTGAGCGTCAACAATCTGCTGGGCGTTTACCTCTCTGATCCAACGACATATGCGTGGCTGCGTGGGCGTGAACCGACAGCGATTGTCGCAGACTGTTTGTACGTCTACGATCTGGCTGGGGATATCGCAGCGATAGCCCATGTGCGGCAATTGACATTGAAGTGACACTCAGCCAGTGACATTGAAGTGACACTTAGCCAATTGGCTATTGCCAGTTTCGCTCGAACATCACACATCCTTCATCAAATGCGGACGGTTCCTACACCGGTCGTGCTGGTCTCAAAGCAAGTTATTGACGAAGTCCGTACACTACTTGGGTACCGAGAGGAGGCGGGAGGATGTCGTACCATCCCCAACAGCATCGGGTTGTTATCATCGGCGGCGGCTTTGGCGGGCTGATGGCCGCGCGGTCGCTCAACAAAACTCCGACACAAGTCACCCTCATCGACCGGCGGAATTTTCACCTCTTTCAGCCGCTGCTGTATCAGGTCGCCACCGGTGGGTTGTCGCCGGCCAACATCGCAGCCCCTCTGCGCGCCATTCTCAAACGGCAGCGGAATACCACGGTGTTGATGGGTGAAGTGACCGGCTTTGATCTGGAGCGCAACGAGGTGCTGTTGGCCGACGGGGGGCGCATTCCCTTCGATTCGCTGATAGTTGCGGCTGGCTCGACGCATCATTACTTCGGGCACGACGACTGGGAGAAGTGGGCGCCTGGGCTGAAGACAATTGAGGATGCGACCGAGATTCGCCGCCGCGTCCTGTTGGCGTTCGAGAAAGCCGAGCGCGAAACCGATCCGCGGCAATTGCAGCGGTTGCTGACGTTTGTGGTCGTAGGGGGAGGACCGACGGGGGTCGAGATGGCTGGAGCCATTGCGGAGTTGGCACGGCATACCCTGCGGGCCGATTTCCGCAACTTCAATCCGGCCACAGCGCGGGTCATCTTGGTGGAAGGACAGAAACGGGTGTTGTCGGCGTTTCATGAAAGCCTCAGTGCGAAAGCCAAAACGGCATTGGAAGAATTGGGCGTCGAAGTGTGGCTGAATTGCCATGTGACAGCGATTGAAGCGGATCATGTGATGGTGACTCCGGATGGTGGGCACGGTCCGCCCAAGCGGATCGATACGGCGACGGTGGTATGGGCGGCGGGCGTGAAAGCCTCCCCGTTGGGGAAACTGTTAGCCGATGCCGTAGGTCTTCAAACCGATCGGATGGGGCGCATCCCCGTGAATGCTGATTGCACGATCGACAACCGGCCCGATATCTTCGTGATTGGCGACTTAGCGAATTGTCCTGGCCCAGATGGTCAGCCTCTGCCCGGGTTAGCTCCTGTGGCGATGCAACAGGGGGAGTATGTAGCGAATCTGATCGTGCGCCGCTTGCGGGGAGAAAGCCCGAAAGGGCCATTTCGCTATTTCGACAAAGGGATGATGGCGACGATTGGTCGTGCCCGGGCCGTCGGAGAAAGTTTTGGCATCCGATTCAGTGGCTATCTAGCATGGTTGGCCTGGTTGTTTGTTCACCTCCTTTACATCACTCGCTTCGAGAACCGGGTGTTAGTGCTCTTTCAGTGGTTTTGGAATTATGTGACACGCAATCGCACGGCGCGGCTGATCACCAACGATCCCTGCGTGGTCAAGGCATGAGGGCGTCGTGGCCGTCAGGACCTCCTTCCTGGCGCTCCCGGGGTGGGGGCGCGATCTCAGCTGGTGCCGGTGGTTCGATCGTTGCGAACATCAGATCGAAGAAGAAACACAGGCTGCGCAGTTGATCCAGTTTCTTCAGTTCACCGGGGCCTAGCAGAGCAGCGGTGGCGTTCCAATCGACCGCATGTTTGCGGGCCAGGTTGTGGGCTTTGGTGTAGTTGCCAGCTTGTAACAGCGCTATGGCCTCCGCTTGGGCTGTCGCGTGCGCTTGCTCGAAGAGCCGGCGGCGACTGGTGAGGAACCGGTGTTCGGTAGTGTCGAGGGTGGGCAGTTCGAGCACTTCGCGTTCCAGTTCGCGCCAAAAATAACGGCGTGGGGCTTCGCCGGTGCGGCGGGCCTGTGCCGCGCGTTCCAGTTCGTGCTGAATAGAGCGATCAATCCAATCTGCTTCGGCAGGCAGTAGCTCGCCGCGAATATCGGGAAAAGCCTGTACGAGGCTACGGCGTTCCAGTGCTGTGCGTTCAAAGGCGGACCAATCACCGGGGGGCATTTGTCGCCATTCGTTGACAATCTTCTCCGTGGCTCGCTTGAGCCAGGCACGCGAGGCCGCGGTCAGTTCGTTTTGCGCGTCGGGGTAAATCCCGCTCAGCCACAGGGCCAGCGTATCCCAACGCAGCAGCGTTGCAACATCGTCAGGCGGTGTTCGTTCGTAGTGCGTTTTCAGTTCCTCGGCCACACCGGCGAGCCATTGACGATGGGCTGTCAGCAAATCCCCGGTCAGTGAGGGAAACTGCCGGTGTAGTTCGCGGATTTCGAGCAGGCCGTTGGTACGGTCGAATTCGTCGACGGTGGGCCGGCGCAAATGTTCCCGGTATAAGCTTTCTGCCCGCACAGCTTGGTGAAGCGAAAGTGCGCCAGCGGCAGTGGAACTGGGCACAAACCACCAAGCCAGTGCGGCCACTGTCAGACCGCACAGCACGACAACGATACGGCTTGCGCGGTGGAGCTGCCAGGAAGCTATCACAAGTCCGGCCAGGGCCAGAGGAAGGCTGGCAGCCAGCGCTCGCACCATGTGAAAATCGGCGCCGAAGCCCGCCCAGTGGAAGGCTTGCCAGATCGTCAGGACTCCGGCGGTCATCACCGCGACGGCTGCGACTAACGGAGCGTAGCGGCGACGCAGCGTGGAAGCAGCATTCGTTGGGGAGTTGGCAGCAGAGCGTGTCATCCCCTTAACTCCATCGTGCGCAATAGTTCAGGAAAAGCAAATAATCTGGACAAAATTTCACAAAAATTCTCGGTCTATTCGGGTTTCCGAGTGTCGGGTTTTTTCCCTTCCAAGGGTCGGATTTCCCGGAGCCAAATGTTGCGGAACTTGACTGGGTTGCCGTGGTTTTGCAGGCGGATGGGTTGCTTGACGGGGTGTTTTTCGTAATACTTGGCGGGACGATCGTAATACGTTCCGCCTTGCAACTCGAAGTGGTGATGAACCACCACACCGTTGTGAATCACCGTGACATAACCGGGTGTTAGCACTTTCACGTCGGGCGATTGTTCGTCGAATCGGGGGGCGGTGAAGATGATGTCGTAGGTTTGCCATTCGCCCGGTTTGCGGCAGGCATTGACCATGGGTGGGCTTTGCTTGTAGATGGCGGCGCATTGACCATCGAAGTAGGTTTTATTGTCGTAGGAATCGAGGATTTGCACTTCGTAGCGGTTGGCAAGAAACACGCCGCTATTGCCGCGGCCTTGGCCACTGCCGCGGACCACTTCGGGTGTGGCAAATTCGATGTGAAGTTGGTAATCCCCGAAGGATTCTTTCGTGACGATGTCGCTTCCACGAACAATCGCGTAGCCGTCTTTCACTTCCCACTTGTCGCCGTTGTGCCATTGGGAAAGGTCTTTGCCGTTGAAGAGGATGATGGCATCCGAGGGTGGGTCGCTGGGGGTAGCTCCCGGGGTGACGATCGCCGGTTCCGGCCAGATGATACCGCTTTTGTATTCCCGCTGCGCCCACGCGGTCATCAGCCCCAGCACGGCAAAAACACCAACGAAACTTCCCGCCAGCAGGAGAGTTCCCGTCCGAACGCTTTTCATCGCATTCTCCTTGGGGGTCCAGAATATGGTGAAATTGTCGATTGCGGTCGGTCGGATGGCAATGACAAACTGGGGTCACTCCCTACCGACATTTTGCGATCGTGGTATGTGTGATAAAGTTCACGAGTAGTCACAAGAAGAAGGTAGAAGGATGTGTGCGCGCATCAGTCTGACAGTGACCGATACTGAAATCGCGGATTTGTTCGGCTTGGCTTACGATTTGAGCCAACCGCGGTCGGCCGACTCATTGCGTGTAAACGTTGCGCCATCGAGTCTGATTCCGGTGGTTCGTGTGGTCCAAGGTCGCTGGGAATTGGCGGACTTGCGCTGGGGGTTTGTTCCTCATTGGAACACGAAACCCCAACCCACCGGTTTTGCCAATGCGCGGGCGGAAACGGTGGCCGAAAAACCCGCCTTTCGTGATGCCTTTCGCCACCGGCGCTGTCTGGTTCCGGTGAGCGGATTTTTCGAATGGATGAAAGGAGGTCGAACCAAGCAGCCCTATTTCTTCCGACCGGCCGGTGGGGGCTTGATGGTCTTGGCGGGGATTTGGGATCGGTGGAATAGCCCCAGTGGCGTGGTAGAGACTGTCGCGATTCTGACGGTGCCAGCGAATGACCTCATCCGCCCGCTGCACGACCGCATGCCGGCGATTCTCCGTGAAGGCCACTTCAGCCTTTGGCTCGATCCACGTGAACGCCAACCCGACAAACTCTTGCCCCTCCTGACGACCTACCCGCCAGAACGCTTGGAGGGTTGGCCCGTCAGCCCGCGGGTCAATTCTGTGAAAGCCAACGGCCTCGACCTGTTGACCCCCATCCCGCCTGCCGTTGAGACGTTTCAACCCAAGCTCTTTGATGTCGCGTAAATCTGGCCAGTTGCTCTTGGCTGTTGCGTAAATCTGGCCACTTCGGGTCGTGACGATGACGGGAGCGAACCCTACCGGGGGACAATCGGGTTCGCTCGCTGGGGAAGGACGATCCGTGTCACTTTTGGATTTCGGCCCGCATCTTTCGCACGTTATCGGTCACGGCGGGGGGCAGCTTGGCGCGGAGATAGTTGGGCGCCCCAAACCATCCGGCTGGTTCTTGGTAAATGACGTGCTGTTCGACGAATAAGGCCCCCTTCGGCTCTTGGAGTTTGGTGATTTTGACGTACATAGCTGCTCCCGACCACGGTTGTGGTTCCCCGACCTTCAACTGACCACCTTGTTTGGTCAGGGAACGCCATTCATTGGGGAATTCTTTGTCGTTGTTGAACCGAGGGTCGATTTCGGCCGCTGCCACGACGGATTCCTCCGTGCGGCTCCAGATGGCGTGACCGGTCACTTTGATACGGACTTTATCGAGGAAGTCGAATTCCACGAAGCCATAGCTTTCGCGATTCTCGTTACCTGCGGAGATAGTCAGGCCGCGTTTTTGGAGGTCGGTTGGTTTCAATTCGCCGCCGCTACTACCTGTTCCTTTGTTGGCATTCATGATGCGTTCGAGGAACCGGTCGTCGTCCAGCTTTTTGAAGTCGCAATAGGCTAGGAACCATACACTGACCGCGCGGGCCGGGTTTTTCGGGTCGCTATCCGGAAGGTCTTCAATTTTAATCATTTGCGGCGCGACGGTTGAGTTGCGTGTGAATTGGTCGTATGTGTAGTTTTTCTCGATCAGTTTGGCGATGACGGCGGTTTGTTGCGCAGGGGTCAGGCCATCGGGCATTGTTGGCGGAGGGAATTTGGCTTTGGCTTTACCGCCGACATCAAGTCCTTCGTGTGTTAATTTTTTGTACAGAGCGTTGAGGTTTTCGTGCGACGAACCCGCCGGCGCTTGGGTGGGTGTGGTGGCCAGGAGCGAAAACAGCAGTGCGTACATAGGCAGTCGTCCTTGAAGTTTCAGAAACAGGGGCTGAACAATGGTTGAACAGCTAGGGCAGCAATTGCCGCAGGGCGTTTTCGAGGCGGTAAGCTTGTTCGGGAGTAAACCGGGTTTGTCCGGCGAGTTCCCGAAGCGATTCGGGGATGGTCACCTCGCGACGGTGGGGCGGTAAATCTTCCACACCAAAGGCCCGTTCATTTGGAATACCCAGAGGGAATTCGTTCAAATCTGGTACTAACTCGGCTTCGTCAATGGTGTTCGGATGGAGCAGGACTGCCCGCGTAAGGTCCGCGTACTGGCCATTTTCCAGACCCAAACGCCATGCCAGTACCTCCAGCGCTCCGGTGCGTGCGTTGACGAGTAAACCATAGCGGAAACGCAGGGCATGATTCCGCTGGCCACAGTGGAACGTCACGGGAGTATCGACGACCGCAAATGTTGGGCCAAACACAACAATCCGTGCTTGTTGCTGCACCCGATAACCCGTCGTGAGCGTGATCGCCTGAATGGGGTCGAGCTTGAGACCCAATCGCTCTGCGCTGTCCACCGTGAGAACCATATCGCGGCCGTGGACGTTCGCGCCCAAGCCTAAGCCGATCGCCCGCAGCCGGTAACGGCCGGACTCACCCTGTACGTCTTTTACTACATCAGCAGTAAACACCGTGAACATCCATGATACTTGTCGCACCAAGCCGTCCCGGCCAACGAATGGATTCGGCGGAAGCCGTTCGATTTCACTGGCCTTCACCCGGGGCAAGCTTTTAATAATCAGATGCGACCAACCCACCGGTGGAGCGTTCTCCACAACGGTGCCCGGGGTAATCAGTTCCGGCACCGTGACGCTCAGATCATAATCATTCAGCCATGTTGGTTCTTCGGGGGGAGGAACCAACGTCTCGACCACGTCCGGTTGCCGTAGTAGTTGAATCGCCATAGCTCCCAGAAAGCCGACGGTGGCCGCGGCGATGAGGAGCCATATCGCGATTCGTTTCACACGCATCATGACACCTCAGCAGGACCGCGACCGTGTTGGCCGGCGAATTCTCCGGCCAGAATCACGCGGTGGAGATGTTAGTATCGCGGGAACGCGACTCGTAGGCATCCTCCGCTGTCTGTGAATCTTCATCTTCTCTTCGCCAAGTCCTTTGAATTCCAGGAATCACCGAGTCGGCGCGCTGAAGTCGGCTCTTTTTTTGCTATAACCGTTAAATTCAGCACGGAGATGAATTAGCCAAAAGCAAATGGGATTTTTTTTCTTGCAGCATCTTTTGCTCAGGCTAAAAGTAAAACCAGTAAACTTTGTTCGAAATGAAGAATTCGGGCGCTACCAAGACGAATTAAGGTGTGAGTCCAAAAAATAATATGACAGTAAAAAAATATTCTGTGAATTCTTCAGCGTTTGTGCAAAATCCACTAGACACAATAATCAGCCATTGAAATACTATCGAGCAACCAAAATCGCCCACAGCCGAGTTTTGCGTCCATCCCTCAACCCTTTGTGAGGTTAACCCCATGACGTTGCGTGCCCAATTGTCGTTGTCAGCCTTGGAAGCGCGTGAAAATCCAGGCGATCTGCCCACGCTTGGGCCTTTCAGCGACCTTGGCTCAGCGCCGCCCCAAGATCCCAACGATCCTGGCTTGAATGACCCCACGATTATGAGACCCTATGTGGAACAGATGGGCGCGATGTATTACGGCTACGGATACACTTTCACCCTTGATGTGCTGCTCGAATTGTCGTCAATATTCAATCAACCGATCGTCCAGTGGTGAGTGGCCCGCTGGAATTGAGTGAGTGGAATTGTACAGCCCCCCGTATCTTCCGGGGGGCTTGCTTTTGTGGCGACCGAGTCACTCCGTGGCTAGCGCATCAGGACTTGCGCGGCTTGGCGAAGGGTCTGAAACTCGGGAGTCGCGCGGAGCGACTGCAAATCGGGGTGATTTTTCAAACTGTCGAGGTTGGAATAGCCCTTGCGAATGGCTTCGCGCAACAAACCCAAAGCTTTGCTGCGATATTGCGGATCGTTCTGAGAACTGAGAGCATAGACCGATGCGGCTTGGTAGAGAATGTTCGCCTCATTGGAGAGTGAGAGCGCTCGTTCGATGGCTTGGTGGGCCGCGTCGAGTTCGCCCAACCGGGCCAAGACGATGGCATGGGAGGCATGAGCTGAGGCCAAATCGGGGTAGCGTTCGATCAACTGTCCCGTGATGGTTTTGGCAGCCCGATGATCCTTGAGCCTATCTGCATAGAGATGGGCTTGGTTGATCAGTGCCGGCAGGGAACGCGGATTGTATTCAAGGGCTTTTTGGAAGTCGGCGATCGCCTCTTGTGGGTTATCGGCCATCCGATACCAGCCGCGGGCCAGAAATTCCTCTTCATTTTGCGGCACGACATGTTGTAGGGCCGAGACATCGGTTTTGGCTCCTTCCTGCTCGCCCAACTTTTCGCGCACTTTGGCCCGGAGAAATCGGACGGAGACCGACGGCGCTCCCAAATCCAGCGCTCGCGTCAAGTCGGCTTCGGCTGTTCGCAGCAGTTCTTGTCT